>NZ_CACSKB010000001.1 GCF_902706225.1 Microbacterium sp. 18062
CCGCCACCCCGACCAGCCCCCACACCCCGACAATCACGGACGACGCCCCGTCGAGCACGAACGCCCTTCCAGACGACGACCGTCAGATCGTGATCACCGGCCCACACCCGAAACGGCCTCCGGGAACGAATCCACCAGACCCTGCCGCGGACACCCGCACGATCGGGCAGCGACGCGCCGACATCCTCGCCGAACTCCTCCTCACCGCCAGTCCCCAGACCTACGGGGACGGACTCGAACACGTCACGGGACGCATCCAGGTCACCGTGCCCGCTCTCACCCTCGCCGGCATCGGCATCGGCACCGAACCCGCACACCTCGCCGGCTACGGACCCATCGACCCATCGTTCGCCCGCCGCCTCGCCGCGAACGCACCCGGCTGGGACCGCGTGTTCACCGACCCGTACACCGGCCTCCCCCTCGCCGTCGACCGCTACCGCCCGAACAAGCAACTCATCCGCTACCTCCACGCTCGCGATGAGCGCTGCCGCACCCCCACCTGCACCATCCCCGCACACCGCTGCGACCTCGACCACACCATCGACGCCGCCAACGGCGGCCCCACCGACGAACACAATCTCGCCGACTTCTGCCGTCGCCATCACGTCGGCAAGCACGGCACCGCCTGGACCGTCACCCAACACCCCGGCGGCGTCCTGCACTGGACCAGCCCCACCGGCCGCACCTACACCGACCGGCCACCCGCCACCATCCGCTTCGTCCCCCACGACGACACCCCACCACCCTTCTGAACACCCAGGCGAGATCTCGCTGCGTGACTCGAGTGCGTGAGTCAGCTGTCGTCGGACCGCAGACGCACCATCCTGATCGCGCGGATGCCGTCCTCGATCTTCACCGTGCCGTCGGGGACGAAGCCCTCCCTGCGGTAGAAGGCCTGCGCGCGGGGGACCGGATCTCCGACCCAGAGTGCGGCGTCCTCCGCGGGGTCGATCACGGCGTTCAACAGCGCCGCTCCGACGCCGGTCCCGTGATGCGCGGCGAGGACATAGAGGACGTCCAGGTGGCGTGTCCACGGGAGACCGTCGACCGGCTCGGACATCGCGATGCCGATGACGGTTCCTCGATGTTCGGCCACGGCGACCCGGCTCGCCGCCCACCGCGGATCCGTCAGCGCGCTCGACCAGAAGCGTTCCCGGCGCTCCACGAAGTCCGGGGCGTCCAGCACCTCGTCGGGAACGAGCGTGCGCCGGTAGGCCTCCCGCCACGAGGCCACATGCACGTGGGCCATGGCGGCGGCGTCCTCGGATGATGCCGCGCGCACGCGGATCCCGTCGTCCCGCCAAAGCTCGTCGCTCATGCTCGCCGACGGTAGCACCCGCACAGATCGTCGTCCCTGTCGCAACACTGCGAAACGAAACGCAGGCGCCGGATGCGGCGTCGCCACCGTCGTCTCACCCGACCTCGGCGTAGGAGAGGCCACGGCTTCCGCATGATTCCGCGGTTGCGGACGGCCTCGCCGGGCCGCACGATCTTCCGCGCGAACGATCACTCCGACGGATCGATTCCGATCGTCGCTCGTCGTTGGACGGGCGGCGCGCATCACCGCACACTGCATACCAACCTCCCCGCACACTGCACACGACCATCGCCGCACCCGGCTCCGCGACCGAAAGGCACCCCCGTGACCGTCGAGTTCATCAGCGCCATCAACACCCGCCATGCGGACGAGCTCAATCCGCGATCGGGCGGGCGCGCCATCGAGCCCGCGTACCTCCGCCGCTACGCCCGCAGCCTGGAGGACGCCGGGTTCGACTACACGCTGGTTCCCTACGGCAGCGCCGGGCCGGACTCCTTCGTGACCGCGACGGCGGTCGCCGCGGCGACCGAACGGATCAAGCCGATCGTCGCGGTGCGGCCCAACACCGTCTTCCCGCTCGTCGCCGCGCAGCAGCTGAGCACGCTCGATCAGATCTCCGAAGGACGCGCCGTCGTGCACATCATCTCCGGCGGCAACGATCGGGAGCAGGGGCGCCAGGGTGACTTCCTGTCCAAAGACGAGCGCTACGACCGATCGGAGGAGTGGATCCGGATCGTGCGCCGTGCGTGGACCGAGAAGGAGCCGTTCAGCCACGACGGGCGCTACTACCGTTTCGAGGACTTCGGACCGGGACTCGCGACATTCAGAGGCGCGCCTGTGCCCATCTCGGTGGGCGGTTCCTCTGACGCCGCCTACCGCGTCGGCGGCGCGCTCGGCGACATCTTCGGGCTGTGGGGCGAGCCCCTCGCCGACACCCGCGACCAGATCGCCCGCATCGCCGAGCAGGCGCGGGCCGCAGGGCGCTCCGACCTGCCCCGCATCTGGGTGACCTTCCGCCCCATCGTCGCCGAGACCGACGAGCTCGCCTGGGAGAAAGCGCACCGCATCATCGGGACGATCGCCGAGACCTACGCGAACGGCGCTTATCACAAGCACTACAGCCGTGGCGCCGATCCGCAGAACGTGGGCTCGCAACGACTGCTGAACGCGGCCGCCCGCGGTGAGGTGCACGATCGCGCTCTATGGACGAGGCCCGCCGAGGTCACCCGTGCTTCGGGTGCATCGACCGCCCTGGTCGGCAGCTACGAGACCGTCGCGGCCGCCATCCTCGACTACGTCGACCTGGGCGCAGAACTGGTGTCCATCCGCGGATACGACAACCTGAACGACGCGATCGACTACGGCCGTCACGTCCTGCCCCTCGTCCGGCAGGAGCTCGCGCACCGCGAGGCCACCGGACACCGCGGACAGATCGTCGCCCAGCCCGAGTTCGCCGAGGGCGTCCGCGCCTGAGCGCGCGGGCAGGAAGAAGAAGGAGGGCCGACATGCCCGTGGAGTTCGTCAACGCGATCGGCACCCGGCCGCCCGGCCCGCCGCCGGCCGCAGGTCATTTCACCGCGCCGATCGATGTCGCGTGGCTCCGGCGCTACGCGCGCACGATCGACGAGTTCGGCTTCGACTACACGCTCGTGCCGTACGCCTCGGCGAGCGCCGACCAGTACGTCGTGGCTGCCACCGTGCTGGCTGCCTCCGAGCGGCTGAAGACCGTGGTCGCGGTGCGCCCGAACTCGGCGTTCCCGACCGTCGCTGCGCAGGGGCTCGCGACCCTCGACCAGCTCTCGGGCGGGCGCACGATCGTGCACATCATCTCCGGCGGCAGCGATGAGGAGCAGCGTCAGCAGGGCGACTACCTCGAGAAGGAGGCGCGGTACCGGCGGTCTGCGGAGTTCATCGGGGTGCTCCGCGATGTGTGGACGCGCCGTGAGCCGTTCTCGCACCACGGCGAGTTCTACGACTTCGACGACTTCGGCCCGGGCTATCCCACCGCGTCGGGCGGTCCGCTGCCGGTGTCGCTGGGAGGCTCCAGCGACTTCGCCTACGCCGCCGGCAGTGCGCACGCCGACATCTTCGCGTTGTGGGGCGAACCTCTGGAGCAGACCGCCGAGCAGATCGCACGGGTGTACGAGCATGCCCGCGCCGCCGGTCGCACCGACCGCATCCGCTTCTGGGTGACCTTCCGTCCGGTCGTTGCGAGCACCGATGCCCTCGCCCGCGAGAAGGCGCGGGACCTCGTGGCGCGCACCCGCCCCTTCTACGACACCGTGCAGCGGGTCGCGGCCACGAACGTCGGCAGCGTGCGGCTGCGTGAGATCTCCGAGCAGGCGGAGGAGCACGACGGCGGCGTGCTGTGGACGCCGCGCGGGATCGCCGGCGCTGGCGGCGCCTCGTCGCTGCTCGTCGGCTCGCCGGAGACGATCGCACAGGCCGTCGTCCGGTACGTGGAGCTGGGCGCTGACGTCGTCTCGCTCCCCACGCTCGGCGACATCGGCGATGCGATCGACGCCGGCCGGCGGATCATCCCGCTCGTGCACGAGGAGGTCGCCCGTCGGGGGATCGACCCCGAGGTCGTCTTCCGCTCCGCGGAGCTCGCCTCGTGAGCGCGCAGACGCCGGTGCGCACGGCGCCCGCGCTGCAGCCGCCGGACCTCTCGGCCGCTCGCCTCGGTGCTTTGACCGCCGAGCTCGCCCGGTTTGCGCCGGCACACGATCGCGACGGTTCGTTCCCGTGGGAGGGCATCCAGGCGGTGCACGATGCGGGGCTGCTCACGGTGGCCGTGGGAGCGCAGTACGGTGGCCGGGGACTCAGTGCGCGCGAGGCCGTGGACGTGTTCCTCGCGCTCGGCGAGGGCGATCCCTCGGTCGCGCTCCTGACGGCGATGACGGTCTTCCAGCACCTCGCGCAGGCGACGAGCGACTCGTGGCCGGAGGAGCTGTACCTGCGCGTGCTCGCCGAGTCCGCGGAGCGCCCGACCCTCCTCAACGCCGTGCGGGCGGAGCCTGAGCTGGGCGCCCCGGCTCGCGGGGGACTTCCCGCCACCGTCGCCCGTCGCGTCGCGGACGGATGGTCGGTGAGCGGGCACAAGGGCTTCGCGACCGGCTCCGAGGGGCTGTCGTACCACCTGGTATGGGTCGTGACCGACGAGGCCGAGCCCCGCGTCGGGCACGTGATCGTGCCGGGTGATGCCGCCGGCATCCGGATAGAGAAGACCTGGGACCACCTGGGCCTTCGCGCGTCGAGCACGCACGACGTGATCTACGACGACGTACGCGTGCCGTTCGAGAACTTCTCCGGTGCCCCCGTGGGCACGGTGCCGAACAATGCGGCGCCGCACGGCGCCCTCGCCCTGGGCGTGCCCGCGCTCTATCTCGGGGTCGCGCGGGCGGCGCTGTCCGCCTTCCGCACCTTCGCGCAGGAGCGGGTGCCGAGTTCTCTCGGCCGCCCGATCGCCACGGTGGAGCGCATCCAGACCGTCGCCGGTGAGGCCAGGGCGCAGATCCTGCAGGGCGAGCTCGTCCTTTCGGCGCTCGCCGCCGAGATCGACGGCGGAACGGCGCGCGCCGACCGGCTGGGACTGGCCAAGCTCCTCGTCTCGCGCTCCGCCATCTCGGCCGTGGAAGGGCTCGTCGCCGCGATCGGGAACCCGGGTCTCACCCGACATCTCCCCTTCGAACGACACCTGCGCGACGTGCTGGCCTCCCGCCCGCACCCGCCGCAGGACGACGCCGCACTGCTCGCCGCCGGCAGAGGGACGCTCGCCGTCTGAGAGTCGCCCGAAGAACACACCCGACACGCATCCCACCCGACACGCACCACACCCGAGAGGCATCCGATATGCTCACCCGACACCGAATCCGACCCGCGGCGGCGCTCGCCGCGACCGCCGCCGCGGCGCTCCTGCTCGCCAGCTGTTCCGGCGGCGCCAGCACGACCGCCGATGCCAGCTCCGAGCCCGTCTCGGGCGGAGAGCTGAACATCGAGTTCTTCCCCGACAACCCGGCGTTCTCCTGCGTCGACCCCTTCCAGGTCTACTGGATCGAGCATCGTCAGGTGATCCGCAACTACGCCGACTCGCTCACCGACCAGGATCCTGAGACCGGCGAGATCGTGCCGTGGCTCGCCACGGACTGGACCATCAGCGACGACGGCCTCGCCTACACCTTCGACCTGCGCGACGACGTGACCTTCAGCGACGGCACGGAGTTCACCGCGGACTCGGTCGTCCTCGCGCTCGACAACGCCAAGAAGACCGCTGCGGAGGTCCCGGGGGCATACGGCAGTGTCTACATCCTCGGCTACGACCACAGCGCGGCGGTCGACGACGACACCGTCGAGGTGCACTTCTCGACGCCCAACGCCGCGTTCCTGCAGGGCACTTCGACGAGCAACCTCGCGATCCTCGCGGCCTCGTCGTATTCCGCCACCCCGGAGGAGCGGTGCCTCGGCACCGCGAACGTCGGCTCCGGTCCGTTCGTCCTCGACTCCTATACACCGGGCGAGGGCATCGATCTGAGCAAGCGCGAGGGCTACGCCTGGGCGAGCGAGCTGAACGCCCACCAGGGCGACGCCTACCTCGACGCCGTCCACATCTCTTACGTGGCCGAGGACAGCGTGCGCGTGGGCGACCTCACGAGCGGTGCGAGCGACATCGACTGGCCGCGCAACCCCCTCACTCCCGAACAGGTCGCGCAGGTCGAGGCTGCGGGCGCGACGGTCGAGAGCAGGTCCCTGCCCGGCCCCGCGTACAACCTCTACGCGAACACGAGCGATGGCAGGGTGCTCGCCGACGAGGATGTGCGCAAGGCCGTGCTCGTGGCGATCGACCGCGCGACCTACGCGTCGACGATCTACGGCGCTGACTATCCGGTGGTGGGCGGCGTCTTCGACGAGACGACCCCGTTCTTCCTCGATCTCAGTGACCAGCTCGCGTACGACCCCGACGAGGCTGCGGCTCTCCTCGACGCCGCCGGCTGGGTGCTCGAGGACGGCGCCACATATCGCACCAAGGACGGCGAGACCCTCACCATCGTGCAGCCGATCACGGCCGACAACCCGGGCGACGCGCTGCTGCAGGACCAGCTGAAGCAGGTCGGTATCGATCTGCGGCTGCCGGTCTTCCAGGCGTCGGAGCGAGGAGCGCTCATCACGGGCGGCGACTACGACCTGCTCGGCAGCTACCTCACCCGCGGCGACCCGAGCGTGCTCGGATCGATCCTCGACACGAACGTCGCCACCTCGACGGCGTTCGCGCAGAATGCGGTGCCGGATGATCTCCGCACCGCAGTCGAGTCGCTGTTCGCGGCGGGGCTCGCGGCGACCGACTCCGCCGAGCGTGAGGAGGCCTACACCGAGGTGCAGCAGTTGCTCGTCGACAGCGCCCTCGTCTTCCCGATCTTCGAGCGCGTGCAGCTGGCCGCCGTCGCTGCCGACGTTCACGGCTTCCGGTTCACGAGCGAGGCGTTCCTGTCGTACTACGACATCTGGAAGAGCGGGGAGTAGCGCGATCATGCTGAGGTACGTGCTCGGCCGCGTCGGCCAGGCTGTCCTGGTGCTGTGGGCCGCCTACACCGTCACGTTCGCGATCCTCTACCTGCTGCCCAGCGACCCCGTCGCGCTGCAGCTGGGCGCCGCCGGGGTCGAGATCGACTCCCTCACGGCGACTGAGCGGGCCGCCGCGGCGGCCCGGCTGGGCCTCGACAAGCCGGTATGGGAGCAGTACCTCAGCATGCTCGTCAACGCTCTGCGGGGCGACTTCGGAACCAGCTTCGCCAAGCAGCTGCCGGTCTCGGAGCTGCTCGCCCAGCGGCTGCCCGGGACCGTGGCGCTGAGCGCGATCGCGGTGGCGCTGTCGCTCGTGGTCGGCATCGGCCTCGCGTTCCTCGCGACGTGGGTGCCGCGCGGAACCGTCGCGACGCTTCTGCGACGGCTTCCCGCGGTCGGGGTCAGCGTGCCCAACTTCTGGGTGGGGCTGCTGCTCATCCAGGTGTTCGCCTTCACGCTCGGTTGGCTGCCCGCCACGGGCGACAACGGCTGGCAGAGCCTCGTCCTGCCCTCCGTCACGATGGCGGTGCCCACCTCGGCGGTGCTCGCTCAGGTGCTCACCCGCAGCTTCGACGACACGCTGGGGGAGCCGTACATCGCCACGGCGCGCGCGAAGGGGCTGACGCGGCTCGCCGTGCAGTTCCGGCACGCGTTCCGGAACGCGGCGCTGCCGACCCTGACGATCCTGGGACTGCTCGTGGGGGCGACCGTGACCGGATCGATCGTGGTCGAGACGGTCTTCTCCCGCAACGGCGTGGGCCGTCTCGCGCAGGAGTCGGTGCTGCAGCAGGACATCCCGGTCGTCCAGGCCGTCGTCGTGCTCGCCGCGGCGGCGTTCGTGGTCGTCAACCTGATCGTCGATCTGCTGTACCCCTTGCTCGATCCCCGTATCGCCCGTACCCCGAAGGTGAGCCGCGCATGACCGACGTCCTGGAGACCCGCAGCGACGCCCCGACCGTGATCGCTCCCGGCGGCCAGCCCACGGAGGTGTCGCGGCCCGCGGGGGCGTCCCGTTCCCGGCTACCGCGTCACCCCGCCCTGCGCCTGCTTCGCAGACCGGGGGTCATCGTCGCCGCGGTGATCGTCGCCTTCGCGATCGCCACCGCGCTCGTCCCCGAGCTCTTCGCCACCCACGATCCGACGGCCACCGCCCCGGCGGACCGGCTGCAGACGCCCGGTCTCGCCCACTGGTGGGGCACCGACGAGCTCGGCCGCGACCTCTACTCGCGCGTCGTGCACGGCTCGTCGCTGACGATCGCGGCCACCGCCCTCGCGATCGGCATCGCGCTGGTCGGCGGGCTCGCCCTCGGCGTCGTCGCCGGGTTCGTCGGCGGCACGGTGGATGCGGTCGTCATGCGCATCGTCGACGTGTTCCTCGCGATCCCCGGCCTGCTGCTGGCGCTTGCGATCGTCACCGCCCTGGGATTCGGGACGGTCCCGGTCGCGATAGCGGTCGGCATCGGGATCATCCCCGGTTTCGCCCGCACGACCCGCTCGGAGGTGCTCCGGGTGAAGACCCTGCCCTACATCGATGCGGCGCGCGCCGGCGGGGCCTCGTGGGGGCGGATCCTCTTCACCCACGTGCTGCCGAACTCGTGGGGGCCGGTGGTCGTCCTCGCGGTCCTCGACTTCGGCGCGGCGATCCTCGCGGTCGCAGCCCTCTCCTTCCTCGGCTTCGGCGCCGCGCCCCCCGCCGCGGAGTGGGGCACGCTCATCTCCAACGGCCGCAACTACCTCGTGACCGCCCCCTGGGTCTCGCTCGTGCCGGGACTGTTCGTCGCGGCCGTCGTGCTGAGCCTCAATCATCTCGCGAAGAGCCTCGAGGAGGTGCAGCGATGAGCGATCCCCTCATCGAGATCCGGGGCCTCCGGGTCGACTACCGCCGCGACGGCACGGCGGCGCCCGCCCTGCGCGGCATCGATCTCACCGTCACGCGCGGCGAACGCGTCGCGGTCGTGGGAGAGTCGGGTTCCGGCAAGACGACCGCGGCGCACGCGCTGCTCGGTCTGCTGCCGCACAACGGGCACATCGTCGGCGGCTCGGCGAGGGTGGCCGGGGTCGAGCTCGCCGGCGCGGCGGAGCGTGTGGCCCGCCGCATCCGCGGTCGTGTCATAGGTCTCGTGCCGCAGGATCCGACCGTCTCGCTCAATCCGACGCAACGGGTGGGCCATCAGGTCGCCGAGGCGGTGCGGCTGCGGGGCGTGCGTGGACCGCAGATCGACGCGGAGGTGATCGAGGTTCTGAGCCAGGCGGGCATCGACGATCCGGTCGGGCGCGCGAGGCAGTACCCGCACGAGCTCTCCGGCGGGCTCCGTCAGCGGGTGCTGATCGCGATCGCGCTGGCGGGCGACCCCGACGTGATCGTCGCCGACGAGCCGACGAGCGCTCTCGACGTGACGGTGCAGCGACGCATCCTCGATCATCTCGACAGGCTCGTCAGCGAACGCGGCATCGCACTGATCATCATCACCCACGACCTCGGCGTCGCAGCCGACCGGGCCGACCGGGTCGTCGTCATGCAGCACGGCCAGGTCGTGGAGGAGGGACCGTCGCTGCAGGTGCTCGGCTCGCCTCGTGAGGACTACACCCGCCGCCTGGTGCAGGCGGCCCCGGGACTCACGGGCACGGTGCCCCCGCGTCCGCCGGGAGGCGAGGCTCCGGTGGTCGTGCGCTGGGAGGCGGTCGTCAAGGACTTCCCGCTGCCGCGCGGCGCCGCATCCCCGACCCTGCGCGCCGTCGACGACGTCACTCTCGAGGCGCGGGCCGGCCGCACGCTCGCGATCGTGGGCGAATCGGGGTCGGGCAAGACGACGCTGCTGCGGATCGCGCTGGGGCTCGAGCACCCCTCCTCGGGACGTGTGGTCTTCGACGGCGTGCCCGTGTCGGAGCTCGGCTGGCGGGCCGGCAGAGAGCTGCGCCGGCGCTATCAGCTCGTGCAGCAGAACCCCTTCTCGGCCCTCGACCCCCGCTTCGCCGTCGGCCGCAGCATCGCCGAGCCGCTCGTGTCGTTCGGCATCGGAGACCGTGCGTCGCGGCGTGCGCGAGTGACCGAGCTGATCGACCTCGTCGGACTGCCGGCGGATGCCGCGACGCGTCGTCCCGCGGAGCTGTCGGGCGGACAGCGGCAACGCGTGGCGATCGCGCGCGCGCTCGCGATCGGTCCCGAGCTGCTGTACCTCGACGAGCCGGTCTCGGCGCTGGACGTCTCGGTGCAGGACCAGGTGCTCCGGCTGCTCGCCCGTCTTCAGGAGGACCTCGGCGTCGGCTATGTGCTCGTGTCGCACGACCTGGGCGTCGTGGCGCAGGTCGCCCACGAGGTCGCCGTCCTGCGCGGCGGGCGCGTGGTCGAGCAGGGACCGGCCTCTGCCGTGCTCGGCGATCCGCAGGAGTCGTACACGCGCGAGCTGCTCGCGGCGGTCCCGGGCCGATCGCTGCATGAGGCGCGCTCGTGAGCCGGACCGCTGCGCCCGTCGCCGCGGGTGCCGCGTGGGGAGACCGATGAGCGGCAGGTACCTGATCGTCGGAGCCGGCGCGATCGGCGCGCTGCTGGCCGCGCAGTGGACCCTCGCGGGGATTCCGGCGGTGCTGATCGCGCGCGGCCGGCAGCTGGAGGCCATCCGCCGGAACGGCGTCCGGGTGCGCCGGCCGCAGGGCGACGAGACCGTGCCGGTGACCGTCGCCTCCGCCATCGACGAGGCATCCCCGGCGCGCGCGGACACGGTCGTGCTCGCCGTCAAGTCGCAGGACGCCGAGACCGCCGTCGCCGCCATCGCCTGGCGCCCGCTCGTGGACGGCGGTGTCATCGCCGACCTGCCGATCCTGACGCTGCAGAACGGCCTGGCCGCCGAGGACGTCGCGCTGCGGCGCTTCGCGCGGGTGACCGGCGTCTCCATCGGGATCGCGGCCAGTCACCTCGAGCCCGGTGTGGTCGTCTCGCCCTCGTGGCCCGTGATCGGGGTCGCGTGGCTCGGCGGCCATCCGGCAGCGAGCGCCCAGAGCGACGAGCGCCACCGCGCCGCGTTCGAGCGCGCGGGCTACGCCGCATTCGTCGAGCCCGACATCGCGGCCGCCAAGCGCCGGAAGCTGCTGGGCAACCTCCGGAACGTCGTCGAGGTCTTCCGGGCGAGCGAGGAGGAGCTGGTGCGCGCGACGGACGACCTCCGCGACGAGGCGCGCGGTCTGTTCGAGCGGCTCGGTCTGCCGGTCGCCGCCGATCCCGATCCCGGGGCAATCCGGCTGCGGATCGAGCCGATCGACGGACACGAACCGGGGCACCTGTCCACTTGGCAGAGCCTCGCCCGAGGGGCGTCGGTGGAGAGCGACTACCTCAGCGGAGAGATCGTGCTGCTGGCGCGACGCGCCGGGCTCGCCGCACCCCGGAACGCCGCGATCCAGCGCGCGCTGGGGGTGCTGGCCGGATCCGGCGGCGCGCCCGGCACCGCGCCGCTTCCTCCGGAGCTCGCGCGGAGCGCCGCCGTCGCAGGCGCATGAGGACGGCTCCCGCGTCGGCGGACACCAGGATCTCCCGCCGTACGCTGCGCCGGGGCTTGCGGCTCATGCTCGCCGGGTGCCGGCGGCATCCGCTCGCGGCCGCGCTCGCCCTGACCACGGGGCTCGTCAACGGCGCCAGCATGGTGTTCGGCGCGGCCGCGCTCGGGTGGGCGACCGAGGAGTTCATCGTCCCCTCTCTGGCCTCCGGCCGGTTCCCGCCCGCGCTGGCGGCGATCGCCGCGGCGGCGGTGCTCGCCGTCAGCGCCCTGCGCATCGTCACGATCGTGCTGCGGGCGGTCGGCACCGGCCGTATCCAGTTCCCGAACATCGCCGAGGACCGCCGGCGCCTCACCCGCCACTACCTGGCGCTCGGTCCCGCCTGGCACGAGCGGCATCCGGCCGGAAGGCTGCTGTCCAACGTGGTCTCGGACACCGAGGCGCGCTGGCAGCCGATGAACCTCTTCCCCTTCGCCGCCGGCATGGTCGCCATGCTCGGCTACGCCGTGGTGAGCATCGCCCTCGCGGACGCCTGGCTGTCGCTCGTCGCGATCGCGGTCGTGCCGTTCCTGCTCGGCACCAACCTCGTCTACCAGGCGGCGATGGTCCCCCGCGTGCGTCTTTCGCAGCAGCGCCGGGCCGCCGTCAGCGCGTTCGCGAACGAGGCGCTCGAGGGCGACGAGGTCATCCGCACGCTCGGTCTGCACGAGCGCGAGACCGGGCGCTTCCGGGAGCGCGTGGAGCTGCTGCGGGCGGCGAACGTGCGTGCCGGTTCGGCGTCGGCGCTGTTCACCCCCGTCATCGAGCTCGCGCCGTCGCTCGGGGTCGTCGCCGTGCTCGCGATCGGGACCGTACGGGCGGATGCGGGCGAGCTCACCGTGGGCACGCTCGTCGAGGTGGCCTATCTGCTGCTGACCATGGCGATCCCGCTGAACGTGATCGGGGGTTTCCTCGGCACGCTGCCGCTCGGCGTGGTCGGGGACGAGCGGGTCCGCGCTGTGCTCGAGGAGAGGCTGCCGGACGGGGGAGGGCGGGCGCTCCCCGACGGGCCCGTCGCGATCGAGTTGCGCGATGCCACGGTGCACCGGGGGGACCGCCGCATCCTCGACGGGATCGACCTGGGCGTGCGCGCCGGCGAGGTCCTCGCGGTCTCGGGTGCCACCGGCTCGGGCAAGAGCACCCTGCTGAGCCTGGTCGCGGGTCTGCGCCCCGCCGGGGACGGCGAGCTTCGCCTCAGCGGCATCGACAGCATCCACCTCGACGACGCGTCGCTCCGCCGGTCGATCGCGGTCGTCCCGCAGACCTCGTTCCTCCTCCACGACACGGTGCGCGAGAACCTCGTCCTCGGCCGGCGCGGCCCGGACGGTCACGAGCTCCGCGACGCGGAGCTCTGGCACGCGCTCGGGATCGCCGCGGCGGAGCCGGTCGTGCGGGCGCTCCCGGATGGGCTCGACACCGTGCTGGGCAGCCGCGGCGCGACGCTGTCGGGCGGGCAGCGGCAGCGGCTCGCCATCGCCCGCGCCCTGCTTGCGCAGCCGTCGCTGCTCGTGCTCGACGACGCGACCTCCGCCCTCGACCCCGGCGTGGAGCGTCAGGTGCTCGCCGGCCTCGCCTCGCATCTTCGCGAACGCCGGGATGCCGGATCTGCCCTCACCGTCGTCATGGCGGCGAACCGCGCGCCGTCACTGGCGCTCGCCGACCGGCTGGTGCTGCTGGAGGCGGGCGCCGTGCGCGCCGTCGGGACGTTCGAGGAACTCACCGCCGACCCGCACTTCCAGGCGCTGGTGGAGGCCTACGAGCGGGCGGCGCCGCAGGACCCGGAGTGGGAACGGTGACCGCCGGACCAGCGGGCGGAGGGTCGCTGCGCGGCGGGTCGTGGCGGACCATCCGGGACGGACTGGCAGCGACGCCCGAGATCGCGCGGGGGCTGTGGTGGACGCTGGTGCTGGCCCTGATCGCCTCGTCGGGCCGCATCGTGGTCGCGGTGGCCGTGCAGGTCGCCGTCGACGGCGCGTCGACACCCGGCGAGGCGGCGCGCTCGATCGTCCCCGTGATCGTGGCATGCGCCGTGGCGGTGCTCGTCGCTGCCGGCGCGTCGGTCTGGATGAATCGCAGACTCGTGCGGGCGAGCGAAGAGGCGCTCGCCTCGCTCCGGGTGCAGGCCTTCGCGCGCGTGCTGCGCATCCCGCCCCACCGCCTGGGTGGTGCGCCCCGATCCTCGCTCGTCTCCCGTGTGATGAGCGACGTGGACACCATCAGCCAGTTCACGCAGTCCGGCGGCATCTCGCTGGCGACCAACGCGCTGCAGGCCCTCATCGCCGTCGTCGCGATGTTCTGGTACTCGTGGCCGCTGGCTGCGGTGGTGCTCGTCGTCGCGGTGCCCGCGCTCCTGATCATGCAGCGCGCGCATGCCCTCATCGCCGCGCGGTTCCATGCCGTGCGCATCGCCGTGGGCGGGCTCTTCGGCGGTGTCGGAGAGGCCATCGAGGGGGTCGACGTGATCCGCGGCTTCGGCGCCCACGCGCGGGTGCAGGCGCGGGTGGACGGACTCATCGACGGGGTCGAGCACGCACAGCTGCGCACCGTGTGGCCGGTCGGGGTGAACACCGCCGCCGGCGAGCTGATCAACGGTGTGATCACCACGGCCGTGATGCTCGTCGGTGTCGCTCTCGGCGCGGCGCTGCTGCCGCCGGGCCTGCCGGCGCCGGATGGCGGCGAGCTGGTCGCCTTCCTGTTCCTGGTCACCTTCTTCGTCCGTCCGCTCCAGTTCCTGGTCGGCCAGCTCGGCGAGGCCCAGAACGCCGTCGCCGGCTGGCGGCGCGTGCTCGAGGTGCTCGCCGACCCGGCGACGCGACCTTCGGCGGGCGTCGCCGCCATCCCCGACGGCCCGATCGGTGTCGAGGTGCACGATCTGGGGTTCTCCTACGGCGGCGGACGCCCGGCCCTCGACGGCGTCGAGACGAGTGTGCCGGCCGGATCGCACGTCGTGATCGTGGGGGAGACCGGCTCGGGCAAGACCACCTTCGCGAGGCTCCTCACCCGTCAGCTCGAGATCGGCCGTGGACGCATCCTGCTCGGCGGCGTGCCGGTGGAGGAGATCACCGACGACGCCTTCGCGCGGCGGGTCGCGGTCGTGCCGCAGGACGCGTTCCTGTTCGATCGCACGGTCGCCGAGAACATCGCGGTCGGAGACGACCTGCCCGACCGGCAGCGCGTGCGCGCCGTGCTGGCCGAACTCGGGCTCGACGACTGGGCAGATGCCCTTCCCGAGGGTATCGACACGCCAGTCGGACAGCGCGGCAGGGCGCTGTCCATCGGCGGCCGTCAACTCATCGCGCTCGCCCGCGCCGCCTATCTCGAGCCCGACCTGCTCGTGCTCGACGAGGCAACGAGCGGGATTGACCCGGGTACGGACGTGCGCGTGCAGCAGGCGCTGCGCCGCATCGCGCGCGGACGGACGACGATCACGATCGCCCACCGCATGGCCACCGCCCGCACCGCCGACCTCATCCTCGTCTTCGCCGGCGGACGCCTGGTTGAGCAGGGCACCCATGCGGGGCTCGTCGCCGAGGGCGGCCGTTTCGCGGCGGCCGCCCGCGCCGCGGTCGGCGCACAACATCCTCGACGATAGGAGACCTCCGCATGAGCACCCGACGCCTCACTCTCGGCTTCCACACACGCGTCCCGTTCGAGACCGGCCGCGCCGCGGAGGGGCTGCGCGAGGGGATCGAGCTGTTCCGGATCGGGGAGCAGCTGGGATTCGACCGGGGATGGGTGTACCAGCGTCACTTCGACAACTACCTCGCCTCGCCCCTCGTCTTCCTCCCGGTCGTCGCCCAGCACACGGACCGGATCGGCCTCGGCACGGCGATCATCGGCGTGCGCTACGAGGACCCCGTGCTGCTGGCGGAGGCCGCGAGCACCGCCGACCACCTGACCGGCGGGCGGCTCCAGCTCGGGCTGAGCACCGGCCAGGGCGGCTTCGACGCCGCCTTCGAGCAGCCCGTGAACGACGGGCGCGAGCAGTCGCAGCACCGCCTGGAGACGTTTCTGCGCGGCATCCGGGGCGAGCGACTGGGAACCGCGACGGGTCCCGACGGCCGCTCGCTCGACCTGCCGCTGACGGTGCGCGGGACGAGCGACGCCCTGCCGGAGCGGATCTGGTACGGCGGGGGCTCGGTCGAGTCCGCGGAGCGCATCGGACGGCAGGGACTCCGCCTCATGCTGAGCACGATCCTCACCGGCGACGTCGCCGACTACAACGCCGAGCAACGAGCCGCGATCGAGGCGTACCGCGCGGCGCACATCGGCCCGCACCCGCCCCGGGTGGTCGTCAGCCGCTCGGTCCTGCCCGCCACGACGCCCGAGCTCGCCCGCCGCTACGCCGCCTACGACAGAGAGCGGCGCGCGCACGGGCCCGCCGTGTCCCGGCCCCGCGGTGCCGTCGACCCTGCGCAGGTCGCTCCGGCACGTGTTGCCTCGCCACGCCCGACCGGCCGCGCGATGACCATGAGCGACGCCATCCACGGCGACCCCGCCCGCGTCGTCGACACGCTGCTCGCGGATGTGGCCGTCGCCGAGGCGGACGAGCTGATCGCGTTCCTGCCGCCCGAGTTCGGATTCGCCGAGAACACGCGGCTGCTCGAGGACGTCGTCATGCACGTCGCACCGCACCTTGCCTCCGGGCGGACCCCGTGAGCACCGCCCCCGCGCGGCGCCGAGTGTTGCGACGCGTGTCCTGGCGCGGGCGGCGGGCCGCCGCATCCGACAGGCTGGAGACATGACCGACAGTGTGCTCGCCCGCCGCTACGGCGGCGAGGTCCCCGAACCCATCGCGCCCGCGAACGACGTCATCGCCCTGTTGCAGCGGCACCGGTCGGTGCGCCGCTTCACGGACGAGGACGTCGACGAGGCGACCCTGACGGCGATCGTGGCCGCCGCCCAGTCGGCGGCCACGAGCTCCAACATGCAGTCCTGGTCGGTCATCGAGGTGCGCGATCCCGAGCGCAAGGCCGAGCTCTCGGTGCTCGCGGGCGACCAGGCATTCATCCGCGCGGCACCCGTGTTCCTCGTCTTCGTCGCCGACTGGGCGCGCAACCGCGTCATCGCGGAGCGCCGCGATGCCCCGGTCGAGGGCATCGGGTTCGTCGAGAGCACCCTCGTCGGCTTCGTCGACGCCGCGCTCGCCGCACAGAACGCGGTCGTGGCGGCCGAGTCCCTCGGTCTGGGCACGGTGTACGTCGGGTCGGTGCGGAACCGCCCCGAGGAGCTCTCGGACGTGCTCGATCTGCCCCAGGGCGCGTTCCCCGTCGTCGGGCTCGCGATCGGCCACCCCGACCCGGACGACCGCGCCGGCATCAAGCCGCGGCTCCCGCAGCGCGTGGTGCGCCACCGCGAGACCTATCGCGCGGCTCCGGACGCGGCGGTGTCGGCGTACGACGACGCCGTCCGGGCCTACTACGCAGGCCAGGGCTCGTCGCGGGGCTGGATCGAGGCGGTGCTGAACCGCGTGCGGGCCGCCGCAAGCCTGCACGGGCGGCATACGATCCACGACGCGCTCCGGCGCCGCGGGCTCCCGTCGCGCTGACACCCGGCCGTGCCGGGCCCGGCGGTGGGCGGGCGGCGATGGCCCGCCCACCGAGAGATCGGACAAGCCGATTGGTTCGCATTCGGAATCATCCGTCGCGGCCGGGGCGGGGAGTGCCTAGCGTGGAACGGTGAGCACCGACGCATCCGCCCCAGACCGAACGACCGATCGCTCCGGGCTCCGTGCCGAGGGCCTCCCGCGCGAGGTGATCGTCGCCCGCGACGTCGCCGAGGTGCGGGAGGTCGTGCGCCGAGCCGCGCGCGAGCGCATCCCGCTGATCGCCCGCGGGGCGGGCTCGGGCCTCGCCGGCGGGGCGGTCGCGACCGATGGCGCGATCGTGCTCGATCTGTCCGGCCTCGACCGCATCCTCGCGATCGACCCCGTCGACGGCACCGCTCACGTCGAGGCCGGGGTGATCACGGCCGACCTCGACCGCGCCGCGCGCGAGCACGACCTCATCTTCGCCCCCGATCCGGGGAGCGTCGGCATCTCGACGATCGGCGGCAACATCGCCACGAACGCCGGCGGCCTTCGCGGCGCGAAGTACGGGGTCACCCGCGACGCCGTGCTCTCGGTCGACGTGGTGCTCGCGGACGGCTCGCTCGTGCGACTGGGGCGCCCCACCATCAAGGGGGTGACCGGGTACGATCTCGCCGGTCTGATCGTCGGCTCCGAGGGGACCCTCGGCGTCGTGGTGGGAGCGGTCGTGCGGCTGCTGCCCCGGCCGCGGCGGGTGGCCACCGCATCCGCGTTCTTCGCGACGCTGGAGGATGCGGCGACCGCGGTGGCCGCCGTCGCCGTCAGCGGAGCGCGGCCCGCGGTGCTCGAGATCCTCGACGGCGCCACGCTGGCCGCGATCGACGACGCGCAGGGCACCGGGCTGCGCGCCCGTGGCGACGCCCTGCTGGTGGCGCAGACCGACGGGTTCGGGGCGGAGGAGGAGATCGCGGTCGTCGTCGAGGCGCTGTCGGCGACCGCCTCCGCGGTCGACTGGACCGCCGACGAGGCGGAGGCCGACCGGCTGCTCGCCGCGCGCCGGCAGGCTCTGCCCGCGATCGAGCGCCTCGGCCGTCCGCTCATCGAGGACATCGCCGTGCCGCGCAGCCGGCTCGCGGAGGCGATCCGCCGCATCCGGGCGGTCGCCGCGGAGCGCGACGTGCCGATCTTCGTGTTCGGCCACGCCGGCGACGGCAACCTGCATCCGATCATCGTCGCCGACGCCGACGAGGACGGCGGGATCCCCGAGGCCGCGCACCGGGCCGCCGACGACATCTTCGCCCTCGCCCTCGAGCTCGGCGGCACGGTCACCGCCGAGCACGGCGTCGGCCGGCTCAAGCGCGAATGGGCGCGCCGCGAGCTCGGCGAGCCGCCGGTGCTGCTGCACCGGCGGATCAAGGACGTGTTCGACCCCGACGGCATCCTCAACCCGGGAAGCGGGCTCTGAGCCTTCCGCGTGCGCCGACCCGACGCAGGAGCGCACAGGCGCGCGCCGTAGAATCCGCGCATGGGCTCCCGGTTCTCTCGTCTGGCCACCTGGGCGATCGCGCTCGTCGTCGGCGTCGTCTACGGCGCGGCGGGCTCGCTCGCGCATTCGTCGTCGCTCGGCGTGATCCCGGTGGGCCTCGTCCTCGGGGTCGTCGGATCGGCCGGGCTCGTCGTCGCCCTGCGGCTGCTCACCGGCGACCGCTGGGCAGCGCTCGCCGGCGGCGGCGGCATGATGCTCGCCACCTACTTCTTCTCCCTGCCCTCGCCGGGCGGATCGGTGCTGTTCACGCAGCAGAACGAGACGCTCGCGCTCATCTGGATGGCGGGCGTCCCGCTCGTGACGGCCCTCGTCGTGGCGTGGCCCGACCTCCGCGGCGTCGGCCGCGCCCGATCCGAGGCCAACTAGACTGACACGGTGACGTATGTGATTGCCCTGCCGTGCGTCGATGTCAAGGATCGCGCCTGCATCGACGAGTGCCCCGTCGACTGCATCTACGAGGGAGAGCGCTCCCTTTACATCCACCCCGACGAGTGCGTCGACTGCGGCGCCTGCGAGCCGGTCTGCCCGGTCGAGGCGATCTACTACGAGGACGATCTGCCCGACGAGTGGCAGGACTACTACAAGGCCAACGTCGAGTTCTTCGACGACGTGGGCTCTCCCGGCGGCGCGGCCAAGGTGGGCGTCATCAAGAAGGACCACCCGCTCATCGCGGCGCTTCCGCCGCAGGGCGAGTGAGCATCCGCTGAGATGGGCGTCGCCGACCTCGCCGAGTACCCCTGGGACGCCGTCGCGCCGTATGCCGAGATCGCCCGCGCGCATCCCGACGGCATCGTGGACCTGTCGATCGGGTCGCCGGTCGACGAGACCCCGCGCCTGATCGCCGATGCGCTGGCCGCGGCCACGGATGCCCACGCGTATCCGCAGACGGTCGGCACACCGCCCCTGCGGGAGGCCATCGTGGACTGGTTCCGCCGCCGCCGCGGGGTGCCCGGTCTCACGCCGGCGCACGTGCTGCCCACGGTCGGGTCGAAGGAGCTCGTCGCGCTGCTGCCGCTGCTGCTCGGGCTCGGACCCGGCGACGTCGTCGTGCATCCGCGTGCCGCATATCCGACCTACGAGGTCGGCGCGCGTCTGGTCAGGGCGACACCGCTCGCGAGCGACGATCCCGCGCAGTGGCCCGAGGGCACACGTCTGGTCTGGCTCAACTCGCCGGGAAACCCCGACGGCGCGGTATGGGATGCGGCGGCGCTCCGTCGTGCCCGTGAACGCGCCCGCGAGCTCGGCGCCGTCCTGGTTGGCGACGAGTGCTACGCAGAGCTCGGCTGGGAGGCGCCGTGGGACACGCAGGCGATCCCCTCCGTGCTCGACCCCGCGGTGACCGACGGCGACGTCACCGGGGTGCTCTCGGTCTACTCGCTCAGCAAGCAGTCGAACCTCGCGGGGTACCGGGCTGCGTTCCTTGCCGGCGACCCCGGGATCGTGGCGCGGCTGCTGACCGCGCGGAAGCACCTGGGGCTCATGCTCCCCGCCCCCGTCCAGGCGGCGATGGCGGTGGCGCTCGGCGACGACGCGCACGTGCGGGAGCAGAAGGAGCGCTACGCGAGACGCCGGGCACGCCTCAAGCCCGCCGTCGAGGCCTACGGGTTCCGTGTCGACCGCAGCGAGGCGGGACTGTACCTCTGGGCGACCCGCGGCGAGGACGCGTGGACGAGCGTCGGGCGTCTCGCGGAGCTCGGCATCCTCACCGGTCCCGGTCACTTCTACGGCCCGTCCCACACCGAGCACGTGCGACTGTCGCTCACCGCGAGCGACGAGCGGATCGCCGCCGCAGCCCACCGGTTGCACGCGGTCTCGTAGCTCTCCTCCAGGCGAACAGGGATTCCTTTGGCGGTTTCCACGGTTGGCTCGGACCCCGGCTAGGCTGTATCCGCATGGCCGCGCCGACACGAAGCGCGACCGGGCCGACCGCCACCACACGGTCACCCACGCCGACGACCATCGATCGCAAGGAGGCGCCGTGAGCGATGCCGGCTCGCCGCAGGACAACGCAACTCTGACCGTCGGAGGTCGAACGGCCGAACTGCCGGTGCTCCGCGGCACGGACGGCGCTCCGAGCATCGACGTCTCGACGTTGACGCGCCAGACCGGCCATACCGCGCTCGACTACGGCTTCGTCAACACGGCCGCGACGAAGTCGACGATCACCTACATCGACGGCGACCAGGGGATCCTCCGCTACCGCGGGTATCCGATCGAGCAGCTCGCGAAGAACTCGACGTATCTCGAGATCGCCTGGCTGCTCATCTACGGCGAGCTGCCGAGCACGAGCGAGCTGGCCGAGTTCGACAACCGCATCCGTCGGCACACCCTGCTGCACGAGGATCTGAAGCGCTTCTTCTCGGCCCTTCCGCACACCGCCCACCCCATGTCGGTGCTGTCCGCGGCCACGGCCGCGCTCTCGACCTACTACGAGAACCAGTCGGATCCGCACAATCCCGAGTTCGTCGAGCTGAACACCATCCGGATGCTCGCGAAGCTCCCGGTGATCGCCGCGTATGCGCACAAGAAGAGCGTCGGTCAGGCGTTCCTCTACCCCGACAACTCGCTCGGCTTCGTCGACAACTTCCTGAAGCTGAACTTCGGGGTGCTCAGCGAGGTCTACGAGATCAACCCGGTGATGACCCGGGCGCTGGAACGGCTCCTGATCCTGCACGAGGACCACGAGCAGAACGCCTCCACCTCCACCGTGCGGCTCGTCGGATCCACCGGTGCGAACCAGTTCGCCTCCATCTCCGCCGGCATCCAGGCGCTGTCCGGCCCCTTGCATGGTGGGGCGAACGAGGCCGTGCTCGAGATGCTCGGCCGCATCCGCGAATCCGGCGAGAGCGTGCAGCGCTTCGTCGAGCGGGTCAAGAACAAGGAGGACGGCGTGAAGCTCATGGGCTTCGGCCACCGGGTCTACAAGAACTACGACCCGCGCGCGAAGCTCGTGAAGGAGTCCGCCGACGAGGTGCTCGCCGAGCTGGGCGTGAGCGATCCGCTCCTCGACCTCGCCAAGGAGCTCGAGGAGATCGCGCTCAACGACGACTACTTCAAGGAGCGTCGCCTGTACCCGAACGTCGACTTCTACACCGGCGTCATCTACAAGGCGATGGGCTTCCCGACGCGCATGTTCACGGTGCTCTTCGCGATCGGTCGGCTTCCGGGCTGGCTCGCGCACTGGCGCGAGATGAACACCGACCCGCAGACGAAGATCGGTCGCCCGCAGCAGCTGTACACGGGCGCTCCCGAGCGGAACTACCCGGGCGCCGTCTGAGCCATGGCCCGGCTGCTGGTGCGAGCGCCCTCGCCGCTCCTGGCCGACGGTGAGCTGACGCACCTCGACCGGGTCCCGGTCGACGCGGAGCTGGCCCACCGCCAGTGGCTCGGCTACGTCGAGGCATACCGTGCGCGGGGCTGGGAGATCGTGCCGGCCCGCGGAATCCGAGCCACGACGATTTGCACGGCGGCCGCCGCTGGTGCCGTGAGGAGGGGTGCCCTACCGTGAGAGCGTTCGCGCCGGCGAACGCGAAAGGCGGCTCCCATGTGGATTCAGACGACCGACCCGCTCGGCAACGCCTGGCTCTCCGCGATCGTGGCGGCCGTCCCGATCGTCGTCTTCCTGATCGGTCTGGTCGTCCTGAAGCTGCGGGGCATCGTGGCGGCATCCATCGCCCTCGTCGCCGAGGTGCTCGTCGCCCTCCTCGTCTTCGGGATGCCGGGCACGGCCGCGGCCGGCGCCGGCGCTCTGGGCCTGCTCACCGCGGTCTGGCCGATCGCCTACATCATCGTGATGGCCGTCTGGCTGTACCGGCTCGCGGTCGCGAGCGGACGGTTCGAGGTGATCCGCGCCTCGATCGGCGGCATCTCGCAGGATCAGCGCATCCAGGTGCTGCTCATCAGCTTCGCGTTCGGCGCGTTCCTCGAGGGCGCGGCCGGCTTCGGCGTGCCGATCGCCATCTGCGCGGCCCTGCTCGTGCAGCTCGGGTTCCGCCCGGTGAAGGCGGCCATGCTGTCCCTCGTCGCCAACGCCGGGGCCGGCGCATACGGTGCGATCGGCATCCCCGTGATCGTCGGCGCGCAGGTCACCGGGATCGACGTGCTCGACCTGTCCCGCGCGCTCGTGCTCCTGCTGCAGCCCCTGACGCTCCTCATCCCGTTCCTCCTCGTCCTGATCCTCGACGGATGGCGGGGCCTGCGCGAGACGTGGCCGGCGACCCTCGTCGTCTCGGTCGTCTTCAGCGGCATCCAGGCGGGCGTGCTGTGGTTCCTGGGCCCTGAGCTCGCCGACATCGGCGCAGGACTCGGGGCGATGGTGGCTGTCTTCGTGCTCGGCCGCGTCTGGCAGCCGAGGCGGATCTTCCGTGAGAACGGGGGCACGGCGCCCGAGATCGAACGGCACTCGCTCCGCGAGATCGGCGTGGCGTGGAGCCCCTTCTACATCCTGACGGCGTTCATCTTCGTATGGAGCATCCCGGCGTTCAAGGCGCTGTTCGCCCCCGAGGGGGCGCTGGCGGCGACCGTGTTCAGCTGGGCGATCCCCGGCCTCTCCGGCGCGGTCGAGACGGCGAGCGGCACGATCGTGACCGCGGCGTGGAGCTTCACGCCGATCAATGCGACCGGCACGGCGATCCTCCTCGCCGTCCTGGTCTCGTTCTTCACGACACCGGCGCTCCGCGTGCGGGACCTCTGGCGTGAGCTCCGCCGGACACTGGGGGAGCTCTGGCAGGCGCTCCTGCTGATCGCCCTCATCCTGATGCTCGCGAACATCGCGAACTACTCGGGCGGCTCGGCCTCGATGGGCACGGCGCTCGCGGCCGTGGGTCCGCTCTTCCCGCTGCTCGCGCCCGTCATCGGCTGGATCGGCGTGTTCCTGACCGGCTCGGTCGTGAACAACAACACGCTGTTCGGCCCGCTGCAGGTCGCCACCGCCGATCGCATCGGCGCGGATCCCGCGCTCCTGGTCGCGGCCAACACCGCGGGAGGGACGACCGCGAAGGTCATCTCGCCCCAGTCCATCGCGATCGCCGCCGGCGCGGTGGGGCTCTCAGGCCGCGAGGGCGAGATCCTCCGCGCGTCGATCCTCTACAGCCTCGGGATGCTGGTGTTCATCTGCGTGTGGAACTTCGCCCTGTCGGTGATGCTCTGATCGGAGAAGAGCCGGCATCCTCCGTGCCTCAGTTGTGCAGCACAACGGGGCCCTGCCTCCGCATAAGTGAGACACGGAGGGAGCGACACGTCAGGACGTGGGGTCCTTGATCAGCTCCGCCACCCGGTCGGGGATGAGACCGAGGCCCAGCTCGTCGCGCGGCGGACGCTCGTAGCCGCCGGACGCCGGCCGTGGCGGGATGACGACGTCCTCGCGCGGCACGAGCGTCCAGGGGATGCTGCCCAGCAGGTGATGGATCATGTTGATCCGCCCGCGGCGCTTGTCCTCGTTGTCGACCTCGTGCCAGGGCGCCTCGGGGATGTCGGTGTGGAGGATCATCGCGTCCTTCGCGCGCGAGTAGTCCTCCCATTTGGTGATGGAGAGCACGTCGTTGGGGCTCAGCTTCCAGCGCCGCATGGGATCCTCGGCGCGCGAGAGGAAGCGCTTCTCCTGCTCGACGTCGGACACGCTGAACCAGTACTTCAGCAGCAGGATGCCGTCCTCGACCAGCATCCGCTCGAAGATCGGCGCCTGGTGGAGGAACCGGTGATACTCGTCCGGGCTGCAGTAGCCCATCACGTGCTCGACGCCGGCGCGGTTGTACCAGGACCGGTCCATGAGCACGATCTCGCCGGCGGCCGGCAGATGCGCGATGTACCGCTGGAAGTACCACTGCGTCCTCTCGCGCTCCGTCGGCGTCGGCAGCGCCACGATGCGGGTGACGCGGGGGTTCAGGTACTCCGAGACACGCTTGATCGTGGACCCCTTGCCCGCTGCGTCCCTGCCCTCGAAGATGACGACGATGCGGGCGCCGGTGGCCTGCACCCACGCCTGCATGTCGACCAGCTGCGCCTGGAGGCGCGCGAGCTCGGCCTCGTAGAGCTTCTTGGGCAGGCGCCGGGTCATGCGTGCAGCGCCTCGTTGAGGGTGACGCCCACGCCCGCACGGCGGACCGCCTCGACGGCGCCGGTGAGGGAGTTCCGCCGGAAGAGGAGGCCGTCGCGACCGGAGAGCACGGCGCCCTTCACGACCGGTCGAGATCCGTCGGCGGTGGGCGCCTCGTCGGCGAGGACGATCTTGGATCCGGCGGTGACATACAGGCCCGCCTCGACGACGCAGTCGTCGCCGAGGGAGATCCCGATGCCGGCGTTCGCGCCGAGGAGCGTGCGCGACCCGATCGACACGCGGTGCGTGCCGCCGCCGGAGAGGGTGCCCATGATCGAGGCGCCGCCGCCGATGTCGCTGCCGTCGCCGACGACGACGCCCTGCGAGATGCGGCCCTCGACCATCGAGGCGCCGAGCGTGCCGGCGTTGAAGTTCACGAAGCCCTCGTGCATGACGGTGGTGCCGGGGGAGAGGTAGGCGCCCAGGCGCACGCGCGAGGCGTCCGCGATCCGCACCCCCGGAGGCGTCACGTAGTCGAGCAGGCGCGGGAACTTGTCGAGGCTCTGCACCTGGACGCCGGCGCGCAGGAGGTGCGGACGCCGCGCGACCGCATCGTCGGGGTGCACCGGCCCCGCGTTCGTCCAGGCGACGTTCGGCAGGTGCCCGAAGATCCCGTCCAGGTTGACCTCGCCCGGGCGAACCAGACGGTGTGACAGGGCGTGCAGGCGAAGATAGGCGTCGGAGGTCGAGGCGGGCGCGGCATCCAGGTCGATCTCGACGACGACGATCTCGCGCGTCACACGGCGGAGCTCGTCCTCGCCGACGAGCTCCTGCAGATCGCGGGCGAGCCCGGCCTCGTCCGGTGTTCCCGTCTGTGGCTGCGGGAACCAGGTGTCGAGCACCGTCCCGTTCGCGCTCGTCGCCAGACCCGTACCCCATACCGACCGCAGTTCGCTCACCCGTCCAGGCTAGCGGGCGGCGCCGCGTGGTCCATCAGCGAGCTCGTGTCCGAGTCGCCGCACTCGCGTCGAGATGTCGTGCGCAGTCTCACGGTCCGGGCGAGTGCATATGGCGCGCCTCGGTAGAGTGGGGGAATGCCCGAGCTCGACCTCTCCCGGAGCTCCGTCGAGCTCACCCGCATGATCTGCGACATCCCGAGCGTGTCGGGCGACGAGACGACGCTGGCGGATGCGGTCACCGCCGCCGTGGGCGGCCTCTCGCACCTCGACGTCCATCGCAACGGCGACACCATCGTCGCGCGCACCGACCGGGGCCGTGCGCAGCGCGTGGTGATCGCCGGCCACATCGACACCGTGCCGATCAACCGGAACCTGCCGACCCGTCTCGTCGACATCGACGGCGTTCCCTCGCTCTGGGGACGCGGCACGGTCGACATGAAGGCCGGCGTCGCCGTGCAGCTGAAGCTGGCCGCCGAGCTCACCGATCCCCGGGTCGACGTGACGTGGATGTGGTACGACCACGAGGAGGTGGCCGCCGAGCTCAACGGGCTCACGCGTCTCGCCCGCGCCCGCCCCGATCTGTTCACGGGCGACTTCGCCATCCTCGGAGAGCCCTCGAACGGACAGGTGGAGGGCGGCTGCAACGGCAATCTCCGCGCGATCGTGCGCACGCACGGCGTCCGCGCCCACAGCGCGCGCGCCTGGGTGGGCGAGAACGCGATCCACGCCGCCGCACCCGCGCTGCTGAGGCTCGCCGAGTATCGACCCCGCACGATCGCCGTCGAGGGGTTGGAATACCGCGAGGGGCTCAACGCGGTGCGCGTCGCCGGCGGGATCGCGGGCAACGTCATCCCCGACCTGTGTGAGATCGAGGTCAACTACCGTTTCGCGCCGAACCGCTCGCTGGACGAGGCCGAGGCGCACGTGCGCGACGTCTTCGCCGGGTTCGAGGTCGAGGTCGTCGATCGCGCGGCCGGTGCGCGGCCGGGACTCGACGCCCCGCTCGCCCGGGAGTTCCTCGCCGCGGTCGGCGCCGAGCCGCGCCCGAAGTACGGCTGGACTGACGTCGCGCGGTTCTCGGCGCTCGGGGTGCCCGCGGTCAACTACGGCCCGGGCGACCCGAGCCTGGCCCACCACGACGAGGAGGCCGTGCCGCTCGCTCAGATCGAGGACGTCGAGCGCGGGCTCCGGGCGTGGCTGACGCGCTGACCGCACGCGCGCGTCGAGGCTGGTCGGCCTCACCCGCCGCCGTGCGCGTGGGCGTGCTCTATCTCGCCGCCCGCGCGGTGACCACCGGTTTCTTCCTGGCGGCGGCGGCGCTGTCCGGCCCCGCCTCGCGGTTCGGCGCGGACGCGACGGTCGGCGACCTCGCCATGGGATGGGACGCGACCTGGTACTGGTACGTCGCCGTGAACGGCTACCCGACGACGCTGCCGCTGACGGACAGCGGCCTCGTCGCCGAGAACCAGTGGGCGTTCATGCCGCTGTACCCGTATCTCGCCGCCGCGCTCGGCACCGTGCTCGGCGGCTGGGGAGCGGCGGCGGTGGTGATCTCGCTGCTCGCGGGGTACGGCGCGGCCCTGGTGCTGTACCGGATGATGCGGATGCGGGTCGACCGGTCCGCCGCGACCTGGACGGTCGTGTTCTTTGTCGGCGGTCCCCTCGCCGCGCTCTTCCAGATCGGCTACGCCGAGTCGTTGTTCCTGTTCTGGCTGCTGCTCTCGCTGTGGCTCGTGATGCGGCGCCGTTACGGCTGGCTGTACCTGCTGATCCCGGTCATGGGCTTCACGAGGCCGGGTATCCTCGCCTTCTCCCTGTTCCTCGCGCTCTTCGGCATCTGGCGATGGTTCCGCCGTCGAGCGGAGCCGCTGCATGCCCGCGAGGTGGTGCACATCGTCGCGCTCGGCCTCCTCGCGGCCGTCGTGGGGTTCGCCTGGCAGGCGATAGCGGCGATCGCGACGGGCGACATCGGCGCATACCTCGCCACCGAGCTCGCGTGGCGGCGCAACTGGATCCCGGACTCGAGCGGAGACTTCTTCCCCGTCGAGGGGTTCCTCGCCGCGACGGAGTTCTGGTCGACGCTCTGGGGCTGGCCCGTGGCGCTCGGGTACATCGTGCTCGCGGTCGCGATCGTGGCGATCGGCGCGGCCCTCCTGTTCGCCCGACCGGTCCGTCGGCTCGGCGTCGAGGTGAGGCTCTGGTCGGCGAGCTATCTGCTGTACCTGCTCGCCGTCTTCTTCCCGCAGTCGAGCATCTTCCGGCTGCTCGTGCCGATCTCGCCGCTGTGGGGCGCGGTCGCGGTTCCGAAGAGCACGTTCTGGCGGATGTCGGTGCTGGTGACCGGTCTCGTGCTGCAGTGGTGGTGGATCTACAACATGTACGCGCTCGCGAACACCTACTGGCAGATCCCGTGAGCCGCCGCCGCATCCGGCGCGCTATCTCGCGTCACGATGCGTCCAGCACGCGCCCGTCCCACGATAAACTCGATACTCAAGACATCGACGAAAGGGAGCCACGATGGCAGCCATGAAGCCGAGAACCGGAGATGGGCCGATGGAGGCTGTGAAAGAGGGGCGCCTGATCATCGTGCGCGTTCCGCTCGAGGGAGGCGGCCGCCTGGTGGTATCGGTCAACGACGCCGAGGCGAAAGAGCTGCACGACGTGCTCAGCGCCGTCGTCAGCGCCTGAACCGAGCCCTTTCCCCGTACCCGGCGAGCGGCTGGTCCCGAGAGGGATCGGCCGCTCTCTCGTTCAGCCGTGGTCCTCGTCGACGGTCGTCAGCTGCAGGAGTCCCTCGCCGACGATGGAGAGTGCACCGATCACGGCGGGCGATCCCTGGGTCTCCTGGATGAGCGAGCGGTACGCGGTCGTGACGCGGTCGCGACGCACCGGGTCGGCGACGGCGCCGTCGGCGAGCACGCGCGGAACGAGCACGAGCCCGCCGGGACGCACCAGCCGCAGGCCGTGCTCGACGTACTCGATCACGCCCTCGGGATCGGCGTCGACGAAGACGATGTCGTAGGACGCCTCGTTCATGCGGGGCAGCACGTCAGCGGCCCGGCCGGTGATGAAACGCGCCCGGGCGGGCGGGATGCGGGCATCGGCGAAGGCGCGACGAGCGATCGCTAGGTGCTCGGGCTCCTTGTCGATCGTCGTCAGGACGGCACGGGGCGCGCCGTGCAGCAGCCACAGGCCCGACACGCCCGCGCCCGTTCCGATCTCCACGATGTTCAGGGCGCGGGAGGCCGCAGCGAGAACCGCGACCTGCGCGCCGACCCGCGCGCTGATCGGATCGGCGCCGATCTCGAGGGCGTGCGTACGCGCACGGGCGATCGGATCGGGTTCGATGATGGCCTCGTGGGCGAACCTGTCGCTCGCGTCGTGTCCGGGCATGCTTCCTCCGCCGTCAGCCTATGCGCGCGCGTGGGTCGGAGCCGTCAGGCGCGGCGGTAACCTGAAGGCATGTTCTTCGGGCTCACGATCGAGAAGCTGCTGCTGATCGGCGTGATCGCCGCGTTCCTCATCGGACCGGAGCGGCTTCCGCGTTACGCGGAGGCGCTCGCACGGTTCACGTCGCGCGCCCGCGACTTCCTCAAGGGCGCGAAGACCCGGGTGCAGGACGAGATGGGGTCGGAGTTCGACGAGGTCGACTGGCGCAAGCTCGACCCGCGCCAGTACGACCCGCGGCGCATCATCCGTGAAGCCCTGCTCGACGACCCGCCCACCACGACCGTGCGGGCGGCGGGCGTCGCCGCGACGGTCACCCCCACATCCGCCCCGGGCGAGCGCTTCGACCCCGCCTCGGGCGAGAGGCCGCCGTATGACGACGAGGCGACCTGAGGCGAGACCGGGGACCGGTCAGCGGACGCCGAGGGGCAGGGCTCGGCCGGCCAGCGACGGCCCGGAGGCGGTGAGTGTCGCCGCGAGCGCGTCGATGGCGCGGGCGGCTGGATCGTCGGGAGTGCCCAGCACGACGGGAAGGCCGGCGTCGCCGCCGGTGCGGAGGGCTGCGCTGAGCGGCACAGTGGCGAGGAGGGGGACGGTATCGCCATCCGCCGACAGGGCGCGCGCCACGTCCTCGCCGCCGCCGGCGCCGAAGAGGTCGAGCACCGTCCCGTCCGGGAGGGTGAGGGGCGCCATGTTCTCGATGACCCCGATCACGCGCTGCCCGGTCTGACGGGCGACCGTTCCGCTGCGGACGGCGACGTCGGCGGCGGCGTGCTGGGGTGTGGTGACCACGAGGACGTCGGCGTGGGGGAGGAGCTGGCCGATCGAGATCGCCACGTCCCCGGTTCCCGGCGGCATGTCGATCAGCAGGACGTCGAGGTCGCCGAACCAGACGTCGGTGAGGAACTGCTGCACCGTGCGGTGCAGCATCGGGCCGCGCCACGCGACCGCGCGTCCCTCGTCGCCCTCCCGCAGGAACATCCCGATCGAGACGATCTTCACGCCGTGCGCGACGGGCGGGACGATCAGATCGTCGATCCTCGTCGGCTTGGTCGTGCGGCCCTGCGCGTCGACGAGACCGAGCAGCCCCGGGATGGAGAACCCGTGCACGTCGGCGTCGACGAGACCGACGGTGCGGCCGCGCCGGGCGAGGGCGACCGCGAGATTGGCCGTCAGCGTGGACTTGCCGACGCCGCCCTTGCCGCTGGTCACCGCGATCACGCGGGTGAGGCTGTCCGCGGTGAACGGGATGCCGCGGGCGCGCCCGCCGCGCAGGCGCTCGGTGAGGGCGGCGCGCTGCTCGGGGGTCATGACGCCGAGCTCGACCTCGACCCGGTCCGTGCCCGACACGCCGTGAGCCGCCGCCCGCACCTCGCGCTGGATGCGGTCGGAGGCGGGGCATCCGACGATCGTGAGAGAGATCTCGACCCGCACGTCGCCGCCGTCCGCGGTGACGGTGCGGACCATGTCGAGATCGGCGAGGGGGCGGCGCAGCTCCGGGTCGACGACTGCGCCCACGGCCTCTCGCACGAGTCCCGCGAGGCGTTCGTCAGCGCTCACGCGCGTCCCGCTCCGCCTTCTCGCGGCGATCGGCGCGGCGGCGTCGTTCCTCGCGCTCGGCCGTCACGTGGTCGGGCTCGCCCGAGCTGCGCGCGTCGAGGTCCTCGAGGAGCGCCTTCAGCTCGTCGCGCAGTGCGTCGCGTGTGACGGCCTGGCTCGAGACGTCGGTCATCGCCATCCGCAGCGCCACGATCTCGCGGGCGAGGTACTCGGTGTCGGCGAGGTTGCGCTCGGCGCGCTGACGGTCCTGCTCGATCTGCACCCGGTCGCGGTCGTCCTGGCGGTTCTGCGCCAGGAGGATCAGCGGGGCCGCGTACGAGGCCTGGAGCGAGAGCACCAGGGTGAGTGCGGTGAAGCCGTTCGCGGCGGAGTCGAAGCGCAGCTCGAGGGGCAGCATCGTGTTCCAGACGAGCCAGAGTATGCAGAACAGGCTCAATGCCATGAGGAACACAGGAGTGCCCATCGCGCGCGCGACCCACTCCGTGAACCGGCCGAAGCGGTCGCGGGACGGCTGCGGGGAGCGGCTGAGCATGCCGGAGCGGCCCCGGGGGGCGTCGAGGGCGGGCACCCGCGTCCGGGGCTTACGCGCCATCATCCGCGCACCCCCGATACCGACGCGGACACGTCCGCGTCGCCGGTGCGCCAGTCGTCGGGCAGCAGGTAGTCGAGGACGTCGTCGATGCTGACCGCGCCGACCAGGCGATGCGCCGAGTCGACGACGGGGAGCGACACGAGGTTGTAGCTGGCGAGCAGTCGCGCGACCTCCTGCGCGGACGCGGTCGCCGGCACCGGCTCGATCGAGTCGTCGATCATCGCGCCCAGTCGCTCGTGCGGCGGGTAGCGCAGCATCCGCTGGAAGTGCACGATGCCCAGCAGCCGCCCGGTCGGGGTCTCGAACGGAGGAAGCGTCACGAAGACGGCGGCCGCGAGGGCGGGATGCAGCTCGTGCCGGCGGATGAGGGCGAGCGCCTCGGCGATGGTGTTGTCGGCGGAGAGCACGATGGGTTCCGGGGTCATCAGCCCGCCCGCGGTGTCGGGGCTGTACTTCAGCAGGGCGCGCACGTCGTCGGCCTCGTCGGGCTCCATGAGATCCAGCAGCTCCTCGCGCTGGTCCTCCGGGAGCTGGGCGAGGACGTCTGCGGCGTCGTCGGGCTCCATGGCGTCGAGGATGTCGGCGGCACGCTCCTCTCCGAGGGCCTCGAGGATGTGCACCTGCTCGTCCTCGGGCATCTCCTCGAGGGCGTCGGCGAGCCGGTCGTCGGGCAGCTCCTCGGCGACCTCGAGGAGACGTTCCTCGGGGAGGTCGAGCAGCGTGTTCGCGAGGTCGGCGGCCTTCAGGTCCGCGTAGCTCGCGACGAGGTGCTCCGCCGACTGCGCCTCGCCGGGCGCCTGGCGCTCGTGCACGTCGTTCCAGTGCGCGAACGTCGTCGGGCCCTTCGCGAAGGGCGAGGCGCTCGTCTTGGGCTTGCGCAGGAACAGCTGCCCGACGTCCCAGACGCCGAGCCTGCTGCGCTCGATCGCGACGTCCTCGATCACGGCCTGCCCCGACCCGTCGGTGAAGGTGACCTTGCGGCCGATGAGCTCGGCGATCACGCGCACCTCGCCGCCGCGCTGCTGGAAGCGGCGCACGTTGATGAGCCCGGTCGTGATGACCTGTCCGGTGTCGACCGTGGTCACCCGGCCGATCGAGACGAAGACGTGGCGTCTGCCGGGGATCTCGACGACCAGTCCGACGACGCGCGGCGAGTCGTCGTTCCGGTAGATGACGACGACGTCGCGCACCTTCCCGAGCCGGTCGCCGGCGGGATCGAAGACCGCGCAGCCGGCCAGACGCGCGACGAAGACCCGTTGTGTGCTCACCGTTCCAGCGTAGACCGCGAGGATGCCGTGATGCCGGGCCCTTGCGGAGTGCGCCGTGACAAGATGGAGGGATGAGCATGGGGACACCGTTCACGGCCGGTTCCGCCGAAGCGGGGGAGACCGTCGCCTCCTTCACGCAGTACGAGGGCGCCCAGAAGGCCGTCTCGGCGCTCATCGCCGCCGACGTCCCCGCGAAGGAGATCGCGATCGTCGGGCAGGGACTGCGCTCGATCGAGCGCATCACCGGTCGTCTCGGATACGCGGCCGCCGCGCGCTCGGGGGCGGTGAACGGCCTGGTGCTGGGCGTGCTGTTCGCCTTCGTCTTCGTGCTCGGCACGCCGACCGTCGCCATCCAGGCCTTCGTCGGCGTGCTGCTGGTCGGCATCGCCATCGGCATGCTGCTGAGCATCATCATGTACTCGTTCGTCCGCCGGCGCCGTGACTACGCCTCGGTCATGCAGGTCGTCGCCGATCACTACGACGTGCGAGTGGTCGCCGCGAGCGTGCACAAGGCCCGCGAGGCGCTCGGCACGGCGAACGCGGCCGCACCCGCGACGGCCGCCTCTCCCGCGGCACCACCGGCCCCCGAGCCTCCGCGGTACGGCGAGCGGGTCGACCCGGTGGCCGCGCCGACGCCCGCGAAGCCGGATGCGGCCGCCCCGTCCGCGGGAGACCGACCGGCCGACGCGAGGCCCGAGCCGCCCCGCTACGGCGAGCGGGTGCCTCCTCCCGCGCCGGAACCGGGCGAGGCGCCCGCGCAGCCCGAGCGCGACGGCTCTTCCTAGACTCCGGTCAGGACCGGGGGCTCAGGCGCGCGATCCAGTCCTCGACCTCGTCGGCTGTGCGGGGGATGCCGGCGGAGAGGTTCACCGGTCCCTCGGCGGTCATGAGCACGTCGTCCTCGATGCGGACGCCGATGCCGCGGTACTCGGCGGGCACGGTGAGGTCGTCGGCCTGGAAGTACAGGCCCGGCTCGATCGTGAAGACCATGCCCGGCTCGAGCACGCCGTCGTAGTACATCTCCCGCCGCGCCTGGGCGCAGTCGTGCACGTCGATGCCGAGATGGTGGCTCGTGCCGTGCACCATGTACCGGCGGTGCTGACCGCCCCGGTCGGCGTCGAGGGCCTCCTCGGCCGTCACCGGCAGCAGGCCCCACTCGGCGACCCGCCGGGCGATGACGTCCATCGCTGCGGCGTGCACCTCGCGGAACCGCACGCCCGGCCGCGCCACGGCGAAGGCCGCATCCGCCGCCTCGCGCACGGTCTCGTAGACGCGGCGCTGCACGTCCGTGAAACGCCCGCTCACCGGCAGCGTGCGGGTGATGTCGGCGGTGTACAGGCTGTCGACCTCGATGCCGGCGTCGACGAGGATGAGATCTCCCGGGTTCACCGCGCCGTCGTTGCGCGTCCAGTGCAGATAGCAGGCGTGGGGGCCCGAGGCCGCGATCGTGTCGTACCCCTCGCCGTTGCCGTCGCTGCGGGCACGCAGGTGGAACACGCCCTCGACCACACGCTCGCCGCGCGGGTGCGCCGCGATGCGGGGGAGCTCGCGCACGATGTCGTCGAACCCGGATGCGGTCACCTCGACGGCGAGCCGCAGCTGCGCGATCTCGTAGTCGTCCTTGACGAGCCGCAGCTCGGAGACCGCGCGGGTGAGCTCCGCGTCGTCCCCGACGACGCGGTCGGCGTCGGTGCTCCGTAGGTCGTCGATGTGCGCGGTGGCCAGGGCGAGGTCCGCCGCGACGCCGGCCAGCGACGGGCGCGGGCCGATCCAGAACTCGCCCACGGCGGCGTCGCTGTAGAACTCCGCGGTCGTCCGATCGGCGCGCTCGCGGAAGTACAGCATCACGTCGTGGCCCGCTTCGGGGCGGGGCTCGAAGACGAGCACCGCGCCGGGCTCCGCGTCTGCGGCCCACCCGGTGAGATGCGCGAACGCGGAGTGCGCGCGGAAGGGGTAGTCGGTGTCGTTGCTGCGGGTCTTGAGCTCACCCGCGGGGATCACCAGACGCGATCCCGGGAACCAGGCCGACAGGGCGGTGCGGCGCCGGGCGGCGTACTCCGCCTGCGGGCGCGCGGGCGCGATGGCCTCGGGCCGCTCGGCCCATCCCTCCGAGATCGTGTCGAGGAACCCGCTCGGGAAGGGCTGCTTGCGATTCGAGGGCGCCTCGGCCTCGGGGGCCTGTTCGAGGGTCGTCGTGGGGGTGTCCGCGCGTTCTGACATGCCTCCAGTCTCCCATCGACCGCTCCGGTGCGGTCAGCCCGTGCGCTCCAGCTGCACCACCAGCGGCCGATGATCGCCGCCTGCGTCGCCGAGCGAGGTGAGCACGACCGAGCCGGTCGGCGTCCAGTCCGGGGTCGCCAGCACGTGGTCGATCTCGGCGCCGGCGAGGGCCGGGAGATCGGTCGGCCAGGTGCCCACCGACCCGTTTCCGGTGAGGGCCGCGGCATCCTGGCAGCGGCCGAGCGTGCCGCCGTCGGTGCCGAGCCGGGCCATGTGGTCGATCGTGGCGTTGAAATCGCCGGCCATGATGACGTTCTCGCCTGCGCACTGGTCCGCCAGCCACTGCAGGTCATGACGCCAGTCAGACATGAAGTCCTCGCGGGGGGCCACGGCGTGCGCGGCCACCACGGTCGGTCCCGTGCCGTCAACCGGCATCGCGACCGCGCTCGGCACGGTGGAGGTGTTGCTCGAGCCGTCCTGCGACGACTCGATGACCGCATAGGTGCCGAGGTCGGGGGAGATGAGGAGGGTGGTCGAGTCGGCCGCCCATCCGTTCGAGCCGTACTCGGTGTGGTAGGCCCACATGGGCTGACCGAGCTCGCGCATCGCGACCGCGACCTGGCCGCCCGTCTCGATCGTCGTCTCGGGGAGGCTGACGATGTCCGCTCCCATCGCGACCGCGGTCTGGGCGATGGTCTGCGCGGACGTCGCGTCTCCCGCGGTGTTCCAGGTCATGACCCGGATGCTGTTCTCGCTCTTCTCCGGCAGCGTCTGGGTGCCGGTGCCGCGGGTGACGACGACGGAGGCGTTCACCACCACGGCGGCGAGGGCGACGACCGCGAGTGCGAGCGCGAGGCGCCGGAACGGACGGATCGTGCTCAGCAGCAGCGCGACGAGCAGCAGGACGGCGAAGCCGACGGCGATCAGCGTCCGGAAGGAGACGATCTGCGCGATCGGGAACGTGCGCTCCAGACGGAAGAAGTCCGGCCAGGTGAGGATGGCCGCGCCGATCGCGCACAGCACCGTCAGCAGGATTCCGAGAAGGCGAAGCACGACCTCGAGCCTATGCAGAGAGCCTGGGGATCGGCCGACACGGGCGGGTCCGCACGGCACGCCCCGGTACGCTCGGAGGATGTCGACGGGTCGAGGGTTCCACGGGCCCGCCGACCTGCACCTGCATTCCTCGCGTTCGGACGGCACCGAGACGCCCGATGCCGTGATGCGCGCCGCGCACTTCCACGGCCTGCGCACCGTCTCGCTCACCGATCACGACACGACGGCCGGATGGGCGGATGCGGCGCCCGCCGCGGTGTCTCTGGGCATGACGTTCCTTCCCGGGATGGAGCTGAGCGCCCGCCATGCGTGGCGGAGCGTGCACCTGCTGGCGTATCTGTTCGACCCCGGCGACGCGGCGCTCGCCGCGGAGATGTCCCGCATCCGCGACGATCGCGTGGGTCGCGCAGAGCGGATCGTCGCCAACCTCTCGCGTGACTACGACCTGACGTGGGCGGACGTGGTCGCGCAGACGACGATCGATGCCACGGTGGGTCGCCCGCACATCGCCGACGCCCTCGTCGCACGGGGGATCGTCGCCGACCGCGCGGCCGCGTTCGACGGCGTGCTGCATCCGCGCGAGGGATACTACGAGCCGCACTACGCCCCCGATCCGGTCACCGCGGTCGACCTCGTTGTCGCTGCTGGCGGAGTGCCGATGATCGCGCACCCGACCCCCTCGGGCCGGGACCGGATGATGCCCGTCCCGGTCATCGAGGAGCTCATCGCGCACGGCCTGGCGGGGTTCGAGATCGACCACCGCGAGAACACCGAGGCGGGCAAGCGGGTCCTGCGCGACCTGGTGCGCCGCCACGACCTGATCGTCACCGGCTCCAGCGACTACCACGGCGCCGGCAAGCCCAATCGGCCGGGCGAGAACACGACGGACGACGCGATGGTCTCCCGCATCATCGCCCGCGGAGACGGGAGCGCCCCCGTCTCGCCGTGAGGCGAGCGGGGGCGCTGCGGTCGGTCGTCAGGACGCGGCGGGGGCGCTGTCCGGGCGCGGGCCGCGGCGTCGTCGCCGGCGGCGCGCCGGGGCGGGCTTGCCGTCGTGGTGCTCGGCGCCGCCGCCGTCGTGCGTTCCGCCGCCGTCGGAGCGGGGTGCATCCGGCGAGGGTGCGCCGGCACCGGCGCTCACGCCGGTCTCGGGGCGGCGACGGCGCCGGCGGCGCGAGCCGGTGCCCTCCGCGCCGGCCTCGCCGTCGGTCGTCGGCACGCTCGCCGTCGCCGGCACCACGGGAAGCTTCCGCAGGCGCCCCTTGGTGCCGGCCGGGATGCCGAGCTCCTCGTAGAGGTGCGGGCTCGACGAGTAGGTCTCGACGGGCTCGGGCTGGCCGAAGTCGAGGGCGCGGTTGATGAGCGCCCACTTGTGCAGGTCGTCCCAGTCGACGAAGGTGATCGCGATGCCGGTCTTTCCGGCGCGGCCGGTGCGGCCGGCGCGGTGCAGGTAGGTCTTCTCGTCGTCGGGGATGGTGTGGTTGATCACGTGCGTGACGTCGTCGACGTCGATGCCGCGGGCGGCGACGTCGGTGGCGATCAGCACGTCCCGCTTGCCGGCCTTGAACGCCGCCATCGACCGCTCGCGGGCCTCCTGGCTCATGTCGCCGTGGACGGCGCCCGCGTTGAAGCCGCGGTCGCTCAGCTCGTCGACGAGCTTCTGCGCGGCGCGCTTGGTGCGCGTGAACACGACGGTCTTGCCGCGTCCCTCGGCCTGCAGGATGCGCGCGATGACCTCGTCCTTGTCGAGCGAGTGGGCGCGGTAGACCAGGTGGCGGATGTTTGCCTGCGTGAGCCCCTCGTCGGGGTCGCTCGCGCGGATGTGGATCGGGTTCGACATGAACCGCCGCGCGAGCGCGACGATCGGGCCCGGCATGGTGGCCGAGAACAGCTGGGTGTGCCGAACCGGGGCGACCTTCTGGAAGATCTTCTCGATGTCGGGGAGGAAGCCGAGGTCAAGCATCTTGTCGGCCTCGTCGAGCACGACCTCCGTGGCGTTCGAGAGGTCGAGCAGACGCTGGTTCGACAGGTCGATGAGGCGACCCGGCGTGCCGACGACGATCTGCGCCCCGGCCTGCAGCTGCTCGATCTGGCCCTCGTAGGCCTTCCCGCCGTAGATGGCGACGACGCTGGTGGCGCGTCCTTCGGTGAGAAGGTCCATGTCCTCGTAGACCTGGACCGCGAGCTCACGCGTCGGCACCACGATGAGCGCCTTGACCCCGTGCTCGGGATCCGGGCCGAGGCGCTGCACGACGGGGATGCCGAAGCCGAACGTCTTTCCGGTGCCGGTCTTGGCCTGGCCGATGATGTCCTGGCCCGGCAGGGACAGCGGGATGGTCTGCTCTTGGATGGGGAACGAGTCGACGATGCCGCGGGCGGCGAGCGCGTCGATGATGTCCTGGTCCACGCCGAGTTCGGCGAAGGTCGTCACAATATGAACCTGTCTGGTCGAGGGCGGCCTGGAGCCGCCGGCGGAAGTCCACGCCCTTTCTCGACACCAGGCGCGGTGGGGCCCCGGTCCGATGCCGAGGCGGAACCCACGATACCCGAGCCGTAGGCTGTACCGCGTGTGGGAATGGTTCCGACGTCGACGCGCCCCCGTCGAGCGTGCGCTCCGGCTGCGGTCGCGCGGTGAGCTCGACGGCGCGACACGGGTCGATTTCGCCGAGCTCGCGCCCGATGTCGACATCTTCCTCGGCCAGGCCGCGTACCTGCAGCTGGGGTACTTCGAGACACTGAGCGAGCTGATCGCGTCGACCCCGGAGCTCGCGCAGAAGGAGGCGCTCTCGCGTGCCGCGGGCGCGGCGCTGCGCAAGCACGAGGAGCTGGTCGCGGTCATCCGGGGACGGGGCGACGACCCGACCGCGCTCATGCTGCCGTTCCGCGAGCCGTTGGACGCGTTCCGCGCCGCCACGCACGGGAAGCGCCCGCAGGAGTCGCTGATCTCCGTCCATCTGACCGCCGGGATGCTCGACGACTTCTACCGCGCGCTCTCGGCGAGCTACGGCGAGACCGGGCGCCGCGTCGCCCGCGCGCTCGACGCGGACGACGACCGGCAGGCGATCGTCGACATCATCGGCGCGACGATCGAAGGCGACGACGAGTGGGCGTCGCTGCTCGCGATGTGGGGGCGACGGCTCGTGGGCGACACGCTGCTGATCGCCCGCTCAGCGCTACGGCGCACCGGCGACGGCACGGCGCTCGACGAGCGGGTCGAGCCTGTCTTCACGCAGCTGATGGCCGCGCACGCCCGCCGGATGGAGGCGATGGGACTCGCGTCCTGACCGCTCGCAGTATCGCGAGAAACCACATCCGTCGCGACACATGACGCATCGCGGAGCGTCTCGTCGCGGATGTGGTTTCTCGAGGCTCAGGCGATGCCGAGGCGCACGGCCTCGCGCGCGTCGCGTGCGCGGCGGAGACGGGTGAGGAGCGCGGTGCCGGGGAGGACGACCACGGTCGGCACGATCACGGCGGCGAACCAGATCAGCGGATCGGCGGTCGTCAGACCCGCCCAGGTGAGCGCGAGCCAGACGGCTCCGCCGACGAGCGCGCCGACGATCGGCGCGAGCGCCGCGCCGCGCAGATCGCGGCCGCGGAGGGCGAAGTGGGCGACCAGCCCGAGGGCGCCCCCGAAGATGAACGCGAGGAGGATGACCATCGGATCAGGCGACGAAGCCGACCCGCCGGGCCTCCTCGGTGCCGAGCTCGATGTAGGCCAGGCCTGCCACGGGCACCAGGTAGGAGTTTCCCTTGACGTCGGTGAAGCTCACGAACGGCGCACCCTCGCCGAGGGCGTCGGCGACCGACTTCTTCACCGCGTCCGCGGGCTCGTTGGTCTCGAAGCTGAGCTCGCGGCCGGTGTTCGCGATGCCGATGCGGATCTCCACGGGTGTGCCTCTCTGGTCGGTCTCGGGGACTTTTCGAGCCTACGGCACCCCGCACGACGGAGATCGCGCAGCCGCGGGTCCGCGTGCACGCTGTGGGCGAACGCGTGTCGGTGGCCGGGGTTAGCGTTGCTGTGATGGAGACGGTGACCGATGCTGCGGGGGTGCGCGCCGCCGCGCGCGACGATGTGCAGGGCGCTGTGGGCGACGATCGGGACGAGCCTTCGTGGGACGACGACCAGGCCGCGGTGCTCGGCCGGGGGCCGGCCGCATCCGGACTCGTGGTCGGCGCCCCCGGCAGCGGAAAGACGACGTTGATCGTGGCGCGCGCGGCCGCCCTGGTCGCCGGCGGTCTCGATCCCGACGCGGTGCTCGTGCTCACCCCGACGCGCCAGACCGCGACGGCGCTGCGCGACCGGCTCTCGCTCGCGATCGGCCGCGCGCGTTCGGGCGCGCCGGCTCGCTCGCTCGTGTCCTTGGCCTTCGAGATCGTGCGTGCGCACGATGTGCAGCGCGGCGCGCCCGCCCCGCGATTGCTCACGGGCGCCGACGAGGACCAGATCGTGCACGAGCTGCTGCGCGGCGACGAGGCCGACGAGGCGGACGGACTGCCCTCGCGCTGGCCGGAGGGGTTCGGGGCCGCCGTCCGGTCCTCGCGCGCGTTCCGCAGCGAGCTGCGCGCGTTCGTCGCCGAGTGCACGGCGCTCGGCATCGCCCCGGCGGAGCTGGCGGTCCTCGCCGAGCGGGCAGAGGTGCCGGTCTGGGGCGCCCTGTCGCGCTTCATCGCCGAGTACGACGACGTGCGCGCGAGTCTGCGTGCGGCGCACCGGGATGCCGCCGGTCTCGCCGACGAGGCCGTCGCGCTCGTGCGCACGCTCGATCCCCTCGATCCCGCGTTCGCCGCCGTGCGGCGTCTGCGCGCGGTGCTCGTCGACGACGCGCAGGAGCTCACCCGCGGAGGGGTCGCCCTGCTCGAGGCGCTCCACGAGCGCGGCGTCGCGGTGACCGCCTTCGGAGACCCCGACATCGGCTCGGGCGCCTTCCGGGGTGCGCGTCCGGAGCACTTCGCGCGCCTCGCCCAGGGACTGGGAGACGTGACCGTGCTGCGCACCGTGCATCGCGGGACGGCCGCGCAGGAGAGCACGGTGCGCACCGTCGCGCAGCGCATCGGGGCCGCGGGCATCGTCGCGCACCGGGCGGCGCCGCGCGCCGTCCCCGACGACGGCTCGGTGCGCTCGCTGACGGCGCGCTCGCCGGTCGAGGAGCACGACACCATCGCGCGCGTGCTGCGCGAACGTCATCTGCGCGGCGGCGTGCCGTGGCAGCGTTGCGCCGTGATCGCCCACGATTCGCGTCAGGTCGCGACCCTCGAGAGGGAGCTCTCGGCCAGAGAGGTCCCGGCGCGCGCGCCGGGTCTCGTGGAGCCGCTCGGGCGCCGGGGAAGCGTCCGCAACCTCGTGGGCATCGTGTGCGCCGCGGTCGACGAGATCGCGGGGGACCCGGCCGAGACGCTGCTGGCCACCGGGTTCGACCCGGTCGATCTGCGCCGGCTGCGGGCCGCGCTGCGGCAGGTCGAGATCGGTGCGGGGGGAACACGCGGCGCGGCCGAGCTGCTCGCCTCGGCGCTGAGGCGTCCGACCGAGCTCACGCTGCTCGGCACCCGTGAGGCGGTCCGGGCGGCGCGGGTCGCCGAGACGCTCTCTCTGCTGCGGACGCAGCTGGCCGAGGGGGCGAGCGCCCACCAGCTGCTGTGGACGGCCTGGTCGCGCAGCGGCTTCGAACGGACCTGGGCGCAGACGGCGCGGGGGAACGGGCCGCTCGCCGAGCAGGCGGGTCGCGACCTGGATGCGATCGTGGCGCTCTTCCAGGCGGCGAAACGGTTCGGCGAACGCGCCGAGGACGGCGGCGCCGCCGATCCCATGGTCTTCGTGCGCGGCGTGCTCGACAGCGATGTCGCCGAAGACCTGTTCGCCACGCCGGGACACGGCGGACGCGTGCAGGTGCTCACCCCCACGGCAGCGCTCGGGCTCGAGTTCGACACCGTGGTCGTCGCGGGCATGCAGGACGGCGTCTGGCCGAATACGCGACTACGCGGCACGCTGCTGCAGGGATGGCGTCTGGCCGAGGCGCGGCTTCCCGAGGAGCCGGCCTCGTCGACGCTCGATCGGCGACGCGAGGTGCTGCACGACGAGCTGCGCCTGTTCGCCCGCGCGCTCTCGCGGGCAGGGGGGCTCCTGGTCGTCACGGCGGTGGTCGACGACGCGCACGCGCCGAGCCCGTTCCTCGAGCTCCTCCCCGACGCTGTCGCGGCCCCTGCCGTCGCGCCTCTCTCCCTGCGGGGCCTCGTCGCCGCACACCGTCGCACCCTCGCCGCCGCCGGCGCCTCCGGCGCGGCGCGCGCGCACGCCGCGCAGCAGCTGGCCCTGCTGGCCGATGCGCGGGTCGCCGGCGCCGCGCCCGCCTCCTGGTACGGGATGGCGCAGCCCACCTCGACGGCGCCCTTGCGCGACCCGCGCGCCGAGAGCGTGCGGATCTCGCCCTCTCGCGTCGAGGCGCTCGAACGATGCGAGCTGGACTGGGCGATCGGCGATCTCGGGGGAGACCCGGGAACCGTGACGGCGGGGATCGGCACGCTGCTCCACCACGCGATGGAGACCGCGGCGCCCGACGCCGCCTCGCTGTGGGCCGCCGTCGAGGAACGCTGGAGCGAGCTCGAGTTCGACGCGCCGTGGCGCGAGCGGGCCGAGCGCGCCCGGGCCCGGGAGCTCGTCCGCCGGCTCGCCGTCTACCTGCGCGAGTTCGAGGCCGGCGGCGGCGTCCTCCTCGGCGCCGAGTCCCGCTTCGACGTGCCCCTGCCGTTCCCGGGCGACGACGAGGCGCTCCCCGTCGTGCTGTCCGGCACGATCGACCGCGTCGAGGGAACGTCGGACGGCGGCGTGGTCATCGTCGATCTGAAGACGGGCCGGAACGTGCCCCACACCGACGCGAAGGTCGCCGAGCATCCGCAGCTGGCGGCCTACCAGGTCGCGCTCACCGCCGGTGCCGTGCCGGACGCCGGTGACAGATCGGCCGCGGGGGCGAGACTGCTCGTGCTGCAGCCGGGCACGAAGCACGACTATTCGACGCCCACGCAGCGCCCCCTCGACGAGTCCGCGCGCGCCGCCTTCCTCGGGCGGCTGGAAGCGGCCGCGCGGGTGATGTCGGGCACCTCGTTCCGCGCGCCCTACGAGGAGCACTGTCGCGACGACTTCGGCCACGGGCTCTGCCGCATCCACACCGTGCCGCCGGTGAGCGCCTCGTGAGCGATCGGATCGGGGCCGCCGCGATCGCCGCCGCCCTCGGCCAGTTCCCGCCCACCGACGAGCAGACCGCTGTCATCGAGTCGACGCTCGGACCGGCGCTGGTCATCGCGGGCGCCGGCAGCGGCAAGACCGAGACGATGGCCGGCCGCGTCGTCTGGCTCGTCGCGAACGGCATCGTGCGCCGCGATCAGGTGCTGGGCCTGACCTTCACCCGGAAGGCCGCGGGGGAACTCGCCGAACGCATCCAGCGGCGGCTCGCGCGTCTCGCCGAGTTCGAGCGGCGCGGACTGCTCCACCGGCTCGAGCAGCTGTACGCGGCGGGCGCCCTCACGGTCTTCGGCGAGATCGAGCGGGCGGGTGCGGGCGAGCAGGCGCGACGCGACGCGCTGGACGCGCTCGCCGCCGGCGCGGTCGTCACCGGGGAGGGGGTCGCCGACGACCTGCTCGACCGACCGACCGTGGCGACCTACAACAGCTTCGCCGACACGATCGTGCGCGAGAACGCCGTGCGGATCGGCCGCGACGCGGAGGCGGTCGTGCTCTCCGAGTCGGCGGCGTGGCTGCTCATGCGCCGGGTGGTGCTCGCCTCCGAAGAGCCGGCGCTCGACACGTTCGAGGGGGCGCTGCGCACCCTCGTGGACCAGGCGCTGCGCGTGGCACGCGACGCGGTCGACAACCTGGTCGACCTCGCTGAGCTGGAGCGCTTCCCCAGCCGCTTCCGCGCGGTCCTCGAGCGTCCCTCCGAGTCCGCCCGCACGAGCGTCTACGCCGACATCCGGACGGACGCGGCGGCGGTGGACCGACTCGCGCTGCTCGCGCGCCTGGCGGGCGAGTACGCCGAGCGCAAGCGCCGGCTGGGCGTCATCGACTTCGCCGACCAGGTGGCCGGCGCCTACGAGATCGCGATGGCCGACTCCGCGGTCGCCGCCGATCTGCGCGACCGGTACCGCGTCGTGCTGCTCGACGAGTACCAGGACACCTCCGTCGTGCAGACGCTGCTGCTCGCGCGGCTCTTCGGTGGGAGCGCGGTCATGGCGGTCGGCGACCCGCATCAGGCGATCTATGGATGGCGGGGCGCGAGCGCCGGAAACCTCGACGGGTTCGCCGCCGCCTTCGCCCCGCGCGCGGAGTGCGCCCGGTTCACGCTCCTCACGAGCTGGCGCAACAGCCCGGCGGTGCTGGCGGCGGCGACCGCCGTGCTCGCCCCGCTCGCCGCGCGCGCCGCCGTGCCGGTGGGGGAGCTGCGCGCGCGCCCGGGGGCGGCGCCCGGCGAGGTCGAGATCGTCACCGAGCCCGATCTCGACGCGGAGACCGAGGCGGTCGCCGCGTGGTTCGTGCGGGTGCGTCGAGACCGAGCCGCCGCGGGACGGTCCACGACCGGGGCGATCCTCTTCCGTGCCAAGCGCCACATGCCGCGGTTCGCCGAGGCGCTCGCCCGGCACGGCATCCCCTTTCGGATGCTGGGGCTCGGAGGGCTGCTCACGACTCCCGAGATCGTCGACATCGTCAGCGCCCTGCGCGTGGTCAGCGACCCGTCGGCGGGGTCCGCGCTCGTCCGGCTCCTGTCGGGGCCGCGTTGGGCGATCGGTCTCGCCGACCTGTCCGCCCTCGCCGCCCTCGCGCGCAGGCTCGCGCGGCACGACCCGGCCGGGCCGCCGCCGGACGCCGACGTCGTCGCGCGCCTGCGCGCCGCCGGGGCGGACGACGGCGGATCGCTCGTGGACGCGTTGGACTTCTTCGCCCGCGCCCGCGCGGACCACGGCTGGCTCGCCGAGTTCACCGATGCCGCCCGCGAGCGCCTGCGCGAGGCCGCCGCCGTCTTCGCCGCGCTCCGGCAGGCGGCCGCGACCCTTCCGATCCCCGAGCTCGTCCGGGCGATCGAGATCGAGCTCCGGCTCGACATCGAGCTCGCGTCGAACGATGCCCGGGGTCCGGCCCGCACGGCGTCCGCTCAGGTGCGCGCCTTCGTCGACGAGGTGGGAGCGTTCCTCTCCGCCGACGAGCACGGCAGCATCACGAGCCTGCTCGCCTGGCTCGACCATGCGGAGCGCAGCGACGACCTGGCGCCGCGCACCGACCCGCCCGAGGAGGACGTCGTCCAACTGCTCACGATCCACGGATCGAAGGGGCTCGAATGGGACGCCGTCGCGGTGGTCCGGCTCGTCGAGGGCGAGCTGCCCAGCGCACCGCGTGAGACGCGCGGCTGGCTCGGTGCCGGGGTGCTCCCGTACGAGTTCCGCGGCGACGCGCCGTGGCTGCCCGCGTACGACTGGTCGGCTGCGGCCGCACCGACCCAGCAGGCACTGAAGAGGGCACGGGGGGAGTTCGTCGAGGCGCACCGGCGACGCGCGCTGGACGAGGACAGACGACTCGCGTACGTCGCTGTGACGCGAGCACGCGATCACCTGCTGCTGACGGGGTCGGTCTGGGCGGGGACGAGTCGCCCTCGGGAGCTCAGCCGTTTCATCCGTGAGATCGCCCCCGCGCTCGGCCTCGCCCCTCCCGACGTCGAGCCTGGCGACGATCCGTACGCCGAGCTCGTGCGGACTCTGGACTGGCCCTTCGATCCGCTCGGCGCCCGTCGACGGGCCGTCGAGGCCGCGGCCGGTGCGGTGGATCAAGCGCTCGCGGCACCGCGCGCCCGACCCGACGACGACCTCTCGCTGCTGCTGGCCGAGCGCGAGGAACGCCTCCGTCCGCCCGTCGCCTCTGCTCCGGTGCGCATCCCCGCCTCGGCCTACAAGGACTATGCGAGCGACTACGCCACCGCCGTCGCAGCGTTCGAGCGTCCGCTGCCCGAACGCCCGTACACCGAGACGACCCTCGGAACGCGGTTCCACGCGTGGGTGGAGCGCCGCGCGGGCATCGGTGCGATGGCCTCTCTCGACGACGAGCTCTGGAACGCCGCGGACGCCCCGCTCGCGCCGGGCCCGGGCGACACGGACGCGGCGTTCCGGCGTCTCGTGCAGGCCTTCGAGGCATCGGAATGGGGTCCGCTCCGGCCGATCGAGGTGGAGACCGAGATCGACTTCCGTCATGTGGGCCTCGACGGCCGCGCGCACGTCGTGGTGTGCAAGCTCGACGCGGTCTACCGTCGCGACGACCGCGGCGGCCGGATCGAGATCGTGGACTGGAAGACGGGCCGGGCACCGCGCGGCAAGGCCGAGGAACGCGAGCGGATGGTGCAGCTCGAGCTCTATCGCCGGGCATATCACGAGCGGCACGGCGTGCCGCTCGACGAGATCGACGTGGCGCTGTACTACGTGGCCGAGGACCGCGTCATCCGCGGCTGAGCTCCCGGATCCTCAGCGAGGTCAGGACTCGCTCCATCGCCGGAGCGCCGCGCGCGAGGCGCGGGCCGCCTCTTCGCGGTCGTCGCCCTCGTCGGCGGGAGCGGCGACGTCGGCCAGCGTATCGCTCCGTGCGGCGTCCGGCTCCGTCAGGATCGGGCCGGCCGTCCACTCCGACAGGTCCACCGGCAGCGTCGGGATCGGCCCGCTGTCGTCGTCATCGTCGTCGAAGTCGGGGTCGCGGGCGGATCGTTCCGCCTCGGCGAGGTACGCGCCGAGGGCAGCCGGGTCGTAGGCGTCCGTCTGCATCGAGGTGTCGATCCGCGGATCGGTCGCGGGCGGCACGCGCTCGAGGAGGGCGATCGCGTCGTCGACGTCCTGCGCGTCCGCGCGGACCAGCTCGGAGCCGACGGTCGCCTCGGCGAGGGAGACGAGCAGTCGCTCCGCGTCCCGGACGATCGCCTCGTCGTGCACCTCGTCGCCGTGGACGAGCCACTTGGCGAACTCGAGCTCGGCGAACAGACGTGCACGGGCCAGCAGATGCGGGTCGCCCGCCCGGTGCGACGCCTGGGCGTACGCGTCATGCACTGCATCCGCCGCATCCGGGGCGCCCGCGACCCAGCGCACGTCGACCGCGGGGTCGCCGATCGACAGTCCCTGCCAGTCGAGCAGTCCGATGATCGCCGGGACCCCTTCGTCGTCGTCCGCGAAGACGAAGGACGCCGCGTCCAGTCCGTCCAGCACGACGGTGGCCTCGAAACGCCACAGCGCATCGTCGGCGAGGGCACGGCGCCAGCGGTGCTGCAGGGCGCGGGGGATGTGCCCGGTCGAGATCGCGCGATCCACGAGCCGGGAGGTCTCGGTGCGCACCTGGTCGGCCGATCGCGCGGGGAATCCCTCCGCGCGGATGACGGTGACGGGCAGGTCGTGCACCGCGGCGATCGCCGCGCCGAGAAGGGAGGCGACGCCGTGGCCCGCGGGCACATCGGCGGCGTCCACGCGGTACCCATCGATGAAGTCGACGACGATCGCGCGGCCGTCCGCCACGGCCGTCTCGCCGAGCAGCTCGGGGACGCGGAAGGGCAGGAGGCTCCGCACCCCGGCCGAGAGCGCCTGCAGCACACGGGCCTCGGCGAGCAGTGCCCGCCCCGTGTCGTCGTCGCCAGCCTGACGCACCACGACACGGCGGCCGTCGTCGAGCTCGGCGACGGCCGCCGTGAAGCGTCCGTCCTGCGCAGAGCCGAGGCTGCGCGCCCCGACGACGTTCGCTCCCGGCAGTGCCGCGGTCGCCGACGCGGCTAGAGTGAGGGGTGAGCGTGGCATGCCCTCAGGGTAGGTCGATCGCCCGGGTGCGCCCCGGCGCCACGCCCGTCGAGGAGGTATCGGTGACCGCATCCGGAGCCGTCCCACCGGCATTCGCCGACGTCGGCACCGATCGTGCGGCCGCCGAACGCGAGCGCCCGGGGCTCCTGGAGGAGCTGCGCGCCGATCCGTCGACACGGGTGCTCGTCGTCCACGGCGACCGGGTGCCGACCATGGACGGGCCGCGCCTGCGGCTGGTCGCCCCGACCGAGGCGCCGGATGCGGCGGCGTGGGCCTTTCTCGGCCGTGACGGCCGCGCCGGCGTGCTGACCGCGGTCCTGGCCGCCGACGAGCCCGCTCCGGATCTCGGCGCTGGCGTCTGGAGCGCGGTCCGCCGGATCGGGGGCGAGCTCTCCGTCGCCGAGGCGGGGCTCGCGGTGGAGGCACTGAGTCTCGGCCGTTGGCTGCTCGAGGCCCCGTTCTGCCCCGCGTGCGGAACGCGCACGGTCATCGCGCACGCCGGCTGGTCGCGGCACTGTCCGGCCTGTGGGCGGGAGCACTTCCCGCGCACCGACCCGGCCGTCATCGTCGCCGTGACGAGCGCCGACGAGCCGGCGCGTCTTCTGCTCGGCTCGAACGCGGCGTGGGAGGCCGGACGCTACTCGTGCTTCGCGGGCTTCGTCGAGGCCGGCGAGTCGCTGGAGGCGGCTGTCGTGCGAGAGGTCGCCGAGGAGGCCGGCGTCGACGTCGTCGACGTGCGGTACCGCGGTTCGCAGGCGTGGCCCTATCCGCGTTCGCTGATGCTCGGCTTCCACGCCGCCGCCCGGGCGGACGAGGACGCGCGGGCCGATGGCGAGGAGATCGTCGAGATCCGCTGGTTCACGCGCGACGAGATCGGTGAGGCCTTCGCGGGGCGCGGAGACGTCACCCTCCCCGGCACCGCGTCGATCGCCTACCGCCTCATCCGCGACTGGTACGAGGGCGCGGCGTGAGCGAGCACGTGCTCGCCGGGCTCGACGATCATCAGCGCGAGGCGGTGCTCGCGGTGCGTGGGCCGGTGTGCGTTCTCGCCGGCGCGGGGACGGGAAAGACCCGGGTGATCACACGACGCATCGCCTACGGCGTCGAGAACGGCACCTACTCACCCGGCCGTGTGATGGCGGTGACCTTCACCGCCAAGGCGGCGGGCGAGATGCGCGGGCGCCTCCGCGCCCTCGGTGTCGAGGGCGTCGCGGCACGCACGTTCCACGCGGCGGCGCTGTCGCAGCTGAACTACTTCTGGCCGGTCGTGGCGGGATCCGCCGCGCCCTCGATCATCGACAACAAGGTGCGCCTGCTGGCTCAGGCGGCCTCCGCGATCGGGCTCTCACCGGACACCCCGACCCTGCGCGACGTCGCATCCGGCATCGAATGGCGCAAGGTCACGATGCGCAGCATCGACGCCTTCTCGGCCGATCGCCCCGGAGGCGTCGGCGCGCTCGACGCGGCCCAGGTGCGGGACCTCCATCGCTCGTACGAGAAGGTCAAGGACGAGCGCCATCAACTCGACTTCGAGGACGTGCTGCTGGCCTGCGCCGGCATGATCGAGGCGGAGCCCCGCGTCGCCCAGGCGGTGCGCGAGCAGTACCGCCACTTCACGGTCGACGAGTTCCAGGACGTGTCGCCCCTGCAGAACCGGCTGCTGGAGCTGTGGCTCGGCGAGCGTCGCGATCTCTGCGTGGTCGGCGACGCGAGCCAGACGATCTACTCCTTCGCGGGTGCGGACGCCGGTCATCTCCTCGGGTTCGGCCGGCGCTATCCGGATGTGCGAACGTTCCGGCTCGAACGCAACTACCGCAGCGACGAACCCGTGCTGCGCACCGCGAACGCGCTGATGCGCGGCCGCCCCGGCGCGCTGCAGCTCGCGACCGACCGTGGACGGGACGCCCCGGCTCCGACGCTCGTGCGCTATGACGACGACGGGCACGAGGCCGCGGGAGTGGCGCGCCGCATCCGGTCGCAGCTCGACGGGGGCGCCGACCCGCGCCAGATCGCCGTGCTGTACCGCGCGCACGCCCAGTCCGCGGAGCTGCTCGCGGCGCTCGCCGACCAGGAGATCCCCACGACCGTGCTGGGAGGGCGGCGGTACTTCGATCAGCCGGAGGTCCGTCAGGCGATCATGGCGCTGCGCGCCGCATCCGTGGCCCCGCTCGAGAGCGGTTTCCGCGACAGCGTCCGTGACGTGCTGCGCTCGCTCGGACTCACCGACGAGCCGCCCGAGGCGGGCGGAGCGCTGCGGAACGCATGGGAGGCGCGGGCGGCCCTCCTCGCGCTCGCGGACGAGGAGGGCCCGGAGGCGACGCTCCGTTCGTTCACCGACCGGCTGATGGCCCGGGCCAAGGACCAGCACGAGCCCACCCTCGCGACGGTCACCCTTGCGACCCTGCACGCGGCGAAGGGGCTGGAATGGGACCACGTGCACCTCGTCGGATTCTCGGAGGGGCTGCTGCCCATCTCCTACGCGCAGGGGTTCGAGCAGATCGACGAGGAGCGTCGACTCGCCTACGTAGGCATCACGCGGGCCGCGCGTACGCTGTCGCTGTCCTGGGCGGAGAGCTCCGGACGAGGCGGGCGTCAGCGATCGCGTTTTCTTCAGGAGATCGGCAACCGCATTCTGGATGAACGCGCAGCTCGGCCCACCTCCGGCGGAGGGTCCGCGAGGAGATCGTCACCGCATGGGAGTGCGCCCGCGCGCCGGCCCGGCCGCTGAGGAAGCGGGCGGCGAGGCCGAGCGCCTCGGCCAGGAACCCGGTCGAGACCGGGGGAGCGGGGCGCCCGAGCAGCTGCGCGGCGATCCCCGGCCACGCCGGATCGGCGCTGCGCCGGTGCTCTGCGGCGCAGCCGAGGCACGCGCCCGCGCCGGGCACGAGCAGAGGGCCGACGGTGGCCTCGTCGCCGCTGACGACGATCGGAAGGTGGGGCAGATCGTCGCGGGCCATCGCCGCAACGCGCGCCGGATGCACCAGATACGCGGCCAGGAGCACGACGGTGTCCCCGGCCCGAGGCACGTGCACGAGCCGGAAGTCGTCGGCGAGCACCTGCGCCGCGTCGGCGCCGACCGGGTGCGTGAAGGCATCCGCCACGTCCAAGTGGATGCGCCGTGCGGGGCGCTGCTCGAGGAGCACCGGCCGCAGGCGCTGCAGGAACGCCCGCGTCCGCGCGGCGTCGACACCGTATCCGCCCGCGACGGAGACGGCGTCGGCCCGGCTCAGGCCGCCTCGGAGCGCGTGCAGCAGGATCTCCTGCCACGGCTCCGGATGGGGCAGGAGCAGGGTGCCGTCGGCGCCGAACTGGAGGGTGGACTCGTCACGCCATGCGGGCGGACGTGCGGGGTCGAGTCGGAGCATGTCCCGATTGTGCGCTCCTCCCGGGGCGCGTCCCGGGTTCTCCACAGTGCCGTCTCGGCAAAGCGGGCAGGGGAGGACAGGTCAGCGGCCCTCGGTCGACGAACGTCTCCGAGTCAGGACAGGGTCGGGCCCGGCGGCGTCTCGTCGCGATCGTCCTCGCCGCGCTCCTCTTCGGACAGGAGCTGCTCGAGCGCCTCGTCGAACGCGTCGCGCTCGGGCTCCTCGCCTCGCGCACGAGCCGCGAGCCGGGCGATGAGGCCCGCCGGGTCGTCGATGTCCTCGGACGTCGGGAGCAGGTCGGGGTAGTCCCACAGGGCATCGCGCGCGGCGACGCCCACGGCATCGGTGACGGCGCGCCACATCGCCGCGGCCTCGCGCATGCGGCGCGGGCGCAGCTCGAGGCCGACGAGGGATCCCAGCGCCTTCTCGGCCGGTCCGCCGACGGCGCGCCGGCGCCGGACGACCTCGGCGACGCGGACGGCGCTGGGCAGGCGCGAGGTCGCGTCCGCTGTGACGACGTCGACCCATCCCTCGATGAGGGCGAGCAGGTTCTCGAGGCGGGTGAGGGCCTGGGTCTGCTGCTCCGACTTCTCGGGCAGCAGCGCTCCGCTCTCGAGTGCCTGGCGCAGTTCGTCGGGCTGCGAGGGGTCGAAGCGCTCGGCGAGGTCCTCGAGCGCGGCGGTGTCGACGCGGATGCCGCGCGCGAACTCGGTCACCTGGGCGATGACGTCGAGCCGCAGCCAGCGGGCGTGGCGGAACAGGCGCGCGTGCGCCAGCTCGCGCGCCGCGACATAGAGGGCCAGCTGGTCCTCGGGGATCTCGAGGCCCTGCCCGAAGTCTGCGAAGTTCTGCGGAAGGATCGCCGCGGACCCGGCAGGCATGAGCGGGATGCCGACGTCGCCGCCGCTGACGACCTCGGTCGACAGGCGTCCGACGACCTGTCCGAGCTGCGTCGCGAACAGCGAGCCGCCGATCGTGCGCATCATGCGGCCGGCGCCCTGCAGCATCCCCTGCATGTCCTCGGGCAGCTGCTCGGACAGCGTCGCGGTCAGTGCGTCGGCGATGCTGAGTGCCACCGGCTCGGCGAGCTCGCGCCACACCGGCATCGTCGCCTCGACCCACGCCCCGCGGGTGATGGCCCGGCCGGGCTCGGCGAGATCCGAGATCGTGGTCGACTCGCTCAGCCAGAGCGTCGCGAGGGTGAAGGCCTGATCGAGGTCCGCGCGGGCGCCCGATCCGACGCCGAGGTCGCTCTGATTGGCGATGTGCAACGCCTGACGCTGCGCCTCGTCCCACGAGATGCCGCCGTCGCCGGAGACGAAGGCGGACTGCATCTGCCGCATCATCTGCTGCATCATCGCCGGGTCGATCCCGAGTCCGGACAGCTGCTGCAGCTGCGCCGGATCGATCCCTTCGGCACCGAAAAGCTGCCGGAGGAGTTCCTGGAACTGTTCTTCCGGGCTCCGGTCGTCGTCGTCTGCCACGTCAGGCGCCTTTCAGCCGGGGGATAACGTCGCGATCTACGCTAGTCGCAGGGATACATCGCACCGCCGGGCGAACACGAAGTCGCCGTACGCCGGCCGCGAACGGTCGGACGGAGAGGCGGACGCGTGAGCTTGTTCGAAGAGGGCGGCGTCGTCGTGTCCGAGGACCCGCGGCGACGGCTGCCGCGCGGGACGGTCGCCGGCGTCTGGGCGCTCGTGGTGGCGCTGCTCGCGCTGCTCGGGATGTCGTTCCTGCCGAGCCCCTACGTCATCGAGCAGCCCGGTCCGGTCTACAACACGCTCGGCGAGGTGACGGACGCGGAGGGCGAGAGCATTCCGTTGATCTCGGTAGACGGCGCGCAGACCTACCCGACGGATGGCTCGCTGGACCTCCTGACCGTGCAGGTCGTCGGCTCGCCCGAGCGTCGGCTGTCGTGGCTCGACGTGGCGCTCGCCTGGTTCGATCCGACGAAGGCCGTCGTTCCGATCGAGACGATCTACCCGACCGGTCAGACCAGCGAGCAGCGCAGCCAGCAGAACGCGACGCTCATGATCGACTCGCAGCAGGACGCCACCGCCGCCGCGCTGCAGTTCCTCGGCCACGACGTCGACCCGCAGCTGGAGATCTCCGGGATCCTCGACGGCAGCGCCGCCGGCGGGGTGCTGGAGACGGGCGACATCGTGCTCGCCGCCGACGACACGCCGGTGACGCGGCTCGAGGATCTCCGCGAGATCATCAACGCCGGCGAGGGCGCGCCGATCTCGTTCCGGATCGACCGTGACGGCACCGAGCGCACGGTCGAGGTCACCCCGACCGCGGGCACCGGCGAGGCCGCCGGCACGTGGCAGGTCGGAATCTCGCTCCTGACCGTGTACGACTTCCCCTTCGACGTCTCGATCGAGCTGAACAACGTGGGCGGCCCCTCGGCGGGGATGATGTTCGCACTCGGCATGATCGACACGCTCACCCCGGGTGAGCTCAACGGCGGCGCTCAGGTGGCGGGCACGGGCACGATCGTCGCGGACGGCACCGTGGGGGCGATCGGCGGCATCCGGCAGAAGCTGTGGGGCGCCGCGGACGCGGGAGCGGAGTACTTCCTCGCGCCGTCGGCGAACTGCGACGAGGTCGTCGGCCACGTGCCCGACGGCCTGCAGGTGTTCTCCGTCGCGACGCTCGACGACGCGGTGGCGGTCCTCGACGCGATCGCCGACGAGGGCGACCTGGCGAGCCTCCCGGTGTGTGCCGCGGGCTGAGGCCTGGGAGTCCCCTCAGCATCCCCTCGGCGTTCGCTCAGAGGATGGCTCCTAGGATGGAGGGGTGACCTCGACCACTGCGCCGACGCCCGCCGCTCCGAATCGATCCCGCCGTGTGATCGCGATCTCGCTCGTCGTGATCGCGGCTCTCGCCGTGGCCTTCTTCGTGTTCGCCAGCCTGTACGCCGATTGGCTCTGGTACGACCAGCTCGGCTACTCGTCGGTGCTCGTGACCCAGTGGATCGCGCGGGCCGTCATGTTCGTCGTCGGATTCCTCGGGATGGCCATCCCGGTGTGGCTCGCGATCCAGCTCGCCTACCGGCTGCGTCCGGTGTACGTCCGGCTGAGCTCTCAGCTCGACCGCTACCAGGAGGTCGTCGAGCCGCTGCGCCGCCTGGCGATGTGGGGCATCCCGGTCTTCTTCGGCTTCTTCGCCGGATTCGCGGCCTCCGCGCAGTGGGAGACCACGGCGCTCTGGCTGAACGGCGTGCACACCGACACGAGCGACCCGCAGTTCGGCATGGACACCGGGTTCTACCTGTTCGGGCTGCCCTTCTACGGCGGGTTGCTCGGCTTCGCGTCGGCGGTCGTGCTGGTGAGTCTGCTCGTCACGGCCCTGGTGTCGTACCTGTACGGATCGGTGCGCATCGGACAGCGCGAGCTGCGGATCTCCAAGCCCGCGCGCATCCAGCTCGCGGTCATCGCGGGCATCTACCTGCTGCTGCAGGGCGCCAGCCTCTTCCTCGACCGCTACCGCACCCTCACCGAGCCGGGGGAGCGCATCACGGGCGCGAGCTACACGGCCGTCAACGCCACCATCCCGGGGCTCACGATCCTCTCCATCGCGGCGATCATCGTCGCGATCCTGTTCTTCGTCACGGCCGTGATCGGCCGTTGGCGCTTCCCGCTCATCGCGACGGCCCTGCTCGTGGTCACCTCCCTCGTGGTGGGCGTCGCCTACCCGTGGATCATCAACACCGTCCAGGTGCGCCCGAACCAGCGTGCTCTCGAGATGCCCTACTTCGAGCGCAACCTCGAGGCGACCAAGACGGCGTTCAACATCGACGGACTCGAGACGACGGACTACGACGCCGTCACCGACGCGGAGCCCGGTCAGCTCCGTGCCGACGCCGAGACCACGGCCTCGATCCGCATCATGGACCCGGCGATCATCCAGCCGACCGTCCGTCAGCTGCAGCAGTACCGCCAGTACTACTTCTTCGACGACCCGCTGGACGTCGACCGCTACCAGATCGACGGACAGTCCCAGGACACCATCGTCGCGGTGCGCGAGGTCAACACAGAGGGCCTCGGTGACGCGGCGTCGTGGCAGAACTCCACCCTCGTGTACACGCACGGCTACGGGCTCGTGGCGGCGAAGGGCAACGAGCGCACGGTGGACGGCGATCCCGTCTTCATCGAGAGCGGGATCCCCGCATCCGGATTCCTCACCGAGCAGGACTACGAGCCGCGCGTCTACTTCGGCGAGAACTCGCCGCTGTACTCGATCGTCGGCGCCCCCGCGGGCGCGGACCCGATCGAGCTCGACTACCCGGCGGGCACGGACGGCGGCAACGACACCCGCACGACGTTCGACGGCGAGGGCGGCCCCTCGATCGGCAACGTGTTCAACCGTCTGATCTACGCGCTCAAGTTCCAGTCGGAGCAGATCGTGTTCTCGGACGCCATCAACGACGATTCGCAGATCCTGTACGACCGCGACCCCGCCACCCGCGTGCAGAAGGTCGCGCCGTACCTGACGCTCGACTCGGACCCGTATCCCAGCGTCGTCGACGGCAGGATCGTCTGGATCGTCGACGGGTACACGACCAGCGACCAGTACCCGTACTCGACCGCGACGAGCATGTCGCAGGCGATCGAGGACGCCAACAACCCTTCGCCGCGGGTGGCCCTGGACAACGTGAACTACATCCGCAACTCGGTGAAGGCGACTGTGGACGCCTATGACGGCTCGGTCACGCTCTATGCGTGGGACGAGACCGACCCGCTGCTGCAGGCGTGGCAGAACGTCTTCCCGACGACGGTCGAGCCGATCGAGGAGATGTCGGGCGACCTGATGAGTCACGTGCGGTATCCGACCGACCTGTTCAAGGTGCAGCGCGCGATGCTCGGCGAGTACCACGTCGACACGGCGCTGTCGCTCTACGAGCGGGACAACGCCTGGTCGACCCCGGCCGACCCGCAGAACCCGGACGTCAACCAGCCGCCGTACTACCTGACGATGCAGATGCCCGGGCAGGCGGCGCCGACGTACTCGATGTTCACGAGCTTCATCCCGCAGTCGACCGGCGCGGACTCCCGGAACGTGCTGATGGGCTACCTGTCGGTGGACTCCGACGCGGGGAGCCAGGAGGGCGTGAAGAGCGCCGACTACGGCAAGCTGCGCCTGCTGGAGATCACCGCCGACACGACGGTCCCGGGCCCCGGTCAGGTGCAGAACACGTTCAACTCCGACCCGGGGGTCTCGTCGCAGATCAACATCCTGCAGCAGGGGCAGTCCGAGGTGCTCAACGGAAACCTGCTGACGCTCCCCGTCGGCGGGGGACTTCTCTACGTGCAGCCCGTCTTCGTGCAGGCCTCCAGCGGGACGCAGCTTCCGCAGCTGCAGCGCGTGCTGGTGGCGTTCGGCACCGAGATCGCGTTCGAGAACACGCTGAACGAAGCGCTCAACGCGCTGTTCGGCGGGGACTCCGGCGCGAACGCCGGGGACGAGGAGGTCGCTCCGACCGACACCGCGACCGAGGCTCCGGACGACGGCTCGGGTGACGGCACGACCGCGCCGACGGTGCCCGCGGACGCCTATCAGGCGGCGCTCCAGGAGGCGCGTCAGGCGATGCTCGACCGCGACGCCGCCATGCAGGCGGGCGACTGGACGGCGTACGGCGAGGCCGACCAACGGCTCACGGACGCGATCGACCAGCTGCTCGAGCTGGACGACTCCGAGTAGTCCGCAGCGGACGGGCTGCGCTCAGGCGGTGAGCGCGGCCCACCAGATCAGCAGCAGCGTGACGCCGAAACCCGCGATCTGGTTCAGCCAGAGAAAGCGCCGCCATCCGGCGGTCGCGCGCTCCGCGGTCTCGTCGGTGACGTCGCGATACGGCCAGACGGTGCCGAGATAGAGCAGCGTCAGAGCGGCCGCGAGCGGCCCCGGCCACGCGGTCTGGAACATGACGATCCCCGCGAGCGCGTAGCAGGCCAGCGAGAAGCGCACGGTCCAGCGGGCGCCACGCACCGTCGCGACCGAGGCGATCCCCGCCTCGCGATCGGCGGCGACGTCTTGCACCGCTCCGAACGCGTGCGAGGCGACGCCCCACAGCGCGAAGGCCGCGATCACCGCGACCAGTTGCGGCGTCCACGAGGCGCCGGCCAGCACGAGTGCGTACACGGCGGGCGAGAAGAAGTGGATGCTGCTCGTCGCCGAGTCGGCGAACGGCACCTCCTTCAGGCGCAGGGGCGGCGCCGAGTAGAAGACGACGCAGAACATGCTGATCGAGAGCACGAGCCAGGACAGCGGAGACCCGACGGCGACGAGATACCCGAGGAACGGCAGGCACGCCAGCCCCGCCGCCCAGAGCGTGATCGCGTGCAGGCGACGGTCGAGCACCGCCCCGTGTGCGCCGCCCTTGCGGGGGTTGCGGAGGTCGGACTCGTAGTCGAACACATCGTTGATCCCGTACATCGCGAGGTTGTACGGGACGAGGAAGAAGAGCGTGCCGACGACGAGGGTCGCATCCGGCTGACGGGCCGCGAGCAGGTACGCCGCCGCGAACGGGAATGCCGTGTTGATCCAGCTCACCGGACGCGACGACACGAGCAGGGTGCGTGCGATCGTGCCGGCCGACAGGGCGGTCATCGCGTCCTCCGCACGGGCAGGAGCGCTGCGACGGCGGGCACGCCGAACGCCGCGCACAGCGGGTACGAGAAGTCCTCGACGGGCGCGAGTCCGATCCGGATGCCGCTGAGGTGCTCGTCCGGGTAGGTGAACAGGCCCGCCGCGATCATCGCGTTGTCGAAGACCGCGGTCAGCAGGATCAGCACGACGGCCGTCAGCGCGCTCGCCCGCATCCGCCGGCCGAACCCCGGGCGACGGCCGCTCAGGGCCGTCACGACCGCGGTGAGGGCGAGGAACGGCAGCACGATGAGGGGGTAGGTCATCGGCCGGACCCCTGGGCACGCGCGCCGCGGCGCTCTGGCCATCGCTGTGCGGCGGCGTGCACGACGACCGCGAGATAGCAGAGGAACGCGAGGAAGAAGGGCTCCTCGAGCGGGAGCTCGGGAGCGAGATCGACGCCGATCAGCAGCGCGCTGCCGCCCTTCACGAACACCCCGGTCGCGATGCCGACAGCGTCCCAGACCAGGAAGAACGCCGTGCCGACGGCGACCGCGGCGGCCGTGCGCGCGGGATGCGGACCGATCGCGAGCCGGAAGCGCAGGTCGAGCGCCGCGACGCCGGCGACGCTCGCGAGGATGGCGGCGAGGTAGAGCCCGGGCATCAGGCCGTCCTCGCCGCGGGTTCAGGCAGCGGCCCCGCCGACCGGTCGCCGCGCAGCCGTTTGATGACGAGCTCGGCCGAGATGAGACACATCGGCAGCCCGATCCCGGGGAGCACAGAGGATCCCGCGTAGAACAGTCCTCGTACCCGCTTCGAGGCGTTGCGGGGCCGGAAAAGGGCGCTCTGGCGAAGCGGATGCGCAAGGCCGAGCGCATTGCCCCGCCACGCGTGCAGGTCGTGCTCGAAGTCGCCGGGACCGATCGTCCGCCGCACGACGATCCGGTCGCGGAGGTCCCCGATCCCGCACCAGGTCGAGATCTGTCGGATCGCCGCGTCCGCGGCCCGCTCGATGCCCTCGTCTCCCGTCGCGTCGCCGCCGCCGCGGCCGAGCGCCGGGTCCGCGGGGATCGGGACGAGCACGAAGAGGTTCTCGTGTCCCGCGGGAGCGACGGTGTCGTCGGTGGCGCTCGGGCGGCAGACATACAGCGACGCGGGGTCGGGGATGCGGCTGTCCGGGCCGAAGATCTCGGCGAAGTTCGCGCGCCAGTCCTCGGTGAACAGGAGGGTGTGGTGGGCGAGCTGCGGCAGCTCGCCCCGGACGCCCAGCAGAACCAGGAGCACCCCGTAGCTCGGGGCCTTGCGACGCCACCGTCGCTCGGGATACGTGCGGGCCGCGGGCGGCAGCAGCACGGTCTCGGTGTGGTGGAGGTCTGCGGTCGACACGACCACGTCGGCGGCGAACCGGCGCCCGTCGGCGGTCTGCGCCCCGAGGACGCGTCCGCTCTCGACCTCGATGCGCACGACGTCCGCACCGGTCTCGACGTGCACGCCGCGGTCGCGCGCGAGCCGCTCGATCGCGGCGATCAGCCTGGTGAAGCCGCCGCGGGGGTAGCGCACGTGGTCGTCGAGGTCGAGGTGGCTCATGAGGTGGTAGAGGCTCGGCAGATCGTAGGGTGACCCGCCGAGAAAGACGCCGGCGTAGCCGAGGATCTGCCGCAGCCTCGTGTCGGTGAAGCGCTTCTCGATGTGCGTGGCGAGCGGGACCGTGAGCAGCGACGTCAGGTGCCCGAGGCGTCGGAGGACGGTGGGATCGGTCAGGTTCGCCAGCGACTCGTACGTGTCGTAGAGGAACCGGGAGACGGCGAGGTCGTACGCCTCGCCGGCCGAGTCGAGGTAGGCGTCGAGCCGGTCGCCGGCGCCCGGCTCGATGGAGTCGAATAACTCCCGTGCCGCGGCGCGGCCGGAGACCACGTCGAGAGGCGACGAGTCGGAGTCGAGGTGGGATTGCGCGTACACACGGTAAGCGGGCGTCAGCGGGACGAGATCGAGCTCGGTCTCGGAGCTGGTTCCCAGCAGGCGGAAGAAGTGATCGAACACCTCGGGCATGAGATACCAGCTCGGACCGGTGTCGAACCGGAACCCGTCGCGTTCCCAGCTGCCCACGCGTCCGCCGAGCTCCTCGCGGGCCTCGAGCAGGGTCACGCGGTAGCCCTCCTCGGCGAGCAGCGCGGCGGTGGCGAGCCCGGAGACGCCGCCGCCGATGACCAGTGCGTCATTGCCGTGCGCCGTCATGCCCGTGCACCGCGCGGCGGTGCGCCCAACCACGCTCGGGCGGCGACGGCGGCCTTCTGCACGGTGGGCACGCGCACGCGGCGTCGAGCCGGCGCCGCGTCCCGGAGCCGGGCGGAGAGCGCCGCGAACAGGCCGTGGGCGGCCGTCACGGCCCGTCTGCAGTCCGCGGGGAGGGCAGGGATGACGGAGGCCGCCCGCGCGAGGTCGGCATCGACCCGGTCGAGCACGCCCGCGCGGGTGCGCGAGCGGTCGTCGACGGCCAGATAGTCGCGGCCGAGCGCGTGCGCGTCGTGATCGAGGTCACGGAGGAAGTTGACGTCCTGGAACGCCCGCCCCAGCGCACGGGCGCCGGTGACGAGGCGTTCCGGCGGCGGCGTCGGCCGGCCCGCGCCGGCGTTCTGGAAGACCGCGAGGCACATGAGCCCGACGACCTCGGCCGAGCCGTACACGTACGCGTCGTGCGAGGCGTCGTCGTGTATGCGGGTCGAGATGTCGGTGCGCATCGAGGCGAAGAACGGGGCGGTGAGGTCCGCGCCGATGCCGCACTCGCGGGCGGTCCGGGCGAACGCATGCACGACGAGGTTCGCGCTGAATCCGCGGCGCACCGCATCCGTCGTCTCGGTCTCGAGGGCGTCGAGCACCAGGCCCTGCTCGGCGGCATCGAGTCCCGCCTCGCCCGCCGGGCCGTCGACGATCTCGTCCGCGATCCGCACGAGGGCGTAGACGTTCCGGATGTGGGGCCGCGGGCGGGGTCCGAGCAGGAGCGTGGCGAGGGAGAACGACGTCGAATAGGACCGGATGACGGCGGACGCGGCGGACGTCGCGGTGTGGTCGTAGAGCGACAACCCGGTCATGGCGGCAGGAGGTCGCGGGGTCACGGGATCCGTTCTCCGATCCGTTCCGCGATCTCGTCGACGAGCCCGCGCGCCGCGTCGGGGAGGGCTCCCGCGGCGGCGCGCGCGCCGGTCAGGGTGTCGCCGACGAGCCGGCACAGGCGCTCCCGGGCGCCGCTCTCGTCGAGGACGCGCTGAGCCTCGAGCACGGCCACGGGACCGGTGCGTGCGCGTGCCAGGGCGTCGCTGACGGTCGGCCACGACGCGGTCTGCCGGGCGAGGGCGATCAGCGGCGTGCGCTTGGCCTCGCGCAGGTCGCCGCCTGCGTCGCGGCCGGCCTGATCGGGCGTGCCGAACGCGCCGATGAGGTCGTCGACGAGCTGGTAGGCGAGCCCGAGACGGCCGCCGCAGACACGCAGGACGTCGAGGTCGTGGGCCTCGGCCCCGGCGAGGAGCGCGCCCGCGCGCAGGGGAGCGGCGAAGGAGTACACGGCGGTCTTGTCGTGCGCCGCGGCGATCAGCGAGTCGGTCGCGGGGTCGGTGCCGCCGAGTGCGTTCTCCACGTCGGCGAGCTCGCCGGCCGCGGAGACGACGACGGCGTCGTCGAAGAGCGCGAGGAGCTCGCTGCGGTGGTCCGCCGGCACCTCCGCGCGGGCGATGAGCCGGGTCGCCTCGTAGAGCAGCAGATCGCCGCCGAGGATCGCTGCCGCGTCGCCGAGGTCGGCGGCCGCGCTCGCGTCCGCCCCGCGGGCGGCGCCGCGGGCGCGGAACTCCCCGGCGATGTTGAGCGTGCCCCGGCGTTGGAGGTCGTGATCGATGACGTCGTCGTGCACGACGAAGGCGGTGTGCAGCAGCTCGAACGAGGCGGCGACGGCGTAGATGCCCGACAGGTCGGCGGGGCGACCGCCGAAGGCCTCGAAGCTCGCCACCACGAGGGACGGACGGAACCGTTTGCCGCCGCCGGCGGCGCGCGTGACCGCGTCGGCGAGGGCGGCGAACGTCTCGCCGAGCTCGGGGGAGCGTCGGCGGATGCGGGCGACGGCGTCGTCGATCGCGGAGTCGATGCCCGCGCGGGCGGCTGCGTCGAGCCGGTGGATCACGACGCCACCCGGTGCTCGATCCACTGTCGCTCGGCGAACAGGTCGAGCTGCGCCGCCTGCAGCACGAGCCACGGGCTGAAGGCCCATGGAGCGGTGCGCAGCGATGCGGCGAGCTCGACGGGACCCACCCAGCGTGCGTCGACGACCTCGAGGGGGTTCGGCGTCGGGTCGTCGACGGTGCGCGCGATGTAGACGGGGCAGACCTCGTGCTCGACGACGCCGCTCGCGTCGGTCGCGCGGTAGCGGAAGAGGGGCAGGGCGAGCTCGATCCGGGTGAGGGCGAGCCCCAGCTCGAACTCGGCACGGCGGTTCACCGCCTGCAGCAGCGGCTCCGCCGGGTGCGGGTGCCCGCAGAAGCTGTTCGTCCAGACGCCGGGCCACGTCTTCTTGTGCAGCGCACGGCGGGTGACGAGGATCTCGCCCTCGTCGTTGAGCACGTGGCAGGAGAAGGCGAGGTGAAGGGCGGTGTCGGTGCCGTGCACGCTGCTCTTGGGGGCCGTGCCGATCTCGTTCCCGTCGTCGTCCAGCAGAACGACGTACTCGATCTCGTCCATTCGCCCTCCTTGTTTGCTAGCTTAGCTAGCTATCTGAGTCCGATCGATATTACCGACGGTGCGAGGGAGTGTCCACATGCCCCGAGGGCAGGGCGTCGGCACGTCGCACGAGGCCGCGGTGGGGCAGGTGCTGACGGCGGTCCGCGCCTTCAGCGACGCCATGGATCGCCTGCACAGCGGCATGAAGGCGGACATGGCGATGAACGCGACCGATCTCGCCGCGCTCCGGATGCTGGTCATCCGCGAGCAGCGCGGTGACACGGTCAGCCCGCACGACATCTCCCGGCACCTCCGCATCAGCACGGCCGCCACGACGAAGCTGCTCGATCGCCTCGTGGACGCAGGTCTCGTCGTGAGACGGCCGCATCCGCACGATGGACGGGCGCGCGTGATCGGTCTGACCGACAGGTCCCGGGCCGAGTTCCGCGCGCACTTCGGCGCCAGCGTCGCGGCGATGCGCGAGGTCGCGGTCGGATTCTCCGCCGCCGACCTCGCGGTGATCACCGACTTCCTCCTGCGGACCGCCACCGCGATGGATCCCGAACCCTGACGCGCCCCTCCCGCGACCCGTGGTGCGTCGCGCCGCGGGCAGGGGGCCTACGGGTGGCGCCTGCGGAGGAGGACCGTGCCGAGCAGGACGAGTGCGATCGCCGCGAGGGACCACACGGCCACGGTGCCCCCGGTGTCGGCGAGCGACGCGTCTGTGGGCGCCCGGCCGGACGAGGGAGCGGGCGGCGCGGGTGAGTCCGTCGGAGCCGCCGTGGCCGGGGTGGTGGACGTCGGCGCGCTCGGCGTGGCGGTCGGACCGGCGCGCTCGGGCACCACCGCCTCGAGCGGGATGCTCGGGGCGGTCTCGCTCCCGTTCCGATCGGGCTCGCCCCCGGACGCGGCCCACACGGCCGGTGCGCCGAGGCCGCCCGGCGGCGAGTCGGCGGCTCCCACGCCCGCTCCGGCGACGATCGCTGCGACGACCAGCACCACGCGCCTGCGGGTCGCCCGGGCGCGGCGACCTCCGGGCCTCATCCTCGCACCCCCGCCGGCTCCGGGGACCTGCGACGTCGGCGTGCGACGACGACGGCCACGACCCCGCCCGCGACGAGCGCCAGCACGACCAGTCCTGTCCACGAGATCGCGATCTGGCTGAAGGAGGACTCAACCGCGGCGGCGGGGCGCACCGTGTCCTGGCCGACCAGGACGCCCTCGACGACGGCGTCGCCGAAGAGCGCCGCCATCGGCCACGCCGTCATCGACGTCACCACCTCTGCGGTGTCGCCCGGGAGCAGTTCCCCGGCCGTCGTCGTCGCGCTCGACGCGCCGATGCCGAGTGCACCGGCGGCCGTCGTGGTGAGGGCGGCGCCCATCCTGACGTTGCCCTCGTTGGCGACCGTCGCCGACACGTGGAGCGTGCCCGGCGCGAACGGGATCCAGGACGGCACGAACTCCGAGCGCACCTCGCCCAGGGCGAGCCGCGACACGACGTCTCCGGACACCTGGAGGTGCAGCCGCACACCGACGCGATGCGTCACGGTGACCGCCTCGCCCGCGCGGGAGACGGCGACGACGATACCCGCCGGGTGGTCTCCGGGGGTCGCGTCCGCCGGGACGGCGATCCGAACCGGCAGCACCGCCGTCTCGCCGGCGCCGATCGTCACGGCGCTGCCGGTGAGACCCGACACCGCGATCCACGATCCCGAGTCGACCGGCTCGCTTTGACGGATGTCGAACGCACCGCTCGGGCCGACGGCGCCGTCGCCCGCCGTCACCTCGTAGGTGGCGGCCTCCGGCCCGAGGTTGCTCACGGCGATGAAGTCGTCGACGGCTCCTCCCGGCTCGATGACGTGCCGCAGTGACACACGCCCGTCGGGGCCGTCGGCGCCGGCCGGCACCACCGACCACTGCGATCCGGCGGACGGCGCGGCGGTGCTCGTGCGCGCGGGCGCGGATGCCGCGGACGCCGCGGACGGCATCGAGATCGCCGCCGCCGTGAGCAGCACGGCGGCGATCGCCGCGCCGGTCAGGAGGGGTGTCATCCGGTACCTGGCTGTGAACATGGAGAGGTTCCTCTCACCACCGATGACACGGTGGACGTGGGTGCGGGCCCGGGTGCTGTGCCCGGGCCCGCACCCTGGCGCAGTGCGCCATGGATCGATCAGTCCTTCGCGAACAGGGTCAGCGTGATCTCGCTGCCGTACCGGCCGCTCTCGGCGTCCGCCGGGATGGTCAGGCCGAGGTCCGCGCCGACGACCGTTGTCCCGACGCGCGAGGTCCGATCGGAGTCCGCGAGGGTCGCCGGCTCGTCGAGGGTGCCGGCCGAGCCGGCCGCGGCTCCCGAGTCGGAGACGACGATCTTCGGCGTCCACGCGAGGTTCTCCGCGCCGAAGCTGCGGTTGCCGGCGACGAATGCCGAGGCGGCGCCGGACAGCGTCCAGCCCTTGCCCTGGGCCTGGGCCTCGTTGCGGGTGTCGCTGACCGCGATCTCCGGGAGCGCGGCCCGCTGGGCCGTCGCGTCGCCCTCGAAGCGCACCGGCGCCTCGAGCTCCGGCAGGGCGAGGCTCAGCACGCCCGACGACGCGGCGAGCGGCACGGACGCCTCGACCGCGAGGGCGTCGCCCGTCGCCTCGGCGTGGCCGAGGAAGTCGAACACGGCCTCGCCGATGTCGGTGTTGTCGAGGTAGGCGCCGCGCACGACGTCCCACTGGGAGGCACGAGCCGCGAGCACCTCGGAGCCGGCGCCCTTGGCGTACACGGGGACCAGGGCGTTGGTGTGCCCGCCCGAGTGCCAGCTGACGTCGGGGATCTGCCCGGCCTCGCCGGTCGTCTCGGTCCAGCCCGTCTCCGTGCCGGCGCCGGCACCGGCGAGGTAGCCGGTCTCGTGGTCGGCGGTCACGATGACGAGCGTCTCGTCCCAGCTGCTGTTCTCCTCGACCCAGGCGGTCACGGCCTCGACGGAGTCGTTGAACTGGACCTGCTCCTCGACGAGGCGCGTGGTCTGGTTGGCGTGTCCGGCCCAGTCGACCGCGCCGCCCTCGACCATCAGGAAGAAGCCCTCGTCGCTCTTCTCGAGCACGTTCAGCGCTGCCTCCGTCGAGGTCTCGAGGGAGGGGACGTCGGTGTTCAGCGGGTCGGTGAACGGAACGACCTGATTGTTCGTCAGACCCGGACGGTTGTACTGGAACGTCTCTGCAACGCGGGCGAGGCCGAAGAGCTTGTCGGGCACGTCGGCGCCTGCCGCGACCTTCTCGAAGTCGGCTTTGCTCTCGACGTAGGTGAACGGCGTCTGCCCGCTCGAGAGGCGCTCGAAGTCGGCCTGCGAGATCCACGATCCGCTGCCGAAGTGCGAGGAGCGCGAGGTGTTCGCGTCGGTGTAGTTCGGGTGGCCGGCACCGATGATCACGTCGGCGCCGCTGTCGATCATCTCCGTGGCGAGGCCGTGGTAGTCGTTGCGGTTGGCGTTGTGCGCGATGAACCCGGCGGGCGTCGCGTGGTTGAACGTGACCGATGTGACCAGGCCGAGCTTCTTGCCGGTGGCGATGGCCTGCTCGCCGACGGTGAGCAGGCGGTCGCCCGACGGGGTCAGGCCGAGCACGCCGTTGTCGGTCTTGATGCCGGTGCCGAGCGCGGTGCCCGCGGCGGCCGAGTCGGTGGCGCCGGAGGCGACCCACGTGAAGTCGCCCCATGCCTCTTCGGGCGAGTACGTCGCCCGGCCGCTGGCCGAGTAGTGCGACTGCGACACCTGCACCGGGAACGTGTCGTAGACCGCGCTGGGGGTGCCCGCGATGCGTTCGACGGCACCGGTCGCCGGGTCGACCGCAACCTGTTGGTAGCTCTCGCCGGTCTCGTAGAGGCGAGCGGCGTCGAACTGGTTGTACCCGCCTCCGTCGGAGATGAGCACGATGATGTTCTTGGGGCTCTCGGCGCCCTCGTCGACCGCGGCAGCCGTGAGCGCCGGAGTGAGAGCCAGGGCGCATCCCGCCGTGGCGCTCATGGCGATCAGTCGCTTGGCGGAGCCAAACCGTCTGGTTGTCATGATCCTTCTCTTTCTCATCGTCATCGCGTCCGCCCCTGATGGGCGGGCACGGACACAGGCTGATCGAGCGCGATGTCGCGCTCGACAGCGTCGAGAGAAGAGCAGTTGAACGGTGTCTGTACAAAACGGCGTCCGCACAAAGAGGCCGCGGAGGACGAGGGCGTGAACGCCGTTCGTGTGATGGGGCGGGCGGCGGTGGGCGGGCCCGCCGGCCGGTCACGCCCTCAGGAACGGGTCGGCGCGGCAAGGCCGGCCATGAGCACGGCCACGCCCTGGTCGCGGAACGGGGCGAGATCGGCGTGCCGGTCGCGCTGCAGCGTCGTGGCCGAGGCGTCCAGGACGGCTTCGACGATGTCGACGGCGGTGCGCAGCGGCATCCGCCGGAAAAGGCCCTGCTCCATGCCCTCGCCGAGGATGCGGCGCAGCAGCGCGGTGTCCTCCTCGGCGCCGGTCAGGTAGAGGGGCGTGCCGTCGGGCGTGCGATGCGACACCACGATCTCCAGCCCGGCGGTCAGCTCGCTGCGGTGGGTGTCGACGTAGTCGATATAGGTCTCGGCGTAGGTGCGCAGCCGGTCGACGGCGCCGGATGCCGCAGCCACCGCGACGACGAGCCGTTCGTCGAGCGCGGTGAACACGTGCTCGACGACGTGCAGCAGCAGCGCCTCCTTGGAGGGGAAGTAGTAGAGCACGGCGCTCTTGGCGACCTGGGCGCGCCGGGCGATCTCGGCTAGGGAGGCGCGGTGGTATCCGACCTCGTTGACGGTGTCGATGGCGGCTTCGATGAGCTGAGCACGTCGCGCGGTCTCGGTGAAGGTCGGTGCGGGGCGTGAGGCGACGGGCATGCGCCTATCTTCCCCCGCCGGCGGCGGTGAACTCGTCGATCACCCCCGGCGCCGCCCGCGCGGCCAGGGCGACGGAGGTGTCGGCGGCCACATCCGACGCCTCGTAGTCGTACCATCCGGCGGCCGTCATCGCCGAGACGGTGCACAGGCCCAGCCGTCGTTGCAGGATCGACTGGCGTACTGCGATCGTGCTGACCGCGTCGCGCCGGAGCGCCGAGGTGCTGCGCGTCAGAAGCCCCGAGCGCACGACGAGGTAGTCGCCGCTGAGTGCGTGTCCGAGGGCGCGATAGGCGATTCGTCCGCCCAGCAGCGCGATCGGCCACACGGCCGGGGCGATCCAGAGGGTCCACGGTGCCACGGCGCCGGTGGCGGCCGGAACGGCGAGGACGGCGGCGGGGACGGCGGAGATGAGGGTCGCCCACCACAGGCGGCGGCGGAGGGCGGCGGAGGGATGTCGCGCGAGCTCTGCGTCGATCGGGCACGGCTCTCCCAGCACCTCGGCGGAGACGGGGCGGGCGACGCCGATCGGACCGCGCGGGAGGATCGCTGTGGGCTGCGTCGCATCCCACAGCCCGAGACCGGTGGTGATGACGTGGGTGTCGGCCATGCCCATCCACCGCCACAGCAGGGGCTCCATGATCGTCAGTCCCCGCATCCGCGATTCGTCTCGACTGACCTCGTGCGTGCTGAACAGCCCCCGCCGGGTGCGCAGATAGCTCTTGCCGCCCGTGCGCACGCGGGTCAGCTCGAACCGCCAGTGTCCGGCGAGGAAGGCGATGCCCATCCCGACCGCCCCGAAGAGGCCGCCGCCGACCAGCGCGAGCACGGCGATGCCGGCCCAGCCCAGCTCATCCCCGTCGATGACGCTCGATGCGAGCTCGAGCAGGTCGATGCCGAACGTGGACAGCAACCAGGCCAGCCCCCACAGCACACCGGCAGCGAGCAGGTAGGCCCAGACGCTGAACATGTTGTAGACCACCCACCAGGGACGGAAGGTCGCGAGGACCCGGACCTGCTCGGGCGTCTCGAGCGCGGGGTCGACGCCGATCTGGTCGCCGGCGGTCGTCTCCTGCTGCGGACGGTCGGCGAGCAGCTCGCGGCGGAGGTCCGCGGCGTCGGCGACGGACAGGGCGTCGAGGTGCAGCGCGGCCTCGCCGGACCCGGTCTGCTGACCGGCGCCGATCGTGACAACGCGGAGGCCCGCGAGGCGGTGACGAAGTCTGGCGTGGGTGTCGACGCTGCGGATGCGATCGCGCCGCACGCTGCGCCGGCGCCGCACGAGCACGCCGCTGCGCCCCTCGATCTCGGTCGGGGTCACTCGGTAGCGCGTGAAGGCCCACCGCACGATGTCACCGATTCCGCCGACGACGCCGAAAGCGGCGATGCCGATCAGCGGCCACATCATGCCCGCGTCGGGCTCGACGCCGAAGACGAGGATCGCCAGAGCCCCGGGAAGCACCGACAGCGCGCTGACGGCCAGGTCGACCCAGATCACGCGAGAGCTCAGCCGGTGCCAGCCCTCGTCGGCGGGGGACGCCGCATGCCTTCCGGGCGCCCCGTTCTCGCGGAGCGATTCGTTCATGTCGCGTCGCCCTCGGTGAGCTCGGCGATCAGCGCCAGGCGCGTGGCCGCCTCTTCCGCCGCACGCGCGTCGAGACCGACGACGGCGACGGCCCCGTGGGACGAGGCGGTGGTGACCCGCAGGGTAGACAGGCCCAGCAGCTGCTCCAGCGGTCCCCGGGTGGCGTCGACGGTCTGGATGCGCGAGGTCGGCGACACCCGCCACTCCCGCACGAGCCACCCGGTGGTCGCATAGGTGGCGCGATCGGTCACCTCCCAACGATGCACACGGTAGCGCCAGAACGGCTCCACGGCGGCCTTTGCGAGCAGGACGATCGCGACGGCGACGATCGGTGCGATCAGCCAGACACGTGCCGGCTCCCAGATCGCGTACGTGACGATCAGCGCCACCAGCAGCGCCCCGCCCCGCAGCACCCCACGCAGGACGAAGAGCCAGATCGCGCGACGCTCGATGCGCAGTTTCGGCGGACGGAGCTGCATCCGGGACGGCGTCGTGTCGGACACTGCGTCTCCTCTCTATGATTTGACCATTCGGACAAATCATAGATCGTTCGGTCGGCACCGTCCACGGGTCGTCGGGCCGTCCCGCGGGACGCTCCTGCCGATGGGCCTTCCACTCGTCGAGGGTGATGTAGTCGTCCGGGTTCGCATCCGCGTCGGCGACGCGCTGCTCCAGGATCGCCCACTCGCGTTCCTGCCGCCGGCTCCGCGGAGGCCCTACGCGGCCTTCGGCAACAGATCGGCAAGCTGATTTCGCTCTGACAGGCTTCCGGGGAGGTTGCCCCGGTGCAGGCGGCAACGGGCGGTCAGGGCTTCGCGGCTGTGAGCTCCTCGCGAATGATGTCCGTGCCCGCACGAAGCGCGCTCAGCTTCCCGAGCGCAACGCTCCGAGACAACGGCGCCATGCCGCAGTTCGTGCTCGGGACGAGCTTGTCCGCATCGACGAACTGGAGCGCGCGCCGGAGTGTGTCGGCGATCTCCTCCGGGGTCTCGATCGTCTCGCTCGCCACGTCGATGGCCCCGAGCATGACCTTCTTGCCACGGACGAGTTCGATGAGGTCCATCGGGACATGGGAATGGTGGCATTCCAGCGACACGATGTCGATGGTGGACCGCTGCAGGAGCGGGAACGATCGCTCGTACTGCCGCCACTGCGGCCCGAGGGTCGCCTTCCAGTCGGTGTTCGCCTTGATCCCGTAGCCGTAGCAGATGTGCACGGCTGTCTCCGCACGCAGTCCCTCCGCGGCCCTCTCCAGCGTCGCAACTCCCCAGTCCTGTACTTCGTCGTGGAAGACGTTGAACGCGGGCTCGTCGAACTGAATGATGTCGACCCCCGCCGCCTCGAGTTCTCTCGCCTCCTGGTTGAGGATCGTCGCGAATTCCCAGGCCAGCTTCTCGCGGCTCTTGTAGTGGCGGTCGTAGAGCGTGTCGATCATCGTCATCGGGCCAGGGAGCGCCCACTTGATCGGCTGGTCGGTCTGTTGGCGGAGGAAGGCCGCATGGTCGACGAACACGGGTTCATCGCGGCTCACGGTACCGACGACGGTCGGCACGCTCGCGTCATATCGATTGCGGATGCGAACAGTCTCGCGCTGCTCGAAGTCGACCCCGGTGAGATGCTCGATGAACGTCGTGACGAAGTGCTGGCGGGTCTGCTCCCCGTCGCTGACGATGTCGATGCCGCGTCGACGCTGCTCGTGGGCGGCGATGCGCAGCGCATCCTGCTTGCCCTCGACCAACGCATCACCCTCCAGCTTCCACGGGGACCAGAGGGTTTCGGGCTCGGCGAGCCACGAAGGTTTCGGCAGGCTGCCGACGATGGAGGTGGGCAAGAACGTACGCATGATCGAGGATTCTCCGCTGGTCATCCGACGAGAACGGGATAGGTGGCGGCCCACCGTTCCAGGGCCTTCCCGTGCGGCTTCATGAAGTGCTCCTCCGTGTACCTCCCCTGTCTCTTGGCGAGCTGATCGCGCTCGTCACGGTCGTAGGCGATCGGCGCCCGCGAGTAGTCCTGCTGCTCCAGGCTCGGCCGGTAGATGCGCGCGGCGGCCGAGTTCGCGTTGTAGATCTCCGGTCGGTAGATCTTCTGGAAGGTCTCCATCGTGCTGATCGTGCCGACGAGCTGCAGGTCGGAGTAGTCAGCGACCAGATCGCCGCGGAAGTAGAACGCGAGCGGCGCGACGCCGGCGGGCGGCATGAAGTACCGGACCTGCAGTCCCATCCGTCGGAAGTACTCGTCGGTCAGCGAATAATCGTCCTGCCGGTACTCGACGCCGAGGACCGGGTGATGATACTCGGTCCGACGATACGTCTTGCTCGTCGACACGCTGATGCAGATCACGGGCGACATCGGAAAACGTTCCCGGTACGCCTCGGAGTCGAGGAAGTGCCGGAACAGCTTGCCGTGCAGCTCGCCGAAGTCATCGGGGATGGTGAACTCCGCCGCGGTCTTGCCTGCCGCCGGCAGCAGCACGCTGAAGTCGAAGTCGCGGACGTAGGACGAGAAGTTGTTCCCCACGATCCCGTGGCGGCGTTCGCCGGTCCGCAGGTCGACGATCTGGACATCCAGGATCTCGAGCAGCGGGAACTCCTGATCCGCGCCTCGTGCAGTGAACTGCAGCCCCACGGAGACGATCTCGAGCTCGACGGTGTACCGGTCCCGGGTCGGGTTGTCCCCGTGTGCGAGGTCGTTGAACCGGCGGTCGATCATCGCCAGAGCGTTGCGGAGGTTCTCCTGGCGGTGCTCACCTCGGGCCAGATTGGCGAAGTTCGTGGTGATCCGGGAACTGTCCGACGGTGAGTAGTCCTCGTCGAAGCGGGTGGTGGTGATGCTGAACGTGAACTCGTTCGCCATGAGTGGCCAATCCGGTGGCTGACGGCCGGGCTCGGCCGTGCGGAAGTCGGTACAGTCATCGTGCAGTCCCACGGCGACTATCGAGAAACTCACCCTGGCTATACATGCCTATAGGATTCACCTATGGCTCGCGGATCAAATGGTGTCACGCTGCAGCAGCTCCACTACTTCATCGAGGTCGCCGCGGAGGGGTCGATCAGCGCCGCGGCCGACGTGCTCTACGTCTCCCAGCCGACCATGTCCGCGGCGATGAAAGACCTCGAGACCCGGGTGGGCCGCGCTCTCCTCCTCCGTTCCGCGCGCGGAGTGACGCTCACCGCCGATGGTGCGGAGTTTCTCGGATACGCCAGGCAGGTCACCGAGCAGGTGGAGCTCCTCGAGCAGCGCTACCTGGGTCGGCCGCCGTCGCGACGCCTGCTCGGGGTGTCGGCGCAGCATTACTCGTTCGTGGTCGACGCATTCGTCCGGATGGTGAAGGGGAGCGGGGCGGTCGAGTACGAGTTCTCGCTGCGTGAGACGCGCACCTGGGACATCATCGAGGACGTCCGGACGCTCCGCAGCGAGCTCGGCATCCTGTACCGGAACGACTTCAACCGGAACGTCGTCGACAAACTGCTCCGGGACTCCGGGCTCGCGTTCCGCCCGCTCTTCCTCGCCGAGCCGCATATCTTCATCTCCCGGAAGAACCCGCTCGCCTCGCGGGATCGCGTCACCCTCGCAGACCTCGCCGACGTGCCGCGGCTCACCTTCGACCAGGGGGCGAACAACTCCTTTTACTTCGCCGAGGAGATCCTCTCCACCTTGTCGAGCAAGCAGGAGATCCGGGTCTCCGATCGCGCGACCATCTTCAACCTCATGATCGGGCTCGACGGCTACACTATCTCGACGGGCATCATCAGCGACGACCTCGACCCGGAGATCGTCGCCATCCCGCTCGAGGTCGACGAACGCATCGAGATCGGCTGGATCGGCCATTCCGTGATCCCGCTCACCGAGCAGGCGCAGCGCTACCTCGCTGAGCTGCGGGCTGTCGTGGCAGGCTTCGGCGTGGCGCTGCTCGGCTAGCCTCCCGCACCGATCGCCCCGCCGCCGCTGGGGGCTTCCGCTCCGTCGGCCTCCCGCAAGAGCGCAGCAGTACGGGAGATCGCGCGGTCCTCCCCATCCGGATGAACCGCACGGCGCGCTCGGCTCTGCCGCGCACGTCGGCAGCGGCGATCACGGCGAGCCGACGGCGACCGGGCCGTTCTCCTCCGCCGGCGGCAGCGGTGCGGGAACGACGAGGTCCTTCCCCGCCTTCACGCCGCCACCGGTCGCCTCCGACGCATCGCGCTGCGTCCTGTTCCTCGCGAGCGAAGCGGTGCTGCGACCGAGGATGTGCTGCTCGGTCCAGTCGCTGAACACGCGCAGCTTGCGCTCCCACGTCGGCGTGACCAGGCCGTGGCATACGCGATGCGCCAGCCACGCGAGCGGCCCCCTGAGCTCGCGGTCGCGGAACTGGAGCACGCCCTGGCCGTGGCCGAACCCGGCGACCGCGCCGAGGTTCTCGTGCACGTAGGCCTCCGGCTCCCCACCGCGCAGCACGGCGACGAGGTTCCTCGCGAGGAGCTTGCCCTGGCGCACGGCGTGCTGCGCGTTGGGCGCACAGTAGCCGCCGATTCCTCCCCCGGAGAGGTCGGGCACCGCTGCGATGTCGCCGGCCGCCCAGGCACCCTCCACGATGCCGTCCTCGTCGCCGACACGGAGATCGGCGCGTGCGCGGATACGCCCCCGCTCGTCGGCCGGGAGGTCGCTGCCCTTCACCACGACCGGGTTTGCCATGACCCCGGCCGTCCAGACGATCAAGTCGGAGGGGATGACCTCGCCCGTCGACAGCACGACGTCACCGTCGACCATGCTCCTCACCTGGGTGTCGAGGTGCACCGTCCCTCCCCTGCGAGCGAGCTCGGAGAGCACCCACTCACCGCTTTCCTCAGAGACCTCGGGCAGGATGCGACCCGTCGCCTCGATGAGATGGAAGTGCGTGTCCTCGATCGTCAGCTGCGGGGAGATCTCCAGCAACGAGGTGGCGAACGAGCGCAGCTCTCCGAAGACCTCGACCCCGGCGAAGCCGCCCCCGATCACGACGACGGTCAGCAGCCTGTCGCGCGCCGTTCCGGGCGGCAGCTGAGCGGCCGTGTCGACGTTCCCGAGCAGACGATCACGGATCACGACGGCCTCCTCGACAGTCTTCAGGCCGATGGCGTTCTCGGCGATGCCCGGCATCGGGAACATGCGCGTGACTCCGCCGGCGGTCACGACGATCTGGTCGTACTCCAGCTCGTAGGGCTCGTCGCCCTCCGGCGTGATGGTGGCTCGCCGGTGTCCATGGTCGATGCCGGTGACCTTCGCGGTGATCACCCTCGTCGCCTTCAGGTTGCGGCGCAGCGGCACGACGGAATGGCCCGGCTCGATCGATCCGCCGACGACCTCCGGCAGGATCCCCTGGTATGTCATGTAGGGCAGCGGGTCGACGAGGGTGACCTCCGCCTCGCCCTCGTTCAGGAGGCTCTCGAGCCTCCAGGCGGTGTAGAAGCCGGCCCAGCCGGCGCCGACGATCAGGATTCGGGACATGATGGTTGATCTCCTCGCGGATCGGCGGTCGAGCTCAGCGCTCGCCGAAAGTGACCATGACCTTGTCGGCCGCGCCCGGAGTCGCCGCAAGGCTCAGAGCGTCCAGGGTCTGGTCGAAGGGGAGCTCGTCGCTGACGATGACGGCGTACTTCTCCCAGTGCTCGATGATCGCGTCGGTGACCTCGAAGATCTCGGTGGGATAACCCATGGAGGTGCGGATGTCGAGCTCCGCCCCGAGGATCTCGCCGAAGTCGACCTCGACGGGTCGTTTGTGCGTTGCGACGACCGTCAGCACCGAGCCGTGCTTGGCGGCCGACAGCGCGGTCTGCACGACGGCGGCGGCCCCGGCCGCATCGATGTAGACGTCCGTGCCGGCCTTCGGCGGGTGCCCGGGACGGGCGGGGATCTCGCCGTGGATCTCACACAGCCGGGAGACGACATCCTCCTCGCCGCTGTCGATCACCGCGTCAGCGCCGACGCGCAGCGCCTTCTCCAGCCGCGAGGGGATGAGGTCGACGACGACAACGTGCGGGACGCCCTTCGACTTCAGGCTGATGACCGCACCCAGTCCGATCGGGCCTGCGCCGAACACGACCGCGGTGTCGCCCTCCTTCGCCCCCGACCGGTTCACGGCGTGATGGGCGACCGCCATCGGCTCGTTGAGCGCGGCGACCTCCCACGGGACATGATCGGGGATCACGCGCAGCGTCACCCCCGGCTCGGCCTGCTCTATGAGCAGGTACTCCGCCAAGGCGCCGTACGCACCTCCCGAGCCGATGATCCCGCTCGGAGCCATCATGGGGTTCGGCACCACATGATCGCCGACCCTCACGCCGGTCACGTTGGCGCCGACCTCGACGACCTCGCCCGCCGGCTCGTGCCCGAGCGGAGTCGCGCCCTGGCGCGGGGGAATGCCGCCGTACATGGTGTACATCGCGTCGGATCCGCAGATTCCGCATGCCTTGACCTCCAGTAGCACATCGTCCGGTCCCACCTCGGGCGTGGGCACGTCGACCCATCCGTTCGTTCCTCGACCGGTGACATAGACGGCTTTCATCGTCATTCCTCTCTTCGGGGCGCAAGACGCCTGTGAGTGTGAGCTCCAAGGACCTCAGCCTCACGGGAAAGAGCGCTCCGGTCGTCATCCCCCCGTGCCGTCGCTGCTACCGCATCCGCAGTACCGTCCGTCGGACCTGCCGCCTCGCCGTCTACTGCGTCTGCCGTATCCAGAACGCTCCCGCAAGGGAACGCGCGGCGAGCGGAAACAGGGAATCCTGGTTCTCACGGCGCCCCGCGCGGGAACCCCCGAAGGGACGCGACCAGGCCAGGCAAGGAGCAGGCACGATGACTGACGACAAGACCACGTACGAGGAGTTCAAGGTCTCCGGAGAGAATCTCCTCACCAAGGTGCGAGAGCTCATCCGCGAGGGGAACGTTCGGCGGGTGTTCCTGAAGAACGAGGAGGGGGAGACACTCCTCGAGATCCCGTTGACGGCCGGCCTCGCCGTTACGGTCCTCACCGCGGCGTTCGCCCCCGTGCTCGTCGCCGTCGGCGCCGTCGCCGCTCTTCTGACCCAGGTCACAGTGGGCGTCGAGCGACGTGAGCCCGACGCGGATGCCGCCGGGAAGTCCGAGGGCGCGGACGGCGCCGACGCCTGACGCTCACCGAGTCGGCTCGGAGATCCGGCGGATAGGTGCCGAGTCGCGACGGAATCGTCCACGTCGTGTGTGCGCAGCGCGATGGCTTCGCCGAGGTCGTCGGCGCCGGCTCGAGGTCGGGGTGGGGAAAGAAAGAATCCGGCGCCGCGAGACGCTGCGCCGGATTCTTTCCGAGTCGATCATCCTCGCTCCCTGACGGGAATCGAGAGAACCGATCTGACCTGACTTTTTTCGTTGCGGGGACAGGATTTGAACCTGCGACCTCTGGGTTATGAGCCCAGCGAGCTACCGAACTGCTCCACCCCGCGGCACAAGAAGTAAACCTAGCACGCGTCCCGGACGACGTCCAATCGATCCCGGCGCGACGGCGCGCGGCGGTTGCCGGCATCGTGCGCGGCGGGGGAGGATGGGGCCGTGACCACGCCCCTCGCCCTCGCCGTGGCGCAGTTCGCCCCCACCGCCGACCGCGCGCGGAACCTCGAGGCGATCGAGGAGCTGATCGGCGAGGCGGTGGGCCGCGGCGCGCGCGTCGTGGTGTTCCCCGAGTACTCGAGCTATTTCGTCGACCCCTTCGACGAGTCGCTGCGCGAGAACGCCGAGCCCGCCGACGGGCCGTTCGCGACGCGTCTTACGGAGATCGCCGCCGAGAGGGGGGTGACGGTCGTCGCTGGCCTGCTCGAGACGGCGGCGGACGGCCGCCGCGTCCACAACACCGTCGTCGCGGTGGACGGGTCGGGCGTGCGGGCCCGGTACCGCAAGCAGCATCTGTACGACGCGTTCGGGCAGCGCGAGTCCGACTGGGTCGCCCCGGGCGCCCTCGATGCGCCGGAGGTGTTCGAGGTCGGCGGCGTCGTCTTCGGGATCATGACCTGCTACGACCTGCGTTTCCCGGAGGCGGCGCGCCGCCTCGTGGACGCCGGCGCCGAGGCGCTCCTCGTGCCGGCGGAGTGGGTGCGCGGGCCGCTGAAGGAGGCCCAGTGGCAGACCCTCCTGCACGCCCGGGCCATCGAGAACACGGCGTACGTGGCCGCCGCGGACCATCCGCCGCCGCTGGGCGTCGGCCGGTCGGGCGTCATCGACCCGCAGGGCGTCGCGCTCGCGACGATCGGCACGTCCACCGGGATCGCGGTAGCGCTGATCGACCCTGCCGAGCTCGTCCGGGTGCGACAGCTCAACCCGGCCCTGGCGTTGCGGCGTTACGAGGTCCGCGCGAAGGAATGACGCTCAGCGCAGCAGCGCGAGTCGACGCGCCGCCTCGACGAGCACCTCGTCGCGCTTGCACGCCGCGAAGCGGACCAGCGTGGCGTACTCCGCGCGATGCGCCGGCCCGACGAACGCGGTCAGCGGGATGGCGACGACCCCGACCCGCTCGGGGAGCTCGCGGCAGAACGCGTGTGCGTCGACCACGCCGAGGGGCGCCGCCTCCGCCACCGTGAAGTACGAGCCGGCGGCGTGCGCCGTCGCGAATCCGGCCGCCTGCAGCCCTGTGAGCAGGAGGTCGCGTCTGCGCTGCAGATCGGCGGCGATCCCGGCGAAGAACCTGTCGTCGAGGCGGAGTCCTGCCGCGATCGCCGGCTGGAACGGCGACCCGTTCACATAGGTGAGGAACTGCTTGACCGCGAGCACGGCGTCGATGAGGTCGGCGGGACCGGTCACCCAGCCGATCTTCCATCCGGTGGTCGAGAACGTCTTGCCGCCCGACGACACGGTGAGCGTTCGTTCCGCGGCGCCGGGCAGCGTCGCCAGGGGGCGGTGCGCGCGGCCGTCGAAGACGAGGTGCTCGTACACCTCGTCGGTCACGATGATCGCGTCGTGCCGTTCGGCGAGGCGCACGAGCTCCGTCCGCACGTCGTCCGTGAAGACCGCGCCGGTGGGGTTGTGCGGGTCGTTGACGAGGATCAGTCTCGTCCGGTCGGTGACGGCGGCGCGGAGATCGTCGAGATCGGGCTGGAAGTCGGGCCAGCGCAGCGGCACCGTCACCAGGCGTGCGCCGGCCAGGGCCGCCAGAGCGGCGTATGCGTCGTAGTACGGCTCGAACACGACGACCTCGTCCTCGGCGCCGTCGACCAGCGCGAGGATGGCCGCCGCCAGCGCCTCGGTCGCGCCCGCGGTGACCAGGACCTCGCGGTCGGGGTCGACGGACAGCCCGTAGAAGCGGCGCTGGTGCTCGGAGACGGCGGAGCGCAGATCGAGGATGCCGCGTCCGGGCGGGTACTGATTCTCGCCGCGGGCGATCGCCTCGCGCGCCGCGTCGAGGATCACGGCGGGGCCGTCCTCGTCGGGGAACCCCTGGCCGAGGTTCAGAGCGCCCGTGCGTGCGGCGAGGCCGCTCATCTCGGCGAAGATGGTCGGCGCCGTCGTTCCGTCTGCGCCGAGCAGGCCCGCTCCAGCGGCCACACGACGCCACGCTCCGCTCAGGGTTCGCATTCGACACAGGTTAGTCGCATAGGGTCGTCCCATTCTCGGCATAGGCAACGCACAGACACGCCCGTCACAGTGAACATCGCCTGCCAGAAGGAGCAACCATGAGTGACACCGAGGGCGAACGCCCCGATTCCGTCGACACCGCCGCCGACTCGTCCGCCGAGAACCCGGCCGCCTCCGCCTCCGCCGGCGCTCCGGCCGTGCCCGCCCATCCCGGTGCCCCGGGCGCCTCCGCTCCCGGTTCCTCCGTCCCGGCCTCCGTCGAGCCGGCCTCCGTCGAGCCGGCCTCCGCTGAGCCGGCCGCTCCCGCGCAGCCCGCCGCCGCGGTGCCGCCGCGCCCGCCGTATCCGGTCGCCTACCCGGTCGCCGGTCCGGAGAAGCCGCAGCCGTACGCCGGCGCGCGCGCCGGTCAGTCGTTCGGCCCGGCCGCGGAGGCCCTCCCCACTCTTCCGCTGACCGGCGGCACCGCGACGGCCACGGCCGCGCCCCGCAAGAAGTCGACGGCCGGCCGCACCGTGGGACTCCTCGTCGCCGCGGCGATCGTCGGTGGTGCCGCAGGACTCGGCGGCACCTACGCCGGCGTCAGCCTGTGGGGAACGACGAGCGAGGCGACCGCGACCGGTCCGTCGGTCGTGACGGTCAACGACGCCGACAGCGTCAACGCGGTGACCGCGGTCGCGGCCAAGGTCGTGCCGAGCGTGGTCACGATCTCCGCGTCCTCCGGCAGCAGCGGCGGAACCGGCTCGGGAGTCATCATCTCCGACGACGGATATGTGCTCACCAACACGCACGTCGTGACCCTCGACGGGGCGACCGCCTCCCCGACGCTGTCGGTCACGACCTCCGACGGCAAGGTCTACAGCGCCACGATCGTGGGCACCGACCCGACGTACGACCTCGCGGTCATCAAGCTCCAGAACGCCTCGGACCTGGAGCCGATCGAGTTCGCCGACTCCAGCAACCTCAACGTCGGCGACGACGCGATCGCGGTCGGCGCTCCGCTGGGCCTGGACAACACGGTGACCACGGGCATCGTGAGCGCGCTGAACCGTTCGATCGAGATCGCCTCCTCCGCGGCTCCCGACGACTCTGCCGGCGACGACGAGAGCGACGAGGGCGACCAGAGCGAGAGCCCGTTCCAGTTCGACTTCGGTCAGGGCGATTCCAGCCAGCAGAGCACCTCGTCGACGATCAAGATCTCGGTCATCCAGACGGATGCGGCGATCAACCCGGGCAACTCGGGTGGTGCGCTCGTCGACGACCAGGGTCGTCTGATCGGCATCAACGTCGCGATCGCCTCCTCGGGCGGGACCAGCTCCAGCCAGTCGGGCAACATCGGGGTCGGCTTCTCGATCCCCTCCAACGTCGCCGAGCGCGTCGCGGACGAGATCATCGAGACGGGATCGGCGACCCACGGCCTGCTGGGCGCGACGGTGCAGGACGCCGCCTCTCTCGAGAACGCGACGATCCAGGGCGCGGCCATCGCCGAGGTCACCTCCGGAGGCGCGGCGGAGGCGGCCGGCCTGCAGGCGGGCGACATCGTCACCGGATTCGACGGCGTGCCGATCGGCGGCGCGATCGACCTCACCGCACAGGTGCGAGCCGCGGCCGCCGGTGCCGACGCGACGATCACGTACGTCCGAGACGGCGAGACCCGCACGGCGGATGTGACCCTCGGCGCGTTGCAGCCGTAACCCCTGCACCCGGCTCGGACGCCACCTCGCGATAGGCTCGCGAGGTGGCGTCCTTCTCGTTCGGCGACGGGAACGCGAAGAAACTCCTCGCGCTCCCGCTGTATGCCGCGGGGTGGATGCTCACCCGCTTCGTGCCGCGTTCCCGCGACGAATGGGTGTTCGGCTGCGCGGTCGGCATCGCCGACGGAGCGCTCGCGGTCTGGGAGCAGGCGCACGCCGCCGGCACCCGATCTCTCTGGCTCGTCGACGGCCCGGCGCAGGAGCGGGACGCGGCGGCACGCGGCATCCCGGCCGCGCGGAAGGGGTCGCTGCGCGGGCTCTGGCGCACGGCGCGCGCCCGCGTCGTCGTCGTCACGCACGGCTTCGGCGACGTCAACCGGTACACGGTGTCGGGGGCGTTCATCGTGCAGCTGTGGCACGGGATCCCGCTGAAGCGGATCGGGATCGACTCGCCCGAGACCGTGCGCAGCAGCATCCTGCCCTCTTCGGCTCTGGTCCGCCGCGCGGTGGCGGCGATGTACCGGTCGGCGACCCGGCGCATCGGACTGCTTCCGGCCGCCTCGCATCTGGTGCGCGGACGCCTCGAGTCCGCCTTCTCACTGCCGGACGCGCGGGTTCCGGTCGTCGGCGAGCCGCGCGTGGACGTCCTCTCCTGCGGCACCGCTGCCGAGCGACGCCGAGCCGCCCGGCAGGAGCTCGCCCGTCTCGTGGGCGACATCGGCGAGGCGCCGGTGGTGCTGTACGCCCCCACGTGGCGCGACGGCGACCTCGATCCCGCGATCCCGGATGCGGACGACGCCGCGGCGATCGCGACGTTCCTCGAGGAGTCGGGGGCGATCCTGCTCGTCCGGTCGCATCCGCTCGGGGCGGGGGAGTACCGCGTCCCCGCGGCGGAGGGGCGTGTGCGCCTCCTCGGCAGCGACGTGGTCGCGGACGTGACGCCGCTGCTGTCCGGACTCGACGCGCTCGTCACCGACTACTCCTCACTGGCCTTCGACACGTCGCTCGTGCCACTGCCGGTCGTCTTCCTCGCCCCCGACGTCGTGGAGTACGGTCGCCGTCGCGGGTTCTACGGCTCGTTCCGCGAGGTCGCCGGCGACGATGCCGCCGAGACCTGGCCCGAGGCGCTCGGGCAGCTCGGCGCGGTGCTCGCCGACCCCGTCGAACGGAAGCGACGGCTCGACCGCGCGCGCGAGCTGGATGCGCGGGTGCACGCCTTCCGTGACGGCCGCAACGCCGAGCGCGTGTATCGTGCGATCGTCGAGGCCATCGGCGCGAGCACCCGCTCGGACGGGCTCGGAGAGGACACCGAATGACGACGGCGCGATGGGAAGACCGTGACGGACCGGCGCTGATCCTCGGCGGCGACGGACCGCGCCCCGCGCGCGTCGATCTGGTCGGCGCGCGCGCTCGCGTGAGCGCGAAGCTCACCGGCCGCGGCAGGACCTGGACGGCCACCCTGCCGCTCGAGGTCGCGCGCTGGGGCGGCGACACGCTGCCGCTGCCGACCGGTGCCTACACGGTCGAGGTTCATCCGGCCGAGGGCGCATCCGATCCCGAGGCCCCCGAGCCGCTCCCGCTCTCGGTCGGGGTGACGCTCCGGGCGAGTCTCGACGGCTGGCGGCTGCGCATCGGCCCCCCGGTCGATCCCGCCTACGACTCGGGCGAAGGCCAGGACGCGCTCGAGAGGCGCTACGCGTCCGCGCGCGGCGAGCTGGAGAACGCCGTCTTCTTCGAGAGCTTCTACGGCCGGAACGCCAGCTGCAACCCGCTCGCCATCGACCGGGAGCTGAGCCGGCGTGCGCCGGGCATCGTGCGCTACTGGAGCGTCGTCGACCTCTCCGTCGCGGTTCCCGAGGGCGCTGTGCCGGTCGTGGAGGGCAGCCCGGAGTGGTGGCGGGCGCGCGGTGTCGCGCGTCTGCTGGTGGTCAACGACTGGCTGCGGCGCCGGTTCGTGCGGCGCCCCGGCCAGACCGTCCTGCAGACCTGGCACGGCACCCCGTTGAAGCGGCTGGCGCTGCACCGGCCGGGCTTCGACCCCCGCCGCGCCGTCGCGGTCGTGCGCGAGAGCCGGCGGTGGAACGTGCTGCTCGCCCAGAACCCCTATGCGGCGGGCATCCTGAAGAAGGCGTACGCGTTCCTCACCCGGCCGATCTGGGTCGAGGGGTACCCCCGCAACGACGTGTTGACGACGGGCGACGGCACGGCCGTGCGCGGGCGGCTCGGCATCGGCGCCGACGAGCGGGTGCTGCTCTACGCGCCCACCTGGCGCGACGACCGGGAGCAGATCGTCGACTTCCTGGAGGCGGAACGCCTCGCCGCCGACACGGGCGCCGTCGTGCTCGTCCGCGGGCACTCGCGCACCCTGCTGCCGGGCACCGACACGACCGGGGCGCGGGTGATCGACGTGACCGGATTCCCAGACACGTCGCAACTGCTGCTGGCCGCCGACGCGCTCATCACGGACTATTCGTCGATGATGTTCGACTTCACCGTCACCGGAAAGCCGATCTACTTCCTCGTGCCGGATCTCGAGCACTACCGTGGCGAGCTGCGCGGGTTCTACTTCGACCTCGCGGCGCACGCGCCCGGACCGCTGGTCCGCACGCAGGAGGAGCTCACCGCAGCGCTCGCCGCCGATGAGGACCCCGCGCTCGCGGAGCGCTATCGCCGGTGGCGGGCACGGTTCAACGCCCGCGACGACGGTCACGCGGCAGAGCGCGTCGTCGCCCGCATCCTGGATCAGGGATTCGTGGCGGGCTGAGGTGAAGGCCTCCCGTTCGGGTGAGCGCGTGGCCTCGCTCCGCTCGAGCTCGATGCGTCGAGCGGTCAGGGCAGGGGCGTGTTGCGGGTGCCGATCCGCGATGTGTCGACCGTGTCGCGTGCTCCGGAGAGTGCGCCGACCAGGAATCCGGAACCCCAGGCGAGGTGCATGGTCGGCAGGACGGCGAGCGTCCACAGCCTGTCGCGCCATCCGCGGCCCCCGCCCCGGCCGGCGGCGACCGTGACGATGAGGGCGACGTAGGCGAGCACGGGGAGATAGACGACGGATGTCACAAGCCCCGCGATGCCCGAGAGCACACCGGTGGTCTGCAGCACCGCGACGACGACGCTCGCCGCGACCGCGAGCACGAGCGCGGGCGGGGCGAAGAAGCGCAGCGAATTGCGTCGGCCGTAGCGGCGCACCAACTCGCCGCGCCAGGCGCCGGTGGCCCGGAACTGGCGGGCCAGGCGCGACCAGCTCTCGCGCGGCCAGTACGTGACCGCGAGGGCCGGGTCGAACCAGACGCGATAGCCGGCGCGTCGGATGCGGAGATTCAGCTCCCAGTCCTCGCCGCGGCGCAGCGACTCGTCGAACCCGCCGATCTCGTCGAGCACCGCGCGGCGCATCACCCCGAGGTAGGCCGACTCGGCGGCGCCCTCGCGCGTGCCGCCGTGGTAGGCGCCGCCGCCCAGCCCGAAGGGGGAGTTGTAGGCGCGCGCGACGGCGCGCTGGAACGGGGCGCGTCCGTCGGCGTGCATGATGCCGCCCACGTTCGCGGCACGCACCCTGGCGAGGGTCGCGAGCGCTCGCGTCGTGTAGCCCGGTGCCAGCTCCGAGTGCGCGTCGACGCGGACGATCGTCGGCAGGGCGCTGTGCGCGATCGCGAGGTTCAGCCCGGTCGGGATGTCGGCGTCGGGGTTGTCGACGAGCACGATGCGGTCGTCTCCGGCCGCCAGGCGCCGCGCGAGCTCGGTCGTGCCGTCGGAGGAGGGTCCGAGGGCGAGCACGAGCTCCGTCGGCCCCGGCACGTCCTGATCGAGCACGGTGCGCACGGCCCGCTCGAGGTAGTCGATCTCGTTGAGCACGGGCATCACGAACGAGACCCCCGCATCCGGCGCGGGGACGGGCGCGTCCCGTGGGCCACCGGCGTCGACATGCATCCGACGATCATCGCATGCGACCCGGTCGTTAGGCTGGAGGGATGGGATGGGCATCGGACGTTCGTGCAGCCAGAGGACTCCTGCGGCGGGCGCTCGAGAACCGCCGGGCCGTGCGGCAGGTGCGCGCACGGATCGCCGCCGCGCCGCCGCATCCGTCGAATCGCTTCCGCATCGCGGTCTACTTCGCCGACGGCGCGGTGAACATGTACCAGATGCGGCAGTGGTACAAGCCGCTCGCGACGCTGGCCGAGACCTGGCCGGTCGTCGTGCTCAGCCGTGTCGCCACGGGGGCGCGGGCGCTGATCGACGAGAGCGGTCTGCCGGTGGCGTTCGTGCCGACGGTGCGCGCTCTCGAGAAGTACATCGCCGGCCAGGACATCCGCGTCGTGCTGTACGTCAACCAGAACACCCGTAACTTCCAGATGTTCCGCTACGGCCGGCGCTGGCACGTGTTCATCAACCACGGCGAGTCCGACAAGATGTACATGACCACCAACCAGTTCAAGGCGTACGACTACGCACTGGTCGCCGGCGACGCGGCGCGGGAGCGGCTCTCGCGAGTGCTCTGGAACTACGATCTCGACACCCGCACGATCGAGATCGGCCGTCCGCAGGCGGACCACTACTCGGGTGAGCTGCCGTACACGCCCGACGACCGCACCGTCGTGCTCTACGCGCCGACCTGGGAGGGCGACCGCCCGTCGGCCCACTACGGCTCGATCGCCTCGCACGGCGAGGCGATCGCGGGTGCGCTGCTGGCCTCGGGGAGGCACCGGTTGATCTACCGTCCGCATCCGCGCAGCGGCGTGGTGGACCCGCAGTACGGCGCGGCCCACGCCCGCATCGTGGCGGCGATCGCGGCGTCGAACGCGGCGGATCCGACGGCGCAGCACGTGTTCGACGACGGTGCCGACCTCGGCTGGCAGCTCGCCTCGGCCGACGTCGCGATCGTCGACATCTCCGCCATGGTCTACGACCGCCTCGCGGCCGACCGGCCCCTCATCGTCACCCGTCCCGTCGATCCCGAGGCGGTCGTCGACACCCACGGCTACCTGTCGGCCTGCGAATGGCTCGACGCGGTGCGCGCGCCGGAGGTCATCGTCGAGACCGATCGGGTGCTCGGCGATCCCGAAGCGGTGTCGCGTCTCGCGTACTGGGTGCAGCGCTACTTCGGCGACACGGCGCCCGGGGCGCCGACCGCCCGCTTTCACGCCGCGATCGAGCAGCTGATGGACGAATGGGACCTCTGGCACGACCGGTCCCTCACCCAGGGCGAGGACGATCCCGAGGCGGAGGCCGAGCTCGACGCCTGAGCCCTCAGGGGGCGGTGCCCTCCGGCGTCTCGGCGGCGTCGACGCCGGTCGCCGGTCGCTCGTCGCCGGAGTCGGCTCCCGGGTGGTCCTTCCGGGATCGCCCGAGGGCCCGCCGTGAGCTCTCGGTCGTGCGACGGCCGACCGAGCCGACGCCGCGCACGGCGCGGCCCGCCCCGCGGACGGCGGCTCCGGCGGCTCCGGCGACGGCTCCGCCCGCGCGGACGATGCCGTGTCCGGCGAGTCGCTCGAGCGGAGCCTGGCCGGGCCGGGGCTCGAGGTCGGCCGGCAGCAGCACCGGCGGCATCCCGAAAGCGAGCCGGGACGTCGTGATGACGCGGCGGCCGAGGATGTGGTTGCCCGTCCCGCCGACGGCGGCGCCGACGCCGAACGGGAGCGCCTTGCCGAGCCAGGAGGCTCCGCCGCGGGCGGCGAAGCGATGCAGGAACGACGTCTTCAGCCGGTCGACGAGCGGGCCGATCGCGAAGCGGGGGATCGTCTTGGTGACCAGCTCGCCCCAGTACGCGTCGCGCCCGGGACCGCGACCGCTCGCCTGCCGGGCGAGCTGGGTGACCAGGTCGATGCCCTCCTGGCCGAGCAGGAGGGTCAGCACGAGCGCGCGGGCGCGGTCGGGGCTCTCGACCGGAACGCCGTGCACCTCCGCCAGCGACTGGGCGAACAGCGCCGTCGTCTCGAGGAAGCCCAGTGTCTCCACACCGCTGAGGGCGAGGGTGACGCCGGTGCCGATCCCGGGAACGACGGCGGTCGCGCCGACCGCGGCGCCTCCGGTGGTCACCGCCGCGAGATAGCGCCGCTCCAGCATCCGGACGATGTCCACCGTCGCGGCAGCCGGATGACGCAGACGGATGCCGCGCAGATGCGCCAGCACAGCCGGTCGCTGGATCGCGAGCACCCGATCGAGGGCACGGACCGTCAGCGGATGCTCGGTCGACCCCTGCGGGGGGAGTCCGCCGTTCCACGGAGCGTCGTCGGGCAGCGAGTGGATCCGATGCACCTTGTCAGTCACGACGCGATCCTAAGCGCCCGCGCTGGGGGAGCGCTGATGCGGCTGCGCCCCTTGACCGAGCGGGCGGGGCGTGCTCAGACGAACAGGTTCGCGCGCTCGAGGTCTTCGGCGAAGTCGACCTCGACCGCGTAGAGGTCGGAGATGTCGAGCGGCTCGAGCAGCAGGCCGTCATGCAGGATGGCGAGCTCGAGACCGCGCTCGAAGTAGTCCTGGTCGCCGACCCGGGCGAGCTGGTGCATGAAGGCGCGCTTGTCCCGGCGGGAGATGTAGTTGATGCCGACCGCCTCGCCGATGCCGCCGCGCACGGTCTTCGACAGCTCCTTGATGAAGCCTTCGGGCGTGGTCGTGTATTTGACCTCTTCGTCGCTGACCCTGGCGGTGTTGACGGCGACGAACGACTGCTCCCGCTCGATGAGCTCGATGGCGCGGCCGAGCACGCGCGGATCGAACACGACGTCGCCGTTCATCCACAGCACGCCCGCTCGACCGGTCGCGGTGAGCGCCCGGAGAAGGCTCTTGGAGGTGTTGGTCTGGTCGTACCGCTCGTTGTAGACGTAGTCGGCGTCGGGGAAGGCATCGACGACGGTCTCGGCCCGGTAGCCGACGACAGTCGTGATCCTGGCGTCGTCACCGAAGGCGGCGCGGATGTTGTCGTGCTGCTGCCGCATGATGCTGCGGCCGTCGGCGAGCTCGGTGAGGGGCTTCGGCAGGCTGCGTCCGAGACGCGAGCCCATGCCTGCGGCGAGGATGACGGTCTGAAGTCTCATCTGCATGCTCCTGGGATCTGGAAGTTCACGGCCGGTTCACCGGCACGACACCTCCTTGTGCCCGCCCAATGCTAACCAGGACACCTGGGAGAGATCCGGATCGGGAGCGAATCCTGTGGAGAACCGGGTATTCGTTGTCGTTTTGTGACATTCCGACACGGATGCGAGGCGACTCGCGGGTAGCGTCGGAGCGGGTTGATACCGTGGACCGGTGACCGACTCGACGCCTGGCTCCGACGTGCCACCGCCCGATGACGCGGGGGTTGCCGCGAGCGGTCCGGAAGCCGCACCGAGCGTTCCGCCGCGCACCGACGAGGCCGCAGAGTCCGGCGCCGACGCGAAACGACCCGCCTCGCGCACCCCCCGCACGCCGGCGGCGAAGAAGCCCGCGACCATCGGGTCGAAGAAGCCGGCCGCGGCCGGATCGAAGAGGCCCGTCACGGCCTCGAAGAAGCCTGCGACACCGCGGAAGACGGGCTCCTCCGCTGCGGCCGACGCGGCGGAGGGCACGTCGACGCCCCGCGCGCCGCGGACGCCCGCGCGGGCGAAGACGACCGGTGGGGACGGCTCTGCTCCCCGGACACCGCGCAAGCCCGCGACACCGCGCACGCCGCGCACGCCCGCGACGGCCCGCGCGAGCACGTCGCGGACCCCGCCGCCGAAGCCTGCACCCGCATCCGAGCCCGCGGACGCGACGCCGGTGTCGCTCGCCGCCTCGCCGCCGCCCGCGGCGGACCTCGTCATCCCGCCGCGACCGCCGCTGCCGCCGCTTCCGCCGCTTCCGCCCCTTCCGGCGGCCGTGCCGACGCCGGACGCATCCGCGCCACCCGGGCCTGAGCCGTCCGCCGATGCCGATCAGGCCGATGCCGACGACATCGACGACACGGTCGAGATCGCACCGTTCCGAGGACTCGCCGATGCGTCGCTCGGGTCCGTCGAGGACCGCGTGGGAACGACCCTCGCGGAGCCGGAGCCGGAGCCGGAGTCCGAGCGCGGACGCGAGTCGGAGAAGCCCGAGCCCGAGTCATGGACGGAGGCGGAGACGGTCGCCGATCCCGAGGTCGAGGCCGCAGCCGAGGTCGAGCCTGACGCCGTGGCTGAGCCCGCAGCCGAGGTCGAGTCCGTGGCTGAGAGCATCGAGTCTGAGTCTGAGGCTGAGGCTGAGGCTGAGGCTGAGACCGAGACCGAGACCGAGACCGAGACCGCTGAGACCGAGCCGGAGCCTGAGCCCGAGACCGCCGCGCCTGAGGCGGAGCCCGATCGCGTACCGGTCGCCGAGATCGAGCCGGTTACCGAGATCGAGCCGGCCGACGTGGACGAGCCGGCCGACGTGGACGAGCCGTCGCCCGTCCTCGTGGTGGTCGACGACGTCACGGAGGCATCCGGCGGGGCCACGGATCCCGTCGCCGACTCGGGGGCGGAGCCCGCGCTGCGCGTGACGGGGCTCCGCAAGTCGTTCGGGACGACGTCGGCGGTCGGCGGCATCGACCTCGTGGTGCCGGCCGGAACCTTCTACGGCCTCGTCGGGCCGAACGGCGCCGGCAAGACGACGACCCTCTCGATGATCGCGGGCCTCCTGCGTCCGGATGCCGGCAGCATCCGCATCGCCGGTCTCGATGCGCGTGCGAAGTCACGGCAGGCGAAGCGGCTGGTGGGCGTGCTGCCCGACCGGCTGCGCACCTTCGACCGGCTCACCGGGCGGCAGCTGCTCTCGTACAGCGGTCTGCTCCGGGGGCTCAGCCCTTCGACGGTCGAGAGCCGCGTGACGGACCTCGGCCGGGCGTTCGATCTGACACAGGCCCTCGGCCGTCCCGTGTCGGACTACTCGGCGGGCATGACGAAGAAGGTGATGCTGGCAGGCGCCATGATCCACTCGCCGCGCCTGCTCGTCCTCGACGAGCCGTTCGAGGCCGTCGACCCGGTCTCGAGCGGGGTCATCCTCGAGATCCTCTCCACGTACGTGGCGCACGGCGGGACCGTGCTGCTGTCCAGCCACGGCATGGAGCTCGTCGAGCGCGTCTGCACACGGGTGGCCGTGATCGTCGCCGGGCAGGTGCTCGCCGAAGGCACGGTCGACCAGGTGCGCGGGGAGCGCACCCTGGAGCAGCGCTTCCTCGAGCTCACCGGCGGGTCCAACGAGGTGGAGGGCCTCGAATGGTTGCACACGTTCTCCGACTGAGGCTGGCGCTCCTCGTCGGCGCCCTGCGCGGCCAGCCCGGCGAACGCGCACGCACGATCGCCGGCCTCGTTGCGGTGGTCGCGGGCGTCGCGGTCGTGTGCGGGGGGGTCTTCGCCCTGGGCGCCGTGTCGGCCGCCGCCGCTTTCGTGGTCGCTGTGCTCGGCGGCTCCGCCGTCGCCATCGGCTACGCGCTCGCCTCGCCCGTCTCCGGCACGGCCGACCAGCTCGACCCCCGTCGCTTCGCGACCCTGGGCCTGGGCGCCCGCCCGCTCGCCGGCGCCACCCTGCTCGCCAGCCTCGTCAGCGTCCCCATGCTCGCGCTCGCCGCCGTGTCGATTGCGATCGGGCTGATGTGGGCGGAGCGGGGCGCGGGGCCGGCGGCGATCGCCGGGCCGCTGCTCGGGTTCCTCACCTGCCTCGTGCTCGCCCGCGTCGGTGCCGGCGTCTCCGCGGCGATCGGCGGACAACGCCGCTCCCGTGAGCTGACGGGACTGTTCATCCTGGCCCTGCTCGTGGTCGTGGTGCCCGTCGGGGTGTTCTTCGCCTCGCTCGACTGGGGTGACCAGGTTCCGTCGCAGCTCGACGCGGCCGCGCAGATCCTGAGCGTCACCCCCGTCGGTGCGGCATGGGCGCTGCCCGGAGCCGCGGTGGCGGGCGACACGGCCGCGCTCTGGACCGCCCTGGCGATCTCGGTCGCGACGATCGCCGCACTGGTCGTCGCCTGGTACGGGCTCGTGGCGCGGGCCCTGCGCACCATCGACCGCCCGTCGCTCGGCCGAGAGCGCGGAGGCATGGGGTGGTTCTCGGTGACGCCCGGAACACCCGGCGGGGCGATCGCGGCGCGCAGCCTGACGTACTGGCTGCGCGACCGCCGGTACGGCGTGAACATCCTCGTGGTGCCGGTCGCGGCCCTGCTGACCACCATCCCGCTCCTGATCGCCGGGGTGCCGCCCGAGATCGTGGCGCTCGTGCCCGTGCCGATCGTCGCCCTGTTCTTCGGATGGCTGCCGCACAACGACCTCGCCTACGACTCGACCGCGGTGTGGCTGCACATCGCGTCGGGGGTGCGCGGGATCTCCGATCGGATCGGCCGGCTCGTGCCCATCCTCGTGATCGGAGTCCCGACGTTCGCGATCGCCATCCCTCTCGTCATCGCCGTCAACGGGCGGTGGGCGCACCTGCCCGCTCTCGCCGGGGTGACCATCAGCCTGTTCCTGGCGGGGCTCGGCCTGTCGTCGATCTCGTCCGTCGCGACGCCGTATGCAGTGTCCCGCCCGGGCGACAGCCCGTTCCAGCAGCCGCAGCGCACCGGATCCGCGGGCGTCGCCGGCCAGGCGTTCGTCATGATCGGATCGCTCCTGATCAGCGCTCCGACCCTGTGGTGGGCGTGGCTCGCCGTCTCGGGCGATCCGTCGTACGGGCTCGCCGCCCTGGTCGCCGGCATCGCGACGGGACTCCTCGTGCTCGGCATCGGCCTCGCGGTGGGGGCGACGCTGTTCGAGCGGCGCTCGGGCGCGCTGATGGAGTTCGTCGAAGCGGCGTACTGAGGCGAAAGCCTCCCCGGAGGGGGAGATCTCGGGTCTGTCCCGGATGGCCATCGACCATCGGTCGCTGATCCGGAGATCCGGACGGTGCCGGGAACATCCGTCGCGACTACACTGGCAGACCATGAGCACGCCTCTCGACAGCCCCGACCAGGGCGGACTCGCCACCCTCGACCGCGAGCTCGAGGAGCTCATCCGCGAGGAGAACGTCGAGCCCGGCGACCATGAGCGGTTCTCGCACTACGTCAAGAAGGACAAGATCCTCGAGTCCGCGATCACGGGCAAGCCTGTGCGGGCACTGTGCGGCAAGAAGTGGACCCCCGGGCGCGACCCGGAGAAGTTCCCGGTCTGCCCGTCCTGTAAAGAGATCTACGAGTCGCTGCAGTCCTGAGCGCGCCTCCGCCAGGCCTCGGCGCGGGTCACGCGAAGACGGTCGGGATGGCCGGATCCGAGCGGCTGAGCCCGAGGGCTCTCACCGGCAGTTCCGCCCGTGCGGCGGCATGGTGGTCGCGTGCGGCCCGGACGCCGTCGGCGCCGGCGAGCTCCGTCGCGATCTGCCCGTCGCGTACCAGGTCGACCCGCAGCGCACGGGAGCCCGGATCGCCGCCCGCCGCCTCGGACGGATCGGCACCGTCGACCACCGCGACGACCTCGGCGGTCGCGACGCCCGCGGCGACCCTGCGGAACGCCGTCTTGCGGCCTCCCGCCGAGGCCTTCTGCGCCGAGGTCTTCGCGACCGGCACCCAGTCGCCGGCCGCGTCCTGCCGGGCGACGAGCTTGTAGACCATCCCGGCGGTCGGTGATCCCGATCCGGTCACGACCGACGTGCCCACTCCGTATGCGTCGACGGGGGATGCGGCAAGCGCTGCGATCGCGTACTCGTCCAGGTCGCTGGTCACGGTGATGCGCGTGCTCGTCGCCCCGAGCCCGTCGAGGATCTCCCGCACCTCCGCCGCGACCACCGGCAGGTCGCCCGAATCGATGCGGACGCCGCCGAGGCCGGTGCCGGCCACGCGGATCGCGGTCTCGACGCCCCGGCGGATGTCGTAGGTGTCGACCAGCAGCGTCGTACCGAGGCCCTGCGCGGCGATCTGCGCGCGGAAGGCGTCCTCCTCGTTGTCGTGCAGCAGAGTCCAGGCGTGCGCGGCCGTGCCCATGGTCGGCACGTCCCAGACCCGTCCGGCCTCCAGGTTGCTCGTCGCATCGAAGCCGGCGATGTACGCGGCGCGGGCCGCCGCGACGGCCGAGTGCTCCGCGGCGCGGCGCGAGCCCATCTCCGCGAGCGGGCGCCTTCCGGCGGCGATCGCCATCCGCGCCGCCGCCGTCGCCACCGCGGAGTCGTGGTTCAGCACGCTGAGCGCGAGCGTCTCGAGGACGACCGCCTCGACGAACGTGCCCTCGACGGTGAGCACGGGGGAGCCGGGGAAGTACAGCTCGCCCTCGCGATACCCGGCGATCGACCCGCGGAATCGGAAGGTCTCGAGGTACGCCAGGGTGTCCGCATCCACGATCCTGCGGTCGCGGAGGAACCGGAGCTCCTCGTCGCCGAAGCGGAAGTCCGCGAGGAGCGCGAGCAGGCGCCCGGTGCCGGCGACGACGCCGAAGCGGCGCCCGCCGGGCAGGCGCCGCGCGAACAGCTCGAACACGCACCGCCTCGTCGCCGTGCCGTCGCGCAGGGCGGCCTCGATCATGGTCAGCTCGTAGCGGTCGGTCAGCAGGGCCGTGGAGGCGGACATGGCGGTCACTCTACCGAGCGCGGGTAGGGTTGATGCTCGTGGACGACGCGCCGATCGGGATCTTCGACTCCGGGGTCGGAGGGCTCACCGTGGCGCGTGCGATCTCGCAGCTGCTGCCGCGCGAGTCCCTGCTGTACATCGGCGACACCGCGCGCTCGCCCTACGGTCCCCAGCCCATCGCCGATGTGCGCCGCTACTCGCTGGAGATCCTCGACACGCTGGTCGAACAGGGCGTGAAGATGCTGGTGATCGCTTGCAACACCGCGTCGGCCGCGATGCTCCGCGACGCTCGGGAACGCTACGACGTCCCGGTGGTGGAGGTCATCGGGCCGGCGGTGCGGACGGCGATCTCGACGACCCGCAACGGACGCATCGGCGTGATCGGCACCGCGGGCACCGTCGGCTCCGGCGCCTACCAGGACATGCTCGAGGTGAACCCGAACGTGACCGTGTTCGCCGAGGCGTGTCCGCGCTTCGTCGAGTTCGTCGAGGCCGGGATCACCGACACACCCGAGGTGCTGGGTGTCGCCGAGGAGTACCTTGCGCCGCTGCGGCACGCGGGTGTCGACACCCTCGTGCTCGGCTGCACGCACTACCCGTTCCTCGAGGGCGCGATCAGCTACGTGATGGGGCAGGGCGTCAGCCTCGTCTCGAGCGATTCCGAGACCGCGAAGGACGTGTACCGTCAGCTCGTCTCCCGCGACCTGCTCGCGGGCCCGGATGCGGTCGCCCACCACGTCTACGAGGCGACCGGCTCGTCGGCCGACGACTTCATCCAGCTCGCGCACCGGCTGATGGGGCGCGAAGTGCGCTCCGTGCAGCTCGTGCAGACCGGCGCGATCGACCTCCCGCGCTGATCCCGTCCCCCGAACCCCGAGGAGTCCCATGTCCGAGATCACCCGCGCCGACGGCCGTGCTGTCGACCAGCTCCGTCCCGTCACGATCGAACGCGGGTGGAGCGCGCACGCCGAGGGCTCGGCGCTCATCTCGTTCGGCGGCACGAAGGTGCTGTGCACGGCCTCGTTCACGAACGGCGTGCCCCGTTGGCTCGCTGGCAAGGGCAAGGGCTGGGTGACGGCCGAGTATGCGATGCTGCCCCGGGCCACGAACAGCCGCAACGATCGTGAGAGCATCAAGGGAAAGGTCGGCGGCCGCACCCACGAGATCTCGCGCCTCATCGGGCGTGCCCTGCGCGCGGTGGTCGACACCAAGGCGCTGGGGGAGAACACGATCGTCATCGACTGCGACGTGCTGCAGGCCGACGGTGGCACGCGCACGGCCGCGATCACGGGCGCCTACGTGGCGCTCGCCGACGCGATCGAGTGGGGCCGCGGCAAGAAGTTCATCGGCCAGAAGTCCACCGTGCTGATCGACTCGGTGTCGGCGGTGTCGGTCGGCATCATCGACGGCGAGCCCATGCTCGATCTCGCCTACGTCGAGGACGTGCGGGCCGAGACCGACATGAACGTCGTCGTCACCGGCCGCGGCCTGTTCGTCGAGGTGCAGGGCACCGCCGAGGGCGCGCCGTTCGACAAGCGCGAGCTCGACGCCCTGCTCGGCCTCGGCGTCGACGGCTGCGCGAGCCTGCGCGAGGCGCAGCTGGCCGCCCTCGGGAACGGTGACGCGTGACGGCGCGCATCGTCCTGGCGACCCACAACCCGCACAAGGTCGAGGAGTTCCAGGCGATCGTGCGGGACACCCGTCCCGACCTCGAGGTCGTCGGCTACGACGGGCCCGAGCCGGTCGAGGACGGCGTGACGTTCGCGGCCAACGCGCTGATCAAGGCGCGGGCCGCCGCATCCCACACCGGCCTTCCCGCGCTCGCCGACGACTCGGGCATCTGCGTCGATGTGCTCGGGGGATCGCCGGGCGTCTTCTCCGCCTACTGGGCGGGGCATCGCAAGGACGCGCGCGCGAACCTCGAACTGCTGCTCGACCAGCTCTCCGACATCGCTGACCCGCACCGCGGCGCGCAGTTCGTCTCGACGATCGCCCTCGTGATCCCGGATGGCGACGAGCACGTCGTCGAGGGCGTCTGGCCGGGGCGCCTCGCGGTCGCCTCGGCGGGGGCCGGAGGGTTCGGGTACGACCCGATCTTCATCCCCGACGGCCAGGCGCCGGGCACCGAGCGCACGGTGGGCGAGTGGACGGCCGAGGAGAAGAACGCCGCCTCGCACCGCGCCCGCGCCTTCGCCGCGCTGGCCCCTCTGCTCGCGCAGCTGTGAGCGCCTGAACCCCGCGAGAAACCACATCCGACGCGAGACATCGCGCGATGCGGCACGTCTCGTCGCGGATGTGGTTTCTCGCGGGTGGAGGTCGGCAGCGCGGATGAGAATCGGGATCGTTTCCGATTGCGGGGGATCGGGGTGCAAGACGGGGTCTTTCTCGTAGCCTGGGCACATGCACGATCATGCGCCGGCCGGGGGAGTGCGCGGGGCCGCCAACCGTCGTCTGCTCGCGGTCTCGCTCGGGATCACCTCCACGGTGTTCGTCGTGCAGGTGGTCGGGGCGATCCTGTCCGGCTCGCTCGCGCTGCTGGCCGACGCCGTGCACATGCTGACGGATGCGGCGGCCCTCGTGATCGCGCTGATCGCCAGTATCGTGGCGGCCCGGCCCGCCAACGACCGACGCACGTTCGGGTATCAGCGCGCCGAGGTCTTCGGGGCGCTGCTGAACGGCGTGATCCTCATCGCACTGTCGCTCTGGGTCGCGTTCGAGGCCGTGATGCGGCTGATCGATCCGGAGGAGCCGGAGGTCGAGGGCGGGCTGATGCTCGGGGTCGCGGTCGTCGGCCTCGTCGCGAACGCCGTCGCGATGTGGCTGCTGAGCGCCGCGCAGCGCACCAGCATCAACGTGCGCGGCGCCTACCTCGAGGTGCTGGGGGACCTGCTCGGGTCGGTCGCGGTGATCGTCGCGGCGGTCGTCATCCTGACGACCGGCTGGCTGCCCGCCGACGCGATCGCGTCGTTGCTCATCGCCGCGATGATCGTCCCGCGCGCGATCGGGCTGCTCCGCGAGGTCGCCTCGGTGCTGAGCGAGGCGACCCCGAAGGGGATGCAGGTCCGTGAGATCCGCGAGCACATCCTGGGGACGCCGGGGGTGGCCGGAGTGCACGACGTGCATGTGTGGCAGCTCACCCGTGGTGCCCCGGTGTTCTCGGCACACGTGGTCGTCGATGCCGACTGCTACGCGTCCGGGCGGGCGGACGCCATCCTCACGGAGTTGCAGAGCTGCCTCGCCTCGCACTTCGACGTCGAGCACTCGACCTTCCAGCTGGAGCCGTCGGGGCACGTCGAGCACGACGCCCACGCCTGAGCAGGAGCAGAGGGGCACTCAGGACTCGTCGCGGACCTCGGCGGGGGCCTTGTCGGGGCGGAGCCCCCGCCACCGTGCGTGCCGGAGCCGGCCGTCGGGCGTCGCTTCGGCGTACGCCACCTCGGCGACGAGCTCGGGCCGTACCCAGAGTGCGTCGGAGGCGTCGGCATCCGGCACGTCGAGGAACGGCGAGGCGTCGGTGCGCAGCGGCTCCAGCCGCTCGGCGAGCAGCCGCAGCGCCCGCTCCCCGAATCCGGAGCCGACCCGGCCCGCATAGCGCAGCCCGTCGAGCGTCGGGATGCCCATGAGCAGGGACCCTATCGAGCCGCTCCGATTGCCGTGGCCGGGTCTGATCCCGCCGATCACGATCTCCTGCATGCGGACGTGCTTGGCCTTCAGCCAGTCGGCGCTGCGCTCGCCGGGGCGATAGCGGCTCGCCGGGTTCTTCACGACCACGCCCTCGAGGGCGAACGCCGCGCTCGCCGCGAGCGCGGCGTCGACGTCGTCGAAGACGGGCGGGGCGACGATGCTCGGGCCCGCGTCGGCGACCAGGCGCTCCAGCACGTGGCGACGTCGCACGAGGGGCTCTCCGGTGAGATCCGCCCCCGCGGACGAGAGCACGTCGAACACGTGCAAGCGCACCGGCACCCGCCGGGCCTCGGCGAGGATCTCGCCAGCCTGGGTCAGATGCATCCGGTTCTGCAGGCGGGTGAAGCTCGGCCGGCCGTCGGCGCCGAACGCGACGATCTCGCCGTCGAGGACCGCCGGGGACGATCCCAGCGCGACCCCGGTGAGCTCCGGATAGCGTGCCGTGATGTCGGTTCCGCTGCGGGCGCGCAGCAGCATCCGCGTGCCGTCCCAGAAGGCGAGTGCGCGGATGCCGTCCCACTTGATCTCGGCCCACTCCGCCGACCACCGGCGCGCGGTGCTGCGTGCGAGCGCGGGCGAGGCGTTCTCGGCGAGCATGGGCCGCAGGCGACCGGGGGAGAGCGCCCCCGGCCAGGCGGTCGTAGGGGCGGTCGTGCTCTCCGGAGTCGAGGCGGGTGCAGGGGGCGAGGCAGAGACCGGGCTCGAGACGGACTCGGGCGGAGCCGCATCCGTCTTCATGCGGTGCAGCAGCCAGGTCGACTTCTCGCCGCTGCCGTCCGTGCGGATGAGCGCGAGACGCACGCGGCGCAGCGGGCCGTCGGGGCGTCCGACGAGAGTGAAGATGACCTCGTCGTCGCGCCACTTCTCGAGCTCGTACGTCCCCTCGTCCCAGATCGTGACCGTGCCGGCGCCGTATTCCCCTTTCGGGATGCTTCCCTCGAACGAGCCGTAGGAGAGCGGGTGGTCCTCGGTCATGACCGCGAGATGGTTGCGGTCCGCCGTCTCGGGCACGCCTTTCGGCACCGCCCAGCTCACGAACACGCCGTCCCGCTCGAGGCGCAGATCGTAGTGGAGGCGCCGGGCGTGGTGCTCCTGGATGACGAACCGCGGTCCGTCTTCTGAGGCGGAGGGCCCGGCGCGGGGGTGATCGGGCACGGGCTCGGGGGTGCGGTCGGCGGAGCGCTTGGCGAGATAGGTACGCAGCGGCGCGCGGTCGGCGACGCGCTCGCCGAGCCGGAATCCGAGCCCGGCCATCGGGTCGCCCCGTCGGCCGGTGCGCTCGAGCACCGCGGCGATGTCGAGGTGGGCGAGCGCGGGATCGTCGAGCTCCTCCCAGGTGCGGGGGGCCGCGACCGTGGGGCGGCCGCGGCCGCGCAACGAGTAGGGCGCGATCGTCGTCTTCTTGCCGTTGTTCTGGCTCCAGTCGACGAACACCTTGCCGGGCCGCGCCGCTCTCGACATGGTGCTCAGGACGAGATCGGGATGGTCGGCCTCGAGCGAGCGGGCGAGCTCCTTCGCGAGCGCCGACGCCTGCTCGCTCGTCTGCCCCGCCGGCAGCGCGCTGTACAGATGGATGCCCTTGCTGCCGCTGGTCACGGGCAGCGGCGGCATCCCGATGTCCTCCAGGATGTCGCGGGCCAGACGAGCGACCTCGGCGCACTCGGCGAGGCCCACGTCGTCCCCGGGGTCGAGATCGAGCACCAGACGGTCGGGTCGCCCGGGCCGGCCGTCGGAATCGAACCGCCACTGCGGGGTGTGCAGCTCGAGGCTCGCGGTCTGCGCGAGCCAGACGAGGGTCGCCCGGTCCGCCACGAGCGGGTAGAGCTTCGTGCCGGTCGAGTGGACGATGCCCCGGCGCGGAACCCAGTCGGGGGCGCCCCGTTCGAGATCCTTCGCGAAGAACGACGTCCCCGGATGCTCGTCGTCGCCCACGCCGTCCGGCCAGCGCTTGCGGGTGACCGGTCGTCCGTCGAGGTGCGGCAGCATGAGCGGCGCGATGCGCGCGTAGTAGTCGACGACCTCCGCCTTGGTCGTGCCGGTCGCGGGGTAGAGCACCTTGTCGAGACGGCTGAGGCGGACGCGGCGGCCGTCGACCGTCACCGTCTGCTGCGCGTCCGCCATGCCGACCATCATGCCGCGCGGGGTGCAAGCCCTAGCCACGGCGCGGCGATCCGGTGTGTACTACCAGGATGAGGTCGATCTGGAAGGGCGCGCTGACGTTTGGTCTGGTCAACGTGCCGGTCAAGGTGTACTCCGCCACGGAGGACCACGACGTCTCGCTGCACCAGGTGCACGACAGGGACGGCGGGCGCATCCGGTACCAGCGTACGTGTGAGATCTGCGGCGAGGTCGTCGCCTACCGGGACATCGACCGTGCCTACGACGACGGCGAGCGCACGGTGGTGCTGACCAAGGACGACCTGGCGGCGTTGCCGGCGGAGAAGTCGCGCGAGATCGCCGTGGTGGAGTTCGTGCCGAGCGATCAGGTGGATCCGATCACGTTCGACAAGGCGTACTATCTCGAGCCCGACTCCTCGTCGCCGAAGGCCTATGTTCTGCTGCGGCAGACCCTGGAGCAGACCGACCGTACCGCGATCGTGCAGTTCTCGCTTCGGCAGAAGACGCGTCTGGCGGCGCTGCGGGTGCGCGGCGACGTGCTCGTGCTGCAGACGCTGCTCTGGGCCGACGAGGTGCGGGCGGCGCAGTTCCCGTCGCTCGAGGAGCCGGTGAAGATCTCCGACAAGGAGATGACGCTGTCGGGGGCGCTCGTCGACAGCTTCTCGTCGGACTTCGATCCGTCGCAGTTCCGGGACGACTACCAGGAGGAGCTGCGCACGCTCATCGAGGCCAAGCTCGAGAAGGGCGAGAGCCTGGACACGTCGGAGACCTTCGGCGAGAAGGCCGAGGCGGAGCCGGGCGGCGAGGTCATCGACCTGATGGCGGCGTTGCGCGCGAGCGTCGAACGCAGCCGCGCCGCCAAGGGCGACGGCGAGCCGGCGAAGACCGCGCCGAAGAAGTCGAAGAAGGCGGCGGCGAAGGCGTCCTGAGCGCAGATCAGCGGGCGGCGGTGTCGTCCGTCTCCGCGAGCTCCTTCTTCACCTTCGCGCGCTCGCGGAAGTAGTGCCAGACGGTGATGGCCGCGGTGATGAGCACGACGCCGATGAGGATCACGTCGATGTACTCGGTCACGATGTGCGCCACCCACGGGATGAAGCCGATCGCATAGCCGATGAGGGTGAGACCGACGCCCCAGACGACCGCGCCGATCAGGTTGTAGAGCGTGTACTTGCGCCACGGCATGTGGCCCACGCCCGCGGCGACCGGGGCGAAGGTGCGCACGATCGGCACGAAGCGGGCGAGGATGACGGTGAGGCCGCCGAAGCGCTCGAAGAACGCGTTGGTGCGCTCGACGTTCTTGCGGCTGAACAGGCCGGAGTCCTTGCGTTCGAAGATCGCGGGCCCGGCCTTGTGCCCGATGAGGTATCCGACCTCGCCCCCGACGAAGGCGGCGAGGCCGATCGCGAGAGCGACGAACCAGACGTTCACCCCGAACACGCCGTTCGGCGCGACGTCGGACGAGTGCGAGAGGAGCCCCGCGATGACCAGCAGCGTGTCGCCCGGGAGGAGGAAGCCGACCAGCAGACCGGTCTCGGCGAAGACGATGAAGCAGACCACGGCCAGCGCCCAGGGGCCTGCGGCCGTGATGATCTGCTCGGGATCGAGCCAGGGGATGAGGGCGATGGAGTGCACGGCGGTCCCGTCGGTGGGGTGGTGGTCGGTGGGATCGTCGGTCTCGTGGGGATCCTCGGGCGATCGGGTCTTGTCGGATCTCAGTGTATCCGTGCCTCGGAGAGACGTCCGAGGGTCGGCGGCGACGTCGGGGACGCGACGATCCTGCCGATCTCCAAGGGGACTCGCTAGTGCAGGCTCTCGCTCAGCCGTCGCAGCCAGGCCTGGAACTCGGCCGGGCCGTCGAAGTGCGCGCCGGGGACGTCGAGGACCCGCCGATCGGCGTCGGGGCCTTCGACGACGAGCGCGTGTCCGCCGACGGAGATCGCCGCCTCGAATGCGGGAAGGTCGCCGAGGTCGTCGCCCGCGTATGCGATGCTCTGCAGATCCCTGGTTCTGATGATCCTCTCCAGAGCGGTGCCCTTGTCCTGGTCGAGCGGCATCCGAAGCTCCTCGACCAGCTTTCCGGGCTCGCGGCGCAGGCCGAGCCTGTCGACGATCTCCTGGACCAGGGGAGCGATCAGATGCGCGGCGGCGTCCCGGTCGTCCGCGCGTCGCCAGTGGACGGCGACGGCGAGCGATTTGTCCTCCACGGAGATTCCGGCGACGTCGTCCAGCGCGGAATGCAGCTCGTCCGCGGCCTGCCGGACCGCGGGTACCCACTGCCGTGCGTCCGGGACGACGTCGATGCGCCCGTCGGTGTGCTGCTCGAGTCCGTAGGAGCCGTACAGCTCGACGCCGGGGACGGCTGCGCGTTCGGCGAGGAAGGCGGCCGGGCGGCCGGAGAGGAGAGCCACGACGGAGAGCCTGGTCGCCAGGGCCGCAAGGAGATCCGCGGTCCCCGGGAGCAGCTCGCTGCTCTCCGGGCGGTCGGTGATGCGCGAGAGCACGCCGTCGAAGTCCATCACGAGCCCCGCGTTCGGCTCTTCGGTGAGCGCACGCAGCGCCGCGGCAGGAGTGTCCATGTCGTAAGCCTAGGTAACGAGGCAGGCATCGTCGTCCGGTGCGCGGCGCGTGGCCAGTCGTGGCGAAGCGGCTCTTTTCCCGTCGGCGAGCACGACGTCCGGCATGAGCTCCGGGATGAGCGCGAGCGCCCGTTTCCCGTCCTCCGCCTCGGCGACCACCTCGATTCCCCGTTGGGTCTCCAGAATCATCCGCAGGCCGCGCCGCAACAGCTCCTGATCGTCGACGATGAGCACGCGGCCCGCGGGCACATCGTCACGGCCGACGAGACCCTTCGGCGCAGCCTGCGGACCGATGAGGACGGGCGCAGCCCTCGCGCACGTCGCACCTGGTGCGTTCCCGGCTGGGCGGCGCGCCACCCCTGTCAGCCTTCGAGAGCGGCGTGCGCCAGCGCGGCGAGGCGATGGTCGCGTGACTCCTCGTGGGCGGTGATCGTGATCACCGCGTTCCGGTCCCGATCGACGATCACGTACTGGCCGTACCGGCCGTCCAGCCGCCAGCAGCGGCCGGGTCCGTCCCACACGGCGAGCCCGTATCGCTCGAACGGGGCTTCGCCGCCGGCGTCGACCCACGATGCGTGCATGCCGTCGATCCACGTCGGGTCGACGAGCTGCCGGCCCTGCCATCGACCGCGATCGCGCAGCAGCCTGCCGATTCGCGCGAGCTCCTCCGTGCGCAGCTCGAGCCCGCTGCCGGCGACGATCCATCCCCGTGGGCAGCGATGCCACTGCGGGTTGTGGATCCGGAGCGGATCGAACAGACGTGGCAGCAGCCAGTCCCGTACGTCGCCGACGACGGCGCCGAGCATACGCATCGCGACGTATGTGCTCGCATCGGAATACTGGAACACGGCGCCGGGGCCACGCGTGGGCCGCCGCAGCATCTCCTGGGCGAGATCCGGCCACGGAACCGGCTGGTCGCCGAACCAGGGGAAGTCGATCCCGCTGGTCATCGTGAGCAGGTGCCGGACGGTCACGGCCTCGACGCCCGCCCCGAGGTCGACCCTGGGCAGGAGCCGGGAAACGGTGGTGTCGAGAGTGAGGACGCCCTCGCCGATCGCGATCCCGACCGCGAGAGCGCACACGCCCTTCGAGACGGAGTACAGGTTCTCGCGGTCGTCGCTGCGCCACCGATGCTCCACCACGTCCTCGCCGACGAGCATGTGGACGCCGTAGGCGCCCAGGTCCTCCTCGTCGACCGCGGTGACGAACCGATCGAGCACGGACGACGCGTTCATGCGTCCAGTGTCGCAGAGCATCGATCACGTGCGCGGGGAACCGACGTGACGCCGCTCATCGCGTGCGGAAGGTGGGACTTGAACCCACACGCCCGAAGGCACAGGAACCTAAATCCTGCGTGTCTGCCGATTTCACCACTCCCGCCGGTGCGCTCAGTCTAACCAGCGCGTCCGGGGCGGGTGTGGCGCGGGGAGGCTGTGCGGTCCGACGACCGGAGATGCCATCGGTTGTGGATAACTTCGGCCGACGGTGGAGCGATCTTGCGAGGATGCTGCGCATGTCCTCGCCTGCCACGGTGCCCCTCGCGGCCGCCACTCCACCGGCGCTGGTGGCCGAGCGCGTGCGTGAGCGGCTGCGGGCCGACGGCGTCGATCCGACGCGCGATCGCGCGTCGGGGGAGCGCTACGCCCGAGCCGAGGTGCGCCGGCACAACGACGGGGCGCTCGCGCGTGGCCTCGCCGTCATCGACGACGAGGACGCGTGCGTCCGTGAGGTGCTCGCGGCCGTCGCCGGCTACGGTCCGCTGCAGCCGTACCTCGACGACTCCACCGTCGAGGAGGTGTGGCTGAACGCGCCCGACCGGGTGTTCGTCGCGCGAGGCGGACGGTCGGAGCGGGTGCCGCTCGCGCTCACCGAGTCGGCGGTCCACGATCTCGTCGAACGGATGCTGCACGCGACCGGCCGCCGGGTGGACCTGAGTCAGCCGTTCGTCGACGCGTCGCTGCCAGACGGCAGTCGGCTGCACGTGGTGATCGGCGGGATCACGCGGCGGCATTGGGCGGTCAACATCCGCAAGTTCCTGCCGACCTATCGGCGCCTCGCGCAGCTGGTCGACGTCGGGATGCTGCCGCCCGCGCTCGCGCAGAGTCTGAGCGAGGCGATGCGTGCGGGGCGCAGCATCCTCGTGTCCGGGGCGACGCACGCGGGAAAGACGACCATGCTCGCCGCGCTCATCGCGGAATGCGCGAGCAGCCAGCGCATCGTCACCGTCGAGGAGACCTTCGAGCTCGCCGTCGACGCGCCCGACATCGTCGCGCTGCAGGGACGGCAGCCGAGCCTCGAGGGCACCGGCGAGGTGACCCTGCGCAGGCTGGTGAAAGAGGCGCTGCGCATGCGGCCCGACCGCCTCATCGTCGGCGAGGTGCGCGACGCCGAGGCGCTCGATCTGCTGCTCGCGCTCAACACGGGCGTGCCCGGTGCCGCGACGATACACGCGAACTCGGCGCGCGACGCGCTCGTGAAGCTCGCCGCGCTCCCGCTTCTTGCCGGCCGGAACATCGACCGCGGCTTCGTCGTGCCCGCGATCGCGTCGAGCGTGCAGCTGGTCGTACACTGCGCGCAGGACGCCACCGGGCGTCGCCGGGTCGTCGAGGTCGCGCAGACGACCGGGCGCGTCGTCGACGACGCGGTCGAGGCGCGCACGCTGTACCGGTGGGAACGATGACGGTCCTGTGGGGTGCGCTGCTGGGCGCGGGGATCCTGCTGATGCTGGCGCCGCGGCTGTGGCCCGCGCGTCCCGCTCCGGTCGCGAAGCCGGTGGCGAGCGCCGCCACGCAACTGCTCGCCGCCGCCGGGTTCGCGCACATCGGCACCGGCGCGCTCATGATCGCGTGCGTCGCCGCATGCATCCTCGCCGCCGCGATCGCGTGGCTCCCCACCCAGGTGCCGGCCTTCGCCGTGCTGGCGGCCGGGTTCGGCGCGGCGGCCCCGCCGCTCTGGCTGCGTGGGCGCGGGCGACGCCTCCTCAAGGCGCGCCGGGCGCTGTGGCCCGACGTCTGCGATCTCCTCGTCGCGTCGGTGCGGGCGGGACTCTCGTTGCCGGATGCGGTCGGCTCCCTGCAGGCCTCCGCCCCGCTGGCGCTGCGCCCGGCGTTCGCCGCGTATGCCCGCGACCTCGCGGCGTCCGGGCACTTCGACGCGAGCCTCGACCGGCTGAAGGCGACTCTCGCCGATCCGGTCGCCGACCGCATCCTCGAGACGCTCCGGATGGCGCGGCAGGTGGGCGGTACGGAGCTCGTGCCGGTCCTGCGATCGCTGTCGAGCGCGGTGCGCGCGGATGCGGCGCTGCGCGCCGAGGTCGAGGCGCGCCAGTCGTGGGTGCGCGGCGCCGCGGTGCTCGGTGTGATCGCGCCATGGGTGATCCTCGTGCTCCTGTCGCTGCGCCCGGAGGGCTCGCGGGCGTACAGCAGCTCCGAAGGCGTCGTGCTGATCGTGGTCGGCGCCGCCGTGTCCGTCGTGGCGTTCCAGATCATGCTGCGCGTCGGCCGGCTGCCCGAGCCCCGCAGGTGGTTCGGATGACAGCGCCCGCGATCACTCAGCTCGCGCTCGCGGTCGTGCTCGGCGGGGCGCTCGGCAGCGGCGTCGCCCTGATCCTCTGGGCGACGCCCCGATGGAGCGCACCATCTCTCGCCCGCCGCGTCGGGCCTTACCTCCGCGACATCGCAGATCCGCGCGGCATGACGCCGTTGGCCGCGCCCGGCCGCGCGGTCGTGCGCGAGATGCTCGGACGCGTCACCGGTCGCCTCGGAGGAGCGGATGCGGTCACCGCCCGGCTTCGTCGCGCCGGGTGGGAGACGGATGCGGCCGCGTTCCGTGCCCGCCAGCTCGCCTGGGGCGTGGCGGCGCTGCTCGCGGGCGCGCTGCTGGTCGTCGTGCTGGTCGCGAGCGGCCAGGCGACGCCCGCGGTGGCTCTGGTTCCGCCGATAGCCGCGGCGGCCGGGGTCGTCGGATACGACCTGCGGCTGAGCCGCGCCGGCCGGGCGCGCGCGGCGCGCGCGGCGGAGGAGCTTCCGACGATCCTCGAGTTCCTCGCCCTCTGTCTCGCCGCGGGCGAGGGCGTGTTCGACGCCATCCGGCGGGTCGCCGCGATCGGGTCCGGCGAGATCGTCGCCGAGCTCCGCGGCGTCGTCGTCGCGGTGGGCACGGGGGCGTCGCTCACCGACGCGCTCGTGGAGGTGTCGCGGCACCTCGACACCCCCGCGGTCACCCGCAGCGTCGACCAGATCGTCGCCGCGATCGACCGAGGGGCGCCCCTCGCCCAGGTGCTGCAGTCCCAGGCGACCGACGCGCGCGACGACGCGAAGCGTCTGCTGATCGAGAGCGCCGGCCGCAAGGAGATCTACATGTTGATCCCCCTGGTGTTCCTCATCCTTCCGCTCAGCGTTCTGATCGCGGTGTTCCCCGGCGTCGTCATGCTGCGGCTGGGGCTGTCGTGACCGTACCCCCTTGTCGAGAGACAAGTTTCCCGAGAGACAAGGAGATCGATATGCTCGATCGCTTCATCGCCCCACGGGGTGCGAGACGAGCCCCGCGGGGCGTGAGCGGAACCCGCCGCACGGAGTGGGGCGCCCTCCTCGACGACGAGCGCGGTGATGTTCCCGGCTGGGTGCTCATCACGTTGATGACCGCCGGGCTCGTCGTCGTGATCTGGGCCGTCGCGGGACCGGCGCTCGCCGGCCTGTTCGAGCAGGCCATCTCGCGCGTCTCCGGCTTCTGAGGCAGGCATGGCCCGTGGAGTGCGCGATCTGGGCGCGGATGAGCGGGGCTCGGCCCCGGTGGAGTTCGTGCTCGTCGGCGCGCTCCTCACCGTGCTCACGCTCGGCGTGCTCCAGTTCGGTCTCGCGGTGTACGTCCGGAACGTCGTCCACGATGCGGCGGTCGAGGGCGCATATCACGCCGCGCTCGCCGATACGAGCGCGGCCGACGGCGCGGATCGCGTCCGGCAGGTCGTCGAACGCGCGGTGGGCGCCGGATACGGCACCGATGTCGCCGTGTCCGAGGACCATTCGCTCGGCTACCCCGCCGTGCGGGTCACGGTCACGGCGACGCTGCCGCTCGCGGGCCTGCTCGGGGTGCCGCGCGGTCTGGAGGTCGAGGCGCATGCGCCCCTCGAGTCGTTCGACTGATCGGTCACCGCGGCGCCTCCTCGTGGACGACGACGGATCGGCGTCGCTCGAGTTCATCGTCGCGGGCGTCCTGCTGCTCGCGCCGATCCTCTATCTGATGCTCGCGCTCGGTGCGATCCAGGGACAGAGCCTCGGGGCCGAGGCCGCGGCGCGGCATACGGCGCGGGCGATCTCGACGGCGACGGATGCGGAGGACGCCGGCGCCCGTGCCGGGCGGGTGCTGACCGCCGTCGCGACGGAGTACGGCATCGACCCCGCGGCCATCGAGGTGCGCTGGTCGTGCACGGATGCGGCGGGGGAATGCCCAGCCGCCGGCGCGACGCTGGTCGTCGACGTCACGGCCCGGGTCGCGCTCCCGCTCCTGCCGCCGATCCTCGGGCTCGACGAGATGGCGACGGTGCCGGTGCAGGCGTCGGCCGTGCAGAAGGTCTCCCGGTTCTGGGGGACGACACCGTGAGCCGGGTACGGCGGCCCCTCGTCGACGACGAGGGCACGATCCTGCCGCTCGTGGTCGGCTACGTCGTGCTCGCGCTCGCCGCGGTCTTCGTGTGCGTCTGCGCCACGAGTCTGTACCTCGCGCAGAAGCGGCTCGACGGGCTGGCGGATGCGGTCGCGCTCGCCGCCGCGGACGGGTTCACGCTCGTCATCGAGGCGGATGGACCCCGCGCCGAGCTGACCTCGTCCGGTGTGCGGGATCAGGCCGAGGCGCTGTTCGCCGCGGTCGCGCCGGATGCGACGCTCGTCTCCGCCGACACCCCGGACGGCGTCTCGGCGCGGGTGACGCTCGCGGGGGTGTGGCATCCGCCCCTCGTGTCGCTGTTCGTGCCGGACGGCGTGCCCCTCGAGGCGTCGGCGACGAGCCGTACCGCACTGCGCTGACGCTCGCACGGGCGCTTGCGCGGGCAGGCGGGTCAGCCAGTCGTCGGATCCGCGGGACGGATGACGCGTACTGGGGTCGATGGACGGCCCGGTCCGCCGTCCGTCCGACGACTGAGGAGGAACCCGGTCAGCGGCCTGGGTCGCTGACGACCATCGAAGGAGGCGAAATCTCCCCCTCCGGGGAGGCTTTCGCTTCAGCTTCTCAGGGCCCCTGCGGGACCCTCTGTGGGGTGCGAAAGTCCGGTCGCTGAGCGAGCGCAGCGAGACGAAGCGTGAGGACTTTCGGGTCAGCTTCTCCGCGCCCCTGCGGGGCGCTCCGTGGGGTGGGGAAAGTCCAGGCAATGCGCCTGCTCAACAGAACCGGGGCGCGGAGACTTTCGGGTCAGAGACCGAGGTCACGGAGGAACGTGTTGCGGAACACGCCGCGCGGGTCGAGCTCTGCGCGGAGGGCCGCGGCATCCGCCCATCTCGGGTAGCGCTCGCGGATGGCGGCGGCCGGCAGGGTGTACACCTTGCCCCAGTGCGGGCGCGGGTCGAACGGCGAGAGCGCGGCCTCGATCTCCGGCAGCAGCGCCTCGACCGCGGCCTGGTCGCGACGCCACGTGAAGTGCAGGCCGACCGTGTCGCGGCCGTACGCACCGCTCAGCCACAGGTCGTCGGCGGCGATCGTGCGCACCTCGCTCACCAGCAGCAGCGGCGCGATCCTCGCCGCGAGGGGCCGGAGGGCACGGATGGCCGCTGGCGCGTCGTCGCGGGCGACGAAGTACTCGCTCTGCAGCTCCTCGCCCTGCGACGGCGTGAACTCGAGCCGGAAGTGCGCGAGCCGGTCGAGCCACGGGCCGGCGACCCCGCCCTGCTCGGTGCAGCTGTCGGCGGGGACGCCCGGCAGCGGATGGCGGGGAGCGGATGCGGCACCGCCTCCGAGCACGTGCTGGGGGGCGGCGGCGTCGCCGGCCCGCGCCTTCACCCACACCTGGTCGACGACGTCGGGGTCGCGCCAGGTCGTGAACAGGCTCACGCTGTATCCGAGGGAGGTGACGGCGGCGAGGTCGGCCAGCACGTCGTCCCAGCGGACGCGTTCGAACACGGTCTGCGCCACGTCGAAGGCGGGAACGATCTCGAGCTCCACGTCGAGCACGACGCCGAGCGCGCCGAGGGAGACGACAGCGCCCGCGAAGCCCGGGTCGGAGCGGCGCAGCATCCGGATCCCGCCGTCGGCCGTCAGGATCTCGAGACCGGCGACGGCACCGGCGAGGGACCGGTTGCGGTCTCCCGAGCCGTGCGTGCCGGTCGCGATCGCGCCGGCGACCGAGATGTGGGGGAGCGAGGCCAGGTTGCCCAGCGCCCAGCCCTCGGCGTGCAGGGGCCGGGCGACGTCGCCGTATCGCATGCCGCCGGCGACCCGGGCGACGCGACGCTCCGCGTCGATGTCGACGTGTGCGGGCAACGCCGCGGTCGACACCAGCAGCCCGTCGGTGTCGGCGATGCGGTTGAACGAGTGCCGCGAGCCGAGCACGCGGATCGCGGATGCGGCACGCACGAGGCCGGCGAGCTCGTCGCGCGTCGTCGGTTCGGCAACCGATGTCGCCGAATACGTGAGGTTTCCCGCCCAGTTGTGCTCGGTCACGAGCCGTCCCTTCCCTGTCGCGGCACGAACCGGGGCACCCACCGAACGAACGCGGCGGCGCCGACGAGACCGATCAGTCCGATCGCACCGGTGGCCACCGACAGCGAGACCGCGGCCGTCAGCGCCGACACGATCAGTGGGGCGACCGCGCCGCCTGCGTCGGTCAGCGTGCGCCACGAGCCGAGGAACGGAGCGGGTTCGGCGCGCGGTGCGACGTCCGCGCCCAGGGTGAGCAGGATGCCGCTCGAGAGCCCGTTGCCGAGCCCGAGCACTCCGGCGATCGCGGTGAACCACACGATCGCCGACGGGATGTCGTGCGTGAACGACAGCGCGAGGAACCCGCCGCCCATGAGCAGCATCGCCGGGAGCGCCGCCCAGAGGCGCCCGAACCGGTCCATCACCTGCCCGCTCGCGTAGAAGAGCGCGAAGTCGATGGCGCCCGAGACACCGACGACGAGCGCGATCGTCTGCGCGTCGAGGCCGAGCGACAGACCCCACAGCGGCAGTACCGCCTGTCGAGCGGAGCGCACGGCCGAGAGGGACGCGGCGGCCACACCGAGACGCGAGAGCACCCGGCGGTGGCGCCACATCGTGCGGAACACACCGACGCGCTCGGCGGTCGGGATGGAGCCGGTGACCGGCTCGCCGCTGTCGTCCTCGGGGGTCGCGGCGGGCCCCGCATCCGCCTCCCGCCCCGCCCCCGGCACCGGAACCGTGCGCTCCGGGTCGGGACCGAGCAGCACGAGCGTGATCATGGCGACCAGGCACGCGAGGAAGAACCAGACCGCCGAACGCTCGTCGCCGAGCGTCGCCAGCAGAGCCGCCGCGACGAAGGGGCCGATGAACGTGCCGAGCCGGAACGACCCGCCGAGCAGCGACAGCGCCCTGGCCCGGAAGCCCAGGGGCACCCGCGTGGTCATGAACGAGTGTCGCGCGAGGGCGAAGTTCGCCGCGGAGAACCCGATGACGAACACCGACAGGGCGAGCACGGGCGCGGTGGGGGCGAACAGCATGCCTCCGGCGCCCACCATCGCGATGACGCCGCCGAGCGCCATCGTGGTGCGCTCGCCGAAGCGGGCGACCGCCCATCCGGCCGGGATGTTGCCGCAGAGCTGCCCCACGACGAGGAAGGAGGTGATGAGCGCGGCCTGGGCGATGTCGGCGCCGAGCTGGGCGGCGAGGATCGGGATCAGGGGGATGACGGCGCCCTCACCGAGGGCGAAGAGCACGGTCGGGCCGTAGATCATCGGCGCGAACCGCCGGAGGACGGCTGCGGCGCGATCGGACATGTGCATCCACGTTAGTCTGGGAAGGTCATGCTCGAGCTCGATCTGTCCGCCGACATCCAGGCCCTCCGTTCCACCTTCGCCGATATCGAGGCGGTGGTGGACGTGGAGACCCTCCGCGCCGACATCGCCCGCCTGAGCGAGGAGGCCGGAGTCCCCGACCTCTGGGAGGACACGGCGAATGCGCAGAAGGTGACGAGCGCGCTCAGCCACCGTCAGTCCGAGCTCGCCCGGATCACCGCGATCTCGCGGCGACTCGACGATCTCGAGGTGCTCGTCGAGCTCGCGGTCGAGATGGAGGACGAGGACTCCGCCGCCGAGGCCCGCAAGGAGCTCGCCGAGCTCGAGGACGTCATCGGCCAGCTCGAGGTGCAGACGCTCCTCGACGGCGAGTACGATCCCCGCTCGGCCGTCGTGACGATCCGCTCGGGCGCCGGCGGCGACGACGCCACCGACTTCGCCGAGATGCTGCTGCGCATGTACCTGCGCTGGGCGGAGCGCCACAAGTATCCGGTCAAGCTCATGGACACCTCCTACGCGGAGGGCGCGGGCATCAAGTCCGCGACCTTCGAGGTCGACGTGCCGTACGCCTACGGCACGCTGTCGGTCGAGGCCGGCACCCACCGCCTGGCGCGGATCAGCCCCTTCGGCGGCGCCGACAAGCGGCAGACGAGCTTCGCGGCCGTCGAGGTCATCCCCGTGATGGAGGAGGCCGTCGAGGTCGAGGTGCCCGAGGGCGACATCCGCGTCGATGTCTTCCGTTCGTCGGGCCCCGGCGGCCAGTCGGTCAACACGACCGACTCCGCGGTGCGCATCACCCACCTGCCGACCGGCATCGTCGTGTCGATGCAGAACGAGAAGTCGCAGATCCAGAACCGCGCCGCCGCCATGCGCGTGCTGCAGACCCGCCTGCTCCTGCTCAAACGCGAAGAGGAGGCCGCGAAGAAGAAGGAGCTCGCCGGCACCATCACCGCGAGCTGGGGCGACCAGATGCGGTCGTACTTCCTGTACGGCCAGCAGCTGGTCAAGGATCTCCGCACCGGCTACGAGGTCGGCAACCCGGCCTCGGTGTTCGACGGCGATCTCGACGGGCTGATCGCCGCGGGCATCCGCTGGCGCAAGCGCAAAGACGACGACTGATCCCGCGGGTCCGGATGCGGGCCGCCCGGGTGTCGCGAACGGCTACGCCTCCGGCCACGCTTAGGCTGTCACCGCCATGATCCGGTTCGAAAACGTCACCAAGCGGTATCGCGGCACCTCCCGACCCGCTCTTCAGAACGTGTCCTTCGAGGTGCAACGCGGAGAGTTCGTCTTCCTCGTCGGGGCGTCCGGGTCGGGGAAGTCCTCGTGCCTGCGCCTCATCCTGCGCGAGGACGTGCCGAGCGACGGGCGGGTGGTCGTGCTGGGGAGGGACCTTCGCCGCGTCCCGAACCGAAAGGTCCCGTACTTCCGTCGTCACGTCGGCTCGGTGTTCCAGGACTTCCGGCTGCTGCCGACGAAGACCGTCTTCCAGAACGTCGCGTTCACCCTGCAGGTCATCGGGTCCTCCCGGGGGTTCATCCAGCAGGCGGTGCCCGAGGCTCTCGCGCTCGTCGGGCTCGACGGCAAGGAGAGGCGCCTGCCGCACGAGCTGTCCGGCGGAGAGCAGCAGCGCGTCGCGATCGCGCGCGCTCTTGTGAACCGCCCGCAGGTGCTGCTCGCCGACGAGCCCACCGGAAACCTCGACCCGGGGACCTCGGTCGACATCATGCAGCTGCTTGCCCGCATCAACGCCGGCGGCACGACGGTCGTGATGGCGACGCACGAGGCCGGCTTCGTCGACCAGATGCAGCGGCGCGTCATCGAGCTGAAGGACGGCGAGATGGTGCGTGACGAGCGTCACGGCGGATACGGCGACACGTCCGGCATCCCGCGTCTCGCACCCGAGGCGGAGAAGGGCGCGGCCGCCGTGGCCGCCCTCACCGCTGTGCTCGAGGTTCACCGCGAGATCGCCGAGACCGGACAGGTCGAGCCGATCACCCTCGACGCGGCGGTGGCGGCCACCGAACAGGTCGCCGAGCCGCTGCTGCACGAGTCCGCCGCCCGCGCGACCGGCGCCGCCGAGGCCGCTGCCGCCGCATCCCTCGCCGCGAAGCTGCCTGCGGAGCCGGCGCCGAGCACGCGCTCGGCTCCCGTCTCGGACATCCCCGAGGTCGAGGTCGACGAGCTCGGCCTCGCCGACCGTCTCGGGCTCGGCGGATCGGACGATGAAGTGGGGCCGACGCGATGAGGTTCGGACTGATCACGGGGGAGGCCCTGAGCGGCCTCCGACGCAACGCCTCGATGGTGATCTCCGTCGTGCTGGTGACCTTCGTGTCGCTGACCTTCGTCGGTGCTGCGATCCTCATGCAGGCGCAGATCGGCAAGATGAAGGACTTCTGGGTCGACCGCGCCCAGGTCGCCGTCTACATGTGCGCGAGCGTCTCGACCGCCGCGACCTGTGCGGACGGCGTCGCGACCCAGGATCAGATCGACGAGATCACCGCCGAGCTCGATGGACCGACGCTGTCGCCCCTCATCCGGGACTACACGTTCGAGACGAGCGACGAAGCGTACGCGAAGGCGATCGAACAGCTCGGTGCCGAGTACGAGAGCATCATCACGCCCGATCAGATCAACGCGACCTTCTCGATCAACCTCGTCGATCAAGGCCAGTCGGACGTCATCGCCGAGGCGTTCAGCGGAAAGACGGGTGTCGAGGAGGTGCGGGATCAGATGCAGTATCTCGAGCCGCTCTTCTCCGCGCTGACGGTGGCGACGTACATCGCCGTCGGGATCGCCGGTCTCATGCTCATCGCCGCGGTCCTCCTGATCGCCACCACCATCCGCCTCTCGGCCTTCGCCCGGCGCAAGGAGATCGGCATCATGCGCCTGGTCGGCGCGTCGAACCGCTTCATCCAGACGCCGTTCATCCTCGAGGGTGTCTTCGCGGCGCTCATCGGCTCCGCTCTCGCGAGCCTCGGCGTGTGGTCGATCGTGGAGTTCGGGGTCAACGGATACCTGCGGGAGCGGATCACCTTCGTGACGACCTGGGTCGGCTACGCCGATCTCGCGCTCGTGATCCCCGTGATCGTCGTGATCGGCGTGGTGCTCGCGGCGCTGTCGGCGGGCTTCGCCATCCGGCGATGGTTGCGCGCCTGACCGGTCGTCGGGCGGCGGCCGCCGACTCGGCCCCTTCGCAGCCTTGCTAGACTGACGGGCTGTCGTGCGCCCGCGCGGCAGCGGACGAGGAGAAGGCCATGCCCAGGGAACGCGGAGAGAAGGTCATCGCGACCAACCGCCGCGCGCGTCACGACTACACGGTCGAGAAGACGTACGAGGCGGGTCTCGTGCTGACCGGCACCGAGGTGAAGTCGCTGCGACAGGGGCGAGCGAACCTCACCGACGGGTACGCGTACATCGACGGCGGTCAGGCGTTCCTCGACGCCGTGCACATCCCCGAGTACTCCCAGGGGCACTGGACGAACCACTCGGCTAAACGCACGCGCAAGCTGCTGCTGCACAAGGACGAGATCGTGAAGCTCTCGCACGCCGTGTCGGCGGGCGGGTACACCCTCGTGCCGTTGAAGCTCTACTTCTCGGACGGCCGGGCCAAGGTGGAGATCGCGGTCGCGAAGGGCAAGCGCGAGTACGACAAGCGCCAGACGCTTCGCGAGCGTCAGGACAAGCGCGAGGCCGAGCGGGCGATGCGCACGAAGAACCGCCTCGGCGACTGAGCGTCAGCGACGCGGCGCGTCAGCTCGCGGGCCCGTGACTCGCGTCGCACAGCGTCTGCACGCGCGAGACGAGGTCGGCCGGCACGAACGGCTTCGTGAGGACGTCGTCGTAGCCGGTCGCGCGCGCGAGGGCGTGGTCGGCGGGGTTGCTCCTCGCCGTGAGCATGAGCAGCTTGGTGTCGTGGATGTCGATCGCGGCGCGCACCGCGCGGGCGAGCTCGATGCCGTCCATGCCCGGCATCATCCAGTCGACGACCGCGACCTCAGGGTGGTTCGCGTGGATGGCGGAGAGCCCGCTGGCGCCGTCGGAACGCGAGTCGACGTCGAAGCCGGCGCGGGCGAGTCTGATCGTGAGCAGGCGGGCGATGTCCTGATCGTCGTCGATGACGAGAACGTGGGTCATGGGACACCTGCAATCATGACGGGGGATCCGTCGGCTCATCGCAAGTGTACGCGGGCCGCTATCGTGGCACCCGATGTCTCGCCCCAGCATGATCGTCCGGATCCGCAGGCTCCCGGTCGGCCCGCGCCTTCTCACGGTGATCGCGCTGCTCGGTCTGAGCCTGGCGCTCGGCGTCGTGTTCGCGACCGCGCAGTCGGGTGCGAACGCGATGGCGTGGTGGTGGCCGGCCGCGGGGATCGGTGCCGTCGCCGCTCTGTGCGCGCCGCGCGACCAGGCGGGGTGGGTGATCGGAGTGGCCGCGTTGCTCACCGGTGCGGCCTCGACGCTCGCCGGCCGGCCTGCCGTCGTGATCGTCGCGGGCGTCGTCGGCACGGTCATCGAGATGGCGGTCGTGGTGTGGGGGCTCTCCCGTCGCGGCGATCCCCTGCCGCAGCTGCAGTCGACGCGCGACGTCGGCAGGCTCCTGCTCGTCATGACGCTGGCCGCCGCGGCGATCGGGCTGCTGTCCGGTGCCGCGGCCTCGGTCGTCGGCGGGGACTTCTTCGCGAGGCTCGTCGCCGTCACCGCATCCCACCTCTCCGCCCTGCTGCTGCTCGTCCCCCTTGCGCTCGTGCCGCTTCCCCGCGTCAGCGGCGTCATCCTCGGAAGAGCGGTGATCCTCGCCGTCGCTGTGTTCGGGTCGGTCTTCGTCGCGTTCGGACCCTGGCTGATGGCACCGCTCGCCTTCCTGCCGGTGCCGTTGCTGGCGTGGGCGGCGTTCTCCGCGTCGACTCTCGCGGCGCTGGCCCATGTGCTGCTGGCCGTCACGACGGCGGGGGTGCTGACGGCGGTCGGATGGGGGCCGTTCGCGCACCAGACGGGGGTCATCACGACGGGCGCGCTGCTGCAGATCTACGCCATCGCGATCGGCGTCACCTGCCTGTTGATCTCGGCGGAGCGCTCGGAGCGGCGGCGTCTTCAAGACCGGCATCAGGCGTTCACGCTGTTGCTCAGAGACTCGTTCGAACGCTCGCGCAACGGCGTCGTCATCGTGCAGGAGTCCGCTCCCGGCAGCTGGGGGGTGTGGGAGATAAACGCCGCGGCCGTGTCGTTGCTCGACCCCGACTTCCGCCCGGACGAGCAGGGGCGCTGGCAGCTGGACCCGAGGTCGCGTCTGAGCACGAGGCTGTCCGAGGTCGGTGACGTCGCGTCGCGCTTCGACGGCGATGAGCTCGGTGAGGGGCGGCCGCCGACGTCGATCTCGGTCGAGCCGGTGCGCAATGACGAACTCGGCCGTGTGCTGCTGCTGTCGGTCGAAGACCTGCGACCGGTGCGAGAGGCCGAGGCCGCGATGCGGGAGCAGCTCGATCGGGAGCGGCGCATCAGCGAGGCGCTGCGTGCGCTCAACGACCAGCAGGATGCGTTCGTGGCCAGCGTGTCGCACGAACTGCGGACCCCGATCACCTCCATCGTCGGGTACGCGCAGGAGCTGGAGTTCGAACTCGAGGATCCGCATCTGCGTGAGTACGCCGAAGTGATCACGCGGAACGCCGATCGCCTGACCGGGCTGGTCGACAACGTGCTGCGGGCGGCGACGATGCCCTCCTCGACGGCGTCGGGCGGCGTAGCGGTCGAGATGGACCTCGCGGACCTCGTTACCCGATGCGTCGCCGACCTGCGCTACCGCACCGCGGAGCGTTCGCTGCAGACGGTCGTGCGAGCGGAGCCGGGAATCGTGGTGCGCGTGGACGAGGCGGAGCTGGCACGCGTGCTCACGAATCTGCTGACCAACGCGATCAAGTTCTCGCCGGTCGGTGCCGCCATCGACGTCGAGGTGTCGACGGATGCGGATGCGGCCGTCGTTCGTATCGCGGACGAGGGCCCCGGCATCCCCGAGGGCGACCGGGAGCGCATCTTCGAGCGCTTCTACCGCAGTCCGCAGGCGGTTCGGGACGGGATTCCCGGCACCGGCATCGGCCTGTCGATCGCCCAGCAGCTCATGGTGACGATGGGCGGCTCGATCCTGCTGGAGCCGCGGCAGCCGCACGGCACGGTCGCCGTCGTGCGCCTGCCGCTCGCGGAGGCGTAGGCAGGCCAGTGACGCTCACCCGAGGAGCGTCTGCTCGACGAGGGTGAGGAACGCATCCTGTCCGCTGGGCGAGCCGAAGGTCATCTCGATGTCGTAGCCGTGGATCCGGTCCTCCTGCACGAACGGCAGGCTCGTCCAGAGGGCGTTCTGCTGCAGAGCAGCGTCCTGCTCCACGACCACGGCGCCGTCGCGCTGAACCGAGAACACGACGTCGATGCCGTCCAGCCGGCCGAGCTGTTCGGTGCTCAGGGGCGTGGCGTCACCCGATGGCAGACCGTCCTCGCCCGCGTTCGTGATCGGTGCGATGCGCAGGCCCAGGTCGGCGAAGACGAGGCACGGCACGCCGCGGTACTGCGCGGTCGCTTGGCTCTCGTACCAGGCGAGGTCGGCGACGACCGGGTCGATTCCGGCGTCGTCGAGGCGGGCGCGGATGTCGGCGATGCGCGCGTCGTAGGCATCGACCCACTGCTGCCACCGGTCCTCGCAGCCGAGATCGCGCGCCGCCTGCGTCACGCTGTCGCGCCAGTCGCTGCCATCGAAGGCGTTGTACGTGTAGGTCGGGGCGATCTTCTGCAGTTCGCCGTCGAGGTCCTCCTCGTATCCGAGTCCGTTGAGGATGAAGTCGGGCTCTGCCGCCAGCACGGCCTCGAGGCTGTACTCGGGGAAGTTGCCGAAGGTCTCCAGAGCCTTGACCTCGGCGGGGAAGAAGTCGGGGAAGGCGGTGTAGTCGTCGCGGATGGGCTGCGTGCCGGCGAGGCTGAATCCGAGTGTTGCGAGGATGTCGACATCGGTCGTGTAGAAGCCGAGGGCAGCCTGGGGTTCGGCGGGAGCGGAGATCTCGCTGCCCACCGGAGTGGTGATCTCGATCGTCTCCTCCGGGGCCCCGCTGTCGCTCCCCTCGGAGGGACTCGTGCAGGCGGTCAGGAGGAGACCGGTCGCGGCGAGGACGACCAGCGGGAGGGAACGGGAACGCATGGGATAGGTCTTCCGTCGGGAGGGTGAGATATCGCGCCGGATTAGGTGTGGCTTACCTATTGTGTCGTGGCCGTTTGTCACCAGTCGGACGTCATATGTCGCCTAAGCGCCAATCTTTCGCATTTTGGACTGGCCCGACGCGAACTCGCCCGGTGTCACTCCGATCTCGCGTCGGAATGCCTGCACGAAGGCGCTCGGTGTAGCGTAACCGGCCCGGCGGGCGACGTTCGTCACGCTCTGGTCGGCCGCAAGCCATTCGATGGAGCGGCGCATACGGGCACGCGTGCGCCAGCGGGTGAAGCTGAGGCCGGTCTCGGCCGTGAACAGCCGTGAGAGGTTCCGGGGACTCGAACCGACGATGCGCCCCCAGTCGTCGAGGCCGCGTCCCTCGGCGGGATCCGCCAGGATGGCCTCGGCGACCGCGCGGATGCGGCTGTCCGTCGGGAGCGGCAGATCGACGGTTGCGATCTCGACCGGATCGATCAGCTCGAACACGAGTTCCTCCGCGTGCAGCCGAGCGGTGTCCGTGAGGTGGGGAGCCGACTCGAGCCGCTCGAGCAGTGCGCGCACCACATCCGGGATCGCGACGGCGGTCACGGCAGGGGCGACGGCATCGACGGTGCGGAGCATGAACGTGCACCGGAAGGTTGTGCCGGCCGCAGCGACGACGCGATGCCTGACGGCAGCCGGGATCCACAGACCGAGCAGGCTCGGAATCGCGAAGTATCCCTCGTCGGTCTCGACCGTCAGCGCTCCGCTGCAGCCCCACACCAGTTCGTGCAACTCGGGATGCACGTGCGGCTCCCACTCGACCCGGTCACCGACCGAGAAACGATTCGTGCCGATGCGCCACGTCGAGCGATCAGGTTCACTCCGCGACATTGACGGCCCATCTGTTGCATCTCGGCTCACTACGCGCACAACCGTAACGTCTCCCGGTCGCAGCAGCCTCTCTGGCAGCCGGACGAGACAAGACACTGCGCAGCCCCTGACGTCGTCTCGGCATTCGGTGAGCGATCAGCGGATGCCGACATCGGGGCCGGCCCGCATCGTGGCCCATGCTCGGAACGCGGAGCGCCCTCCGGGTCGCCATGTGCGCGTCGGATCGATCCATCCCGGTGGTCGTACTCATGGCACTCCGCGCCGCATCTCGATCGTCCATCCGCCGATGTCGATCGTGCGATGGGGATGCCAGCACAAAGCCACGCCGTTGCTCGTATGGGTCGGTCCGCCTCGTGGATGTTCGATGACATGGTGGATCTCGCACCACGATGCGGGCACGTGGCACCCGGGAATCACACATTCTCCGTCGTGCACCGTGATCGCGCGTCCCTGGTGGGCGGTGAAGATGCGTTGCGGGCCGCCGAGCTCGACGATGCGCCCCGATCCGTCGATCCCGAGCCGTTGCACGGCTCCCGCGCACGCTGTCTGGCGAGCGACGGATGCGGACACCGCCGCGCCGTCCTGCGCGCCACCCTGCAGAAACGCGACGCCGTGCGAGTCGTCGAGCTGGTCAGGGGTCCGGGACGAACCGCGGACCCTCTCCGGCCTTCGGGTTCGTGTACGCGTCGAGCAGGAGCTGGAGTTGCGCTGCGACCTCGGGCAGCAGCGCGCCGTTGAACGGGACGACTCCGTCGCGCTGACGCCCCAGGTGGATCCCCCGCTTGCGCTGCGCGCGTTCCTCGTCCGGGAGGGCGCCGTCGGGGTCGAGGAACAGCGCCCGCGTCTGCGCCATCATGCGGACGTCATCGCACGGCTCGCCGGCCTGCGCGGCCGCGACGAGCTCGTGCTCGGCGGCGTGGACGCCGTCGACTCCCTCGATCGCGTCGATCACGCTGCCCCGATCGAGAACCGGCCCGAGCTCACCGACGATCGCGGCGGCGGCATCGGTCGAGAGCGTGCCGTCGGCGAGGGCAGCTCGAACACGGGGGAACGCGCCCGGAAGAAGCTCGCCGGTGAGCGTGACGGCTGGCCGGATCCGTTCGGCAAGCCGCACTCGCGCGCGGGCGGTACGCCCGGACACGAGCGCCGTGCGCTCGATCACCTCGGCCGGGGTACGGCATCCGAGCCGTGTCGAGAGATGCCCCGGACCGAGGTCGGGCCGGGAACGATCGGCGATCTCGCCCGCAGCGAGCACCCGCACGCCGTCTATCGACCGTCCCAGTCGTTCGGTCTCGCGGAGGAGCGTGAGGAGGTCCTGGTCTCCCAAGGCGGCCAGCGCTCCCGGCTCGGTGAACACCGCCAGGGTGCTGCGCAGCGTCGCGGCCGCCTCATCGAGGGAGGTCTGCGATGCTGTCGCCGTCATACCTCCATTATGAAGAGGGCCTCCGACATCGCTGCCACATGAAAATCCAGGTCACAGCCCTAAAAGCTGTGGATAACCGCGGTGGTCTGGATCGCTGTGGAGGACAGGATGCGGCAGGGCGACCACGATGCGTCGGGCTTCTCAGCGGGCGGTGAACCGTGCGTCGACGGACGCGCTCACGACCACGTCGTCGGGCCGCAGATCGATGCCTGCACCGCCCGCCTCCGCCGCCATCGCCCGCATCATCCGGGGAGCGGACGGCGTGGACTCGGGTGAGAGCAGTCCGGTGTCGGCGACGGCGATCGGGGTCACGGTGCTGAGCCCCAAAGCCGACGCATAGGCTGCTGCGCGCGTGACGGCGTCGAGCACCGCGGCCGCGGCGACACGGTCGCGGGCGGCCGCGGCGGTGCGTTCGCTCAGCTCCCAGGCGACGTTTTCGACCTGGGCGCCGTCGTGGCGGGCGAGGTCGTCGACCCACGCCGACAGGGCGGCGGGATCGGCGAAGGTCGCGACGAGCTCCACGCTCGCGTGGTGCACGGGGGCGAGCCGGGTTCCCTCCGGCGCCCAAGGGCGCTCGGTCCAGACGTTCGCACGCGAACTCGTCCAGCGCACGAGAGATCCCGCCTCATGGCGTGCATCGAGATCGGCACGGATGGGTGTCGCGGTGGCGGCGAGCTGTTCGACCACCGCCCCGCGTTCGCGTCCCTCGGCGCGCACGGTGACGCGGACGATCCCGTGTTCGGCGGGAAGGCGTTCTTCGTGGTCGCCGCGGACCGTGATGGTGACCTCACTCATGGTGGCGACTCTACGCGGCGCTCCGGAGCGATCGCTGGGTGCGGGCGAAGGATGTCAGGCCGGGAAGATCTGCCCGACGGGGAGCCGCTTCTCGGCCTGGAAGGCGTCCTCGGTGCGACCCGCGGCCCAGTACGCCGACAGCGACAGATCGGCGCGTTGCACGCCGCGCGTGGCGAGGAGCGGCCGGAGCGTCTTCATGGCGCCGCGTTCGCCGTGCGCGAAGACCTGCACGCGCCCTTCGGGCCAGGGGAGCGCCTCGACGGCGGCGACGAGCTCGGCGCCCGGCTCGTCGTGGTTCTCGTCGACCCAGGTCACCTGGCCGGATGCGGGCAGTTCGAGGCGGTGCTCAGCCGAACGCGTCTCGACGATGGCCGTCGCGGTTCTGCCTTCCGGCAGTGCCTCGAGGGCAGAGGCGATGGCCGGGATGGCGGACTCGTCGCCGATCAGCACGATATGGTCCGCGGTGAGATCGGGGGAGTAGCCGCCGCCGGGAGGCGAGATCGTCAGCCGGTCGCCGGGCTGGGCGGATGCGGCCCAGGGGCCTGCGACTCCCGTGTCGCCGTGCACGACGAAATCGATGTCCAGGGTGCCCCGCCCGGGGTCGACGCCGCGGATCGTGTACGTGCGGATGGCTGGCAGCTGGTCGAAGGTCAGCTCGTCGCGCAGCGTCGCGAGGTCGTACGGAGGCTGGAGGGCGCTTCCCGCCGGCGGGAAGTAGAGCTTCGCGTACTTGTCGGTCTCGGGCCGGTCGGAGAAGTCGGCGAAGCCGGGGCCGCCCAGCGTGATGCGCACGAGCCCGGGGGTGGGCCAGGTGGTGCCGATGACCTCGAGGGTCGCTTGAGTGGAGGGGCGTCGAGGTGAGGTCACCCTTAGATCGTACCGGGGCTGCCGAGGCGGGGCCCCGCGCACGGATGCGGAATGGTGCGGGCGCCGCATCCGTTGTAGTCTGTACTGCTCGGGTGTCTTGACCTCCGAGATGACAACTCCACAGTGCGACAGTGGCCCCTTCGCAAGAAGGATCACGGGGATGATCGGTTTCGACATCGCCTGCGAATCTGCGAGAAGCGGGCCGAGGATGCGGGGTTATCTCGTTAACGCTCCCTGCAAAACCAATAAGTGCCGAATCCAAGCGCACTGACTTCGCCCTCGCTGCATAAGCGAGCCCGATAGTCCGTCAGACCGTGTGTGATCCCGCCACGGAGCCTGGCGTCATCTAGGGATCTTGCTGTGCGACGGTGTCTGGACGTCGTGCGGGACTCTTTCCAGGCTGGGCTTGTCGACTTAGGTGTCTGTGACAAAGGTCGGAGCCGAGCAGAACGTCTGCACAGACTGCGCCCGGAGAAGACGCCGTATCTCAGCGATGGACGGGGGTTCGATTCCCCCCATCTCCACCAAGGCCGTTGTCGCACGAGGAAGTCCCTCGATCCCAGATGAACACTGGGATCGAGGGGCTTTCGTCGTTCCTGGAGTCGGGCGCCGCGTTCTGGCCGTGCGAGAGTGCGCTCCGCTCGTGGATTCATCGGTCCTCCTGCGCGGCGGCGAAGGCCGCGTCGAGGCGTTCCAGCGGCCCGGGCCCATCGTGCGGCTTCGGCTCGGCGCCAAGGTGCCGAACGCGGAGCTCGTCCATGAACGCCTCGATGAACGCCGGCCCCTCGACCCTCATGAGCTCTTGCCGTGTTCGCAGCTCGACGCTGCCGCGGCGCCAGTCGAGGCCCCAGTCGCCGAGGGCGACGATGATCGGGAGGGTCTGGATGCCGGCCTCGGTGAGGCTGTATCGCGCGCGCTGCCCCCGGGCCGCGTCCTCGCGGGTGAGGATGCCCGCGCCGACGAGACGCTTCAGGCGGTCCGCGAGGATGTTCGATGCGATCCCCTCGATCGAGCCGGTGAGCAGTTCCCTGAAGTAGCGGCGGTCGCCGAAGATCACGTCGCGCAGCACCAGGAAGGACCACTGGTCGCCGAGGGCTTCGACGGCGGCGTTGATCGGACATCCGGAACGCGGATCCACGGCTCCTCCTTGACTGCTCTCGAGGCGTCACTATAGTGATTGCAAGTCACAATCACTTGGAAGGACCGCCCATGGCCGTGCGTGTCGACCTCGACGTCTCTCTCGACGGATTCGCGACCGCTGCCGACCAGATCCTCGAGAACCCGATGTGCCCGGACTGGTCGCGACCGGTGTCGGCCTACGCGGCGACGCGCACGGTCGGGATTCCAGGTCACGGGCGAGACCGCCGAGAGCGGCACGATCCATCTGACGTTCCGGAGATGAGGGCATGACCGGTCGATTCGTGTACTGGATGAACGTCTCCCTCGACCTCAGGATCGAACGCGACCTCGATGAGGAGGGCGGCGGCGACTGGATGCGGATCGGGGAGTCCCTGCACCGTGAGTTCAACGCACGGGCACGTGCGATGACGTGCTTCGTGGAGGGTCGCGTGGTCTACGAGACCATGGAGGCGTTCTGGCCGAGCGCGCAGGACGACGAGTCCCTGCCCGGCTTTCTGCGCGAGTACGGCGAGATCTGGACCACGATGCCCAAGGTGCTCGTCTCTCGCACCCGCGACAGCGCCGAGCACAACACCCGGATCATCGGCGGCGACGACGCGATCGAGCAGCTCGCCGCTCTGCGCGCGGAGGGTGACGGTGACATCGGCGTCGGCGGCGCTACCCTCGCCACTCTCCTGCTCCGGGCGAAACTGCTCGACGAGCTGCTGCTCTTCACCCATCCCGTCGTCCTCGGGCGCGGGCGGCCGCTGTTCGACGCGCACGACGAGCTGATCGAGCTCGACCTCCTCGAGCAGGCCTCGTTCGAGGACGGCGTGACGTTGCATCGCTACGCGATCCGCGGCACCGGCACGGACGAGGCGCGCTGACAACGGTCTAGGAGACCCCGGGCGGACGATCGCCACGACGTGAGGACTGTTCGCGAGCGTGCTGGAGGTGGATTCCGATGTGCCCGATGCCGAGGATCACGACCGCGGCGATCAGCCAGATGGCGCGCCCGTAGATGCCGAGCAGCAGGAACGCCGCGACGGGCAGGGTGGCGAGCGGTACAGGTACGCCGAGCAGCCTGCGGGTGAAGTCCGCCATCGTCCGGGCGCTCGCGAAGTAGCGCACCCAGCCGGCCTCGTAGGCGACCAGACACGTGATCGCGGCGATCAGCCACCAGGACCACGGAGTCCAGGGAGTCAGGTTCGTGCCGGCCGACAGCAGCGCGGCGGTCGTCGCGGCGACCTGCCCGACGCGCTCCAGCACGCGGAGCCCCCGGTTCTCCGAGCTCGGGTCGTAGTCCTTTGTCCTCGCGGCCAGAGCCCAGATCAGGTTCGGCACGAACAGGGCGAGCAGGAACGCGAGCCCCATGAACGAGAACCCGAACCCGCTCATCTGCCTGCCCCGTCGCGCGAGGCCGCAAGCGGCCGCAAGCGCGACGTCTCGAAACGGCGGAACCCGCCGTCCGTCGCCGGCCAGGTCTCGGCGGCGGGCGCGGTCATCGCGGTACCTCTCGGCCCGTCGTCCCGGTGCTGCCCGATGCGCGGCGCCTCATCCACGCGGAGCGAACGACAGGTCGACGTACGGCAGGTCGTCCCGGGACACGACGACCGTCAGCACCCCGCCGGTCGGCAGGCTCGCGCCGAGTGCGTACACGAACGGACTCGTGTCGATCGCCAGGCCCGCCACGCTGCGACCGTCGACGACGATCTGCGCATCGCGGCGGATCGAGCGCGGAGACGTCAGCGCGGGGGAGTCCCACTCGTGCAGGCCCCGTCCGAGCTCCTCTCGGAACCTGTTCATCAGAATGTGGTTCGTGTGCTCGATCAACACGTTCTGCAGGGACGACAGGGGCGACTCTTCGCGATACCAGGTCGTGCGCACCGCTTCCCACAGCGTCGGGTAGCGCATCCGCTCGACGCCCCCGATCAGCCAGGCGGGGCGCGGCCACGGTGGAACTTCATCGAGCGAACGTCGTGTCGCCTCATCCAGGTCGGCGAGGTTCGCCGGGTCCGAGCGGTCAGCCGGATTGCGCCACAGCGTGTAGTTCACGCTGACGCTCATCATGCTGACGTCGTAGCCGGCACGAGTGACGGTCGTGCTTGGGCCATCGTCCTCCAGTGCCGGCTGGGGGACGAACCCCATCACGGGGACCGGCATCTGCTCGATCAGCTTCTCGCGCTCGATACGTGGATCAGGTGCATCCTCGGGAAGAAGTCCGGTGAACCGCATCTCCCGATTGTCCGCCGACCGTGATCGAGCGACAAGAGGCGCGACGGCTGCTCAGCGCGCCATCGTCAGCGCCGTCAGCTCGGCGCGGGTGCTCGCGCCCGTCTTCCGCAGCAGATTCGACACATGGAACTTGACGGTGTTGCTGCTGATCCCGAGCTCCTCCGCGATCGCCCGATTCCGCGCCCCCGAGGTGACGAGCCGGAGGACTTCGCGCTCGCGGCCGGTCAGTGGTGCGCCATCGGACACCGGCTCGATCGCAGCCCGCGGGTCGAGGGGGAGCCGCACCTCGAGCGACGAGCCCCATCCCGGTGTCGATTCGACGGCCAATGCTCCGTCGAGCGCGGAGACCGTCTCCGCGATCGGGCGCAGCGCGTCATCGTGGACCGTCAGGTCGCCGCTCCCGTCGTCGCGCACCCCGATCAGGAGGTTCAGTCCGTCGCAGTCCCACTGGATGCGCACGCGGTGGGTGTCGCCGCGGTCGACGAGCGTCAGCACCGCCGTGCGGACGATGGCCCGCGCCGCGTGCGCGACCTCTCCGGGCAGGGCTCGACCGGTGGCGGGCGGCTCGACGAACTGCAGGTCGAGATCGCCGAAGCGGTCGAGCGGACGAAGGTCGTCGCGCAGTCGGGCGAAGGCGTCTCCCACCGCTTCGAGCACGAAGCTGCGCTGATGGTCGGTCTCCGTCCGGATGCCGATCAGCGCGGTGGTCGCGGTATCGATCGCGACGGTGCGCGCCGTGCGATCGTCGAGCCGGGGCGATCGCAGGATCGCCAGGAGCGACTCCAGTGTCACCGCGTGCCGATCGGCCTGCTCGGCGACCGTCCGGTCGATCTCGACCAACATCCGTCGCGACCCCATCGAGGCTTCGTCGCCGCTCATATCCCCAACCTAGGCGAGTTCGGCCCCCGCCCATATGGGTGGGGGCCACACACCCGTGTCGGAGTTCGTCACGCGAGCGCCGCGGCGCCCGCTTCGGCGACCGTCTGATCCTGCTCGCCTGAGCCGCCGCTCACCCCGACCGCCCCGACGACGACGCCGTCGACGGTCACCGGTACGCCGCCGGCGAAGATCGCGACCTTGCCGCCGTTGGTGGTGTGGATGCCGAAGAACTGCTGCGTCGGCTGCGAGTTGTCGCCGAGGTCCTTGGTCTGGATGTCGAAGGCCCGCGAGGTCCACGCCTTGCTGATCGAGATGTCGATGCTGCCGATCCACGCGCCGTCCTGACGGACGTGCGCGATCAGGTTCCCGCCGGCGTCGACGACGGCGATGTTCACGGGCTGGCCGATCTCGTCGGCGCGCTTCTCGGCGGCGGCGATGATCGTACGGGCGTCTGCGAGGGTCAAAGCGGACATGGCATGTCTCCTTCTGGGGTGGATGTGGTGCGGTTGCTGAGGCCGGGTGGGATGCGGCCGATCAGGCCGCGAGGTAGCCGTTGGGGTCGAGCACGTACTTCGTCGCGGCGCCGGCGTCGAACTCCGCATAGCCGCGGGGAGCGTCCGTCAGCGGGATCGCGGTGGCGTTCACGGCCTTCGCGATGGGCGCCCGATCGTGCAGGATCGCCATCATCAGCTGGCGGTTGTAGCGCATCACGGGACACTGTCCGGTCGTGAACGACAGCGACTTCGCCCAGCCGGTGCCCAGGCTGATCGAGAGCGCCCCGACCTTCGCCGCGTCGTCCACCGCGCCCGGGTCTCCCGTGACGTAGAGTCCGGGGATGCCGATGGCACCGCCCGCGGCCGTCACGCCCATGAGCGAGTTCAGAACCGTGGCGGGTGCCTCTTTCGCATCGGCACCGTGCCCTTCGCTGCGTGCCTCGAACCCGACGGCGTCGATCGCGGAATCCACCTCGGGGATCCCGAGGATCTGCTCGAGCTGATCGGGGATGGTGCCGGCCCCGACGTTCACGGTCTCGCAGCCGAAACTGCGCGCCTGCGCGAGACGATCCTCGTTCAGATCGCCGACCACCACGACGGCGGCGCCGAGCAGCTGTGCGCCGAGGGCGGCGGCGAGACCCACGGGCCCCGCGCCGGCGACGTACACGGTCGATCCCACCCCGACGCCCGCCGTCACCGCGCCGTGGAAGCCGGTGGGGAAGATGTCGGAGAGCATCGTCAGGTCGAGGATCTTCTCGAGGGCCTGTTCTCGGTCCGGGAACTGGAGCACGTTCCAGTCCGCGTAGGGAACGAGCACGTACTCGGCCTGCCCGCCGACCCAGCCGCCCATGTCGACGTAGCCGTAGGCGCTGCCGGGGCGATCCGGGTTCACGTTGAGGCAGATGCCGGTCTTGCCCTCCTTGCAGTTGCGGCATCGACCGCACGAGATGTTGAAGGGCACCGAGACGATGTCTCCGACCTTCACGAACTCGACGTCCGGACCCGCCTCCACGACCTCGCCCGTGATCTCGTGACCGAGCACCAGTCCTTGGGGAGCGGTGGTCCGTCCGCGCACCATGTGTTGGTCGGATCCGCAGATGTTGGTCGCGACGGTGCGGAGGATCACGGCGTGCGGCAGTTTGCGCCCCACGTTCGCCGGGTTGACGCCGGGACCGTCCTTGAGCTCGAAGGCCGGGTAGTCGGTGTCGATGACCTCCACGACACCCGGGCCCTGGTATGCGACGGCTCGATTTCCGGACATCTTGGTCCCCTTTCCCGCAGAACATCTCTGCTCGTCTCAGCCTCGTCGCCCGAGCCGGCGCGCGGATCATGCTGCGGAAGCGTTTCCCCCTACCCGAACGGGCAGTGCTGCTCGATCCGCGACACCGCGACGGAGAGGTGGTGAGGGCGGGGTATGCCTCATCCGTGTCACGGCGGTGTCGTGTCCGTCCGGGGCGGAGCGTGTCGTGATGCGACCACGTAAAGTGGATGCGCGTTTCCGCGGACTCGGAGGCGTGGAAAGGCGTGGGTGCCCGCGCGGAAGGACGAGGATCCCCTGAGCGGCGAATCGATGCACGGCGGTCCGTCCGTCGAGGAGCGACGGCGACTCGACCGATGCGCCCGAGAGCCGATCCACGCTCCGGGAGCGATCCAGCCGCACGGCGCCCTGATGGGCATCGATCCGGCCACGTTCGTCGTCACGATCGGGAGTGAGAACGTCGCCGACCTGCTCGGAGTGCCCTCGCCGGTCCTCGGCCGCACGCTCGCCGAGGTGCTCGGAGCGGAATTCGCGGACGACGTGCAGGTGGCGGTCTCCGACGCGGACGTCGAGGCGAACCCGCTCGACCTCGTCGTGGGGGAGCGCGCCTTCGACGCGATCGTGCATCAGCTCGACGACGTGATCATCGTGGAGCTCGAACCCGTGCTGTCGACCTCTCTGCAGCATTCGACCTCGTCGTTGTACGTCCTGCTGCATCGGATCGCCAAGAGCTCCGACATCGAGGAGCTGCGCGCGGGCACGGCCCGGGGGCTGCGCGCACTCACCGGGTTCGACCGCGTGATGATCTATCACTTCCATCCGGACGGACATGGCGAGATCGTCGCAGAGGACCGCGCCTCCGACATGGAGCCGTATCTCGGTCTGCACTTCCCGGCATCGGACATCCCGGCCCAGGCTCGTCAGCTCTACCTGGCCAAGCTGTCCCGCGCGATCGTGGGGACCGCCGGCGACAGCGTCGGGCTGCTCACGCTCCGCGAGGATCGGGGCACGGCGCTCGATCTGAGCTGCGCGGAGCTTCGCAGCGTGTCGCCGCACCATCTGCAGTTCATGCGCAACATGGGTCAGGACTCCACGCTCTCGTTCTCGCTGGTGCGCGACGGCGTGCTGATCGGCATGATCACGTGCGCCCACCGTTCGCAGCGTCGGCTGCCGTTCATCCTGCGTCGCGGCATCGAGGTGCTGGCCAACCAGGTCGCGCTGCAGCTGAGCGCCCTCGATCAGGTCGCGCACCTGCGTCGGCAGGTGTCGGTGCGCAAATGGCGTGCGCTCCTGATGGCGCAGATCAGCGTCACCGACGACATCGCCGAATCCCTGCTGCGCGGCGGGGTCACCGTGCGCGACCTCATCGAATCCGATGGGGCCGCAGTCCGGATCGGGGGAAGAACCCGGACGACGGGAGACGTTCCGGCGACGGCGGGGCTCGAGGCACTGTTCGCGCACGTCGAGCAGACCCCGGGCGGCGGGCCGTTCGTCAGCGACGCCCTCTCCGACGAACACCCGGCGCTGTCGGCCCTCGCTCCCACGGTCACGGGTGTGCTGATCGTTCTCGTGGGCGGAGCGGGGGACTACCTCGCGTTCTTCCGGAACGAAGTGCTGCGCAGCGTCGACTGGCTGGGCGATCAGACCGATGCGAACCGCGCGACTCCGCTCTCGCCGCGGACATCCTTCTCGGCGTGGACCGACAGCGTGGCGGGGACCTCGTCGCCTTGGGGCGAACTCGTCTCGGACGCCGCGGAGCTCGCGCGCGACCTCGAAGGAACCCTGTTCCGAAAGGCCGAGTCCGAGCTGGCGCACCTCGCCATGCAGGACCCGCTCACCGGCCTGCCGAATCGGCGTCGCCTCATCGACGAACTCGACGTCGCCCTGGGCGCGGGTGACGCGCACACGCGGGTGTCGATGCTGTTCATCGATCTGGACGGGTTCAAGGACGTCAACGACTCGTACGGCCACGACGTCGGCGATGCGCTGATCGTCACGGTCGCCGGGCGACTCCTCGCCGCCACCCGCGCCTCCGACACCGTCGCCCGCATCGGAGGCGACGAGTTCGTGGTGCTGTGCACCGATACCGATCCGTCGGATGCCGACCTCGTGGCCGCGCGCGTGCTCAGCGCGATCAGCGAGCCGGTGCGGATCGGCGGCGACGCCGTCACGGTCACCGCGTCGGTCGGTGCGGCCACGAGCAGCGGGGACGTCAGGACGATGGATCTCCTCCGGCAGGCGGACGAGGCGATGTACCGAGCGAAAGCCGCGGGAAAGAACGCCGTGTCGCGCTGACCGCCGGCCCGTGCGGACGCGGGTTCCGGCGTCTCGTCAACCCCCGAAGGGGCGCTCTCGCGGCTCGTAGGGTGGTCCGTATGGACACGACGAACGACATGACGGATGACGAGAAGCGCCACGATCAGCTGACGACCGCGCCGAACGCGACCGAAGACGACGCGAAGCCGCGCATCGTGGTCAGCGAGCACGACGGAGTGAAGCGGGTCGACATCGCAGAAGACGCGGCCGTCCGCCCGAGCGATCCGCGCGACTGACCCGCGCGGTGGCGATCAGGAGTCGGGACGCTCGATGAGCAGCAGGCTCTGCTTGGTGTCGGCGAGGATGACCCAGCCGTCGCCGAACTGGTAGGTCAGGCCGTACCCGTCCTTGGTCTGTACGGCCGTCTCGGGCGCCTCGGTGATGAAATCCCCCGAGGTGTCGTCGATCCTCTGCCATCCGGCGGCGAGCAGCTCGGCGCGAGCGTCGGCGGCGGCCGCCGCCGAGATCGGGGCCCAGCCGAAGATCTGCACGTAGTCGCTCGCCACGCTGTAGTCGCCCCACACGCATTCGATGCCCTCGTCGATGACCAGACTGCCCACTCGGAAGACGTTCTGCCGGTATGTCCAGTCATGGGCGTCGAACTCGTCGATGACCGATTGGGGGATGAGGGTCTCGCAGGTCGGGGAGGTCGCATCCGGGGTCGGGGACGTCGTCGCCGTCGAGGCGGGGCTCGGCTCGGCGGCTTCCACGGGAGTCGTCGCCGTCGCCGACGCCGACGACTCCTGTTCCGTGCCGCCGGCGCAGCCGGCGAGCAGCAGGGCGGACATCGCCGCGAGGGCGGTGAGGGCGACGGCGCGCGGGGTGCGGAACGTCATGCGGCGGACTCCGTTGCGGTATCGGGCGAGAAGAAATCGAGGAAGGGCGTGTGCAGCGTGCCGTTGGTCGCGAGCACAGAGCGCTCGGAGAGCGACTCGGCGCCGCTGAACGCGGTCAGACGCCCGCCCGCCTCGGTGATGATCGGATGGTGTGCGGCGATGTCGTACTCCTTCACGCCGAACTCGGCAACCATCTCGAGCCGCCCCTCGGCCAGCAGCATGAACGGCCATGCGTCGCCGTAGCCGCGGTCGCGCCACACCGTGCGCGAGAGGCGCACCAGATCGTCGAGCCTTCCGACCTCGTCCCACTGGGAGATGCTCTGGAAGCTCACGCTCGCCTCTTCGAGGCTCGACACGTCGGAGACGTGCAGGCGGCGCGGAACGCCGCCGATCGTGGTCCATGCGCCGTCGCCCTCGGACGCCCACCAGCGGCGGCCGATCGCGGGCTGGCTGACGACCCCGACACGGGGGATCCCGTCGACCGCGAGCGCGATCAGGGTCGCCCACATCGGCACGCCCTTCAGATAGTTCGCGGTGCCGTCGATGGGATCGATGATCCACTGCCGCCGGCTGTCGCCCTCCACGCCGAACTCTTCGCCGAAGATCGCGTCATCCGGGCGTTCCGCCGAGAGGATCTCCCGGATGGCGCGCTCGGTGGCGAGATCGGCCTCCGTGACGTACGAGGCATCGGCCTTCGTGCGGATATCGAGGTCCGCCGCGTCGAAGCGCGCCATCGAGTGCGCGTCGGCCGCGTCGGCCAGACGGAGGGCGAGCGCGAGATCGTCTCGGAAGGCTCCCCGTGCATTCGACTCCGAACCGGCGGCGCGGGAGTCGGGGGTCATGGGGCAAGGATACCGGGCGGAGAAACTGCCCCCCGTATGCGGAGGAAACGGCGCCGGCCCGAGAACGGTCGTGCACCGACCGGTTCGGCCCGCCTCCGCGTCTCCACACGTCAGGGCTCGAGGTCGAGGGCGGCGGCGAGCGCGAGCGCGATCGGGGGCCTCGGCTCGTCCGAGAGCTGCGCGAGGGCGATCGGCAGGATCACGGCGGGCTCGACCAGTCGCAGCGCACGCATGCGGGGAGCGGCGCCCTCCGCGGACAGGGCGGATCGCGGCACGACGGCGGCCCATCGTCCGGTGCGGGCCAGGGCGAGCAGCCCTTCGATCGAATCGCTCTCGATGCGCGGCGCGAGCGTGATCCCCTGCTGCCGGAGCACGGCGTCGAGCAGCTGCCGGGCACGCATGTGGGGCTCGAGCAGGCAGAGCGGGAGCGCGGACAGCTCGCGCCCGGGCAGGTCGCTTCGATCGGCGGGGATGATCTCCGGCGCTCCCACGACGACCATGCTCTCCTCGTAGAGGGGTGTGACGACGAGGCCTTCGGTGTCCTCGATGGAGGGGTGGATGAGTCCCGCGTCCAGTTCATAGCGACGGAGACGGCGTGCGATCTCCTCGCTCGTCAGGCCCGTCAGCATCCTCACCCGTGTCAGCGGATGCCGGGTCGCCAGCGCGGTGAGCAGCGTTGCGGCGCGGGGGAGCGCGGAGGGGATGACGCCGAACCGGACCTCGGCCCTGAGACGGTCTCGGGCGGCGTCCAGCTCGTCACGGAGGGCGCGATCGTCGGCGAGGACCCGTCTGGACCACACGAGCGCGAGTTCGCCCTCCGGTGTGAGCCCCTCGAAGACCCGGCCGCGGCGCACCAGGGGCACACCGAGCTCTGCTTCGAGCTTGCGGATCGCCTCGGAGAGCGCCGAGGGCGAGACGTAGCAGGCGGCCGCGGCCCGGCCGAAGTGCTGCTCGCGCGCGACGGCGACGAAGTACTCGAGCTGGGTCAGCTGCATCCTTGCCCCTTCCCGGTGCGGGCATCGTCGCCGCCCGCACCGGAGAGGAACGGTCCATCGACCCCGTGGCGCGAGCCTCAGTCCTTCTTAGCGTAGGAGTGCGCGCCCGTCCCGGCGTAGGCGCCGCCCGCGACGATCAGGTACTCGGCCCGGATCGGACGCTCCTCGAAGAACGACTCCAGGATCTCCCGCGTGCCCGCCGCATACCGCGTCTGCGCCGTCAGCGAGGTGCCGGAGGTGTGCGGAGTCATGCCGTGATGCGGCATGGTCCGCCACGGGTGGTCGGCGGGCGCCGGCTGCGGGAACCACACGTCGCCGGCGTACCCGGCGAGCCGACCGCTCTCCAGCGCCCGCACGATCGCGTCCCGATCCGCGATGGCGCCCCGTGCGGGGTTCACGATGTACGAGCCGCGGCGCATGGTGGACAGCAGCTCGTCGTCCAGGAGGCCCTGGGTCTCTGCCGTGAGCGGGGCGTGCACGGTGAGCACGTCGACCGCCGTGACGAGCGAGCGGATGTCCTCGTGGAAGGTGAGTCCGAGCCTCTCCTCGACGTCGGCGGGGAGACGGTGGCGGTCGGTGTAGTGCAGTCGCACGTCGAACGGCGCGAGGCGCTCCAGGACCGCGCGGCCGATACGACCGGCTGCGAACACGCCCACGTCCATGCCCTCCAGGTCATACGACCGGGAGATCGCATCGGCGATGTCCCACCCGCCGTCGACGACGATCTTGTGCTGCGGGATGTAGTCCCGCACGAGGGCGAGCACCTGCATCACGGTGTGCTCGGCGACGCTGATCGAGTTGCAGTACGTCACCTCCGCCACGGTGATGCCCTTCTCGATCGCCGCCGGCAGGTCCACATGGTCGGAGCCGATGCCCGCGGTGATCGCGATCTGCAGCCTCTCCGCCTTCGCCAGCCGCTCGGGGGTGAGGTAGGCGGGCCAGAACGGCTGGGAGATGACGACGTCGGCGTCCGGCAGCTCGCGGTCGAGGACCGAGTCATCGCCCTCCTTGCTGTCGGTGACGACCACCTCGTGCCCGAGGCCTTCGAGCCAGCCCACCAGACCCAGGCCGCCGGAGACCGAGCCGAGCAGCTCGCCCGGAGTGAAGTCGATCGCGCTCGGCGTCGGGAGGGTCTGCCCGTTCGGGTAGCGCTCGATCACCGGCAGCGAGTCGCGAGCGTATTGGGGCGGGTATCCGCCGGTGGGGTCCGGGTAGAGAACGATCAGCACCTTTGCCATGTCTTGACCTCCGCGTCGACGATCGCGCGCATGCGCCCGGCCAGTATCAGCCGTGCGTCCGCTGCGATTCCATCCTGCGATGCCGCACGAGCGATCGGCCATGGCGAACACGGGGAAGAGGGAGCGGGGTCCGGGAAAGGCAAAAGCCCCGAATACTGGCGAGAGTATGCGGGGCTTCCGTGCACCCCCAGGGACTTGAACCCTGAACCCACTGATTAAGAGTCAGTTGCTCTGCCGATTGAGCTAGAGGTGCGTGTGGATCAGAGCCCAACGACGACTCCCGAACCGAGGGTCAACGTTAGCATTCCCGGCGGGCCCTCCGCCAATCGAGCCGACCGCTGGGAGCGGTGCCGTTCACGTGCCCGCGGCTCGCCATCCCTCGCCGGGCCCGACGAGCATCCGCCACAGCCACTCGCCGGCGGTGTCGAGTGGCGGAACGGGGTCGCGCATGAGCCACGCCGTGATCACGCCGATGGCGGTGCCGGCGATCCCCGCGGCGACCACGTCGAGGGGGAGTCCGGTGAAGCTCTCGGGATTCGCGGTGGCGACCGCATCCCGCACGATGTGCTCGATCTGCCCACGGAGCCGCGCGGCCACGAGCGCCGAGCCGTGATCGCCGAGCACGCGGCGGTATACGGCGGCGTTGTCGGCGATGTGCGCCAGGTAGAGGCGGAGCTCCGCGGGCGCGCCGTCCACGCCGCTCGGCGGCGAGGAGCGCAACGTGCCGGACAGGTCGTCGACGGCCGCCTCCAGCGCCTCCGCGAGGAGGGTCTCCTTGTCGGAGTAGTGCTGATAGAAGCTGCTGCGGTTGACCTCTGCCCGCTCCACGATGTCGGAGACGGTGATCTCGTCGAGCTCGCGCTCGCGCGCCAGAGACAGGAGCGCAGCCTGCAGGCTCACGCGGGTGCGCACCACGCGGGGGTCCATCCGCCGATTCTCGCAGGTGTCCGGCGAGATGTCTGAGAGTTCTCCGACATGTGTCGGATCAACGACATGTGTCGGATATGTTGAGTGCGGTCCGGTGTGGTGCCGGCTCACCTCCCCTCGGAAAGGCATCACGTGGCACAGCTCCTGTACCGGATCGGTCGCTTCTCGGCGCGACGAGCCTGGATCGTCCTCAGCGGATGGCTCCTCGTCCTCGCGCTCGCGGGCGGCGCGTTTCTCGCTTTCGGAGGATCGCTGGCGTCGAGCTTCAACATCCCCGGCACGGAGACCGAGCGCGTCAACGACCGCCTCGCCGACGCGCTGCCCGACCTCACCGGCGCGAGCGCGTCGGTCGTCTTCGAGGCCGAGGACGGGGCGTTCAGCGAGACGCAGAAGGCCGACGTCGTCGCGCTTCTCGAGGAGGTCGGGGAGATCGACGGCGTGGCGGGAACGCTCGACCCGTTCGCCACCGAGGAGCAGCGGGCCGCGCAGGCCGACCAGCTCGCGGACGCCCAGCAGCAGCTCGACGACGCGCGGGCGCAACTCGATGCCGGACAGGAGCAGATCGAGGCCGGGCAGTCGCAGCTCGACGCCGCGATCGCGCAGGCCCAGGCTGCCGGCGTCTACGAGCAGGCAGCCGCGCAGTTCGACGCGCAGCAGGCCCAGATCGACGCGGGCCTCGCCCAGATCGACGACGGTCGCGCGCAGCTCGAGGAGCAGGCGCCGCTGATCGAGGATGGGCGCACGTTGCTCGACGCGGCCGCCCAGATCCGCACGGTCTCCGAAGACGGAACGACCGCCGTGGCCAACGTCTCGTTCGACGAGGACGTGTTCTCCCTCCCCGAGGACATCAAGTCGGAGGTCGCGGAGGCGCTCACGGCCGCCGACATCGAGGGCGTGAGCGTCGACTACTCCTCGACCATCGCGGCGACGACCGAGGGGCTCATCGGGGCGGGCGAGGTGGTCGGCGTCATCATCGCCGCCCTCGTCCTGCTGATCATGATGCGCGCGTTGCTTCCCGCGGTCACACCTCTCCTCAGCTCGATCGTCGGCGTCGGCGTCGGCGTCGCCGGCTCGCTCTCCTTCTCCGGCGTCGTCGACATGGCCGCCGTCACCCCCGTGCTCGGCGTGATGCTCGGGCTCGCGGTCGGCATCGACTACTCGCTGTTCATCCTCAACCGGCACCGCGCGCAGCTGCTCGCCGGCATGGACCTGCACGAGTCGATCGGTCTTGCGAACGGCACGGCAGGAAACGCCGTCGTCTTCGCCGGCTCCACGGTCATCGTCGCGCTCGTCGCCCTGCTGGTGACCGGCATCCCGTTCCTGGGCGTCATGGGCATCGTCGGCGCGGTCTGCGTCGCGATCGCCGTGCTGGTGTCGATCACCGTGACCCCGGCTCTGCTGGGGCTGATGAAGGCACGCGTGCTGCGCCGCGGGCTGCGCTCGCGCATCGGACACCCCGACCACGCCGCGCCCGAGCCCCGCGCCATGCGCACCCCGCGCGCGCTCGGCGCGGCCGCGCTCGCCATCGTCGCCCTGCTCGTGATCGCCATCCCCGCGCTGTCGATGCGTCTGGGCCTGCCCGACGGCTCGTCCGAGGCGACCGACACGACGCAGTACCGCTCGTACGCCGCGATCGCCGAGAAGTTCGGCGCCGGACAGAACGGCCCGCTGCTGGTCGTCGCGACGATGCCGGATGCGGTCGCCGACGAGGACGAGGTCTCGACCCAGGCCGAGATCGTCATGACCCTCATGGCCGACGAGGACGTCGTCGCCGTCGCACCCGCCGCGGTGTCGGCGGACCGCACCGTGTTCGCGTTCCAGGTCGTGCCGGAGGAGGGCCCGTCCAGCGAGTCCACCGAGACGCTCGTCCGAGACCTGCGCGCGATGTCACCACTCGACGGCGACGTCGAGCTCGGCGTCGCCGGGCAGGCGTCCGGAAACATCGACGTCTCGGAGAAGCTGGCCGACGCGCTGCCGGTCTACCTGCTGGTGGTGGTGGGGCTGTCGCTGCTCATCATGATCCTCGTGTTCCGCTCGATCCTGGTGCCGCTGATCGCCACCGCCGGCTACGTGCTGTCGCTGTTCGCCGCCCTCGGCGCCGTCACCGCGATCTACCAGTGGGGATGGCTGTCGGCGATCTTCGGCGTGCACGATCCCGGGCCCGTGCTGAGCTTCGCGCCGATCATCATCATGGGTGTGCTGTTCGGCCTCGCGATGGACTACCAGCTGTTCCTCGTCTCGGGAATGCGGGAGGCCTACGTCCACGGCACGCCCGCTCGGCAGGCCGTCGTGGCGGGGCTCCGCAACGGCCGTGCCGTCGTGACCGCGGCGGCGATCATCATGATCTCGGTGTTCGGCGGATTCGTCTTCAGCCACCTGGGGATGGTGCGACCCCTCGGGTTCGGCCTCGCGATCGGCGTGCTCTTCGACGCGTTCGTGGTGCGCATGGTCATCGTGCCCGCGCTCATGCACGTGCTGGGCGACAGGGCGTGGTGGCTGCCGCGCTGGCTGGACCGCATCCTGCCCGACGTCGATGTGGAGGGCGCGGCGCTCGAGCGGGCGCATCCGGTCCACGCGGCGGATGCGGCGCCGAAGGGCCCCGCCCCGCGCTGAGCCCGGCGCGCCGAGCGGTCTGTTGCGCCGTTCCCGACCGGCGCGCTGCTCAGGTCGCGTCGCCGAGAAGGACGGCGGCGCCCTCCTCGGCAGGATCCGCCTCCCGGTCGTCGATGCGGCCGAGGGCACGCCGGCCGAGGGCGATCGTCAGCGCCGCGAGCAGCACGGCCGCCGCGGCGACCAGGTACGGCACGGTCGCGCCATAGGCGTGCCAGAGGAGCGCCGCGAGGGGCGGGGCCGCCGCGCCGCCGAGGAAGCGGACGGCGGAGTACGCCGAGGACGCGACCGAGCGGGGCAGGTCGGTCGCCTCCATGACGGCCTCGGTCAGCACGGTGTTCATGACGCCGAGCAGCAGTCCGCCGACGACGATGCTGGCCACCAGCGCGGCCGGATCGGCGACGAGGATCCCGCCGGCGGCGAGATCGACGGCCAGCAGCGGCAGCACCGCGAGCATCACGCTCGACCGGCGGAAGCGGCGCAGCAGCAGCGGCGCCACCCATACGCTCGTGACGGCGAGGGCCACACCCCATCCGAAGAACGTGACGCCGATGCCGAGCGCGCCGAACCCGAGCGGGAAGGGGGAGAATGCCAGCAGGATGAAGAAGCCGATGTTGTAGAAGAACGCGGCGGTCGCGAGGATCGCGAGCGCGGGCCGGCCCAGAGCGCGGAACGGCGCCGAGAGCGGCACCGGGCGACGCTGCTCGCGGGGGCCGCGCAGCAGCACGAGCACGGCGACGAACCCGATCGCCATGAGGGCGACGACGCCGAAGAACGGACCGCGCCAGCTGACCTCGCCGAGGAGTCCGCCGAGGAGCGGTCCCACGGCGATGCCGACGCCGAGCGCGGCCTCGTACAGCACGATCGCCGCGCCGCGGCCGCCCGCGGCCGAGCCGACGATCGTCGCGAGCGCGGTGGAGATGAACAGGGCGTTGCCGAGTCCCCAGCCGGCCCGGAACCCGATGATCGCATCGACACTGCCGCTGAGCGCGCACAGCAGCGCGAAGACGACGATGAGCGCCAGTCCGATCAGCAGCGTCGCCTTGGCGCCGATGCGACTGGAGATCCAGCTCGTCACGAGCATGGCGAGACCGGTGACGAGCAGGTAGCTCGTGAAGAGCAGCTCGGTCTCGACGGGGGTCGCCTCGAGCGACTCGGCGATCGCGGGCAGGATCGGATCGACCAGACCGATGCCCATGAACGCCACGACGCACGCGAACGCCACGGCCCAGACCTGTGCCGGCTGCCGCCGGATGGCGGCGGTCCCGCCGTGCGCGCTCACCGGCCCGCTCCCGTGGCGACGGCCGCGCGCGAGGCGAGGATGCGGGAGGCCTGCTCCAACGCGGACCACTCGTCGTCGTCGAGGTCGGCGAACAGGGGCGCGAGGGCCTCACCGAGCTGCGCGCGCCAGGCGTCGATCGCCGCAGCGCCCGCATCCGTGATGGTGACGAGGGTCACGCGCGAGTCCTCGGGATCGCCGTCCCGCCGCACGAGACCCGCCTCGTCGAGCTGTCCGACGAGGCGGGTGACGCCGGGCTGTGTCGTGCGGCTCGCGCGGGCGAGCTCGCCGATCCGCTGCGGACCCTCGTTCTGCAGGATGCTGAGCGCACGCCACTGGGTGGCGGGCGCGTCGTTGCGGGTCGCGACAGCGGCGACGCGGGTGAGCGCGTGCGCGGCGATGACGATCCCGGCGATGTCCTCGGCTCGTGTCATGCCGTAAGTATATACCTAAGGTATATAAATGGCGGAGGGCTCGATGCGTTCTGATCGCTCAGCGGCCGCCGGCGGCGATGCGGGCTCGTGCTCGTCGAGGCGGCGCCCGGTGTGGACGTCGCCGCGACCGAGCCCCCGCTGACCGTTCCCGACGCGCTTAGGGTTGACTCATGAACATCGACGACGTCGTCATCGTTGCTGCAGCACGCACCCCGCAGGGCCGGCTGAACGGACAGCTCTCGTCCTTCACCGCGCCGCAGCTCGGCGCGCTCGCGATCAAGGGCGCGCTCGCGCAGGGCGGCATCCCCGCCGACGCGGTCGACGCGGTGCTCGTGGGGCAGGTGCTCCCGGCGGGATCGGGACAGAACCCGGCGCGCCAGGCGGCGATCGGGGCGGGACTCGGCTGGGACGTGCACGCCGCGTCGGTCAACAAGGTATGCCTGTCGGGACTGACCGCGATCATCGACGGAGCCCGGATGCTGCGCCTGGGCGATGCGACCGTCGTCGTGGCCGCGGGCATGGAGTCGATGACGCGCGCGCCGCACCTGCTCATGGGGTCGCGCGAGGGCTGGTCGTACGGCAGCGTCGAGGTTCTCGACCACATGGCCCACGACGGCCTGACCGATGCCTTCGACCGCGAGAGCATGGGCGCCTCGACCGAACGGCTGAACGCCGCGTTCGAGGTCACCCGCTCGCAGCAGGACGCGGTCGCCGCCCGGTCGCACCGGCGAGCGGCGGAGGCGGCGGAGGCGGGCGTGTTCGACGCCGAGATCGTGACCGTCGAGGTGCCGCAGCGCAAGGGCGGACCGATCCTCGTGACGAAGGACGAGGGCATCCGTCCCGACACGACCGAGGAGTCGCTCGCGACGCTGCGCCCGGCCTTCGCCGAGGGCGGCACGATCACCGCCGGCAACGCGTCGCAGATCTCCGACGGCGCATCCGCGGTCGTGCTCACCACCCGCAGCCACGCCGACGAGCGGGGATGGTCCGTGCTCGCCGCGCTGGGGACGGCCGGACAGGTCGCCGGTCCCGACAACTCGCTGCACGCGCAGCCGGCCCGCGCGATCGCCCAGGCCCTCGACAAGCAGGGCATCGCCGCCTCCGACCTCGACCTGATCGAGATCAACGAGGCGTTCGCCGCGGTCGTCGCCCGGTCGCAACGGGAGCTCGGCGTCGGCGACGAGGTCGTGAACATCCACGGCGGCGGGATCGCGATCGGTCACCCGATCGGTGTCTCGGGGAACCGGCTCGTCGTCCACGCCGTGCACGAGCTGCTGCGGCGCGGAACGGGGACGGCGGCGGTCGCCCTGTGCGGCGGCGGCGGTCAGGGCGACGCCCTCATCCTGCTGCGCTGAGGCGCTCAGCCGCGCAGGTGCTTCTTCAACAGCTTCTGCTCGTCGCCGGAGGCGGGGGAGTCGCCCGCGACGAGGTGTCCGCGGCCGGCGCGGAACGTGTCGACGATCGCACCGATCGCGAGGGCGAGCGTGATGCCCCAGCTCGCCCACGCCAGAGCGGTGCGCCAGGTGAACCTCTCGTCGCTGTCGCGCAGACCCCGCAACAGGGTCACGCCGCCGATCAGAGCACTGAACAGGCCCGAGCCGAAGAGGTACTTGCGCATGAGGACACGCTATCGCGCGCGGGTGGCGGCGCATCCCTCTTGACGCCACCGGCGGGAACGTGCCACCCCTCGCGGTAGCCTGAGTGCACCCCGCGAACCGAGGAGTTGCCGCGTGTCCCAGGCCGAATTCGTCGTCGTCGCCAATCGTCTGCCCGTCGATCGCGACGGAGACGGCGGGTGGCGGAGGTCTCCCGGCGGCCTCGTCACCGCCCTCGAGCCGGTGATGCGGGGGAGCGAGGGGGCGTGGGTCGGCTGGCCCGGTCAGGCGGACCTCGAGATCGAGCCGTTCGACTTCGAGGGGACGCACCTCGTTCCGGTCGTGCTCTCGGCCGACGACGTCGAGCTCTACTACGAGGGCTTCTCCAACGACACCATCTGGCCGCTCTATCACGACGTGATCGCCGCCCCCCGGTACAGCCGGGAGTGGTGGAACGCGTACGTCGAGGTCAACCGTCGTTTTGCCGAGGCCGCCGCCGCGGCCGCCGCGGAAGGGGCGACCGTCTGGGTGCAGGACTACCAGCTGCAGCTGGTGCCCAGGTTCCTCCGCGAGGCGCGTCCCGACCTCACGATCGGATACTTCCACCACATCCCGTTCCCCGCCTACGGCCTCTTCTCCCAGCTGCCGTGGCGGCGTCAGGTGCTCGAGGGGCTGCTGGGCGCTGACGTGATCGGATTCCAGCGGGTGGCGGATGCGGGCAACTTCGCCCGAGCCGTGCGCCGCCAGCTGCGTTACGAGACGAAGGCCTCCGGGATCCGGGTGCCGCGCGAGGACGGGTCCGTCCGGATCGCGCTCGCCAAGGCCTTCCCCATCTCGATCGACGCGGAATCGTACGTCGAGCTCGCGCAGCGCCCCGAGATCCAGGCGCGTGCGAAGGAGATCCGCGCGGAGCTCGGCAACCCGAAGAAGGTGCTGCTCGGCGTCGATCGGCTCGACTACACGAAGGGGATCCGACACCGGATCAAGGCCTTCGGCGAACTCCTCCAGGACCAGCGCATCAGCGTCGAGGACGTCACGCTCGTGCAGGTGGCGAGCCCCAGCCGCGAGCGCGTCGAGGCGTATGTGCAGCTGCGCGACGAGATCGAGCTGGCCGTCGGCCGCATCAACGGCGACTTCGACACGACCAGCCACACCGCCATCCGCTATCTCCACCAGGCCTATCCCCGCGAGGAGATGGTCGCCCTCTATCTCGCTGCCGATGTGATGCTGGTCACCGCGCTCCGCGACGGCATGAACCTCGTCGCGAAGGAGTACGTCGCCAGTCGCATCGACAACCGCGGTGTGCTGGTGCTCAGCGAGTTCGCCGGCGCCGCCGACGAGCTGGGCAGCGCACTGCTGATCAACCCGCACGACATCCAGGGACTGAAGGACGCGATATCGCGGGCGATCGAGATGCAGCCCGCGGAACAGGGGCGTCGGATGCGGACCCTCCGCAGGCGCGTGCGCGACCACGACGTGGAGGACTGGTCGCGGGAGTTCCTCGCCGCCCTCGCCTCGATCCACACCGCGAAGGAAGGGGGCTCGTGAACGACACGACCGTCGAGCTTGACCGGATCGCCGGCACCGCGCACCATCTCGTCGCGTTCGCGGCACGGGTGCGGGTGCCGGATACAGCCGCTCTCGCGACGCTTGTCGCCGACCTCGCCGAGCGGCGATCCGCGGCGCGCGCCGCGGCGTAGATCCGAGGCGCGCGGAGCGCCCGCCGCGGCGAGAGCGGGCGTCGACGGGAATAGACTGCAACGGTGAGCCACCCCGACGAGACGATCGACATCAAACCCCGGAGCCGGGCCGTCACCGACGGCATCGAGGCCACGACCTCCCGCGGCATGCTCCGCGCGGTGGGGATGGGCGACGAGGACTGGGACAAGCCGCAGATCGGCATCGCGTCGAGCTGGAACGAGATCACCCCCTGCAACCTGAGCCTGGACCGGCTCGCCCAGGGCGCCAAGGAGGGCGTGCACGCCGGTGGCGGCTACCCGCTGCAGTTCGGCACGATCTCGGTGTCCGACGGCATCTCGATGGGCCACGAGGGCATGCACTTCTCCCTCGTCTCGCGCGAGGTCATCGCCGACTCGGTCGAGACCGTGATCATGGCCGAACGCCTCGACGGCAGCGTGCTGCTCGCTGGCTGCGACAAGTCGATCCCCGGGATGCTGATGGCGTCCGCCCGCCTCGACCTCTCCAGCGTCTTCCTCTACGCCGGCTCCATCGCCCCCGGATGGGTCAAGCTCAGCGACGGCACCGAGAAGGACATCACGATCGTCGACTCGTTCGAGGGCGTCGGCGCATGTCTCGCGGGGCGCATGACCGAGGCGGACCTGAAGCGCATCGAGTGCGCGTTCGCCCCCGGCGAGGGCGCCTGCGGCGGCATGTACACCGCGAACACCATGGCCTCCGTCGCCGAGGCCCTGGGCCTGAGCCTTCCCGGCTCCGCCGCGCCGCCCTCGGCCGACCGCCGCCGCGACTACTTCGCGCACCGTTCGGGCGAGGCCGTGGTCAACCTGCTGAAGCAAGGCATCACGACGCGCGACATCCTGACCCCCGAGGCGTTCGAGAACGCGATCGCCCTGGCGATGGCGCTCGGCGGCTCGACCAACGTCGTCCTGCACCTGCTCGCGATCGCCCGCGAGGCGGAGGTCGAGCTCAACCTGCACGACTTCAACCGGATCGGCGACAAGGTGCCCCACGTGGCCGACATGAAGCCGTTCGGCAAGTTCGTGATGAACGACGTCGATCGTCACGGCGGCATCCCGGTCATCATGAAGGCGATGCTCGACGAGGGACTGCTGCACGGCGACGCCCTGACCGTCACCGGCAAGACGCTCGCCGAGAACCTGCGCGAGCTCGACCCCGACCCGGTCGACGGCACCGTCATCCATCGTTTCGACGACCCCATCCATGCCACCGGCGGCCTCACCGTCCTGCACGGATCACTGGCGCCCGAGGGGGCTGTGGTGAAATCCGCGGGGTTCGACGCGAACGTGTTCGAGGGCCCCGCCCGGGTGTTCGAGCGCGAGCGCGCGGCGATGGACGCGCTCGAAGCCGGGCAGATCGATGCCGGCGACGTCGTCGTCATCCGCTACGAGGGCCCGAAGGGCGGTCCCGGCATGCGCGAGATGCTCGCGATCACGGCGGCCATCAAGGGCGCGGGCCTCGGCAAAGATGTACTACTCTTGACGGACGGACGATTCTCGGGCGGCACAACCGGCCTGTGCATCGGCCACATAGCACCCGAAGCGGTGGACGCTGGTCCCATCGCCTTCGTGCGCGATGGTGATCTGATACGGGTCGATATCGCGGCTCGCACTCTCGACCTACTCGTCGACGAGGCAGAGCTGAACTCCCGCCGCTCTGGCTGGGAGCCCCTTCCTCCGCGCTATACCCGTGGCGTCCTGGCCAAGTACTCGAAGCTCGTGCGCTCCGCCGCGGAGGGCGCGGTCACCGGGTAGCGAGGCCCTCGACATCCATCTCTTTCCTCCCCGAGGTTGATCCCCCATGTCATCCGACATCACTGCGGCCGTGCCACGGCCGCCCGCACGCTCCGCGTCCTCGCCCGTGCTCACGGGTGCCCAGGCGGTGGTCCGCTCGCTCGGTCTGCTCGGCGTCACCGACGTCTTCGGCCTGCCGGGCGGAGCGATCATGCCCGTCTACGACCCGCTGATGGACGACGAGTCCGTCCGGCACATCCTCGTGCGCCACGAGCAGGGCGCGGGCCACGCCGCGGAGGGCTACGCCGCCGCGACCGGTCGGATCGGCGTGGCCCTCGCGACGTCGGGCCCCGGCGCGACGAACCTCGTGACGGCGATCGCCGACGCGTACATGGACTCCGTGCCGCTGGTCTGCATCACCGGCCAGGTCTTCTCCACCCTCATGGGCACGGACGCCTTCCAGGAGGCGGACATCGTCGGCATCACGATGCCGATCACCAAGCACTCGTTCCTCGTCAAGCGCGCCGAGGACATCCCCGGTGCGATCGCGGCCGCGTTCGAGATCGCGGGAACGGGCCGTCCGGGGCCCGTGCTCGTGGACATCACCAAGGACGCGCAGCAGAACTCGGCGCCGTTCGTCTGGCCGCCCAAGATCGACCTGCCCGGGTACCGACCGGTGACGAAGGCGCACGGCAAGCAGATCCAGGCGGCGGCGCAGCTGCTGGCCGAGGCGAAGCAACCGGTGCTGTACGTCGGCGGCGGCGTCATCCGGGCGCGTGCGTCTGCCGAGCTCGTGACGCTCGCCGACGCGACGGGCGCACCGGTGGTCACCACGCTGATGGCCCGCGGCGCGTTCCCCGACTCGCACCCCCATCACCTCGGCATGCCCGGCATGCACGGCACGGTCCCGGCCGTGCTCGCCCTGCAGGAGGCCGACCTCATCGTCGCGCTCGGTGCGCGCTTCGACGACCGCGTGACCGGCAAGGCCGCGCTGTTCGCGCCGAACGCGAAGGTGGTGCACGTCGACATCGACCCGGCCGAGATCTCCAAGATCCGCTTCGCGGACGTGCCGATCGTGGGAGACGTGCGCGACGTGCTCGTCGACCTCGAGGCGGCGTTCCGCGGCGCCGCCGAGGGTGCGACGCCCGACATCGACCAGTGGTGGGCCTACCTGAACGGCCTGCGCGAGGAGTTCCCGCTCGGCTTCGCCCCGACCACCGACGGCCTGCTGGCACCCCAGCACGTCATCCAGCGCATCGGCGAGCTCACCGGCCCGGAGGGCGTCTACGCCGCCGGCGTCGGGCAGCACCAGATGTGGGCGGCGCAGTTCATCAAGTACGAGCGTCCGAACTCGTGGCTGAACTCCGGCGGCGCCGGCACGATGGGCTACGCGGTCCCCGCGGCGATGGGCGCCAAGGTGGCCGAGCCCGACCGCGTCGTCTGGGCGATCGACGGCGACGGCTGCTTCCAGATGACCAACCAGGAGCTAGCCACCTGCGTCATCAACGAGATCCCGATCAAGGTCGCGATCATCAACAACTCGTCGCTCGGCATGGTGCGGCAGTGGCAGACCCTGTTCTTCGAGGGGCGCCATTCCCACACCGACCTGCACACCGGTCACGGCACCGCCCGCGTCCCGGACTTCGTGAAGCTCGCCGAGGCGTACGGCTGCCTCGCCATCCGGGTCGAGCGCGAGGACGAGGTGGATGCCGCCATCGAACTGGCCCTCGCGACGAACGACCGCCCGGTCGTGATCGACTTCGTCGTGTCTGCGGACTCCATGGTGTGGCCGATGGTCCCGCAGGGCGTCAGCAACAGCGAGGTCCAGTACGCGCGCCAGCACGCCCCTGCATTCGACGAGGAGGACTGAGATGACCAGTCATGTGCTGAGCCTCCTCGTGGAGGACAAACCGGGTCTGCTGACACGCGTCGCGGGACTCTTCGCGCGGCGCGGCTTCAACATCGAGTCGCTCGCCGTGGGCGTCACCGAGGTGCCCGGGCTCTCCCGCATCACCGTCGTGGTCGACGTCGACGAACTGCCGCTCGAGCAGGTGACCAAGCAGCTCAACAAGCTGATCAACGTCATCAAGATCGTCGAGCTCGACCCGTCCACGTCCGTGCAGCGCGAGCACGTCCTCGTGAAGGTCAGAGCCGACAACGCCAACCGGTCGCACGTGCTCGAGGTGGTCAGCCTCTTCCGTGCGTCGGTCGTCGACTATGCCTCCGACGCGCTGGTCGTCGAGGCGACCGGCGACAAGGGCAAGGTCGATGCGCTGCTGCGCGCGCTCGAGCCGTTCGGCATCAAGGAGCTCGCCCAGTCGGGGCTCCTCGCGATCGGCCGCGGCGGCAAGAGCATCACCGAGCGGGTGCTGCGCGGCTGAGCACCTCTCCGCCCGAGTGTCCACGACACGCGATCACCGGGCGGTCCGACACCGCGTGTCCTGGACACCCACCACCTCAGAACAAGGGAAAGAGAAAGACGAACATGGCTGAGATCTTCTACGACCACGACGCCGACCTGTCGCTCATCCAGAGCAAGAAGGTCGCGATCGTCGGCTACGGCTCGCAGGGCCACGCCCACGCCCAGAACCTCCGCGACTCCGGCGTCGAGGTCGCCATCGCGCTGAAGGACGGCTCCACGTCCGCCGCCAAGGCGCAGGAGGACGGCTTCGCGGTGCTCTCCGTCGCCGACGCCACCGAATGGGCCGACGTCATCATGATCCTCGCTCCCGACCAGCACCAGCGCTCGATCTACAACGACCAGATCAAGGACAAGCTGACCCCCGGCAAGGCCCTCGCGTTCGCGCACGGCTTCAACATCCGCTTCGGCTACATCGACGCGCCCGAGGGCGTCGATGTGATCCTCATCGCCCCGAAGGCCCCGGGCCACACCGTGCGTCGAGAGTTCGTCGCCGGTCGTGGCATCCCCGACATCATCGCCGTCGAGCGCGACGCGTCGGGTCAGGCCTGGGACCTCGCGAAGTCGTACGCGAAGGCGATCGGCGGCACCCGCGCCGGCGTCATCAAGACGACCTTCACCGAGGAGACCGAGACCGACCTGTTCGGCGAGCAGGCCGTGCTCTGCGGCGGCGTCTCGCAGCTCGTGCAGTACGGCTTCGAGACCCTGGCCGAGGCCGGCTACCAGCCGCAGATCGCCTACTTCGAGGTGCTCCACGAGCTGAAGCTCATCGTCGACCTCATGTGGGAGGGCGGCATCGCCAAGCAGCGCTGGTCGATCTCCGACACGGCCGAGTACGGCGACTACGTCTCGGGCCCGCGCGTCATCGACCCGCGCGTCAAGGAGAACATGCAGAGCGTCCTCGCGGACATCCGGTCGGGTGCCTTCGCCGAGCGCTTCATCGCCGACCAGGATGCCGGCGCCCCCGAGTTCCTGGCCCTGCGCGAGAAGGCCGCCGGCCACCCGATCGAGGCCACCGGCAAGGAACTGCGCTCGCTGTTCGCATGGAAGCAGCAGGACGCGGACTACACGGAGGGCAGCGCGGCACGCTGACCTGCGCCCCCACCTGACCAGCCGTCCGATCCGGTTCGGCTCCCGCCCGCCCGCCGGCGTCTCACACCCGAGACGCCGACGGGCGGGTTCTCTCGTTCTCCCGACGCCGCCGCGGCGGGCGCATTACGCTGGATGCATGGCTGGACGCGACGACGACGCCCTGAGCTGGGGCGGGGACGACGATCCGACTCTCGACGTCGGCGTTCCGGCATCCGCCCCCGAGACGACGCCGCGGGCCGATACCGCGCCGGACGGCCATGCAGCCGCGACGGGGTCCCGCGCCGAACCGGCGTCGACGACCGGGACGCCGGCGGATGCCGCGCCCGCGGCGCCCATGGACAACGTCACGCTCGTCTCTCTCGGCGTGCTCGGCGGGGTCTACCTGCTGCTGGCGATCGGCTGGTTCATCGGCGGATCCCGATTGCAGCTCATCGCGCAGCTCTTCCTCGAGCCGAACGGCTATCTCGTGGCGTGGCTGCTCGCGGTCGTCGCTCCCGCGATCTGGTTCGGCACGATCCTGCTGACCACGCGGGGCTCGCGCACGTGGCTGCGCATCCTGCTGCTCGTCGTCGGCGCGGTGCTCCTGCTGCCCTGGCCGTTCCTGATGGTGGGGGTGGGCGGCTGATGGCGGCGAAGACCGATGCCACGGCCCCACGGCGGACGGTGCTGCCGGTCTGGCTGGTCGTCACGATCGCCGGGGCGTTCGGGCTGTTCTACGCGTACGCGGTCTGGACCGCGCTGGGGTTCCTCGGCCAGCAGGCCTCTGGCACCGAGGGCCTCACCGGGTACGGCTGGTTCGTGCTGCTGCTGCCGGTCGTCTTCCCCCTCGCGGTGTTCGGGGGAGCGTTCGCCCTCGGATGGCGTCGCCGGGCGCTGCCGTTCGCCCTCGTCATGCTCAGCGGATTGACGCTCGTCGCCGTCTTCTGGCTCGATGTGCTCGCCTACGCCTCCGTGACGAGCTCCCTCTACGGCGGCTGAGCGGCGCGGCCCTGCATCGGCCGGCCGGCGTCACGCGGTGCGCGACGTCGTCCGCGGCGCGCTAGGCTGGACACACTCCGCCGTGCCTCCCGTGGCGTGCGGCGGCAGCATCCCACCCTCGCCGTCGTGCCCTGCACGCCGTGCCGCACGCCTAAGGACATCCGTGACCAAGCCCGTCGTCCTCATCGCCGAAGAGCTCTCGCCCGCCACGATCGACGCGCTCGGTCCGGACTTCGAGATCCGCCACGTGGACGGTGCCGACCGCGCGGCGCTCCTGCCCGCGCTGGCCGACGCCCACGCGGTGCTGATCCGCTCGGCGACCAAGATGAACGCCGAGGCCCTCGCGGCGGCACCCGTCCTGAAGGTCATCGCCCGCGCCGGCGTCGGCCTCGACAACGTCGACATCAAGTCGGCGACCACCGCGGGTGTCATGGTCGTCAACGCGCCGACCTCCAACATCGTCTCCGCTGCCGAGCTCACCGTCGGGCACATCCTGAGCCTCGCGCGGCACATCCCCGCCGCGCACGCCTCGCTCGCCGCCGGACAGTGGAAGCGCAGCTCGTTCACCGGCACCGAGCTGTTCGAGAAGACGGTCGGCATCATCGGCCTCGGCCGCATCGGCGCTCTGATCGCCGCGCGTCTGCAGGCCTTCGAGGTGCGCGTCGTCGCGTACGACCCCTACGTCACGAGCGCCCGCGCCCAGCAGCTGGGCGTCGAGCTGCTCCCGCTCGACGAGCTGCTCGCGCAGAGCGACTTCATCTCCATCCACATGCCGAAGACGCCGGAGACGACCGGAATGATCGGCGTCGAGCAGCTGCGCCGCATGAAGCCCACCGCCTTCGTGGTCAACGTCGCACGCGGCGGCCTGATCGACGAGGAGGCACTGTTCGAGGCTCTCACGACGGGGGAGATCGCCGGCGCGGGGCTCGACGTCTTCACGAGCGAGCCGCCGGCCGAGGGCGGCACCGCGGCCCGGCTGCTCGGTCTGCCGAACGTCGTCGTCACCCCGCACCTCGGGGCGTCGACCGACGAGGCGCAGGAGAAGGCCGGCGTCTCGGTGGCCAGATCGGTCAGGCTCGCCCTCGAAGGCGATCTCGTACCGGATGCGGTCAACGTCGCCGGTGGCGTCATCGACCCGTTCGTGCGCCCCGGCATCGCGCTCGTCGAGATGCTCGGCCAGTTCTTCACCGGACTCGCACAGGGTGCGCTCACCAACCTCGACATCGAGGTGCGCGGCGAGCTCGCCGGCTACGACGTGAGCGTCTACCGTCTCGCGGCGCTCAAAGGGATCCTCGCCAACATCGTCAGCGAGAGCGTCTCGTACGTGAACGCCCCGCTGTTCGCCGAGCAGCGGGGGATCGAGACCCGGCTGATCGTGGAGGCCGACAGCCCCCTGTACCGCAACATCACGATCCTGCGCGGCACGCTGTCGGACGGCACGGTCCTCACCGTCTCGGGCACGCTCGCCGGCACCCGGATGGTGCCGAAGATCGTCGGCATCAATGGGTACGAGATCGAGGTCCCGATCGAGCGGTACCACGTGATCATGCGCTACGCGGACCGGCCGGGGATCGTCGCGATCTACGCGCAGAAGCTCGGCGACGCGAACATCAACATCGAGGGGCTCCAGGTCGCCCACCCGGACGCCTCCGGCCGGGCCCTGTCGGTGCTGACGGTCGACTCGCCGGTGCCGGACGACCTCCTCGACGAGATGGGCGCGGCCGTCGGCGCGAGCCTTTTCCGTCAGATCGAGATCACCGAGTCCTGAGGAGCGCCGCTCACGCCCTCGTCGCGCGCTCGACGAGGGCGATGAGAGTGTCCATCGCGGCGCCCTCGGGGATGGGACCCGCGACGCCTCCGGCCCCGAGCGCGTTGTTGTAGTACAGGCCGTCGCTCACGAGCATCACGAGGTCGAGGGCGGTGTCGTCGGCCGTGTGCGGACGCAGGGCATCGGCCCATCGCTCGCGCACGGTGCGTAGAGCCGCGCTCGCGGCGGCGTGGCCGCCCTGAGCGAGACGCGACACGGCGATGATGGTGCGGTCGAGCGGGTCGTCGGTCATCACGGACGTTCGCACGAAGTAGGCGACTGCGCCGTCGGGCGAGGCCGCCATCTCCGCGATGTCCGTGTCGACCAGCGCGTCCAGCCGCTGGATGAGCCCGGCCTCGAGGGCGTCCTTCGATCCGAAGTGGTAGAGCAGGCCGCCCTTGGAGACGCCGGCGGCACGCGCCGTGGCATCCATCGTGGCCGCCCGCTCGCCGTCGTCGATGAGCAGCGCCTCGAAGGCGTCGAGCACCAGCTCGCGGGCGCGGGGCGGACGGCTCATGGGCTCGATCGTATCGGCGCGGTCGGAGAACATCTGTTACTATACCATCTGGACGGTATAGAAAACATGACTACTCTGACAGAAGACATCGCCATCGCCGAGGCGAACGGGCGGCGGGTGGGCTGGCGCGGCTGGGCCGCGCTGGTCGTGCTCATGCTGCCGGTGCTGCTCGTGTCGGTGGACAACACGGTGCTGAGCTTCGCCCTGCCCGAGATCGCCCTCGACCTCCGGCCGACCAGCGCGCAGCAACTCTGGATCATCGACGCGTATCCGCTGGTGCTTGCGGGGCTGCTGGTCACCATGGGAACGCTCGGCGACCGCTTCGGGCGCCGACGGATGCTGCTGATCGGCGCGACGGGATTCGCCGCCGTGTCCGCGCTCGCGGCGTTCGCGCCGACGGCGGAGCTGCTGATCGCCGGGCGCGCGCTCATGGGCGTGTTCGGCGCCATGCTGATGCCCTCGACCCTGTCGTTGCTGCGCAGCATCTTCACGGAACGCAACCAGCGTCGGCTCGCGATCGCCGTCTGGGCGTCGATGTTCTCCGCCGGTGCCGCGCTCGGCCCGATCGTCGGCGGCATCCTGCTCGAGCACTTCGCCTGGGGCGCGGTCTTCCTCATGGCCGTGCCCGTGCTCGTGCCGCTCCTCCTGCTGGCGCCCCTGCTGGTCCCGGAGAGCAGGGATCCGAGGCCGGGCCGCATCGATCCGTTCAGCATCCTGCTCTCGATGGCGACCATGGTCCCGGTCGTCTACGCGATCAAGGAGATCGCGGTGCACGGGCCGACCACGGCGGTGGCGGTGCTGTTCGCGGTGGGTGTCGGATTCGGCGTGCTGTTCGTTCGCCGTCAGCTGCGCGCCGAGACACCCATGCTCGACATGCGCCTGTTCCGGCGCGGCACGTTCAGCGGCGCATTGCTCGTGAACCTCCTGAGCGTGCTCGCGCTCGTGGGCTTCCTGTACTTCGTCGCCCAGCACCTGCAGCTCATCGTGGGCCTCTCGCCGCTCCAGGCGGGCCTCGCGCTCGTTCCGGGGCTGATCGCGATGATCGTGGCGGGGCTCGTGGTCGTGCCGATCGCGAAGCGGCTGTCGGCGCGGATCATCGTGCCCGCGGCGCTCGCATTCTCGGTCGTCGGATACATCGCCATCGCGCTGTCGACCGACCCGGACGCGGTCGGCGTGCTGGTCGGGGCCTTCGTCTCGCTCGGCATCGGCATCGGCATGGCCGAGACGGTGTCGAACGAGCTCATCCTCTCCAGTGCGCCGCCGGAGAAGGCGGGCGCCGCGAGCGCGGTGTCGGAGACCGCGTACGAGCTGGGCGCCGTGCTCGGCACATCGGTGCTCGGGGGCCTGCTGACCGCGCTCTACCGGGCGAACCTCGTTCTGCCCGCAGGGGTGCCGGCGGATGCGGCGGACGCCGTGCGCGAGACGTTGGCGGGGGCCGTCGCGGTCTCGGGCGACCTCGAGCCCGCCGTCGGCGAGGCACTCCGTTCCGCCGCCGCGGAGGCGTTCGACGCGGGCGTCGGCGCCACCTCGATGATCGGCGCAGGGCTCGTCGTCGTCGCCGCGATCATCGCTGCCGCTACGCTGGGACGCACCCGTCACACGCCGCGACGCTGAGCTCGTACGCGGCCGTCCCCTGCGAGGAGAGCAATGCCGCGCGTCGTGAAGCTGGCCGTCATCCCCGGTGACGGCATCGGCCCCGAGGTGGTCGCCGAAGCCGAGAAGGTGCTCGATGCGGTCACCGCCGCATCCGCGGTGACCTTCGACAAGACCAGGTTCTCGCTGGGCGCCGCGCGCTACCTCGAGACCGGCGACACGCTCACCGACGACGACCTCGCGGCGATCGCAGGCCACGACGCGATCCTGCTGGGCGCGGTCGGGGGAGTGCCCGGCGACCCGCGGCTGAACGACGCCAACATCGAGCGGGGGCTGCTCCTCAGGCTGCGGTTCGCCCTCGACCACTACGTGAACCTGCGCCCCTCGAAGCTGTACCCCGGTGCGCCCGGTCCGCTGTCGGCGGCCGGCGACATCGACTTCGTCGTGGTGCGCGAGGGCACCGAGGGGCCCTACGTCGGCAACGGGGGAGCGATCCGGGTCGGCACGCCGCACGAGATCGCCAACGAGACCTCGGTCAACACGGCGTTCGGCGTCGAACGCGTCGTGCGCTTCGCGTTCGTGCAGGCCGAGCGGCGTCGGAAGAGGCTCACGCTCGTGCACAAGACCAACGTCCTCGTGCACGCGGGCGGAATCTGGAAGCGGATCGTCGACGAGGTCGCGAGCGAGCACCCGGAGGTGGCCGTAGACTATCTGCACGTCGACGCGGCGACGATCTTCCTGGTCACGAACCCGGGCCGCTTCGACGTGATCGTCACCGACAACCTCTTCGGCGACATCCTGACCGACCTGGCCGGCGCCGTCACCGGTGGCATCGGCCTCGCCGCATCCGGCAACATCAACCCGGACGGCGCGTTCCCCTCGATGTTCGAGCCCGTCCACGGTTCGGCTCCCGACATCGCGGGTCAGCAGAAGGCCGACCCCACCGCGGCGATCCTGTCCGTCGCACTGCTGCTCGATCACCTCGGGCTGCACGACGAGTCCGCGCGCGTCACCCGCGCCGTGGAGGACGACATCGCCGCCCGGGGACCCGAGGGCCGGCCCACCGCACAGATCGGCGACGCGATCGTCGCGCGCCTGCAGGCGTAACCTGAAGGCGCAGCATCCGTCGCCGCACCGAACACCGCGCACCCCGTGCGCAGACGAAGCGAGACTCCTATGACACTTCTCGACACCGATCCCGACGCGGGCCTCGAGCCGCTGGAGTTCGCGGTCACGAAGAACCTGACCGCGCGCAGCGCCGCCGAGCGGGAGCAGATCCTGCAGAGCCCCGGTTTCGGCACCCACTTCACCGACCACATGGTCGACATCTGCTGGTCGGTCCGGGGCGGCTGGCACCGTCCGCGCGTGCAGCCCTACGGGCCGATCGCGCTCGACCCCGCGGCCGCGGTGCTGCACTACGGCCAGGAGATCTTCGAGGGCATCAAGGCCTACCGTCACGCGGACGGCTCGGTGCACACGTTCCGTCCCGACCAGAACGGTCGTCGTCTGCAGCGTTCGGCCCGTCGGCTGGCGCTGCCCGAGCTGCCGGTCGCCTACTTCATCCAGTCGCTCCGCGAGCTGATCGCCGTCGACGGGGACTGGGTGCCGGGCGGCGAGGACCAGAGTCTGTACCTGCGGCCCTTCATGTTCGCCAAAGAGGCCTTCCTGGGCGTGCGGCCCGCGCACAAGGTGAACTACTACGTGATCGCGAGCCCGGCGGGCGCCTACTTCAAGGGCGGCGTCCAGCCCGTGTCGATCTGGCTCAGCGAGGACTACGCGCGTGCCGGCAAGGGCGGGACGGGTGCCGCCAAGACCGGCGGCAACTACGCGGCGAGCCTGCTGCCGCAGTCCGAGGCGTACGAGAACGAGTGCGACCAGGTCGTGTTCCTCGACCAGGACGGCAACGTCGAGGAGCTCGGCGGCATGAACATCGTCTTCGTGTTGAAGGACGGCACGCTGGTCACCCCGCAGTCCGACTCGATCCTCGAGGGCATCACCCGCGACTCGATCCTGCAGCTCGCGATCGATCGCGGGCACAAGGTCGAAGGGCGCGACGTCTCGCTCGCGCAGTGGCGCGAGGGCGTCGCATCGGGTGAGATCGTAGAGGTGTTCGCCTGCGGCACGGCGGCGGTGGTCACCCCGATCGGCGTGCTGAAGGGCAAGGGGTTCTTCGACCAGCAGCCCTCGGGATCGCTCGCCCTGTCGTTGCGCGAGGAGCTCACCGACATCCAGTACGGGCGTCGCGAAGACACGCACGGCTGGCTGCACCGGCTCGACGCCTGATCGGATGGCCGCGGTGGTGCCTGGGTAGGCTGGGCGCGTGAGAATCGCGCGCTTCAGCCACCAGGACGCCATCACCTACGGCATCGTCGACGGGAAAGAGCTCGTCGTGCTCGCCGGCGACCCGATGTTCGCGGGCTACGAGACCACGGGCACGCGCGTGCCGGTCGCCGACGTCGCGCTGCTCGCGCCGGTGATCCCGCGCTCGAAGGTCGTGGCCATCGGCCGCAACTATCGAGACCACGCCGCCGAGCTCGGCAACGAGGTGCCGGCGGAGCCGCTGATGTTCCTGAAGCCGAACACGTCTGTCATCGGCCCGGGCGACGCGATCGTGCGGCCGCCGCAGTCGGAGCGCACGGACTTCGAGGGCGAGCTCGCGGTCGTCATCGGCCGGATCGCGAAGAACGTGCCGGCCGAGCGCGCTCTCGACTACGTCTTCGGCTACACGATCGCCAACGACGTCACCGCGCGGGATCTGCAGCGCTCGGACGGACAGTGGTCGCGCGCCAAGGGGTTCGACACGTTCTGCCCGCTCGGCCCCGCGATCGAGACGGAGTTCGACCTCGACGGCGGCGCCCGCATCGTGACGCGGGTCAACGGCGAGGTCCGCCAGGACGGTCCGATCTCCGACATGGTGCACCCGGTGCGGGACCTCATCGCATACGCGTCGGCGGCGTTCACGCTGCTGCCGGGCGATGTGATCCTCACCGGCACGCCCGCCGGGATCGGCGAGTTCCACGCGGGCGACGTCGTCGAGGTCGAGATCACCGGACTCGGGATCCTGCGCAACACCGTCCGGAACGCGTGACCTCGACTCCGGCGGGTGCTGCGCCGGACGCAGGAGCCGTCGTGTTCGCGCTGTGGGCGCGGGCTGCTGCTGCCGCCGGACCGTTCGGGCGGGGCACGCGAGAGTAGGCTGAGAGCCTATGGCTTCCGCACCCGATCCCCGTACCACCACCGCGACCGGCGCCGACGTGCGCGTGCGGTTCTGCCCGTCGCCGACGGGTCTGCCGCACGTCGGTCTGATCCGCACGGCGTTGTTCAACTGGGCCTACGCTCGGCACAACGGCGGCAAGCTCGTGTTCCGGATCGAGGACACGGATGCGGCGCGAGACAGCGAGGAGAGCTACCTGCAGCTGCTCGACGCGCTGCGCTGGCTGCGCATCGACTGGGACGAGGGCGTCGAGGTCGGCGGTCCGCACGCGCCGTACCGGCAGTCGCAGCGGCACGAGCTGTACCGCGAGGTGCTCGAGAGGCTGAAGTCGAGCGGCGCGGTCTACGAGAGCTACTCGACGGCCGAGGAGATCGACGCGCGCAACGCGGCCAACGGGCGCGCGAAGCAGCTCGGGTACGACAACCACGATCGGGATCTGACGGACGAGCAGCGAGCCGCGTTCCGTGCCGAGGGCCGCGAGCCGGCCTGGCGCCTGCGCGTGCCCGATGAGGACCTCACCTACGTCGACCTGATCCGCGGCGAGGTCACCTTCCCTGCGGGCTCGTTCCCCGACTTCGTCATCGTGCGGGCCGGCGGTGTTCCGCTGTACACGTTCGTGAACCCGGTGGACGACGCGCTGATGGGCATCACGCATGTGATCCGCGGCGAGGACCTCATGCCGTCGACGGCGCGCCAGCTCGCCCTGTACCGGGCTCTGGTCGACGCGGGTGTCACCGACTTCGTGCCGCGGTTCGGCCACATGCCGCTCGTGCTGGGGGAGGTGGGCAACAAGAAGCTCTCCAAGCGCGACCCGAAGGCGGACCTCTTCCTACAGCGCGAGAAGGGCTTCATCCACGAGGGGCTGCTGAACTATCTCTCCCTGCTCGGCTGGTCGCTCGCGTCCGACCGCGACGTCTTCTCCCTCGACGAGCTCGTCGCCGCGTTCGACATCGCCGATGTGAACCCGAACCCGGCCCGCTTCGACCAGAAGAAGGCCGAGTCCATCAACGGAGACCACATCCGGATGCTGGCCCCCGCCGACTTCGAGGCGCGCATCGTGCCGTACCTCGCACAGGCGGGCCTCGTGCAGACGCCGCCGACCGACGCCGAGCAGGCGCTGATCGCCGCATCCGCCCCGCTCGTGCAGGAGCGCGTGCAGCTGCTCGGCGAGGTGCCCGGGCTTCTCGGCTTCCTCTTCCGCGACGAGGTGCAGTACGACGAGGACGCCCTGTCGGGCCTGCCCGCGAACGCCGGCGAGGTGCTCGTCGCGTCGGTGGGCGCCCTCGAGCTCGTGCCGGAGAGCGAGTTCACCGCTGCGGCCGTGCAGGAGGCCCTGCAGGGCGCCCTGATCGACGGGCTGGGACTGAAGCCGCGGGTCGCGTACGGGCCGTTGCGGGTCGCCGCGAGCGGGCGGCGTGTGTCACCACCGCTGTTCGAGTCGCTGGAGCTCCTCGGCAAGGCCGAGAGCATCCGGCGGCTCGGCGCGCTCGTGCAGCGCGTCGGCTGAGGCGCCGGTCGCCTCGACGCGCCCGAGCCGGCCCGGTTTGGCGAGTGCGCGGAGGTCGTCTAGACTAAATCCTCGGCACCGCTTCTTGCGAGTCGGTGGGGTATGGTGTAATTGGCAACACGGCGGTTTCTGGTTCCGTTGTTCTTGGTTCGAGTCCAGGTACCCCAGCCATAAGGCCCGGAAATCTGCGGGAAAGCAGATCATCCCCTGGCCATCATCCAGGCGATACCCCGTCAGCAGAGGCGCTTTTTGGGCAACTTATTGCCGACGGAACAGCCTGATTCGTTGACCCGCCCTTTGTCGTCCCGGCCTTCCCCGTGATGGCCGCGGCGGCTCCGTGCCGCCGGTTCGCACCTTGCTGTCATGAGCGAGCACGACAGAGAAATCCTCACCCCAGCGCAGGTCGTCGAACTTCTCCACGCGTCCCCGCGGACGATGGAGGAGTGGCGGCGAACCCGCAGCGGACCTCCGTGGCGTCGGATGGGCAACCCGCCGAAGGCGCGTGTGGGTACGCGTCGCCGCGTACGGCGCACGCTGCCAGAGTGGATGGAGCTGGAGAACCGGCCTGACGTGCCCGATGAGGATCTCACTCACTACGACGGCGTCCCGGCGACGACCGTTCGACGGGCGCTGGAGGACACGCTGGATCGGATGCCGCCCGATCGACGGGAAGCCCTGGTCGTTCATGCGCTGCGACGAGAGCTGATCGGCGAGCAGGACAACGACACGCGAAGGGGGCTCCATCCGGAAGCTGTTGACCAGAGCGAGAAGAGCGCGTGACCAGAGGTGGATAAAAACCACACATCATTGATCGTCCTGTGCGAGGATTGTATCCATGAAGGAGTTGGATGAGTCGCTCCCGTCGACGTTCACGACGGAGACCTCGCGGGCGCACGGTGTGCATCCGCGAGACCTGTATGCCTGGCGAGACGGCGGGCGGATCATCGAACTCTCGCGCGGGGTCTTCCGCCGAGCAGACGCGCCCCCGGCGTCGTACCCCGACATGATCGCCGTGGCGCACCGCGCTCCTCGCGCGATCGTGTGCTGTATCTCGGCGGCAGCGATCCATGACCTGACGGACGAGATGCCGGCGTCTGTGCAGATCGCGGTTCCCCAACGGTCGCATACGCCGGCGATCGCTTACCCGCCCGTGACGGTCTTTCGCTTCGAGGAGGGCACGTTTGGACTCGGCTTGACCGCGTTCGAGGCGGGGCCGGGGGAGCCGGTCCGCATCTACGACGCGGCGAGGACGGTGGTGGATCTCATGAGATTTCGGAGACGCCTTGGCGAGCCGATTGCGCACGCCGCGCTTCACCGATACCTGGCAGCGCCGAACTCGAAACCGGCACTGCTGCTGGACTACGCGGAGGCGCTGGGGACGTTCGGGCCGATGCGCGCTGCGCTCGATGTTGCGAGTGCCCGATGAGTCGGCCCACGCGAGAGAGCGCCGCAGGGCGCGCATACCTCGACTTGCAGAACCAGGCTCGCCGCCAGAAGCGTGGCACGCAGGAACTGCTCACGATGTACATCGTCGAGCGCTGGCTGTCGCGGATGTCGCGCTCACCGTACGCCGAGGACTTCATCCTGAAGGGCGGGATGCTGCTGGCTTCCTTCGGCACCCGCCGTCCCACGGTCGACGCCGACGCCCTCGCGCGCAACATGGCCTCCGACGAAGAGACCGTCGCTCGCCGCGTCGCTGACATCGCCGCGATCGAAGACCCAGACGACGGCGTGGAGTTCCTGCCCGACACGGTCACCACTGCGGTGATTCGTGATGACGCGCTGTATTCCGGCGTGCGGGTGACGATGACGGCACGGCTCGCAACAGCGCAGGTCAAGCTGCGGCTTGACATCAACTTCGGCGACCCCGTCACTCCGGCCCCACAAACCGTCGAGCTGCCGTCGCTGCGGCCAGACGCTCCGCCGATCCGCATCCTGGGCTACCCGATCGAGACGGTACTCGCAGAGAAACTCGTCACCGCGATCGAACTGGGACGAGCGAACACGCGCGTGCGTGACTTCGCGGACATCCACCTCTTGACCGGCACACAGGCTCTACAGTGCGGAGCACTGCGTGAAGCGCTCACGGCGACCGCAGGTTTCCGCGGAACCACGTTGATTCGGTTAGCGCAGGCCGCCGAGGGGCTCGCAGTGCTGCGCAACTCGACCTATGTCGCCTACCGGAAGGGACTCGGCGAGGCGGGCGCGAGTCTGCCGGAGACGTTCTCCGACACCGTTGCTGCCGTTGCTGTCTTCGTCGATCCGGTGCTCGATGGGCTCGACGCCAAAGCCGTCTGGAGCCCCGCCGAACGGAACTGGAACACGGCGCCCGTCACGCCATCCGAGCCGACAGAATCCGCTACAGGTGGGACGGACCTGTGACGGTTTCTGCTGGACCTGGCCGCACTTGATGCGGTGACCAGATTGGTGACCAGAAACCCTCCCGCGGTGCCACCTTGCGGTCAGGCCCGTATGGCGGCCCGGGCGATGGCTGCGACAGCCGTGTTCACACCCTGAGGTCTCCAGTTCGCGCGCATCGCCCCCGCGAGTAGGTGGAGCGCGTCGAGCGTGGGACTGTCGGGTGAGGGGGCGCGGTAGGGGTCCTCGCGGTCGCGCCAGCCGAGGTCGAACAGGAGTTCGCTGATGCTCTCTTCCCACAGTTCAGCGGGTGTCTCGTTCGCGACGGCGGCGAGTGCCATCCACCCGGCGTGCCGCTCGGCGGGGGTTGTTCCGAGCGGGAGCCGACCGGTGATGTGTCGCAGGATCGCTTGCGGGTCGTCTCTGTGTTTTGCGATGGCCTGAGTCGGAGCGATGCGGCCTTTGCGCACCGACACGAGTCCCAGCGCTCGCGCCGTGGCGCGGAGTTCCCAGACGGGCCAGGTGAGGTCTTCGCGGTTGGCCTTGCCGATCCACCATTCGGTGATGCCGGTGCGGTGCGCGATCTGCTCGACAGCGGCGGGCTTCAGATACCCGGCGCCGGTGAGCGTCACGCCGTCCCCGACGACGTCGAGCAGCACACGGAACGGCTCGGTGAGGTCGGCAGCCTCGTCGGTGGTGACATCGGTTCCACCGGAAGCGGCCGGATGCGCAAGCGCGTTGCGCAGGCCGCGTGCGCCGCGGCTCCGTGCCAGCTCGAGCAGCGACTCGAGTTCCTCGACGACCGGGATCGGCTCCGCGGTGACTGCGGCGATGAGCTCGTTCGTCTTGTCGATGTCGAAGGCGGCGGGATGCCAGCCGTCGGGCAGCCAGGCGCGCCCTTCCTCGGCGCTGTCGAACACCTCGGGTCTGAGTGCGTCTTCGTAGTCGTTGCGCACCCAGTCGGCGAGTTCGCTGTAGCCCCAGACGCCGCCGCAGTCCTCTGGCGGGCAGGCGAGCTTCCCGCCGACGCACACCGGAGCCGGGGGAGGCGTGGCGAGGATCTTCTCGACATGCAGCACATGCTGCCAGTTGTCGCCGAAGTCGTAGTCGTACCAGAGGCGGTCGCCCTCGTCGGCGATGACCTGATCGAGACGCACGGCGTCTTCGAGCGTCCCCTCGTCGCCTTCATCGAGGTCGAACTGGGTGAGGAACTCGGGCGCGTTCCGGTCACTGCTCGTGCGGAAGCGGTGCAGGTGGCTGTCGGTCCATCCCATCGCTGTCTGGATCACCTCGTGCAACTGCGGGAGGAGGATGTCGCCGGGAACCTCGATGCGTCGCCACACTGGCGGCTTCGTGCGCTGCAGGTCGATGCGGATGCGGAAACCCCGCACCGTTGCGGGGACGGGGAGGAGTTGCGGCTCGGGACGCCGCCAAGTATCGTTCAGGCCTGCACCGTCGAACATGTCGCCAGGCTGAGCTGACATCGCGCTTGCACGGATGTGGTCAATGAACTTCTGAATGTCTGCCGCCTCGAAGCTCTCAGCCGCCATACGTGCTCTCCCGGTTCCGTGCGCCTCGATTGACGACGCAGCATCACGAACAATTCTGGCTCAGCGGATGCTGCCCTCCCAACTGCTGGGGGAAGGACGCGTCTACCGGTGCGCGCACCCCACCTCGCCAGGCGAGAGGCGGCGCGATAGAATCGAGCCGATCCCGATCGCCGGAGGTGAGCACATGAAGCGCAAGGATGTCACTCTTGAGGCTCTTCGTCATGCCGCTATGCGCTCCACGCGGGCATCGGCGGCGTTGGAGAACAGGTCGGTGCCGGTCGGTGTCACTCGCTCTGAGCGGGTTGAGCGCGTCCTCGCCGCGCGCAAGCAGCGCGGTTGACGGGTATCGGGCCTGGCTACGGCGAGACGCCGTTGGAGTTCGATGAACTGCTGAGGAGCTGAGGAATCAGTTCTGCACGATGCGTGCGATGAATTCGTTGACCCAGATGATGGCGTCATCGACAGTTGCCAGGACATCGAGGCCGTCGGCTGCTTCTTCGTAGAGGGTGGCCCAACGATCTCCGGCGGCTATGCGTGGCGGCCATGTCTGCTGACGTCGATATTCGAGAGCCTCGTACACGTCGCCTTGGTCAACAACAGATCCACCGGTTCGCCAGCCTCAGAGAATCTGAAGATCGACCAGGTCGTGTGCCCGCTCACTTCCCGTCGCGGAGAGCGCATGAAGCTTCTGCGCGACCTGGTGATCTGCGCGCAGCACAGGAATCGGCCGGGGCGCTTCCAGGCCGACCTCGGTAAAGAGATCCGCGAGGTCGCGCGCAAGCCGGTACTCGGGTTCTTCCGCGTCACCGATCTCGTTGTGACCCAGCTCGAGCTTGCTTTTCGATGAGTCGGCCGCTGAATCCCGCCCATCCTGCGGCGAGGGACTCCTCAAGATCGCTGCGGAACTGACTCAGAGGCCCACGTCTGGCCGCATCGAGGTCCCTCGTGAATCGAGTGCCTCGACCGAAACGCACTGCCATCGCGCTTCCGCCTTTGACAGCGCCGCCGGGGAGCATCTGCCCGACGACGACCAGCGCCATACCGACGCGACGGCGAGAAGCGAGCCCTTCGTCTCCTTCGAGATTGCGGATCCGCTGCTCCAGAGAACGGAGGTTCGGCGGCGGCGTGTCATAGATCATCGCTGGAGTTCCTTTCGTACGCGGTGCCACTCGGACGTCGTCAGGAGTCCCTCGGCTCTCGCCTGCTTGGCTGCCGTCAGAAGCCTTTCGTCCTGGATACGACCGCGGCACTCGGTGAGAGCGTCGGCAACCGGCTGTGCCCGCAGCCCCTCATAGAGGGTGGTGCGTGCGCCAGGGGTGGCCTGAGTCAGCTCGATGTAGGCAGGAAGCCGCGGCCTGGCACGGCGCGGGACGGCGACCTTCACCTGCCGCGGATTCACGTCGACAAGACCGAACAGCGCCAAGACCGACTCGCCGTGCAGATACGCATCCTCTCCGACCCGGAGCAGCGCTTCTGCGTACTGGTCATAGGGTGTCGGAGGGATACCTGCCACCCGGTACAGTCCATAGGCGATGTTCTCTATCCCGCCCCGTGCCGCGAGCTTGGGAAGCTCGACCGGCGGGACCCCCGCCTCCGCTGCTTGCCTCGTGGTGACGTATCCATAGTGGTCGAGCGCGATCGCGCGCACGACTTCCCGGTACCTCGCTTCAGCCGCCATGTCGCAACTATACCGAAGACGGTAGTGTTGTGACGGTATGCACGGTGGTCATGCAGCTGTCCGGCGAGGTCGACGGGAACCAATCCGGTGACCAGATTGGTGACCAGAAACCCTCCCCGACCGACTCACAACCAGCCTGACAAAGAGGGAACTCCACCGATTCGGAGCTTCGCCCGGACGGGCCAGACGGCTCTCAGTTGTTCTTGGTTCGAGTCCAGGTACCCCAGCAACGAATCGCTAGAGTTCCCTAGGAAGTCCGGCCCCCTCCTCACCTCGTCGAATGGTGCGATCTGGCGTCTAGTGACCAGATTGGTGACCAGAAACCCCCGTGGGGCACGCCTCACGGTGGTCTCTGCTGATGAGGTACGCACTCGGCCCCGCCCGTCCGCGTGGGTACGCGCTACGCACCTGTCTGGCATGGAAGCTCATGTACACATCGAGGTCGAGCCCGCGTTCCTGACCCAGGCGGAGGTCGCCGTGTTGCTGGGCGTGCCCGAGCGCACGCTCGAAGGCTGGCGACTCACGAAGTCGGGGCCGCCGTGGCTGAAGCTCGGCCGGCACGTCAAGTACGACCGCGACGACGTACTCACGTGGGCACGGGAGCAGCGTCATGGCTAGGCCGAAGATCGCCGCGGGCGAGATCGGCCAGGTGCAGGTGACACAGCTCGCGAACGGCAAATGGCGCGCACGCGCCCGGATGCGCAGCGACTCCGGCGAGCTGGTGCAGCTCCGCGCCGAAGGCGCCACCGAAGCTGAGGCCCGCGAGGAGCTAATGTCTCGCGCGAAGGCACAGACGACGCACACGAAGGCCATCGTCACCGCCGGATCGACCATCGCGGAGGCGGCGGAGGCATGGCTACCGACGGTGAAAGTGCGCGCCGAGAACGGCACGCTGTCCTGGTCGACGTATGAGAACTACGAGACCACCGTTCGCCTCACGCTCGTCCCAGTCTGTGGCGGCGTCACGCTGCAGGCGCTCACGGTCGGCCGCTGCGACCGCATCATCCAGAATCTCCTCGCCGATCGCGGCGTGTCCGCAGCACGAAAAGCGCGCTCGGTGCTCTCGCTCATCTGCGGATTCGCCGTGCGCGACGACGCTATCCCGACCAACCCGGTGCGCGACGTCACGCGGCTGCCGACACCGGAGAAGAAGACCGCGATGCTCACCCCGCTGCAGATCGAGGCCATCCGAGACCTCATGACCCACTGGCGCGAGACGGAAGGCATGGGGCCACGCCCGAACTGGCGGGCGCTCGTGGACGGCATGGACATCATGCTCGGCACATCCGCCCGCGTCGGGGAGTGCATCGGCCTGCGCCGCTGCGACGTGGACATGACCACAGCCCCACCGACGATCCTGATCGACGGCACCGTCATCCAGAACAAAGCGCAGGGCATTCAGCGGAAGAACGCCCCGAAGCGCACCCGCCAACGTCGTCGCGTCGCGCTCCCCGCTCTTGCGGCCGATGCAGTGCGACGCCGGCTCGCACGCGCGGAGAAGGGGCCCGAGGCTCTGCTGTTCCCGACGAAGACCGGCAAGCCGATGAGCGTCTCGAACTACGAGCGTCTACTGCGCTCGTTCATCGACGACAACCGTGATGAGCTCGTGCGCCTCGGTGTCGAGGTGGATGAGTACTCGACGCACATCTATCGCCGCACCACCGCGACGCTCGTGGAGCGCGCGGCCGGGCTCACCATCGCGTCACGGCTGCTCGGGCACGCGAACGAGATGGTCACCCGCAACAGCTACGTCATCACGGCCGAGCAAGTCGACGTCGTCACCGCCGACATCCTCGACACGATCCTTGGCACGTGAGTCATGCGGCTCGCTGGTCGCGTGGGACGTGCCGCGTACCTTCTCACCGAAGCCTTGCGCCTCTGCGAGAGGAGAGGTAGCGTACCTGCACCACAAGTCCACGAGCGTGCGGTGGCGGTGTGGAATCTCAACCACCGTAGGTCGGCCGGAGATGGCTGCACCGCGGTGCCGGGTCGAGGCTCGGCGACGGGGGTGTCGATTCGGCACCCCCGTGAAAGACCTCCGGTTGTGCCGAATCGACACCACCGTGGTGGCGCAAATCTTGCACCACCACGAAGCCCGAGCCCCGGGATTGCAGGCGGTGTCAACTTGCCACCACCGTACGAGGTCTCGGCCAGCCAGACTCTGGGAAGCCGGACGGTTCCGTCAATTTGGCGGCACCGTGGACGACGCGGATAAGCGTGCTGGACGGCGCGCGCGCCCCTCGCTGACGGTCCCGGAAAATTGCCGGGACTGTCGCATCGGAGCCTGAAGCGGTCGCATCCGCACCTCGTGGCGTTGCGAACGACCGCTTGGCGCTGTCCAATCGTGCTGCCGGTTCGCGTCCGCAAACGGATGAGTCCCTGAGGTCGTCGTAGAGCTGCTCGGCTTCATCGTTCGGCTCAACGACGCCCGCGCGTCACCAGCGCTGCGCGACCATGTACGGCGCTCCAGGAACCACCGTCGCCACTCTGCCCCAACCGTCTCGGCCGCTCATCTGCGCCCCCGGCCCAGACGCTCGCACCACGCGTATCTCCTCAGATTCATTCATGGACGTATGCCACCGCGGGTGGGGCGTGCGCACCTCCCTCATGAGACGACTCGTGAGGAGGCCCGGGGTGAAGGGCGGTGTGATCCTGTTCCGCGGTATCGGCGCGGCCGCGCGCCGATACCTGGAGTCGGACAGATCCACCGCGGACGAGTATTACCTGGAGGGCGGCACCGCGCTCGCGGACTTTACCGTCACCGACTCCGCGGGCGAGGTCATCGAGGCACGGAAGCTCGACCCGGTGCAGTACGCCGCATGGGTGGACTGGACGGACCCGATCAGTGGCACCTCGATGGGAACCCCGCGCGGCGCGGGCGAGGGCATGCGGGGTTCGCCCCGGTTTGCGGAGATGGTGATCAACGCCCCGAAGTCTCTCTCCATCGCCGCCGCACTGCACCCGGAGGTTTCCGACGCGCTCGACGCCGCGCAACAGGATGCGGCGGCGGAGATCCGCCGGTGGCTCGCCCAGCACTCGGTCACCCGAATCGGGCCTCGGCACGCACGGGAGGTCGTGCCGGTGCAGCAGTTGCAGACCGTCGCCGTCACGCACAAGACCAGCCGTGCGGGTGACCCGCACCGGCACATCCACTTCCAGATCGGCACCCGCGTCTACGCCGCGGGGAAGTGGCGCGGTCTGGACACCGCGGCGCTGTTCAAGCAGCAGGGAGCTATCCGCGCTCTCGGCACCGCGATCATCGCCGCGCACCCGCGGCTTGCGGCCGTGCTCGACAAGCACGGGCTCACGCTCGACCCGTTGACGGGAGAAGTCGCAGAGCTGGAGCCGTTCAACGCGGCCCTGTCGAAGCGCGGTGCGCAGGTCGAACGCAATCTCGCCACCTTCGAGGCCGAATGGGAAGCTGCGCATCCCGGCGAGGAACCGGGGCTGGTCGTGCGGGCGCGGCTGAAAGCGAAGGCGTGGGAGCACGAACGCCCGGGGAAGAAGCCCACGGTGCTCGGCAGCGAGGCCGGTTGGCGCGCGGAGCTTGAAGACGCCGGCTACAGCGCGGATGAACCACGGGCGTACAGGCCTGCACCGGTTGCACTCGACGAGCTGCCCATCGAGGAAGTCGCATCTCGTGCACTTGACCGTGCGGCGGCTGGCGCATCGGCGTGGACGGTGCACACGCTGCGCGAGCACGTCACCCGCATCACCACCGAGCACGGCGTGCAAGCCACACCCGAGGGGCTGCGGGAGTTCGTTCAACTGGCGACGCAGCTCGCAGCATCGGATTGCCTCTCCGTCCTCCCACCCGGTGCGCCGACGCCGGAGCACGTCGCGCATCTGACATCGTTGCGCGTCGTCGCTGCCGAGACGGAACTGCGCGACCTGCTCATCGCACGGGCTGAGGAGTCCAACCAGCGCATCCCGGACGTACACGAGCTTGCGGTGCGGGCGGGCCTGGATGATGACCAGGAGCGAGCGGCCGCAGTCGTCGCATCCGCCAACCCGCTCGTCGTGGTCGAAGGCGCTGCGGGGTCGGGTAAGACCACGATGCTCGAGACGGCCATCGAAGCCGCAGCAGCCGAGGGCCGTGGAATGAGGGTCGTCACGCCGACGAAGAAGGCCGCCGACGTCGCTGCCCAGGATCTCGGCATCCCGGCTGACTCCGTGGCCGCGCTCGTGTACGCGCATGGGTTCCGGTGGAACAGCGACGGCGTGTGGACACGCCTGCGACCCGGGGACGCCGATACCGAAACCGGAGGCATCTATCGGGGGCCGGTGCAGGAGGCGCGTCTCGCGCGAGGTGAGCGGATCGTCGTCGACGAGGCAGGGATGCTCGACCAAGACTCCGCCCTCGCCCTGTTGCAAGTCGCGGACGAGGCCGGGGCGACTGTCGCGCTCGTCGGAGACCGGGCGCAACTCCCCGCGGTCGGACGCGGAGGCGTTCTCGACATCGCCACCCAACTCACCCCAGCAGTCGTCGATATGACGAGCCTGCACCGCTTCACCGACCCCGCCTATGCGGCGCTCACGCTCGAGCTGCGGCATGCCCGCAACCCCACCGCGATCTTCGATCGGCTGAACGAGCACGGACTGATCGTCCTGCACGACACCGACCACGACGTGCGGGAGAACATTGCGAGGACGACGCACTCGGCGGATGCGATCACCGCCGCGACGAACGACGAGGCCCGGGCGTTGAACGAACGCATCCGTGCCGAGCGGGTCGACTGCGGCGAGGTCGACGACGCGCGGACGGTGTTCGGCAGCGACCGGCTCCCCATCGGTGCCGGGGACGTGATCCAGACTCGCCGCAACGAGTCCACGCTCGGCGTTGCCAACCGGCAGACCTGGACGGTGCAGCACGTCGGCGAAGACGGCGCGCTGAGCGTCGTAGAGGCCGGCAACGGCCGTAAGCAGCAGCGCACCGTAACCTTGCCCGCGGAGTACGTGACCGAAGACGCGCACCTGGCCTACGCGGTCACCGCGTATGGCGTCCAGGGCTCGACCGTGAACGCCGCACACACGTTGCTCTCCGACGCGCTTGATGCAGCAGGCGTCTATGTCGGCATGACCCGCGGGCGCGAGACGAACAGGCTGCACATCGTCGCCAGCGATCTTGCAGACGCGAAGCAGCAGTTCGTCGATGCGCTCGCCCGAGACCGCGCAGACCGCGGCCTGGAAGACGCCACCGAACGCGCCCGTGAGGCCGTCACCGACCTGATCGCGGACGGGCCCATGTCCATCGTGAGCGCGGAGCGCGACCGGATCGTCGAGCGGATTGTGAAGGCTGATGCGGAGCGGGAGAACTGGGCGTCGGCAGCCGCCAGATTGCACGACCAGTCCGAGCGACACAAGGCCGAGTACGAGCCGCAGCGCGAACTGGCGGAAGCCGCGGACGCGAAGGCAGCTGCCGTGCTCACGGACGTTGTGGAGTCGCTGACACAGGAAGCAGTCGCGGATGGCGCCGCGTTCCTGGCTGCGCAGCGGGATGCCATCGCGGCACGCCGGGCCAAGGAGAGAGCATCTCGGTTCCGCAAGCGCTCTGCCACCCGCACCGCGAACAACGCCGACGCCCGCCGTGCGGAGACAGAGCGGGTTGTGCGCGGCCGGTGGCAGAGCGTCCCCGGCAGCGAGAGTAATCTGCCCGCGTGGTCCGAGTCAGTCGCCCAGCACGAAGCCAGCCACGTGCCCGCCGTCGTCGAAGCACGCGCGGAAGCCACGCAGACGCGCCAGATCGTCAGCGAGACCCGCGCAAGGCAGTCGCGGGAGCACCTGGCTCTGTACGAGCGGGTACTCGGAAACCGACGTCCGAGCGCGGTTGCCGCTCGGGTGAACGCCCTGCGTGAGCAGGCGGCGCAGGATCGCCGCTACCTTGCCCAGCTCGATGCGCTTCTGCCAGATGAAGCGGTCAAGCTCGTCCACGAGCGTGCTGCCCAAGACGCGGCTCAGCGTCTCGCCGCCGAGGAATCCCACAGAGCGGCGGAAGCGCGCGCCGCAGAACTCCGTCAGAGCGTTCCGCGATGGGAACCCGAACGGAGGAAGCCCGGGCGAAATACGAGTCCTGGGCGTGCGATGTAGTCCCGACCGAAGCTCAAGAGCTTGCAGACCATATCTTCATCAGCCATGAAATCATACGTCTCCGGCTGCCTCCATTGACACGGAAGGGAGCATCGACCCGTTGTACGCGGCGTCAAGATGTCCAGCAACGTCGGTGCCCGTCGGTAGTCTCGAAGTCGAGTTTCGAGTCGGAAGGGTCGCCGTGCGGCTAGAGGACATCGCCGCGACCGCGCGGCTGGCGGGCATCGTGCCGGGTCGTGCCGTCACGGTGCTGGCAGCGCAGATGCACGGTGCGAACGCCGTCGAGGTGACCTACCAGGACGACAACGGCGCGCTCGGGCAGGTGGTGCTGTTCCGCGCCGACGAGGAGAAGATCGCGCCGCACCTGGAGTCCGGCCGTCCCTTCGATGCCGACCCGCGCAACTTCCGGCTGGCTGCCGAGGCGCAGCGCATCGTGCTCGCGGGGCTGCACGATCCAATGCTTGCTGTGGCGACGAGCGATGTGCAGCCGCTGCCGCATCAGATTCGCGCGGTCTATGGCGAGTTGCTGCCGCGCACGCCGCTGCGGTTCCTGCTGGCCGATGACCCCGGTGCGGGCAAGACGATCATGGCCGGGCTCTACATCAAGGAGCTGATCCTCCGGGACGATGTGCGCACCTGTCTTGTGGTGGCCCCTGGCGGGCTGGTGGAGCAGTGGCAGGACGAGCTGGCGCTGAAGTTTGGACTGGAGTTCGAGATTCTCGCGCCTGGCGCGGAGGACACCGTGCCGGGCAAGAGTGTGTTCGAGCAGAAGCGGCTGCTCATCGCTCGGATGGATCAGCTCGCTCGCAATGAGGTGCTGCTGGAGCAGGTGGAGCAGGCCGAGTTCGACCTCGTGGTCGTGGATGAGGCGCACCGCATGAGCGCGTCCTGGTTCAGCGGCGAGCTGAAGGCGTCGAAGCGGTTCCAGCTCGGCGAGCTGCTGAGCGAGCGCGCCCGGCACTTCCTGCTGATGACGGCGACCCCGCACAACGGCAAGGAGGAGGACTTCCAGACCTTCCTCTCGCTGCTCGACCGCGACCGCTTCGCCGGTCCCGGCGACCGGCACGCGCAGACCGGCACCGCCGACGGGCTGATGCGGCGCATGGTGAAGGAGAAGCTCGTCACCTTCGAGGGGCGGCCGCTGTTCCCCGAGCGAATCGCGGAGACCGCCTCCTACCGGCTGTCCCCGGACGAGCAGTTCCTCTACGAAGAAGTCACCGAGTACGTCCGCAACGGGATGAACCTCGCCGACCGGCTGGAGGGCAAGCGGAAGAACACGGTCGGCTTCGCGCTCACGGTTCTCCAGCGTCGTCTCGCGTCCAGCCCGGAGGCGATCTTCCAGTCGCTGCGCCGCCGCACAGACCGGCTGGAGCGCACCCGCGACGACCTGCTCGACGGCATCCTCGACGCCCCGCCGCGGGAAGCCCCGGCGTCCCTGATCGATGACGACAGCGGCTACGTCGATACGGACGAGCTGGACGCAGCAGAGCTGGAGGAAGCCGAGGAGGAACTGGTCGACGCGGCGACCGCGGCGCGCACCGCGGCCGAGCTGGAGACCGAGATCGCCGACTTGCGCCGATTGACCGAGCACGCCCGCAGGCTGCTGGACTCGCAGCAGGACGTGAAGTGGCGCGAGCTGCGCGGGGTGATCGAGAGCCAGGTGCTCACGACCCCCGACGGCAAGCCGCGCAAGCTGATCGTGTTCACCGAGCACCGCGACACCCTGAACTACCTGGAGCGGCGCATCACCCAGCTCCTCGGCAAGCGCGAGGCCGTGGTCACCATCCACGGTGCGGTGCCCCGCCACGAGCGCCGTCGCATCACGGCCGAGTTCACCTCGAACCCCGAGGTGCAGATCCTTATCGCTACCGACGCCGCGGGGGAGGGTCTGAACCTCCAGGCCGCGCACCTGATGGTCAACTACGACCTGCCGTGGAACCCGAACCGGATCGAGCAGCGATTCGGCCGCATCCACCGCATCGGCCAGACCGAGGTGTGCCGACTGTGGAACCTCGTCGCGGAGGACACGCGCGAGGGCGAGGTGTTCATCCGCCTGCTCGACAAGATCGAGGAGCAGCGCGCCGCCTACGCCGGCGAGATCTTCAACGTGCTCGGCACCTCTCTCGGCGACCTGTCGCTGACGCGAGTGCTGCGCGACGCGATCCGCTATGGCGAGCAGCCGGACGTGAAGGCGAAGATGTGGGAGGTCATCGACGAGGGCGTCTCCGCTGGCCTCCAGGAACTGCTCGACGACGAGGCCCTCGCCAGCGAAGCCCTCGCACCCACCGAGCTCGAGGTGCTGCGCCGCCAGATGGAGGACGCGAAGGCCAAGCGTCTCCAGCCGCACTTCATCCGCGACGCCTTCCTGGAAGCTTTCGACCGCGCGGGCGGGCGCATCGAGCGGCGCGAGAAGGGCCGCTACGAGATCACGCACGTCCCCGCGAGCATCCGCGAACGAGCCGGGCGCGCACCCGTCGCCCGCCGCTACGAGCGCATCACCTTCGATGCCGCCACCATCGACCTGCAGGGCGCGCCCCGCGCCGAACTGCTCGCACCCGGCCACCCGCTGCACGACGCCGCGCTGCAGCTCGTGATCGACCAGTACGGCCCGGTGCTCGACCGCGGCACAGTGCTCACCTCCGACGCGGTGACCGAGCCAACCCTGATGGTCGGCGTGCTCAACGAAGTGCGCGACTCCACCGGGCAGACCGTCAGCAAGCGGTTCGGGTACTCCGTCGTCGGCGCCGACGGCGTTGTGCGCGAGGCCGGCCCCGCGCCGTACCTCGACTACGCGCCCGCAGACGAGCCGCAACGTATGACGGGTACGAGCCTGCCGTGGCTCACGCAGCGCGAGAAGGACGCCGTCTCCTGGGTGATCGCCAAGCAGCTCCCGGCGTTCGCCGCCGACGTGACGACCCGCCGTACACAGGAGTACGAGCGCGTCCGCGAGCGCGTCGCCACCCGCCTGACCCGCGAAGTCAACCGCCTCTACACCGAGGCGCTGAAGACCGACGCGGACGCGGCCGTAGGCAAGAAGGTCCGCTACTCCGCCGAGACGCTACGCCGCCGCGCCGAGGAACTGGAGCAGCGCCGCGAGTCCCGCCTCGCACTCATCGACCGTCAGCTCGCCATGTCGCCCGTGACACCTCGTATCACCGCCATCGCCCTGGTCATGCCCGCAGTCGCCGAGCCGGGCGCACCTGGCGACGTGCCCGTGAGTGCGCTTGCCCGCGCCGAGGTCGAGCGCCGCGGCGTCGACGCCGTGCTCGCCGCCGAGCGAACGCTCGGCCGCACGCCCGAGGAACAGGCCCACAACAACCCCGGCTTCGACGTGCTCTCTCGTCCTGCGGAAGGCGCGGGCATCCGCATCGAGGTCAAGGGCCGCATCGAGGGTGCCGATACCTTCACCATCACCCGCACCGAGGTGCTCACCGCGCTCAACGCCGCACCTGACCATCGACTCTCGCTCGTGCGCGTCAGCGCCAGCGGCGCGCAGCACGACGAGGTGCGCTACATCGGCAACGCCTTCCAAGGCGTCGAACCCGCCTGGCTCACCGACTTCGATGTCGTCTCGCAGAACCTCTCCTGGGACGACTGGTGGGCGCGCGGCGACAAGCCGTTCTGACGCAGAGAGCCCGTCCACCTCGATCCGGGGCGAAGATTCTTTCGAATTCCCGCGTGTCGCGCGCCCGGGGTCGTAGGCCAGCCATACGTTGATCTACTACCCAAAACGCCGCCGGGTGCAACCGGCGGCGTTCTCGGGCCTCGCGGACGAGGGCGGAACCTGGAAAGTTCACCCGACTCTAGCGAGACAAGCGGCAATGTGCCCAAACGGACACGCCGAATGTCGAGCAGCGAGGCCCCCGACCGCCGGACCCGAATTCGGCAGAAAGGAGCCGACGATGACGCTCTTGGACATCCCGACCCGCACCAGCACCGTGGAGCACGCGCTCAACGAAGCGCGCTCGCGCATCCAGGTCACCCCCAAGGAACTCGCCGAGGCACGGCGACGGCGAGACGCACTCGCCGCAGCCCTCAAGCGCGAGTTCGGCGGGCGCACCTACGTCAACGGCAGCATCGCCCACGGCGACGCGCTCAACCCGCTGACCGACGTCGACCTCGGCATCGTCATCCCCGACCCCGATGGACTCTACGGGCCGGGGCTGCGTGGCCCCGGCGCACTCCAGGAGCGCGCGGCCGAAGCGATCCGGCGCGAGCTGAAGGACGAGTACCCGAAGCTGCGGGTGGAGCACCTCAACCGCCGTCGCTCGATTCTGGTCCGGTTCGGCGACCCGGTGACCCCCGGACAGGACGACTTCACCGCCGATGTCATCACCGCGATCGACAACCGCACGGGAGCCGGGCTCTACATCCCGAACTACCGCACCTGGGACCGCAGCCACCCCGAGCGCCACACGGACATGGTCAGGGAGGCGAACGCCGTCAGCCGCTCGACGTTTGCGCGCGGCACCCGGCTGATGAAGCACTGGAACCGCAAGCACGACCGGCCGATCTGCTCCTGGAACATCAAGGCCCTCGCGCTCGGCTGCATCACCGGGCCGGTGACCATGACGGACTACATCAGCACCTGGCTGAACCACGCCATCGAGCAGCTCAGCATCGGCGAGACCCCCGATCCCGCTGGCGTCGCCGGGCCGATCAAGATCAACGAGAAGTTCACGATGACCCAGGTGATCGCGGAGTTCAAGGAAGCCAAGGCGATCTTCGACCGTGCGCTCATGCTGGAGGACGAGGGGTATCCGATCCTCGCACTCAACGAGCTCGCGAAGTTCTTCGCCGACGAGGAGATGATGCCGCGACCCGACCAGTCCGCAGTCCGGGCTGCGGAGGCAGCGCGCTTCAAAGCCAAGACCTTCTCCGCACCGGCGCGCGTCGCGGCGACCTCGTCGACGACGGCGCTCGCCGACCGCATCAACACCCGCTCCTGGTCCTGCTGATGTCTCGGGGGCCGTGGTACGGCGACGACCCCGAGTGGTACGGGCCGTTCGACGCCGACGCATTCGGCTCCCTCGGTCGGCACCTCAGCGTCCGGCGCGCTTCCCGGATGCTGACGTATGGCGATGCTGCCGCGGTGCGGATGGACTGCGGCCGTGTCGTACCGCTGGGCCGACTCCCGCTCGGCTACGCCGAGGAACCAGCTCGGGTGTACCGGCACGAAGGAATCGACGTCCAAGGGCGAACCGAGCGCGTCGCCGTCACCGTCGTCTTCCGACCGACGCGCTGGTATCCGGGCGAGCTGCGGCTGCTCGACGGCCGGAACTTCCCGTCCGTCTATGCGGGACAGTTGGATGAGGCACCACATCGCTTCGCGGACGGTTCCCTCTGCCTCTACTTCCCACGCGATCCGGTACAGCGCCGCTGGACGGCGCAGAACGGGCTACGCACGCTGCTGTCGCTCGCCGCGGATCACCTCTTCTTCGAGGATGTCTACCGCGACACCGGAGAGTGGATCGCGCCGCAGGCAGAGCATGGGTTCCCTGCTGATCGGAGGCGAGCAGCGTGAACTGGCTCCTCTCGCTCTTTCCGCCCGCGCCGATCACCTGGGACGGGGTCGCCACCATCGCTGCCGCGATCCTCGCCGCGGGGATCGTCGCGCTCGGCTTCCTCCACGAGCGCCGCCAGCACGCGCGTTCGCGCCGCGCGGAGGCATACGCGGGCGCGCTCCAGGCCGTCAGCGACTACCTCGAAGCGCCTTACCGTGTTCGCCGACGGTCGGGCACCGCGGCGGATCGGTTCGCGCTCACCGCGCACGTCAGCGAGATCCAGTCCCGCCTCGACTTCTACACGGCCCATCTCGCGCTCATCGCCCCCAAGGTGCTCGACGCCTACGCCGCGCTGGTCACGGCGGCGAAGGCGGAGGCGGGGCCGCAGATGAGCGCCGCATGGAAGGCGCGTCCGACTCGCCGCGACCGCGACGTGCCGCTCGTGGTGGCGTACCCGCATCCTCGCGCCGACGCCTCGCGCTCGGTAGTGCTCGCCGTGATGAAGGATCACCCGTGAGCACCCGCCACGAACCGTCGCCTCCCGGCCTCGTCCGACCCCGCAGGTAGGCTCGAAAGTCGCAGTTACCAGGCGCGAGAGCGCACCCGAGAGGAACCCAGTGGCAGTCAAGCGCAAGCTGATCGAGGTCTCGATCCCGCTCGACGAAATCAACAAGCAGTCGGCGCGCGAGAAGCAGCCCTTCACGCGAGATCATCCGCGTTCACTGCATATCTGGTGGGCGCGGCGTCCGCTCGTGGCCGCGCGAGCGGTGCTCTTCGCGCAGCTCATCGACGATCCTTCTTCCTCACCAGACTTGTTCCCGACCGAGTCCGCCCAGCGCGTGGAGAGAGAACGTCTCCACAACCTCATCAAGCGCATGGTGGTGTGGGAGTCGTCCAATGACCCGCGTCTTCTTGATGAGGTGCGAGCAGAGCTTTCCAAGCAGTTTGCAGGGGCTCCTCCCAAAATTCTTGACCCCTTCGCGGGCGGCGGAACTATTCCACTGGAGGCTCAACGTCTTGGGTTGGAGGCGCATGCGAGTGACCTGAACCCGGTTGCTGTTCTCATCAATCGAGCGTTGATTGAGATTCCGCCTCGTTTCGAGGGTATCGAGCCTATTCATCCCGGACTGGCGGGTACGCGGAACACCTGGCCAGATGCAACTGGTCTCGCGGAGGACATGCGGCACTACGGAGCGTGGCTTCGGGATGAGGCCGAGCAGCGTCTCGCGGCGGCGTATCCCAAGGTTGCGTTGCCGCAGGGCGGTGAAGCGACCGCTGTTGCTTGGATCTGGGCTCGAACTGTCAGGTGCCCTAACCCCGCTTGTGGCATCGATCTCCCGCTTGTGCGGACGTGGTGGCTGAGCAAGCGAAGGGGAAAGGAAGCGATCCTGGTTCCTGGAGTCTTGGACGGCCGTGCGGTGTTTTCGGTCTCGAACGATGCCAAGTCCGTGCCGTCCGAAGACGGCACGGTTGGTCGCACAGGGGCTGTTTGCATCTCCTGCCAGACGCCCGTTGGCCTTGCTTACATCCGAGCGGAAGGCCAATCGGGCCGGATCGGCTCTCAACTAATGGCGACGGTGGCGGAGGGCGATCGGGCGAGAGTGTACGTTGCCGCGGACGAGACGCAGGAAGCAGCGGCTCTCGTCAACCGTCCGTCGGACCTTCCGCCAGGCGACATACCTGACCAGGCGCTCAGCTTCCGAGTGCGCGCCTATGGCATGGACCAGTACGTCGACCTGTTCTCCACGCGCCAGTCGCTCGCTCTGGCAACTTTGAGTGACCTAGTAGCTGACGCACGAGCACAGGTGAGAGCGGACGCGCTGGCCGCGGGACTTCCCGAAGGAGAGCCTCTCGCGGAGGGCGGTGGGGGTGCAACGGCTTACGCCGACGCCGTGGCCACATACCTGGGTCTTGCTGTCTCACGGTACGCGGACATGTCAAATGCCCTTTGTTCTTGGAACGCGACCAATCAGAACGTTCGTGCGCTCTTCTCCCGGCAGGCGATTCCGATGGCCTGGGACTTCGCCGAAGTCAATCCATTCGGAGCAATCTCAATCACGGGAACCGTCGAGGCTGCCGCCAACTCGATACGGACGTGGAGTTCGCCGGTTGGGGTGGCTCGGCAGCAAGATGCAGCCACCGCCGACTACACCGGATATGTGGTCTCCACTGATCCTCCGTACTACGACAACATCGGTTACTCGGATCTGTCGGATTTTTTCTATGTCTGGCTGCGTCGAAGCCTGCAGGAAGTGCATCCCGACTTGCTCTCCACAATCCTTGTCCCGAAGGCGGAGGAGTTGGTCGCCAACCCATACCGGCATGGCGGAAGAGACGGCGCACGCACGTTCTTTGAAGCAGGCTTCGAGCATGTCTTTGAGCGCGCCCGCAGCGTGGCGGGAAACGAGTTCCCGATCACGGTCTATTATGCCTTCAAGCAGTCAGAGGATGATGAGTCAGGAGAGGCTTCGACGGGCTGGGAGACAATTCTTGCCAGCATGGTCCGAGCCGGGTGGCAAATCACCGCAACCTGGCCGATCCGCTCAGAGCGGACTGGCCGGGCAGTCGGACTGAACACCAACGCGCTGGCCTCCTCGGTCGTCTTGTCACTACGCCCGCGTCCGGACGATGCACCAGTGACTGACCGTCGTGGATTCATCGCAGCCATGAAGCGCGAACTTGGCCCGGCGCTGCGTGAGTTGCAGCAAGGGGGGATCGCGCCGGTTGATCTTCCGCAGTCCGCCATTGGGCCAGGCATGGCGGTGTTCTCGCGGTACGCAAATGTGATTGAGTCCGATGGCTCGGAGATGGCAGTGCGCTCGGCACTCGCGCGCATCAACGAGGTGCTGGACGAGCTGCTGACCGAGCAGGAGGGTGACTTCGACCCGACCACCCGTTTTGCCATCGCCTGGTACCGCAGTAACGGCTACGACGCGGGGGCATTCGGCGACGCTGAGAACTTGGCACGAGCGCGCGCAACGGCGGTCTCGGCGATGGAGCGCGGCGGCATCCTGAGTGCCCGCGCGGGCAAGGTGCAGCTCTACCGTCCAACCGATCTACCGGACGACTACGACGTGACCTCCGACCAGCACACGTCCGCGTGGGAGGCACTCCAGCACACGATCCGCATCCAGGAGTCGAAGGGCATCCCGGCCGCGGGAGCGTTCCTGCACGACGCGAGCCGCCGATCCGACGGCGCGGTCGACCTCGACCTCGTGAAGGAGCTGGCCTACCTGGTGTTCCAGGTAGCCGAGAAGAACGGTTGGACGAAGGACGCCATCTCGTTCAACGGCATCGCTACGTCCTGGTCGGAGCTGCTCGACTCCGGACGGACTGCTGCCCCAGTGAGCACCGCGGCGACGCTCGACTTCGACGCGCTCGACGAGTAGCGATGGCGATACGCGACGCAGACCGAAAGCTCCTCTGGGGACGGGCTCACAATCGGTGTGCAATGTGCAAGCGGCCGCTCACAGCGCAGGCTGAGTCGCCGCACCTAGGTGGGGTCGTGCTCGGTGTCGAGGCGCACATCATCGCGCAAAGCGAAGCAGGGCCTCGAGGTGCCGCTGGCCCGCGGGACGCTATCGATGCCTACCCAAATCTCATCCTTCTATGCCCGGAGGATCACAAGCGGGTTGACGATCAACCTGATGTCTACCCCGCTGACCGTCTACGCGAGATCAAGAGCGCGCACGAGCGTTGGGCAGAGGATCGGCTCGACGGAGTGCCGGGTTTTCAGCCGATCAAGGTAGTCCGTGGAGACGACGAAGACTCGATCCCGTTTACACCTCTGCTGTCTGGCACTCAGGTGTGGAACACCGTCGCCGGTGCCGGATTCTTCAACCTCATTCCAATCGATGACATCCATGCGACTGACCGCGTTGATGCCGGAGACGAGTTTCTCGACGCGATAAAGGACTGGGGAGAGATTGCGAACGAGATCGACTCCCTGACGCAGCGGCGGGGCGCTCTCCGCAGCATGACCGAGCTTCTCGAAGGGCTTTGGGCTCTCGACGTCTTCGCGTGGGGTCGACGCCTGACGCGGACGATCACAGGAGGAGTCCTCCCACCGAGCCCGGCCTTTGTCGCTGAGGTCATGCTCCTCACCAAGGAGGACTTTCTTGCTCGCTACGGCTCGGACGGAGAGGAAAAGGAGTACGAGCCTGCTCCCGAACACTCAGAGGACGGTCAGCAGTCAACGGCGGTCAGTCTCGATGACTGAGCCTCGCAACCTACTGAAAGGCTGGTGCCCTGTCGGCCGGTCGTTCCCGGACGGCTTGCGGGCCTTCGGAGACGAATCGCGCATCCAAAGTCTCGACGCCCACCTCAAGTCGCTCACCGGGCTACGCTCCGGTGAGCTCGGTGCGGCATGGGCACTCGCCGCGCACACCGGGCTTTGGCCGGAACCGCGCGACGGTGCCGAGGCAGGCCAGCGGCTGGTCGACCTTGTCCTGCAGGGGGAGGGCGACTACCTGGAGGTCGCCGAAGTCATGCAGACGACAGACGCGGAGTTCATCCGGCGGCTCAGGACGATGAGCGATCGCATCGTTCCTGCCGTCAACGCGGCGTACAACGGAGCCCACTCCTGGGGACTTGAGTTCGAGCGGTTCGTCGAGCTCCCGCCGAACCAGCGCGACCTTCAGCGGCGGGCGTCAGCCTGGGCGGAGGTGCTCGGGAGCGCCGACCCGGAGGCGGGAACCGTGGAGCTGGGGCCAGGGCTGAGTGCCTGGCCGTTCAGCGATGAGAGACCTCCCGGGGTCCACTTCAGCAGCGCCAACGCAGAGATCGCCGAGCGCCCCGAGACGCCCTACCTGGAGCGGCTCTCCGAGTACCTCGCTACCGACGGCAACATCGTTCGACACATCGAGAAGCTGCGCGCCGAGAAGGCGACGCTCAATGCTCGCCGGAGCCACTTGTATCTCCCCGTCGCCGCGAACGGCGAGAACGGTGACCTACTCGCGCTGTCGCCGAGTCTCTTCACCTGGGGCACGTTCACGCCGATTGAGGGTGTCACCGACCTCTGGCTCGCGAACGGGCTCGACATATTCCGCTGGTCGGCCGAGACAGGCTGGGTCTATCACCCCGATACCGACGAGCGTGCCGAAAGCGCTCGCGCGCACGTCGCCGGGCCGAACTCGTAGTCCTACGGGTGGGGCGGCGTTCGCTGCCTAATATAGTCTCGATTCTGGGAAGCCTGTTCGAGCGAAGCGGATTTCTGTATGCCCGAAGGTACTGGGCGAACGCCCAAGTACGGTGAAAGGTGAGCCAGTGAGCACTAGCGTCTTTCCCGTTTCAGACGGATGCGCAGGATGACACCTTCGCCTTCCCCCATTGTGGATCAAGGTGGTGCTGCGCTCGATCTGGGCACCTTGTTGGGTTGGGTGAGTTCAACCGCGATAGCTGCAGTCATCGCTACGGTCATCACCGCTTTGATCACCAGCTATTGGGAACGAAAGAAGTTGGCCCGCGCTGAGAGAGTCGCTGCGTACACGGGCTATCTGTCCGCTGACAGTGACCGATGGCGAGCGTTTGCTACACGCGACGGTCTCGCCAAGACGCTTGGTCGGACTGCACCTGAGATCGCCGCACTCGATGATGATATCCGGCGACTTCGCGCAGAGATGTGGCGTGCGTACAGCCAGACACAGCTTGTTGGAAGCAAGGGGGTCGTTGCCGCCATGTTCCAGTGCCTCAAACTCTCGGACCAGCGTCAACGCTCATGGGGAGGCCGTGGCGCGTCCCCACCAAATCCTGAGCGGGCGAGAGCAATCGGAGCCCTTATCGCGGCAGCGCGATCTGATCTGTCGTTGAAGCCACTGGACCGATCAATCTTCAGCGTCGAAGACTGACCAGCGTTCACGGCGTTGTCGGCCGCTGTGGTTGTCGCAGGCCCCAGGTAGCCTGGGAAGTCAGGAGGCTTTCTAGTGGCGACATCAAATCGTGACCGCATCGGGCGGATGTTCGAGATCCTTGCGGAGGCGCTCGACCCGTTCATCGCGGAGGTGCTGGAGCCGCAGATCGGGGACTCCGATTGGGCGCTGGTGGTCAAGCTCGCTGACGAGGAGAAGGGCATTACCGACAAGGCATACAGCCGGGAAGACCCTGCCGTGCAGCTTCGGATGCTGACGGAGGGCCTCACGGGTCGTGTGAAGAAGGGCTGGTACCCGTTCAAGGGCGTCGTCACGCGCGAGCACGAGGCGTATGCGAGCTTGCTGCGCGAGACGCGGAACCAGTGGGCGCACAACGCCTCCTTTGATGACGACGCGGCGCTGCGGGCGCTCGACTACGCACGGCTATTGCTGGCCGCGGTGGGACAGGCGTATGCGGCCGACAAGGTGGACGCGATCCGCCTCGACCTACGCCGCATCGCCACGGGCAAGCAGGACTCGCGGGCGCTGAAGTCGTCGACGGTGGTGCCCGGCGCGTCGGGGCTGGCTCCGTGGCGGCAGGTGTTGAAGCCGCGCGACGAGGTGGCGACGGGCAACTTCCAGTCGAGCGAGTTCGCGGCCGACCTCTACAAGGTAGCCCGCGACCCCGCGGCGACGAGCGGGGAGTATTCCGACCCGGCGCAGTTCTTCGCCCGCACCTACCTCACGGAGGGGCTGCGCGACCTCATCGGCCGCGCGGTCAAGCGTCTGGCCGGGAACACGAACGCCTCGCCCGTGGTGAACCTCCAGACCAACTTCGGTGGCGGCAAGTCGCACTCGATGCTCGCACTGTGGCACCTGGCCGGCGGTCTTCCGCTCGCCAAGTTCCCGCAGGAGGCGCAGGAGCTGCTGACGGCCAACGGCTATCCGTCGGAGGGCATCACTGCGAGCCGGGTGGCGCTCGTCGGCAACCACTTCGCACCGCAGGGCGAGACCAAGGACGACGGCACCCGCGTGAACACGCTGTGGGGCGAGCTGGCCTGGCAGCTCGGCGGGCGCGAGGCGTATGAGATCGTGCGGGAGCACGACGAGAAGCGCACCAACCCCGGCGGCGACCTGCACGTCCTGCTGGCGAAGTACGCGCCCGCGGTGATCCTGATTGACGAGTGGGTGGCCTATGCCCGGCAGCTCTACGGGCGCGAGGATCTCGCGGGCGGCACCTTCGACACGCAGTTCACGTTCGCGCAGTCGCTGACGGAGGCGGCGAAGTCGATTCCCGGTGTGCTGCTGGCGATCTCGATCCCGGCCTCGCACGACGGCGACGACCGGGGTGAGGTTGCGGGCGCCGCCGAGGAAGTCGGCGGGTCGAACGGCATGGAGGCCCTGAAGCGCCTCCAGAACGTCGTGCGACGTGTTGCTGACCAGTGGCGTCCGGCCTCCAGCGACGAGGCGTACCGGATCGTGAAACAGCGCCTGTTCGAGTCGGAGGACGCGCAGGCGCTCGCGCAGATCGCGGCGACCGCGAAGGCGTTCAGCGACTTTTACCAGGCCAATGCGGGTGAGTTCCCGAAGGAGGCGCGCGACCCGCAGTACGGGCGACGCATCCAGCAGACCTACCCGCTGCATCCTGAGCTGTTCGACAGGCTCTACGAGGACTGGTCATCGTTGGAGCGGTTCCAGCGCACCCGCGGCGTGCTGCGACTGATGAACGCCGTCATCCATGCACTGTGGGTCGGCGAAGACCAGGGGCCGCTCATCCTGCCCGGCTCGATCCCGCTGTCGGTCGCCTCGGTGAACGCCGAGCTGACGCAGTACCTCCAGGACTCGTGGAAGGCCGTCATCGACGCCGATGTGGACGGGACCAACTCCGAGCCTGCTCGCATTGACAGCGACAAGCCGGTGCTCGGCCAGCGGTCGGTGACCAAGCGGCTGGCGCGCACCGTGTTCTTCGGCGCGGCGCCGACCATCGGCACCGCGCACAAGGGCATCGACACGCAGCGGGTGTTCATCGGTACAGCCGTCCCCGGCGATGTCGTCGGCAACTTCCACTCCGCGCTGACCCAGCTCGGCGACCGCACGACCTATTACTACTCGTCAGCGGGCAAGCACTGGTATGACACCCAGGCCAACATCACCCGCCGTGCGAAGGACGCCGCCGACGCGCTGCACCCCGAGGACGTATGGGCCGAGATCGTGAGGCGGCTGCGCGGCGAGGAGCGCGCCCGTTCGGACTTCGCGGGTGTCCACGTCGGCCCGACCGACTCGGGCGACATCCCTGACACCGACCAGGCCCGGCTCGTCATCCTGCACCCGAAGTTCCCGCACCGCCGCAAGAAGGGCGACTCGCCCGCGCACGACTTCGCGCGAGCCGCGACCGAGCGGCGCGGCACCGCGAACCGTGCGAACCGCAACATGGTCGTGTTCCTCGCGCCCGATGAGGAGCGCCTGGCCGAACTCGACCGGGCCGCGCGGTCGTTCCTGGCGTGGAAGGAGATCGCGGAGAAGGCGAACGAGCTGAACCTGACGCCTCAGCAGCTCGCGCAGGCCACCGACAAGCGCGATCAGTTCGGGCGCACAGTAGACGACCGGCTGGCGCTGACCTACCAGTGGGTGCTGAACCCTGTGGCTCCCGATCCCGGCTCGCCGTTCGAGCTGGAAGAGGGCAAGGCCGACGGGCAGGCAGGCTCGCTTGCCGACCGCGTCGCCAAGAAGCTCGGCAGCGCGGGCGCCTACTCGACCCAGCACGCCGCCCGCTCGATCCGGCTCGCACTCGACACGAAGGTGCCCGCCGCATGGTCGGCCGGGCACATCGCCGTCGGCGACCTCTGGAGCCTCTACGCGCAGTACCCATACATGCCGCGCCTGCGCTCCCGCGAGGTGCTCGTCGACGCCATCGACAACCAGCCGCTGCTCTGGCAGAGCGAGAGCTTCGCCCTCGCCGACGGCTACGACGAAGCAACCGAGCGATACCGAGGACTCTGGCTGCCCGGCGACACCGGACGCGCGCCGGTCACCGACGTCACCCTCATCGTCAAGCCGGCACCGGCCGAAGCGCAGCGCGCCGAGGACGTGGCCGCCACCTCGGGCAGCGCCGCGCCCGAGCCGGGCACGGATGCACCGATCGCTGGAGCACCCGCAGCCGTGCCGGGGGGAGCGACGACGGCCGCGCCCGCGCCCGTGAAGAAGGCTGCGACGACCCGGTACGTCGGCAGCGCACCGATCAACGCAGAACGCTACTCGGCGGACTTCGCCAAGATCGCCACCGAAGTGCTCGCCAACCTCGCCGCGTCCGGCGCGAAGCTCACCATCTCGCTCTCCATCGACGCCGTTCACCCCGACGGCTTCAACGAGCAGCAGCTCCGCACCATCCGCGAGAACGCCAGCACCCTGAAGTTCACCACCAACGAGTTCGAGGTGGAGTAGAGCGGGCGACTACGCGCTGCTTGTCTTCGTGTTCGACTTGTGCTTACCGATGTACCCTATGTAAATCCGCCCGCTGTTCGCAGAGTCATTGAAGTAGTACATGCGTGGTGCGATGGTGTTCTGCTGGTCGATCTTGAAGTGAGCAGTCATCTCGACGACTCCTCGGGGGTCAAGACTCACAGATACTGGTAGGACGCGCTCGTCACCGAACTGATCCATCGTGAGCTTCGATTCCCCACCTGCATGGCGTTTGGGCGTGACTTTGTACCCAGCGTGTTCACTGCTGAGTAAGTACTCGTTCACGGAGCCGCGAAACTCACCCGTACTGACGCATCGCGCGTAGTCGTAGAGCGCATGCGTGAACTCCCAACACCGCGTGAGGTAGAGAGACGCGGCATGCTGGCGCTCGAGATCGTCGATCGGATCCAGCGCCCGCTCGTCCATCTGTACGTATCTGCGGATTGCCCGTGCGTGGTCATTGTCATCGGAAGACAGCCAGATTCCGAGTGCGGTGAGGTCGTCGGGTGGCGAGTCCCAGAGCGCATCACCGCTCGCATACGCATCCGCTGCTCGATCTAGTTCGACAAAGCGTCGCCGCAAGCGGAGAACCTCGTTCTGTAAACGAGCCGTAGTCGCCTCAGCGTCGGCGACTTCGCCGTCTCTTCGATCGAGGTGACGTTGCAGCTCCTCGTTTGCATCATGAAGAATGTGCATTCGACGTTGGACTTGTCGGAGTTCGTCGTCGAGCCTAGAGGTGCGGACCTCAGCAGACTCGAGGTGCTCGTCGATGAGATCTAGTGCCTCTTCGGTAACCGCGTTATCGGGACCAACCCAACGCTGGACGAACTTGCGTAGCCGGTCGAACAGTGTGCGGGGTGCTGAGGTCGTCGCCGGCACGCTGTCGACCCCGGGTTCGTAGTTGGTCGCGGGCGGCTGGGCAGCGTCTACAGTGCGTTGAGTGGTAACGGTGCGCCCAATCGCTTCCTCTCGAACAAGCGCGTCGAGCGCATCGACTAAATCGACTTGTACCCTCCGAACGCGATTAGGCACTTCGGCTATGAGCATCGGCTTCCGGGTCTCAGCAGCGAATACGCTGACAAGCGGCGAGCTTTTCGGCAGGCGTCCACGCCGGAGTGCTCGGGATAGTCGTTCTGGGCTCAGAATGCGATGACGGCGCGGCTCGCTCGGCAGCGTCGGGTCTACCTGCGCCAGGTAGGTCCGGATGCGTCCTGGTTCAAGGCCAAATCCCTCCGGCATCGCATCGTTGAATGCGTCGAAGGCGGACTGCTTTAGAACAGCGACCGAGGAGACACCGCGAACTTTCGAGGTAAGCGCATCGACAATGCCGATGTAACTGGCATGTACCTGAGGATCGAACACATGGCCGACGATGACGGAGACAGATCGCTTGGGATCGAGGATGGCTTCAACGAGTTCGGCGACATCATCGGTGTCGACCAGACGAGGCTGTTCGGTGACCAGTGCGCGGCTGTCGTATACAGCTCCGCGGCCGAGCAGGGTCGTGATGAAACCCGGTGGGTCGACCTGCCCGTCGGCATCCGGAGCATCGAGGCGGGTTCCATTTACGAGAAGAATGCCATCGCGGCCGTCACCCGGTTCATTGATTGCGATGATCTCAACTTGATAGTGGCCGTTCGGGGTCTGCTCCAGAAAACGGAACCCCGCGCTCTGACGTCCGCTGCGTTCGTCGCGCAGCGCAACAGCCAGAGTTGCGCTAGAGCTGAGTTCGTGGAGCCCGGGCTCGAAGAATGACCCAGTAAGGAAGCCCGCTCGGCGACTCGGATCCACCTTACTTCGATCCGTGAGCCATCGTTCGAGTTCCTGCTTGGCGACGTTGATCGCGTTGGACCCGTCACCAAGGTGCAGCAATGTGCGGTAAGGCAGTGGCATACGTTCTCTCCGCGATCTCTATTAACACCTGTGTTAGTCCAGACTGGCAGTGAAGTCAGCTGCTGTACGGGAGACACTACGACGGTATCGTTCGACAGCGACAGCGACAGCGACAGCGACAGCGACAGCGACAGCGACAGCGACAGTGGTCGGGTCGCTCGCCGAGGCCGAGGACGCGGGTGTGCCCGCCGTCGACGTGCGGAAGCTCGCCGCCTGTGATGCGCTCCGCGGACACGGCAGGTTGTCTACACCCACCGCGACGTACCGACGATCCCGTTCACCGAGTCGGCGATTGCCGTCGTCCTGGCTGGGGAAGGCGTGTTCCTGGACTGCGAATCCGTGCTCAATCTGCTCGGCCCCGGCCAGTTCAGTCCGCCAAGGGTACGAGTGGGCACGCACTGCCGCGTACAGCGCACGCTGCCGGAGTAGACGGAGCTTGAGAACCAGGCTGCGTGTCTGATGAGGACCTCACCCGCTAGAGCGGTGGGAAGCCCTGGTCGATGATGCGTTCCGGCGACGCGTGATCGGCGAGTAGGACATCGACACGTGGAGGGGGCTTCATCCCGAGGTTGGTCACCAGAGTGGGAAGAACGCGTGACCAGGTGTGGATAAAAACCGCACATACTTGAGCGGTTTGTGCGAGGATTGTGTCCATGAAGGAGTTGGATGAGTCGCTCCCGTCGACGTTCACGACGGAGACCTCGCGGGCGCACGGTGTGCATCCGCGAGACCTGTATGCGTGGCGAGATGGCGGGAGGATCATCGAACTCTCGCGCGGGGTCTTCCGTCGAGCAGACGCGCCCCCGGCGTCGTACCCCGACATGATCGCAGTGGCGCACCGCGCTCCTCGCGCGATCGTGTGCTGCGTCTCGGCGGCAGCGATCCATGACCTGACGGACGAGATGCCGGCGTTGGTGCAGATCGCGGTTCCCAAACGGTCGCATACGCCGGCGATCACTTACCCGCCTGTGACGGTGTTTCGCTTCGATGAGGCCACGTTCGAACTTGGTTTGACCGCGTTCGAGGCGGGGCCGGGGGAGCCCGTGCGCATCTACGATGCGGCGAGGACGGTGGTGGATCTCATGAGATTTCGGAGACGCCTTGGTGAGCCGATTGCGCATGCCGCGCTTCACCGATATCTGGCAGCACCGAACTCGAAACCGGCACTGCTGCTGGACTACGCGCAGGCGCTGGGGACGTTCGGGCCGATGCGTGCTGCGCTCGATGTTGCGAGTGCCCGATGAGTCGCCCCACGCGAGAGAGCGCCGCAGGGCGCGCGTACCTCGACCTGCAGAATCAGGCTCGTCGCCAAAAGCGTGGCACGCAGGAGCTGCTCACGATGTACATCGTCGAGCGATGGCTGTCGCGTATGTCGCGCTCACCGTACGCCGAGGACTTCATCCTGAAGGGCGGGATGCTGCTCGCTTCCTTCGGCACCCGCCGTCCCACGGTCGACGCCGACGCCCTCGCTCGTAACATGGCCTCTGATCAAGAGACCGTGGCCCGTCGTGTGGCCGAGATTGCCGCGATCGAAGACCCAGACGACGGCGTGGAGTTCCTGTCCGACACAGTCACCACTGCGGTGATTCGTGACGACGCGCTGTATTCCGGCGTGCGGGTGACGATGACGGCACAGCTCGCAACAGCGCAGGTCAAGCTGCGGCTTGACATCAACTTCGGCGACCCCGTCACTCCGGCCCCGCGAACAGTTGAGCTGCCGTCGCTGCGGCCGGACGCTCCGCCGATCCGCATCCTGGGCTACCCGATCGAGACGGTACTCGCAGAGAAACTCGTCACCGCGATCGAACTGGGACGAGCGAACACGCGCGTGCGTGACTTCGCGGACATCCACCTCTTGACCGGCACACAGGCTCTCCAGTGCGGGGAACTGCGTGACGCGCTCACGGCGACCGCAACTTTCCGCGGGACCACGTTGATTCCGTTAGCGCAGGCCACCGAGGGGCTCGCAGTGCTGCGAAACTCGACCTATGTCGCCTACCGGAAGGGGCTCGGCGAGGCGGGCGCGAGTCTGCCGGAGAGGTTCTCCGACACCGTTGCTGCGGCTGCCGACTTCGTCGACCCGGTGCTGGACGGGCTCGACGGCAAAGCCGTCTGGAGCCCCGCCGAACGGAGCTGGAGCACTGCGCCCGTCACGCCGTCCGAGCCGACAGAATCCACTACAGGTAAGACCGACCTGTGACGGCTTTCGTCGGATCTGGCCCTATCCGATCTGGTGACCAGATTGGTGACCAAGAACCCTCCCGAGTGGCGCAAATCAGCCCGAATCACTGCGTAGCTGTCGGTAGCCCGCGGTAGAATCGACCCCATGAGATCCTTGAAATTACGGGGAACTCCACTGATTCGGGGCTTCGCGCGGACGGGCCAGGCGGCTCTCAGTTGTTCTTGGTTCGAGTCCAGGTACCCCAGCTTTGATTCCGGCGAGATTCCGCGATGCGAGACCCTCATCGCCTTCAAGGTTGCGAATGCGTTGCTCCAGCGAGCGGACGCTCGTCGGTGGAGCGTCGTAGCTCAGCGCTGGAGATCCTTTCTTGCACGATCTCCCGGCATTTCGTCTCCACGGCCATGTCCAGCAGGCCCCCGAACACGCTCGCGAAGACTCGCCCCGGGACGGGAGGATCCTCCCAAGACGGGGGTGGATCTTCCCCATCAGAGGTGCTCGCCCGGCAGGTGCTGGAGCGCTCGCTGTCCGACATCTCACGATGCAAGCAGGGATCGACATCAGCGGTCCCGACCAGCGTCGTCTGCAGAAGCCGATCCGGAGGCGATTTCCTTGCGAGAGCTCGCACGCCGCAGCGGCGTGTCGCACTCCGCGCCCGTGCACCATTTCGGCACGCGGCAGGGGCTGCTCACCGCCCTCGCGGCGGAAGGCTTCGCGGGACTGAACGAAGCGTTGTCGGCACACACGGATGATCTCGGGGAGATGGGGGTCGCGTACGTGACCTGGGCGCTCGCGCATCCCGGGCACGACGCGGTGATGTGGCGACCGCGACTACTCAACGATTCCAGCGAAGAACTCGCGCTCGCGCGCCAACGCGCCTGGACACTGTTGTCCACGACCGCAACAGACGATGCGGCGGACAGCAGCGATGCGAAGGCCGACTCCTACGCAGCGTTCGCAATCGTGCACGGCCCCGCCAGTCTCTGGCTGACCGATGCCCTGCCACTACCGGAGGATCCCGTCGTCCTCGTCCGGCAGATCACGCAGCGTCTGGCCACGGGCTGAAGTCGGCACTGACAGGACCCTCAGCGCTGCCGTCCGTCGGCTCGTCAGATGAGGCGCTCTTCGAAGAGGTCGATAGCGGCGACGTCGGGTGACCGACTCGCGGCATCTGTAGCGGAGTGTCATTGCGAGAGCGAGCGGGACTGCGACCCGTCGTCGAGAACCTCGTGCCGGCCGACGTGCGCCCACGGTAGCGTCTCGCATCCCGACGGTTCACCCGTTGGCCTCCGATCGGTCATCGACCGGTCACGCGGCGTCGATTGGATGAGGCTCCCGATTCGACTCCGAGGAGCCCCATGTTCCGACCACGTCGCACTCTTGCGGCACTCACCGTCTGCGCGATCGCCGCCGCCGGCGCGGTTGCCGTTCCCACGACGGCCCTGGCCGCCGAGACCGGTGTGCGCATCAACGAAGTCGAGTCGTCGGGCGGTCGGCCGGGGGACTGGATCGAGCTCTTCAACCCGACGTCCGAGAGCGTCGTGCTCGACGGCCATGTCGTCACGGACGCGGAGGACGACCATGTCTACGCGTTCCCCGAGGGCTCGGTGATCGAGGCCGGCGGATTCCTCGTGCTGGACGAACTCGTCTCCGGCATCGGCGACTTCGACTTCGGGCTGGGCAAGGACGACAGCGTGCGGCTGTTCACGCCCGAGGGAGCGCTCGCGGACGAGCAGTCCTGGACGGCGCACGCCCCCACCACCTGGGGAGTCGACGACGCGGGCGCATGGGCACCGACCGGCGAGCCGACCAAGGGCGCCACCAACGTCTTCCCGACACCGTCTGTGCCGGACTCCGCCGTCGTGCTCAACGAGATCGTCTACGACGAGGTCTCGGGATTCACCGACCGCGTCGAGATCTACAACGCGGGGACCGAGCCGGCCGATGTCACCGGATGGCGTATCTCGGACGATAAGCGTGACCGCTTCGGCGACGTACCCGCGGCCACGATCCCCCCGGGCGAGTTCGTCGTGCTCGTGACCGACGTCGACTTCTCGTTCGGCCTCGGCAAGAGCGACGAGGTCGTGCTCTACGACGCTGCCGGAGGCGAGGTGGACAGCTACGCCTACGAGAACACGGCACCGATCGCCGTGTGGGCGCGCTGCCCGGACGGCACCGGCGAGTGGGCGCACGCGACCGCGGCGACCCCCGGTGCGGCCAACGACTGCGAGCCCGAGAGCGTCGTGGGCTCGGTCGTCATCAACGAGGTCGACTCGCAGCCGGCCGACTGGATCGAGTTCCACAACCCGGGCACCGAGGCGTTCGACGTCTCCGGGTACGAGATCCGTGACAACTCCGACGACCACCGTTGGACGTTCCGTGCGGGTAGCGTCATCCCCGCGGGCGGTTACCTCGTCGTCGACGAGGCCTCGGTCGGCTTCGTCGATGGGCTGGAGACGGCATTCCGCGATCCGATCGGCATCGGCGGCGCCGACCGCATCCGTCTGTTCGACCCGACCGGCGCGCTCATCGACGACACGCTGCCGTGGACGACGCACGCCGCGATTGACGGCGACGTGGCAGCGGCGACCCTGTCGCGCTGCCCCGACGGACAGGGCGAGTTCCGTCTGTCGTATGCGACGCCCGGGGCGACCAACAGCTGCGTGCTGCCGGAGATCGCGATCAACGAGATCGAGTCCAACGGCGACGCGACCGACTGGGTGGAGGTCATCAACCTCTCCGACAGCGTCGTGGACGTCTCGGGGTGGACGGTGGTGGACAACGACCCGATCGGTCACGCCGCCGAGACGTTCCCGCTCCCGAAGGGCACGACGATCGAGCCGGGGGGCCTGTTCGTGTTCGACCAGCCGGGTGAGTTCTCGTTCGGACTGGGCAACGGAGACACCGTCACCCTGCGGGACGCGCAGGGGATCGCCGTCGACGAGCACGTCTACGCCGCGCACGCCGACGGCGTCTGGGCGCGCTGTCCGGACGGCATCGGCGACTTCGCCGACGTCGCGATCTCTACCAAGAGCCTGCGCAACGCGTGCGGCAGCCCGGTGCGCGTCAACGAGGTCGAATCCAGCGGGGGCGAGCCCGGCGACTGGGTGGAGCTGGTGAACCCGACGACCGGCGTGCTGGACGTGTCGGGTCTGGTCGTACGCGACGACGATGATTCCCACGGCTATGAGATCCCCGCCGGGACGACGATCGCCGCCGGCGGTCACCACGTGATCGAGGAGGCGCAGCTGGGCTTCGGCCTCGGCTCCGGCGACAGCGTGCGGGTCTTCGAGGGCGACGTGCTCGTGGACTCGACGACCTGGACCGCGCACGCTGCGACGACGTGGGGGCGCTGCCCCGACACGACGGGGACCTTCGCAGAGACGGCCGAGTCCACCAAGAGCGCCGCGAACGTCTGCGTCGGCGACATCGTCGTGGAGACCTGGCCGGGCTCCGGGTCCGTGCGCGTCGTGGACGAGGCCGCGATGTTCCTCGAGGACAGTTCGGGCCTCGACGTGCAGGAGACCGCTGACGGCGTGTTCCTGTGGGCCGTCGACAATGGGACGGGTCGCTTCTGGAAGCTCGTGGCATCCGCCGACGGCTCGGTGGGCTTCGCCGAGGGGTGGGAGCTGGGCAGGCGTGCCCGGTTCCAGAAGGATGCCGGTGACGCCGGGGCCGCGGGTCCGGACGCCGAGGGCATCACGGTCGACGACGACGGCTGGGTGTACATCGCCTCCGAGCGTGACAACAACGCGAAGGGCGTCAACCAGAACATCGTCCTGAAGGTCGATCCGGGCGCCCCGGGCACCGATGTCATCGCGACGACGGAATGGGACCTGACCGCGCTCCTGCCGCAGGTCGGCGCGAACGTCGGCATGGAGGCGGTCGAGTGGGTCCCCGACGCGGACCTCGCCGGTCGCGTCCTCGCGGCGGGCGGCACGGCCTACGACCCGGCCGCCTACCCCGGTCACGGCGACGGCCTGTTCTTCGTCGCGATCGAGGACGACGGTCGTGTGTTCGCCGTCGCATTGCGCGAGGACGGCACGGCCGACATCGTCGCGGAGGTCGCTTCGGGCCTCGGCGGAGTGATGGCTCTGGACTACGACGTGACCGAGGGCGTGCTGTGGGCCGTGTGCGACGACGGTTGCGGCGGAACGGCCGCGCGCATCGTCTTCGGCGCGGATGCCGATCCGGCCGTCACCCACGTGGCGCGCCCGGCCGGAATGCCCGATCTCAACAACGAGGGGTTCGCCATCGCGCCGGCGAGCTTCACGGTCGATGGGCATCGTGCCGCCTGGTGGTTCGCCGACGGCATCCGACCCGGGGCACTGCGGACCGGGACGCTTGCGACGGTCGTGGATCCGGTGGACCCGACGAACCCGGTGGACACGACGACGCCGACGAACCCGGCCCGGCCCGGCGCCGGTGGTGCCGCCGGCGCCGGCGGCACCGACGTGCGTCTGCCCGCCACGGGCGGGGTGCCGTCGATCGGGCTGGGGATCCTCGCGGTGGGGATGCTCGCGGCCGGCATCCTGCTGACGGCGCGTCGCCGCGGAGCCTGACGCGACGTGGGGCGGACGTCATCCGCACGGCCCCCTCGGTGGACGGCTACGGGACGGACGCCGGGTGCGTCGCCGCAGCCGAGCCCCGGGGCCAGGCCAGGCACGTCATGAGGGCGGCGATCGCTCCGACGGCGGCGAGGACGAGTGCGGTGGCGGAGAGGCCGAGGAGGGTGCCGAGGACCCCTGCGGCCGGATAGGTGAGGATGAAGCAGGCGTGGGAGAGCGAGAACTGCGCGGCGAACACCGCGGGCCGGTCGCTCTCCTCACCCCCTCGGCGCAGCAGGCGCGCCGAGGGGGTGAGGATGAGCGAGGTCGCCGCGCCCAGCACCAGCCAGACGACGACGAGTCCGGTCCACGTCCCGGTGGTCGGCTCCAGACCCGCTGTGACGCCTGCGGCGACGAGGGTGACCGGCAGGGCGGCGGCGCCGGCGAGCATCACCGTTCGGTCCGGGAGCGCGTCGAGCACGGCCGGCAGGACGAGGGCCACGACCATCGACCCGGCCCCGTAGGCGCCGAGCAGCAGCGCGACGTCGGTCTGCGGACGCCCGAGATCGCCCTGGACGAGGACCACGGTGTTGACGATGACCATCGCGCCGGCGGTCGCCACGATGAGGTTCATCGCGAGCAGGCCCCGCAGCTCTCGTACTCGCCAGAACACGCGGATGCCGCGGGTGAGGCGTTCGAGGAACGGACGGGGCGGGGCGGGGCGGATCGGCGGGAACCGGGTGGCGAGCACCAGCAGCGCGGAGCCCGTGAAGCCGATCACGGTGCCGATGAACAGGTCGTGGTAGCCGATCACCGTGAGCAGCGCCGCCGCCAGGACCGGGCTGGCCAGGGACTCCAGATCGTAGGCGAGACGCGACAGCGACAGGGCGCGGGTGTACTGGCGTTCGTCAGGGAGGATCTCGGGGATGACGGCCTGGAACGCCGGGGTGAAGGTGGCGGAGGCGGACTGGAGGATGAAGATCAGGACGTAGATCTGCCACGCCTCGGTGACGAACGGGAGGCTCACCGCGACGCCCGCGCGCAGCACGTCGGCGGTCACCAGCAGCGCCTTCCGCGGGACGTTCCCGGTGACCGCGGAGACGATGGGGGCGACGGCGACGTAGGCGACCATCTTGATCGTCAGCGCCGTGCCGAGCACGACCCCCGCGTCGCCGCCGGCGATGTCGAACGCGAGCAGTCCGAGGGCGATGGTGAGCAGTCCGGTGCCGAGCAGGGCGACGACCTGCGCGGAGAACAGCCTCGCATACGCGCCGTTGCGCAGGACCTCGATCACGGGCGGTCGCGCGCGGCCACCGTCGTGGGGGACTCCTCGCGGTGGTGCGCCGGGTCGGCGTCGACGGTGTGCTGAGCCTGGAAGATCGCGTCGGCGACGAGCTGGCGGGCGTGCTCGTTCGCGAGTCGGTAGAACACCCGCTGCCGGTCCTGTCGGGTCACCACGATCCGAGCCAGTCGCAGTTTCGCCAGATGCTGGGAGACCGCGGCCGGTGACTTGTCCACGATGTCGGCCAGATGGTTCACCGACAGCTCCGTGTCCCGAAGCGCGAGGATGATCCGCACCCTCGTCGCGTCTGCGAGCATCGAGAACACCTCGACCGCGAGTTCCACGTAGGGGCTCTCGACCGTCAGCCCATACTTCGTATCTGCATGCATACGCAGATACTCTCATCACGACGGCCTGATCTCCACCCGTGCCGGCCGGCTGTCGGCGCGAACACGCCGCGGTGCTCGGTAGCCTGCGGAGGTGGGGTTCTCGTCGTGGGATCTGGCCGTCGCCGGCACGGTGACGAGCATGCCATGACCGAGAGCCGGGCGGACCTGTGGTGGTTGCCGGTCGGAGCCGGCGGGCACGTGGTCGTGCACACCAGCCGATGGTGGGAGCGCATCCTCGCCCGTCTCGAGCACCGGCCGCCGCAGCCGCTGTTCCACGCCGCCCTGGAAGTGTTCGTCGACGGCGGCCGGCACCTGATCGAGATGACGCCGGCGTGGGGGCAGCCCGCCGGACCCCGCGGGGTCGTCGCCGTCGGCCCGGTCGGGCTCCGTCTCCTGGGCCGATCGCGGTTCTTCCGATACGAGATCCGCTGCTGGCCCGACGGCATCCTTCCCGATCGCGGATACGCGATCGATTCGCCGGTCTCGATCCCTCTCGGCGCCGAGGACGTGCACGCCCTCCTCGATCGCGTCGCGGCCGTCCCGACGCTCACCTGGGGACGCGACGTGCCGCGCTCCGGCGATATGTGGAACTCGAACTCCGTCGTCTCCTGGCTGCTCACCACCAGCGGAGTCGACGCGTCCCGGTTCGCCCCGCCCGCAGGCGGAAGAGCGCCGGGCTGGAACGCAGGCATCGCCTGCGCAACGCGTCCGCGGGACGGATGACCCGCGCTCGCGTCGTCGAGCGCCGCCGGGCGCACGGCAGGATCGGGAGCGCCGCGCCGGGCGCGATGAGGACCGCTCGGGATCACGCCCGGTCGGGAACCACCAGACGCAGGCCCGCGGGATGCACGGTGATCCGGGCGCTCGTGATGGAGCCGAAGTCGTCGCCGTCGAGCTCGATCGCGTGCGCGGTGTCGAAGCGCACCTCGAACTGTCGTCCCTGCGCGTAGGCGAGCGCCGGGAGTGCGCGCGCACGCTGGAACATGCGCCGGCCGGCCCGGGATCGGTGGGCGATGCCCTGGAGCGTGAGGCGTGTGCCGATCTGCGCCCAGCCGAACCCGTTGCCGGGGCGCATCATGACGACATCCAGCAGCCCGTCATCGACGACCGCGGCCGGGATGAGCAGCATGTTGCCGGTGAGCATGCCGCAGTTGCCGACGATGACGGTGTGCGCGCGGGTCGATCGAGCGTGCCCGCCGTCCACGCGGTACCGCAGATGGAACTGGCGGTTGCGGATGATGGAGCGTGCGATGGGCGTCACGTACGCCAGCCATCCGATCCGCTTCTTGACGACGGGGTTCGTGTCGCGCGCCATCTCGGCGTCGAGCCCGATCCCCGCCATGACCACGAACGCATGCCGGCTCCGCTCTCCGTCGAGCTCCATGTCGGCCACGGCGATGTCGACCGCGCGGATGCCGCCCGTGAAGGCGACGCGAACCGAGCGCTCCAGGTCGTTCACGGCCAGGCCGAGGTTGCGGGCCAGCAGGTTGCCGGTGCCGGTGGGAACCAGTGCCAGCGGGATCGAGCCTTCGTGCGCGAGCTCTGCGACCGCGCGCAGGGTGCCGTCACCGCCTGCGACGATCACGACGGCCGGCTCTCCGCGGAGCGCGTCCTCCGCCGCCCGCCGCCCGGCGTCCTCGCCGCTGCTCGGAAACCAGCGGGACTCCTCCCATCCCTGCCGCAGCTGCTCGGCGTCGACCGCGCGGCGAAGGCGGTCCAGGGGGCTCTTGACCGGGTTGTACACGACCGCCGCGTGCCTGCGCTCCATGTCCCGAGCATAGGTTCTCCGCATCCGTCTCCGGCACGTGGGAGAGGCGTCCGCCGGCCCCCGCCAACCTGTGAGGCTTACATGTTGGGGGCGTACCGTCCAGTCATGGACACACATGTCACCACGACCGGTCAGAGCTCCGGTCTGCTGGGCCTCGGGGAGGTGTTGGTCGGGTCGCTCCCGGCCGCCCTGCTCACCGAGTCCGCGCCCGATCGCTACACCGTCGCCGCGGTGTTCAGTCGGAAGCCCGATCGCGACGAGGTCGAAGAGATCCTCGGCAGCGACACCCGCTCCTACCTCTCGCGTCAGGGGTATCCGACCGTCGAGGTGACCGTCTCCGACCGCCGCCTCGAGATCGCCAACACCAACCTCGAAGAACTGCGCGACGGCCTGGCCGGCGTCCTCGCCGAGCGACTCGCCGACATCAGCGCTGACGTGCAGGCTCGTCGCGGGTTCGCCGCCGCCCGCTTCGAGGAGGCGTCCCACCGCGAGCAGCAACGCGCCGCCGCCGTCGCGGCGCTCGCCGAGTCGGTCTCCTTCGTCCGCCGCGTCGGGGCGGGCGCAGCGCCCGGCGCCACGCGGAGACAGAACACCCCGGAAGACCGCTCCGGCGCCTCCGACTGGATCGGCGAGGGCGGCGCTGCCCGCCGCTGAAGCGGCGCAACGCCGAGGATGCCTCCCATGGACGCCATCCGCACCACCGTTCCCCGGTCGGCGGGCCCGGGCCGCCGCGCGAGCGAGTTCACCTCCCTGGCCCAGGTCGTGCGCGACAGCGGCCTGCTCCGCCGACGTTACGGCTACTACTGGGCCAAGCTCATCCTGACGCCCCTCGTGCTCGCCGGCTGTCTGGTCGCCTTCGTCTGGATCGGCGACACCTGGTGGCAGCTGTTCACCGCCGCGGTCCTCGCGGTCGTGTTCACCCAGATCGCGTTCCTCGGGCACGATGCCGCCCACCGGCAGATCTTCGTGTCGGGACGATGGAACGACTGGATCAGCCTCATCCTCGGAGACCTGTTCGTCGGGATGAGCTACGGATGGTGGCAGCACAAGCACACGCGCCACCATGCCAACCCGAACAAGCTGGGGTCCGACCCCGACATCGAGCTGCCGGTGATCGCGGTGACGGCGGAGAAGGCCGAACGGCGCACCAATCGAGCCGTCGCCTGGCTGCGCGCGCACCAGGGCCTGTTCTTCTTCCCGATCCTCCTGCTCGAAGGAGTCTCCCTCCACGCCTCGGGCGTCAAACGGGTGGCGACGCCTGGGCGACTCGACCGGCGCTGGGTCGAGATCGGCTTCATGAGCGTGCGCCTCATCGGCTTCACGACCCTCGTCTTCCTCGTCCTGTCGCCGGGGATCGCCGCGGTCTTCCTCGCGGTGCAGCTCGGGCTCTTCGGGTTCTACATGGGAGTCTCGTTCGCCCCGAACCACAAGGGGATGCCGGTCGTGCCGCGCGAGGTCACGCTGGACTTCCTCCGCCGGCAGGTCATGATGAGCCGCAACATCCGCGGCAACCGGGTGCTCGACGTGGCGATGGGCGGGCTGAACTATCAGATCGAGCACCATCTCTTCCCCTCGATGCCGCGACCGCACCTGCGCCGCGCGGCACCGATCATCGCGGCCTACTGCCGCGAGCACGGTGTTCCGTACACGCAGACCGGGCTGTTCGCCTCGTACGCGATCGTGGTGCGCTACATCAACCGCGTGGGGCTCGGCGAACGCGACGTCTTCACCTGTCCGTTGGCGGAGCAGCGCCTGCACCTGACGGCGTGACGTACGGCGGCCGGGCGCGCACAGACCTCACCGCGACGCCCGGCCCCTCCGCGCCGGCCCGCCCCGTGGGCCGAGCGCGCGTCAGCCCCGCTTGCTGTCGTCGATGGTCGACAGGTCCCCGCCGACACGGTAGCGGCTTCCCCGATGCGAGTCGGGGAGCCGGTCGCCGCGTCCGAACAGCTTGTGTCGCAGCGTGCCCTCCGTGTACGAGGTGGGGTAGACCCCCCGGGACTGGAGCTCGGGGACCACATGCTCGGCGATGTCCTCGAGCGTTCCGGGAATGATCGCCTGCGCGCAGTTGAAGCCATCGACGCCGGTGGTCTCTTGGAACTCCTGGAGCGCATCGGCGACCTCGGCGGGAGAGCCCACCATCACGGGGCCGACGCCGCCGACCGCGCCCCAGGCGGCGATGTCGCGGATGCGCCAGATGTCGCCCGACGCCGTGCGGTTCTGGAACGCGGCGAGGTGCGACTGCACGGCGTTGCTCTGGACGTCGCCCAGCGGCTGGTCGAGGTCGTAGCCGGACAGATCGACGCCCATCCACCCCGACATCAGTGCCAGCGCGCCCTCGGTCGTCGAGTGCGCCACGTAGTCCTCGTACTTCGCACGTGCCTCCTCGCCGGTGGGCGCGGTCACGATCGTGGCCATCGCATAGATCACGACCGAATCCGCCGGCCGGCCGGCATCCGTCACCGCGGCACGGATGCGGCGCACCTGGTCGGCGACGACGGCAGCGGTCGGCGCGGCGACGAACACCGCCTCGGCGTTCCCCGCCGCGAACGCGATGCCGCGCGGCGAGGCGCCCGCCTGGAACACGACGGGGGTGCGCTGGGGGGACGGCTGCGAGACGTGGATGCCGGGCACGTCGAAGTGCTCGCCGTGGTGCCCGATGTGATGCACCTTGTCGGGGTCGGCGAACACGCCCCGCTCGCGGTCGAGCACGACGGCGTCGTCCTCCCACGAGCCCTCCCACAGCTTGTACGCGACCTCGAGATACTCGTCGGCGCGGTCGTAGCGCTCGTCGTGGGCGAGCGGCGTCGTGCGCCCCATGTTGCGCTCGGCGGAGGGCAGGTAGCCCGTGACGACGTTCCAGCCCACGCGACCCTTGGTCAGGTGATCGAGCGTCGTGAACCGCCGTGCGTGCGGGACGGGGTGCTCGGCCTCGGTGTTCGTCGTGATGCCGAACCCGACGTGCTCGGTGGCGGCGGCCATCGCGGAGACCGCGAGGATCGGGTCGCCGACCGGGGTCTGCGTGCCGCGGCGGAGGGCCTCCCGGTCGTCCCCGCCGTACACGTCGTAGGTTCCGAGGACGTCCGCGATGAACACCGCGTCGAAGTAGGCGCTCTCGGCGATGCGGGCGATCTCGATCCAGTAGTCGAGGTCCGTGTAGTCCGGCGTCCTGTCGTCCGGGTGGCGCCACAGTCCGGGCGAGAGGTGGCTGACGGTGTTCATCACGAACGCGTTGAAGCGCATGGCAGGTCCTTCGGGCGGGAGAGGGTTACGAGGTCAGATCAGGGTCACTTCACGACGTCACTTCACGACGTCGCCGCGACGCCCCGCGAGCGTGAACGCGGCGGCGAGCACGATGACCGCGCCCTTGATCATGTTCTGGGTGAAGTCGGGCACACCGAGCTGGTTGAGGCCGCTGGAGAGGACGGTCAGGATGAGCACGCCGACGAAGGTCCGCTCGACGCCACCGCTCCCGCCCGCGAGCGAGGTGCCGCCGATCGCGATCGCCGCGATCGCGTCGAGCAGGATCGACGTGCCGAGCGCCGGGCTCGCGGCCTGGAGCTGCGAGACGGAGAGCAGGCCCGCGATCGCCGCCCCCGCTCCGGAGACGGCGAAGACCACGAGCTTCACGCGCAGCACGTTGATGCCCGCGAGGCGCGATGCGCGCTCGTTGGCGCCCATCGCGTAGAGGTGCAGCCCGAAGCGGGTGCGCCGCATGACGAACCAGGACACGGCGAACACGACGAGACCGATGGCGAACGTCCCGCGGATGCCGGGGAGCACGGGCTGGTTGACGAGCGCGAGCAGGCCGTTGCTGATGAACCCGCGGGCCTGACCGCCGGTGAGGGTGAGTGCGAGGCCGGCGAAGAAGGACAGGGTCCCCAGGGTGACGATGAACGACGGCACCCGGGCGAGCGCGACGACGGCGCCGTTGAGCAGCCCCGCGACCGCGCCGATCGCGAGCGCCGCCACGACGGCGAGCCATGCCTGATCGCCGATCCCGGCGACCAGCAGTGCGACGGCCGTCCCCGTGAGGAGAGCCACCGAGCCGATCGACAGGTCGATGCCGCCGGCGACGACGACGAAGGTCAGCCCGATCGCGGCCGCGAGCAGGATGCCGGCCTGCGATCCCATCGTCGCGATCGACTGCAGTGAGCCGAACGTGGGGCTGGCGAGGCTGAAGAAGACGATCAGCGCGATGAGCACGAGCGGCGGCACGTACGCGATCCACCGTCCGAGGGCCGATTCGCGGGTGTGCTGCGGCTTCTCCTCGGTGTCGGCGGCCTCGGTGGCGGCCGCGGGGATGTGCTCAGACATCGTGACGTGCAACTCCGTTCACATCATGCGGCCGAGGATCTCGGCCTCTTCGGGCTTGGCAGGGGCGGGCGCGTCGATGATCGCCTGGATCGTCCCGCGTCTGAGGACGGCGACGCGATCCGACAGGCCGATCACCTCGGTGAGGTCCTCGCTGAGAAGGACGATCGCCGCCCCCGCGGCGGCCGCGTTGCGGATCTCGCGGTAGATGGCGGCGCGAGCGCCGGTGTCGACGCCCTGGGTGGGGGAGTCCAGCACGATGACGGACGGGTCGCGGGAGAGCCATCGTGCGAGCACGACCTTCTGCTGGTTGCCGCCGGAGAGCTCGCCGACCGGCTGCCGCTCGCCCCGTGCGACGATCCCGAACGTGTCGATGAGCCGGCGCGCGGCGGCGCGGGATACGCCGGCTCGGACGATCCCCGCCCGGTTCGCATAGCGATCGTGCAACGAGCCGACCTGGATGTTCCGCTCGATGGATGCCTCGCGGATGACGCCGAGCTCGGGACGGTCGGCCGGGACGTACACGATGCCGGCGTCGATCGCGGCGCGCGTCGTGCGGGGAGTGCTCGGCGACCCGTCGACCCGGACGGTTCCGGCCGCGGGCTCGGCACCCGCGAGCGCGCGGCCCAGCTCCGTCTTCCCCGAGTCCTCGAGCCCGGCGAATCCGAGCACCTCTCCCGCCCGCACGTCGAACGACACCGACGTCCCGAGTGCCGGCAGCACGAGCCCGTCGACGACCAGCCGGGGCGGCGCGGAGGCGTCCTCCCGGTGAGCGCCCTGCCGGTCCTCGAGATAGTAGTTCGCCAGGCGCTCACGGCCGACCATGTGCCTGTGCAGCTCGGTCTCGTCGGTCTGGTCGGCGCTCAGCTGCGCAGTGACCGATCCGTCCTTCAGCACGATCACGCGAGAGGTGGCGGCGAGCACCTCCTGGAGAAGGTGCGAGACGAGGAAGATCGTGGCGCCGGCCGCACGGAGCTCCTCGACCACGGCGAGGAATCGGTGCTCCGCCGCCGAGTCGAGGCTCGTGGTCGGCTCGTCCAGCAGGATGATCGGCTGCGCCGTGCCGAGCGTCTCGATGGCGGAGAGCGCTTTCGCGAAGGCGAGGAGCTGCCGCGTCCCCTGGCCGAGCGTACCCGCGCGGGCGCCGGAGAGGCGCTGCGGCAGCCCGACGCGCTCGAGGGCGCGGCGTGCCGCCGCTCGGCGCCGGCGTCCGTCGATCGTGCCGAGCGGGCGGGTGAAGCGGTCCTCCCAGCCCAGCAACAGGTTCTCCTCGACGGTCAGGCTCGGGATGAGGACGCTGTCCTGGTAGACGCGGAAGATCCCGCGTTCGTTCGCCCGGCGGTATCCGGAGGGGGCGAACGCCTCGCCGTCGAGCAGGATGTCGCCGGAGTCGTGGGTGAGGACGCCGCTCAGGATGTTCAGGAGTGTGCTCTTGCCGGCGCCGTTCTCCCCGACGAGGCCGATGACCTCGCCGGGGAGAGCGGCGAACGAGACCGGGCCGAGAACGCGCCGGCCCGCGAAGGACCGGGTGATGCCACGGACCTCGAGCCGCGGCGCCGTCGACGGCTCATCGGCAGCGGTCATCGATCCTCCGTGATGCTGTCGTCGTGGATGGGCGCGTCACTCGGGAAGCGGCGCGAAGGGCGCGATCTCGTTGTGCTCGGCGATCTCGGCGGCCGCCTTCTCGAACGCTCCCGAGTCGAGCAGCTCGGTGAACTGCGCGGGCGCGTCGAAGTCGGCGGGCTGGGGCACTCCCGGCCACAGCTCGGCGAGGTCGGTGACGGGGCGGAAGCCGCCCTGGTAGTCCCAGTCCTCGGGGGTGAGGTAGCGCGAGAAGAGGGCGGTGTCGAACTGCTCGCCGAGCGGCTTCCCGTAGCGTGCGAGGTAGTCGTCGACGTTCTCGGCGTTGACGACCGGCATGTCGAGCCAGAGCTGTTGCAGCGCGGGGTCCGGGGTGACCCCGTTCAGCTGATCGAACAGCACCGCCGCGTCGTAGTTGGCCACGAGCGCCGCCGGGAGGGAGGCTCCCGCGAGGACGGTTCCGCTCTGCACCAGCTCGCCGACGGTTCCGGCGTCGTCGGCGGAGACGACGAGGACGTCCGTGCCCGGCTCGAGGCCGGCCTCGCGGATCGCGGCGACCGCGCCCTCGGCGGAGGCGCCGTCCGTGGCCAGCACGGCCTTCGCATCGGGGAAGCGCGAGAGCAGGTCGGCGGTCTTCTGCTTGCCGCCCTCCGCGGTGTAGTCGGTCTCGAGGTTGCCGACGAGGGTGAGCTCGGGGTTCGCCGCGAGCCCGGCCTCGAACCCGGTCCACGCCTGGTTGGAGAGCGTCGCCGACAGACTCGCGGAGCCGCCGATGGCGATCACGTCGCCGCCGTCGGGCAGCGCCGCGGCGAGCTCGTCGACGACCGCTTCGGCCGAACCCGGGTAGTCGGGCGAGATGTATGTGAGGTAGTGGCCGTCGCTCGCGTACGTGGTGTTCCACTGGGTCAGTTCGAAGACGGTCGTGTAGTAGGCGTCGTTCTCGGCGAACAGGGTGTTCAGCTGGCCGACGCTCAGCCCGCCGACGAGGTTGATCGCGATGCCCTTGTACCCCTGGTCGAGGAGGGTCTGCACCTGGCTCAGCTGCTTCTGCGGGTCAGCCTCCGCGTTGAGCACGGAGACCTCATCGACACCGAGCTTCTTGGCGGCGATCTCGAACGCCTCGCCGTACTCCTTGTTCCAGGGGTTCGAGGTGTACAAGATGATGCCGAGCTTGTCGACGGCGGAGTCCTCCGCACCGGCGATGACCTCCGTGGCCGCCGGTGCGGCGCAGGACGCGAGGAGGACCGCGGACGCGAGTGCGATCGCGGCGCTGGCGCGACGGCGCAGGGAAGAACGGTGCGTGGATCGGGATGTCATGTGCGTGAGGGCCTTCTCGGTGCGGGACGGGGGCGCTGTGCCCGAGGAGCCACGCTAGTGGCTCGCCCGGATCCGGCCCGCCTTGTGTTTCCCCGCGTTGCACCCCCGCCGCCGTCCGCGGTCGATAGAGTTCCGGGATGGTCGAGATCGAGATGGCGGAGATCGCGGCGGGCACCGTCATCCTGAACGACGCACGCCGACGCACGCGCCGTCAAGTGGAGCTCGAGCCCTTCGAGATCGCCGTGTACCCGGTGACGCAGGACCTGTTCGCGGAGCTCCTCGGCATCGCGGTCGTGCACGCCCGCCGCCCGGTCGCGGACGTCAGCTGGCTGCGGGCGATCCGATTCTGCAACGCGCTCTCGGAGTGGGAGGGGCTGGACCCCGCGTACGCGTTCGACGGCCCCGAGGTCACCTGGCACACGGATGCGGACGGTTACCGCCTCCCGACCGAGGCGGAGTGGGAGTTCGCCTGCAGGGCGGGATCGAGCGCGCCGCACTACGGTCCGCTGCCGGAGGTCGCGTGGACCGCGATCGACGGAGTGCGCTCGCCGCAGGACGTGGGCGGCAGGATACCGAACCTCAACGGACTGTTCGACACGCTCGGGAACGTCTGGGAGTGGTGCTGGGACCACCTCGACCCCGCGCGCTACGGCGATTACCGCGTCTTCCGGGGCGGGGGCTTCGCCGACGACGCGTGGAGCGTGAGGGCATCCGTGCGCCGGGGAGGCGCACCCGGCACCGAGCTCGAGGACGTCGGCTTCCGGGTCGCGCGCGGCGGCTTCGACGACGAGGATGCGGCGCAGGGCTGGTCCGCATCCGCCGACCGGGAGCGGGCCCTCGGCGACGAGCCGCGGCCCGTGGGCTGGACGCCGCTGCGCGGCCGCTCGTCGCGCTGAGGCGCCCGGGGCTGGGCGCGCGGCAGGTGATCTCAGTCGCGCATCGCGTTGCCGATGTAGGAGTACTTGACGAACACCTCGGAGGCGAGACCGGATTCCTCGAGAAGGCCCTGCACGGCGGTGAGCATGTATCGCGAGTCCCAGCCCATGTAGAGGAACGCGCCCTCGCCGAGGGCGTCCCACTGCCCGTTCCAGGCCATGGTGTCGTACACCGGTCCGCCGCGGCGCTCGCTGAACGCGACGACGTCGGCACGGGAGTCCGCCCAGAGCCGTTTGAACACGCGGTTGAAGAGGTACTTGACGTCGGGCACCACCCAGTGCTCACCGCGGTACTCCACGTACGACCATTCGCGTTGCCATCCGGGCGGGAAGCCGCGGCGTTGCTTCGCGTCGAGGATGGGGGTGAGGTCGTCGTCGTCGATGAGCACATCACTCGGTCGGCGCCAGATCGAGAGGAAGGCCTCCGTCAGCTGCGCCGTGCGGGCGGCGATCGCGGCCGTGCCCCACGCCTCGAGGTCGGCGAGCCGCGCGGTCGAGTCGATCTCGCTCTTCGCGTAGACGGCGCGCTTGTCGGGGAACGACCGATCGATGACGCGTTCGGCGAGGGGATCCTCGAGCAGCGCCAGGTTGCCGAGGGTCTGCGCGAGCGCACGGTGACTGTTCTGCTCGTCGTCGGAGTAGTCCGCCCACGCTCGCGCGCCGTCGCCGCTCCATCCGTCGGCGGGTGCCAGGGGAAACACGTGCTCGACGCCGAGGTCGGCGAGCGATCCCGCACCCGTGATCCGGTTCAGCACGTACCCCGCGTGCGGCACGTCGACGTACTTCAGCGCCGCTCGGACGCGCTCGTCGGACGGCGTGATCCGGCCGAAGGCGCGGGCGAGCTCCTCGACGCTCTCGGAGCGCGCCCGGCACAGGCGCGCGACGAGACGCTCGTTCTTCAGCCCCGAGACCGTGCGGCGGAGCAGAAGCGACTGGATGCTCTCGAGGATGCCGACGAGGCTCGCCCGGTCGGCGGCACCGTGCACCCAGTCGTGGTACGCGCGCAGCACCAGCGGATACATTCCGCGACCGAAGGTGTTGACGTACCCGAGCTGTCGGGACACCTCTTCGTCGGGGGCATGGGCGGGCTCCAGCAGCACGCGGTAGATCTCGGAGTACCGTCTCCACTCCGCCGCGTGCGCGTGCAACGAGGTCGGATCGAGGAGCGGGAACTCGTGGCGGAACGCCTCGTAGACGCCGCGACCGGCCGCCCCCGCGAGCTCGCGGCCCGTGCGCATCACGAGATAGTGGCGCCAGAAGTCGGCGATCGACTCGCCCGTGTTCTGCTCGATCGGCACCCAGAAGCTCTCCTCGATCGTCGTCTGCTCGGCGTGCGAGAGCCCCATGAGCATGTAGTTGTGGATCAGTTCGTGATCGCGCAGCGGCTCTCCGGTCGAGTTGAGGCTCTCGAAGATCTGCTGGGCGTTGGCGTCGGCGCCGAGGGCGATCGCGACGTGCTCGAGCCGCCGCAGTCCGCGCCAGATGCGCGGAGCCTCGTCGGCGCGGATCTGGCTGCGGAAGAACGCGTAGTTGTCGTCGAAGCGGGACACCCGGTCGGCGTCGGCGGGGGAGCGGCGCTCCAGCACCACGCTCTCGAACACATCGGCCCAGGCGCGGTGCGGCCGGAGCCTCGTGCGCTGCGGGTCGCTCTCGCGCACGAGCACTCGCTGTAGGTCGGTGGCGAGGGCCGGATCGGTCGCACGCACCGTGTGCTGGAGCGCGGCGATCAGGAGCATGAGGGTGGTGATGCGCTGCTGTCCGTCGATCAGCACGAGCTCGCCCGCATCCGCCTCGCTGCCGCGCGAGGACAGGATCGAGGCGAGGAAGTGCGTGTGGCCCTCGTCGAGATCGGCGACCGCGCGGATGTCGCCCAGCAGCTGCTCGCAGGCGCCGATGTCCCATCGGTACTGCCGCTGGTACACCGGGACGACGATGCTGGTCTCGGGGGCCGACAGCCACGCGATCGTGCTGACGGCGGTGGCATCGACGTTGGTGGCGCTGACCATGTTCCTCGTTCTCGTCCCTCGCAGAGCGGATTCCCGGGCGGCGCGAGCCGCCGACCCTCCACTCTAGGTGGATGCCCCGACGGGCCGGTGGCGACCCACGGGTCTGCCAGGAGGCCGATGTAGGCTGACCTTACCTGGGCCTGTAAAAACTTCGCTGGCCCCGTATGAAAGGCATCATCCGTCATGGGTTACATCAAGTCCGCCGCGCTCGAAGAGACCGGCTACGTCGTGCTCGACCGCTACAACCAGGAACTCGACCCCAAGGAATGGCTCGACATCGAGTACGTCGACTGGAAGTCCTCGGGCGACACCCGATTCGCGCCGCTCGCCTCTCGCGACGGCGACGTCGAGTGCGCGGGCTTCTGGACCGGGACGAACCCCCGCACCGACAAGGACGGCGTCTGGATCGACTCGCAGACCGAGAAGGCCCCGAACCTGACCCGTCGTGCGCAGGAGCCGGGCGCGAACGTCGGTCGCTGCCGCGTGATCGAGCTGCAGCCGAACACCTACGGCGAATGCCTCTACAACCTGCACCAGGACGACAACAACCGCCTGAACCCGGATGGCACCGGCTGGGTCGTGCGCGGCTTCTTCAACCTGAGCGACGACGCCGAGAGCTTCTTCGTGCTGCGCGAGAACCGCACGGACCCGAGCGGCGAGACCCGCATCGCCCTGCCCGCCGGCGCGCAGCTGATCATCGACACGCAGCGTTTGTGGCACGCCGCGACGCACGTCGGCGACGACCCCCGCTACTGCCTCATCACCTCGTGGACCAGCGGTCCCGAGCTCGACGCGTACATCGAGAAGCACAACGGCGTGAACAAGATCGAGAGCGTCGAGGTGCCGCAGGACGTGCTCGAGGCGGGCTACGCCGAGCAGGCCCGCAAGGACGCGGCACGTGCCGCCTACTACGCGGCGAAGGGCCAGGCCGAGGTCCAGGCCATGAGCGAGGCCTGACCAGGGCTTGTCGAAGGGGCCCCGATCCGTCGCGGATCGGGGCCCCTTCTCGTTGCGCACACGTCCCCCGGCGGTCGTGTGCTGCGGGAGCCTCCAGCCGCGCGCGACGTGATCCCGCGTCGCTTGTAGGCAGATCACAACGTTTGGCGCCTTTTCTGCACGACGATCGAGCATGATCTTCATGTATGTGGGTTTCTGTTGTATTCTGTGGGAATCACGGAGGGATTCCATGTACGCAACGGAGCGATACGACGCCATCGAGCGGATTCTGCACGCCGACGGCCGGCTCGCCGTGGTGGATCTCGCGCAGCGCTTCGATGTGACCACCGAGACGGTACGACGGGATCTCGCCGAGCTCGAGCGTCGCGGCGCCCTCACGCGGGTGCACGGCGGGGCCGTCGCCGCGGCGCGCTCCAGCATCCGTGAGACCGCCATCGGCGACCGCGTCCGGGAGCACAGCGAGGCGAAGCGTTCGATCGCCGCACGCGCCGTCGCGACCCTCGGCCCCGGCTTCCGCGGGTCGGTGTTCGTCGATGCGGGCTCCACGACCGCCGCCGTGGCCGCCGCCCTCCCCCTGCACCTGCGCGACACGGCGGGCAGCGCGCGGGTCGTCACCCACTCGATCGCACTGGCGCCGACCCTGGCGGACGCCGACGGCATCGACCTGTCGATCATCGGCGGCCACATCCGCGGGGTGACCGCCGCCGCCGTGGGAGCCGCCACCGTCGCCGCCGTCTCGGGGCTTCGACCCGATGTCGCCTTCGTCGGAACGAACGGGCTCTCCGCCGGATTCGGTCTCAGCACTCCCGACCCCGAAGAGGCCGCGGTGAAGACCGCGATCGTCGAGGCGGCGCGGCGGGTCGTGATCGTCTGCGACGCATCGAAGTTCGAGCGCGAGCTGCTCGTCGGGTTCGCCCCGCTCAGCGCGATCGATGCTCTGGTCACGGATGCGCCGCCCCCCGAACCGCTCGCCGGCGCCCTCGCCGACGCCGAAGTGGAGGTTCTGATCGCATGATCGTGACCCTGACAGCGAACCCCTCGCTCGATCGCTCCATCACCCTCGCCGCCCCTCTGCGCCACGGCGAGGTCCAGTCGGCGGCCGCGGCCCGCGAAGACGCCGGCGGCAAGGGCATCAACGTGGCCCGCGTCGTCTCGGGCGCCGGCGTCGCGACTCGCGCGGTACTGCCGCTGGCGGTGGACGACCCGTTCGCCGCCGCCCTCGAGGCCACCGGGATCGAGACGGTCGGCGTGCCGATCGTCGGGCACGCCCGCGCCAACCTCACCATCCTCGATCCCGATGGGACCACGACGAAGCTCAATCTCGCCGGACCCGTGCTGGGCGCGGACGACGTGCAGGGACTCATCGACGCCGTGGTGACGGCCTCGGAGGACGCACGGTGGCTCGTGCTCGCCGGATCGGTGCCCCCGGGCGCGGGCCCGGATCTCTACGTCCGTGTGATCGCCGCGGTGCGCGACCGATGGGGGGATGCTGCCCCGCGCATCGCCGTCGACACGTCCGGCGAGGCACTCCACGAGGCCGTCGCGCACGCCCATCCCGACCTCATCAAGCCGAACGAGCACGAGCTCGCCGAGCTGACGGGAAGCCCCGCCGATCCGTCCGACGTGGAAGCGATCGCGCGGCTCGCGGCCACCCTCGTCCCCTTACGTGTCGGCACGGCGCTGGTCACCCTCGGCGCGACCGGGGCCCTGCTCGTGACGGAGGCTGCTGTCTGGTCGGGCATCGCGCCGCGAATCGTGCCGGTCAGCACCGTCGGCGCCGGCGACAGCTCGCTCGCGGGCTACCTGCTCGCCGAGAGCGCCGGGCGTCCCCCCGAGGAGTCCCTCCGTCACGCGATGCGCTACGGCGCGGCCGCGGCGACGCTCCCTGGCACCCAAGCCCCCACCCCGGAGGACCTCATCACCGCCGACATCCCCGTCCAGCGGATTCCCCGCTAAGCACCACCGACCACTGGAGGTCACTGTGTCCGACACCATCACTCCATCCCTCGTCAGTCTCGACGAGGATCTCGGCTCCGACAAAGCCGCCGTCGTCCGTTCGCTCGCCGCGCGCGTCGCCGCCACGGGCCGCGCGCGCGACGCCGAGGCGCTGTTCGCCGACGCGTGGGCGCGCGAGCAGAAGGACGAGACCGGTCTTCCCGGCGGCATCGCCATCCCGCACGCCAAGAGCTCCGCGGTCACGGAGGCGTCGCTCGCGTTCGCGCGCCTTGCGCCCGGCGTCGACTTCGGCGCCGACGACGGACCGGCCGATCTCGTGTTCCTGATCGCCGCGCCGGAGGGGGCGGCCGAGGAGCACCTGGCGGTGCTGTCGAAGCTCGCGCGCAGCCTCATGCAGGACGACTTCACGTCGTCGTTGCGTGCTGCGGCGTCCGCGGAGGAGGTCGTGCGGATCGTGCGCGCCGCGATCGGCGAAGCCCCCGCAGGCACCGCGCCCGCAGCCGCCCCGGCAGCGGCGGCTCCGGCCGCATCCGCCGACACACGTCTGCAGATCGACGGCCGTCCCGCCCGCATCGTCGCGGTGACCGCCTGCGCCACCGGCATCGCGCACACCTTCATGGCCGCCGACGCGCTGACCGCGGCGGGGGCGGAGGAAGGCATCGAGCTGACTGTCGAGCCGCAGGGCTCGAGCGGGTACAAGGCGCTTCCGCAAGATGTCATCGACAACGCGGACGCCGTCATCTTCGCCGTCGACGTCGATGTGCGCGAGCCGCAGCGGTTCGGCGGCAAGCCCGTCGTCCGCTCCGGCGTGAAGCGCGGCATCGAGGCGCCTGCGGCGCTGATCTCCGAGGCCGTCGCCGCCGCGCGCGACTCGAAGTCGGCGCGGGTGAGCGCCGCGGCCGCCTCGTCGGAGGGCAGCTCTGCGGCCCCGCCGACGTCGTGGCCCGCCCGCATCCAGCGGATCCTGCTCACCGGCGTCAGCTACATGATCCCGTTCGTCGCCGGCGGTGGTCTGCTCATCGCACTGGGCTTCCTGTTGGGCGGCTACAACGTCACCGACAACGCCGGGACCGTCATCATCCAGAACTCGCTCTGGAACCTGCCGACCGACGACATCACCTCGCCGCTCGGGCCGCTCGGGCAGTATCTCGGCTCGGTCGCGTTCATGATCGGTTCCACGTCGATGGGCTTCCTCGTCTCGGCCCTCGCCGGCTACATCGCCTTCGCGATCGCCGACCGGCCCGGCATCGCCCCCGGCTTCGTCGCCGGTGCGGTCGCCGTGCTGATGAACGCGGGCTTCATCGGCGGCATCATCGGCGGTCTTCTCGCCGGATTCATCGCCTGGTGGCTAGGACGGCTCAACCCGCCGCGCTGGCTGCGCGGACTCATGCCGGTGGTCATCATCCCGCTGCTCGGGTCGATCGTCGCCTCGGGGCTCATGCTCCTGTTCCTCGGCCGCCCGATCGCCTCGCTCATGGAGCTGCTGAACGACGGACTGACGAACCTCGCCGGAACCTCGGGCATCGTGCTCGTCGGCGTGATCCTGGGACTCATGATGTGCTTCGACCTGGGCGGCCCGGTCAACAAGGTCGCCTATGCGTTCGCCACCGCCGGCCTCGCGAGCGCCTCGACCGGTGACATCCACGCGGTGCCCTTCCTCATCATGGGTGCGGTCATGGCGGCGGGCATGGTGCCGCCGCTCGCGATGGCGCTCGCCTCGACCGTCCTCGCGAAGAACGCCTTCACCCCGGTCGAGCGGGAGAACGGCAAGGCGGCCTGGCTGCTCGGTGCCGCGTTCATCAGCGAGGGTGCGATCCCCTTCGCCGCGGCCGACCCGCTGCGGGTCATCCCTGCCTCGATGGTGGGCGGCGCGGTCACGGGCGGGCTCAGCATGGCGCTCGGCGTGTCGTCGCTGGCTCCGCACGGCGGGATCTTCGTGCTGTTCGCGATCGACCCGTGGTGGGGCTTCGTGCTCGCCGTCCTGGCGGGCACGGTCGCCACGGCCCTGGTCGTGATCGCTCTGAAGAAGTGGGTGGGTCGCAAGGAGCTCGCCGAGGCCGAGGCGCCCGTCCCCGTCGCGGCCTGAGACGATAGAAGGACAGACGAGAGGAATCACTCATGGCAGAACGTCAGGCCACCATCGCCAGCAGCTCCGGGCTGCACGCCCGCCCCGCGAAGCTCTTCGTGCAGGCGGTGCAGGAGAAGAAGCTGCCGATCACGATCGCCGCCGCCGGCGGCCCGGACCTCAACGCGGGAAGCATCCTCTCGCTCATCGGTCTCGGCGCCTCGAAGGGCACGGTCGTCACGCTGAAGGCCGAGGGCGACGGCGCCGACCAGGCGCTCGACGAGCTCGTCGAGCTTCTCGAGACCGACCTGGACGCTCAGTAGTCCCGAGACTCGACACGACGACGGATGCCGCGGCCCCAGGGTCGCGGCATCCGTCGTCGTATGGCCGCCGCCGGTGAGACCTTTCGTCGATCTTCGTCTCGGAGCTGTGCTCCTCGCTCAGGGACCGGGAAGACGAGACTTCCGCATCATAGCTCCGTGCTGTCGCCCGGGTCGAGGGTGAGCAGTTCCCCGCCGCCCTGCTCGACGGCCCAGCGCAGTCGTGCGCGGCCCATGTCGCGTCCGGCGACCGACAGGGTCATGTCGTGCGTGCCGAAGACCTGCCGGGGCGCGACGGCGAGGACGAAGTCCATCGCGTCGCCGATCTTCAGCCACGGCGCGCCCACCGGGGCGGCGAGCAGCGTGACGGATGCGCCCTTGGGCACGGCGTAGGAGTCACCGGGGTAGTAAAGCGCGTCGTCGACGAGCACACCGACGTTGTCGACGATCGGGATGCTCTCGTGGATGACCGCGTGGCGCCCGCCGAAGAACTCGAGGTGGAAGGGGTCGATGTCGATCGAGTCTCCGGGGGAGACGACCGTGATGTCGTAGCCGGGGGCCGCGTGTGCGACGCCCTCCGGCGCGACGATCGGAATGCCGGGGTTCGTGGCCAGTAGACGGTCGAGGTGCTCGGCGGTCCAGTGGTCGGGATGCTCGTGTGTGATGACAATGCCGACGACGTGCTCGGCGTCGTCGAGGGGGCTGGTGAAGGACCCCGGGTCGACGATCAGTCGCCGGCCCTGCTTCTCGAGGGTCAACGCGGCGTGCTCGTGCTTGGTGACTCGCATGCGCCGAGTCAACTCTCCTCGGGGCGGATCCGGCAACCCGGTTCGTCGTCCGTGCCTCGATTTGTCTCCCTCGTGAGACTCGTGGCATAATCGAACGGTTGCCTGATCGGCCCCATCGTATAGCGGCCTAGTACGCCGCCCTCTCACGGCGGTAACGCGGGTTCGAATCCCGCTGGGGTCACCAACACAGAGAAAGCCCGTCCAATGGACGGGCTTTCTCTGTTCCCACCCCGCATCCTCCCCCATCCGCCGAACCCACACATCCGCGTCGAACCCACACGAATCGGGCGCCTTCAGCATGTGGGTTCGGCAGTTGGATGTGGGTTCGGGTGACGTGGGCGGGCGACGGTCGCGCTCGCGGGTTCGGGCCTGAGAGGGGTGGAGGGCATGAGCCGTCTCCCGGATGCGGGCACGTACGATCTCGACGCGCTGCGCGACCGGGTGCGCGCGGAGCACGGGGGAGCGGTGGACGACAGCATCCCCCAGCTCGCGGATGCCGACGCGGAGTTGTGCGGGATCGCGATCGCGCTGCCGGACGGCCGTGTGCGCGCCAGCGCGCAGGCCGACGTGCTCTTCAGCGTGCAGTCGGCCGTCAAGCCGTTCCTGTTCGCCCTCGCGCTTCTCGACACCGACGGCGCGGCGCTCGACCGCATCGGCATCGAACCCACCGGCGAGGCGTTTGACGCCATCAAGCTCGAGAGCGGCACGGGCAAGCCGCCGAACCCCGTGGTGAACGCCGGCGCGCTGCTGACGGCTGCTCTGGTCGACGGGGGAGACGTCGAGGGACGCAACGACCGGATCCGGCGTGGTCTGGCAGCCTTCGCGGGCCGGGACCTCGACGTCGACGAGGGGATCGCCCGCAGCGAGCACCTGCTCGGCGACCGCAACCATGCCCTCGCGCATCTCATGCGCGCCGAGGGCACCCTGCATGTCGGAGCCGACGACGCGGTCTCCGTCTACGCGCGAGCCTGCGCCACGCATCGTAGATGCCGAGGCTCTCGCCGTCATGGGAGCCACCCTCGCGTGCGGCGGCGTGAACCCGATGTCGGGGGAGCGTGTGGTGCCGACCGAGGTCGCCCGCGATGTCGTGGCGGTCATGGCCGCCTGCGGCGTGTACGACGGCTCGGGCCGGTGGATGCGAAGCGTCGGGGTGCCCGCGAAGTCGAGCGTCTCGGGGGCGATCGTGCTCTCCGTGGCCGACACGCTCGGTGCCGCCGTCGTCAGCCCTCCGCTCGACGAGCGGGGCACGAGCGTCCGGGGCCGCATCGCCAGCGAGATCCTCAGCGTGGACCTCGACCTGCACGTGTTCGGCTCCCGCACCCGCGACTGATCCGACAGCGTCCATCCTGCGGTAGCTGGATCCTCCCGGGTGCTCGTCGACCGAGGTCGCTCTCCATGTCTCATTTGTGCAGGCGTAGAGCATCGTTGCGCTGCACAACTGAGACACGGAGCGGGTGGGTGGGACGAACGTCCGCGTGCCTACGCCGGGGCGGTCGCCCCGCCCTCACCGGACGAGGATACGGCCGCCCCGGCGAGCAGCTGTTCGCGCACCTGCCGGCGCAGCACCTTGCCGATGAGCGATCTCGGAAGGTCCTCGACGGCCACGATGCGCCGGGGCACCTTGTACGCCGCGAGCCGGGTGCGGCAGTGGTCGCGGAGCCCGTCGACGTCGAGAGCGGCGCCGTCGCGCAGCACGACCGCGGCGGCCACGTCCTCGCCACCGCTCGAACGGGGCAGCGCGACGACCGCCGCCGCCACGACGTCGGGGTGGGTCTCCAGCGCATCCTCGACCTCGGTGGGCGACACGTTGAAGCCCCCGGTGATGATGAGCTCCTTCAGCCGGTCGACGATCGTCACGAAACCGTCGGACGAGACGGTCGCGATGTCGCCGGTGCGCAGCCAGCCATCCGGGAGCAGGGTCTCGGCGCTCTCGGCGGAGCGGTTCCAGTACCCCTGGAAGACCTGTGGTCCGCGGATGAGCAGCTCGCCGGCCTCGCCGAGCGGGCGGTCGGCGGCCGGATCGTCGGGGTCGACCACGCGGATCTCGGTGCTGGGAAAGGGCACACCCACGGTGCCGGGCCGACGCGTCGGCCCGATCGGGTTCCCGAGCGCGACCGGGGAGGTCTCGGTCATGCCGTATCCCTCGACGAGGAGGCCGCCCGTCGCCTCCTCCCAGCGGGCCACCGTCGCGACCGGCAGGCTCATCGCTCCGGAGATCGCGAACCGGATGGTGGAGAGTTCGATCGTGCCACGCGATGCGGCGCGGGCGAGCTGGTCGTAGATTGGAGGCACGGCCGGGAAGAAGGTCGGAGGGCTCGAGCGGGCCGCATCCGTCACGAGTCCCAGGTCGAACTTCGGGAAGAGCACGAGCTTCGCGCCGATGCTCATCGCGAACGTGAGGCACAGCGTCATGCCGTACGCATGGAACAGCGGCAGCACCCCGTAGAAGGTCTCCTCGCCCTCCACGAGTCCCGGCACCCACGCGCGCCCCTGCATGGCGTTCGCGCGCAGGTTCGCGTGGGTCAGGATCGCGCCCTTCGGCGTGCCCGTGGTGCCGCTCGTGTACTGGAGCAGGGCGATGTCGTCGAGCGCGGGGCCGGCGACGCGGGAGGAGAGCCGGCGGTGATCGATCAGCTTCTTCCAGCTGATCGGATGCTTCGCGGTCGGTGTGCTCGTCAGCTGCGCCCGTGAGGCGCGGGCCTTGGGGATCGGCAGGCGCAGGAGCAGACGCTTGCCGAACGGCAGCGCCTCGGTGATGTCGACGCTGACGATGCGTTCGACGTGGAGATCCGCCGGAAAATCGGCGACGGTGTCGACCGTCTTGTCCCAGACGATCGCGAAGCGTGCACCGTGATCCTCGAACTGATGCCGGAGCTCACGCGCCGTGTAGAGCGGGTTGTGCTCGACGACGATCGCGCCGAGGCGGAGCGCTGCGTAGAAGGCCACGACGTGCTGCGGGCAGTTCGGGAGCACGATGGCGACGCGGTCGCCCTTCTCCACGCCGAGGCGGCGCAATCCCTCGGCGGCTCGGTCGATCTGGTCTCCCAGCGTCCGGTAGCTCGTCACCGCACCGAAGAACTCGAGCGCAGGACGCCGTCCGTACGCGGCGACGCTCTCGGCGATCATCTCCGGAAGGGTCTGCGTGGGCGCATCGATCTCGGCGGAGACGCCCTCGGCGTAGGCGTCCAGCCACATCTTCGACTCGTATGGATTGCTCGACATGCTCTCATCCTGCCTGCAAGCGCCTCCGTCTGCTCGACGCGCGCGGGGTCGGACGGGGATCAGCGCGTGTGCGCGACGCGCAGCCGGGCCAGATCTCCCAGGCCGACGATCGCGGCAAGCGGCTTCAGCAGGGCGATCTCTCCGACGCGGTGCTCCCGGGCACGTCGGAGACGACGGGCGAGATCCGGGCGAAGCCTCCACAAGCAGGCTCGCCCTTTCTCTGCGTGCAGGGAGTTGGACACGATCTTGATCGTGCCCGCGTCTTCGACGAGCGGGATCGCGTTCCGGATGTTCTCCCACGTGGTGGTGCTCTCCGCCTCGAGCCGGATCGGCCCGGTGTAGCCGCGCTCGCGCGCGTAGGCGGCCATCAGCTCCGCTTCCGCGACGACCCCGGCGACCCGGCCGCCGCAGAGCACCAGGACTCGTTCGGCGGCATCGGAGTCGAACGAGCGCAGGCCTGCTCGTACCCGATAGCGGTTCACGTAGTTGGCGCGCCTGCCGCGATTCCGGTAGCCGAGAACGACGACCGCCTCGGTCGTGGTCGGTGCGATGTCGGAACTGTCGCCCAGGCGACGTCCGCTCGCCCGCCGATGCACGAACTCGGCCCAGGCGAGAACGCACGCGGCGACCGCCGGAGCGACGAGGAGGGCACGCAACCACATCCGGTGAGCGTACCCTCGACGATCCGGACCGCCACGGCTCAGGGCGTAGGCTCGGACGCTATGGCCCTCGGCGCGACGATCCACACCTTCGCGGTGCAGCTGGCCGACGTCGACCGCGGCGTCTACGACGAGGTCCTGCTCCGGGTGGCGCGGCATCCGTCGGAGACCGACTCCTACATGATGACGCGCGTGCTGGCGTACTGCCTCGAGTACGCAGAGGGGATCGCCTTCAGCGAGGGGATATCGTCGACCGACGAACCGGCGGTGCTGGTGCGCGACCCCACCGGCAGCATCGTCTCCTGGATCGAAGTGGGAGCGCCCGACGCCGCCCGCCTGCATCACGGCAGCAAGCTCGCGGAGCGCACCGTGGTCTACACGCACCGCGACCCCGCGAAGGTGATGGCACCCTGGGCCGGCAAGCGCATCCACCGTGCCGATGAGATCGTCGTGCACAGCTTCGAGCCCGGTTTCGTCGACGCCGCCGTGGCGGCGCTCGAACGCCGCAACACGATGACCCTGTCGATCACGGAGCGCCGGCTCTATCTCGATCTGAACGACACGACGCTGAGCTCGGCGATCCACGAGCACCGCATCGGCTAGTGCGGTCGTCGTACCCGGGCGGAGGCCGGGATCATCCTCTCGACGGATGCGGATGATCCCTTCGGTGGATGCGCGCCGCGGGAGTGCTCCGTAGCGTCGAGACCGTGATCGACACCACCGTTACGCCCACCGCATCCGATGGATCCGCGACGCGCCGTGCACTGCCGCCGCTGGCCGCGGCACTCCTCGCGATCGCCGGCAACGTTCTCGTCCTGACGATCCTCTTCGCCGCTGTCGCCACGGTGCTCGTCGCCGGGATCGTCGTCTTCGCTCCGGTGCTCGCCGGGGTCTGATGCGGACGACGATCCGAACCCCGGCCGCTGAGCCGCGGTCAGCCGGTCGCGTGGGGGACTCCGCGCGCGCGAGCGCACGGGCGGCGTGCGGTGCGTCGACCATCTCCGGGCTGTCGGCGGCCAACTCCAGAAAACCCGACAACGCCATCAACGGGTTCCGCAGGTCGTGACTGACCTGACCGGCGAAGTGGGCGAGGCCCCAGGATATCGATCGCGACGGACCTCAGTCGTCGACGTCGGCGACGACGGGACGCGCGGCGCGGCGCGCGCGGCGGCGCAGGACCAGTCGGCGAACACCCCACCCCACCGCCGCGGCGACGCCCACCACGACCAGCCACGGGAGCAGGAATCCGAGGGCGACCACGGTGCCGTTGAGCGTCGCCACCAGACCGTTCCATCCTGCGGCCAGTCCGTCGGCGAAGCCCGCGGGGTCGGCCTGTGTCGGCTCGACCGCGCGGGTGAGCGACACGGTCAGTGACGACAGGGCGACCTGACCCTCGAGCAGCTCGAGCTGCTGACGGTCCGCATCCAACGCCGCCTGGCGGTCGGACAGCGCACTCTCCGCGGTGATGAGATCGCCGACCGAGCCCGCCTGCGCCATGAGCTCGGTGAGTCGCGCGACGGACGCCTCCTGCGCCGCGATCCGCGCGCGCAGATCCACCGCCTGGTCCGTGACGTCGCTGCGGTCGATCGACGACGAGGTCACCTCGCCGAACCCGCCGACCTCGGCCACGACCGCGTCGAGGCGGTCGGCAGGCACGCGCACGCTGATCCAGCTGTCGCCCGGGACGGGCGTCGACGTGTCGTCGTAGGGCTGCACGCCGCTGTTGCCGATGCTCACCGATTCGACATAGCCGCCCTCGGCCTCCGCCAGGGCGGTGACCTGCGAGGTCGCATCGCGCACGTCGTCGACAGTGACCTGCATCCATCCGCTCGTGATGACGTCGCGGCCCGCTGTGTCCAGGTCGCCCGTGACGCTCTCCGCGCCCGCTGCGTCGAGCGACTCGGCCGCGTCCTCCACCGACTGCGCATCGCCCTGCCGGAACGGCTCGGCCGCGGGCGCGACGGCACTCTGATCGACGGCCGAGACCGCGCCGTCCGCGCCGGAGATGCTCGAGGTCACGGCAGGCGAGATCAACGCCGCCAGCGCGACGACGGCGACGGCCGCCGCGGTCCCGCTCCAGATCCGCACGCGGCGGATGCGCCGTCGGGCGGACTCGCCGTGCACGCGGCCGATGACGGCGTTCTCCATACGGGTGACCTGTTCCGCGGTCGGCGGCTCCGGCAGCGTCCGGTCGGGTTCCGATGGCATCCGGTCGATCGAGTCGTTCACGATGGGGTTCCCTCCTGCACGGTGTTCCGCAGCCGTCCCCGGACGCGGGAGAGACGATTCCTGACCGCGCCGTGGCTGAGCCCGAGCTCCGCCGCGGCCGCGTCGTACGCGTATCCGCGCGCGACGCACAGCACGAAGATCTCGCGGTCGAGGTCGGCCAGCTCGGCGACCTCCCGGGCGAGCCGCTCGGCGAGATCGGCGCTCACGACGTGCTGCTCCACGTCGATTGGCGCGGGTGTTCGCTCGTCGATCGGCGCCGCGGCGTGCGCGAGCTCCCGCCGCCGGGCGCGCAGGCGGTTCGCGCACGTGTACCGGCAGATGGTCGCGAGCCACGGGAGGGCCGACTCGCCCTCCAGCTGCAGCCCCCCGAGCTTTCGCCACGCCGTCACGAACGCGTCCTGGGTCGCGTCCTCGGCATCTGCCTGGTTCTCGAGCAGGATCGATGCGATGCGGTACATCGCATCGACATGTCGCCGGTACAGACGGCGGAACGCATCCTCGTCGCCGACCGCTGCTCGCGCGATCAGTTCGGCATCCGTCGCCATCGGCTCTTCCCCTCCGTGCCGGCCCGTGCGATCACGTGCCTCCGGTCGATGTCTCTCACTTCCTGGTGTCCGGACGGCGGTGATCGTCTCACCCGTGTCATCATCATCGCCCTCGTGCCCCGTCGCGTCTCCATCGTGCTCGGGGCGGTCCTGATCGACGGTGCGAAGCGCCGTACGGTGACCGACGGTGCGCGCGGTGGCGGAGCCACCCGCATCCGACCGGGACCGACCGGGCCCGGCGAGGGCTCAGAACGAGCGCAGGTTCGCGCGCAGACCCCCGCCCGCGTACGAGTCGCGCAGCACGCCGCGGCGGCGCAGGATCGGGACGAGATCGTCGAGCATCCGGTGGACGGTGACCGGATGCAGGTCGCCCCACAGCAGCACACCGTCGTTGTCCCAGTCGCCGAGCTGCTCGATGCGGTCCGCGAGCTCTGCCGCCGTGCCGACGAATCCGGAGCCGTCGGAGAGGCGACCGAGCCGGGCGTGCGCGGCGAGGACCGTGCGCAGGGGCGTCGAAGGGTCGTGGTCGCCGACGAGGCGACGGATGCTGCCGTGCGACACGTGCTCGGCGAAGATCCCGCGGGGGAGCGGCGCGTCGAGATCGAGGCTCGTGAGGTCGGTCTCGAGATCGGAGGACTGCCGCCGCGCGATGGTCCGCAGCGTCTCGTCGTCGGGGGTGCGCGAGGCGGCGACCAGACGGTCGGCCTCCTCGGGCGAGGAGACGAGGGTCGGCTGGATGGCGAAGAGCACCGAGACGTCGGTCTCCGCACGGCCCCGCGCGCGTGCCGCGTCGTGGACCGCGGCCCGGTACGCGCGGATGCTCGCCTCGTCGAGCGGCGCGAGCGCCAGCTGCACATCGGAGTTCGCGCCCGCGAAGCCGAGCCCGCGACCGGAGCCGCCGGGGGAGACGATGACGGGCTCGCCCTCCTCGAAGGGGATCGCGTTCAGCGGTCCGTCGAAGGAGAAGTACTCGCCGCGCCGGGCGGTCTGCCGCATCCGCGTGCCGTCCGCGTAGCGGCCGCTGTCGATGTCGCGCACGAGGGCGCCCTCGTCCCAGCTGCGCCAGAGCGAGCGGATGCCGCCGAGCCACTCCTCGGCCCGGTCGTAGGCCGCGTCGTGCCCGAGCGGCGGGGCGGTGCCGAAGTGCCGGGCGCTCCCGGTGTCGGTGACGACGTTGAGGCCGAGCCGGTCGCCGCTGAGATGCTGGAGCGAGGCGAACTGCCGGGCCGCCGTGTAGGGCAGGTACGCCGCAGGGTTCACCGTCGGCACGACGCCGAGGTGCTCCGTCGCGTCGAAGAGGTACGGGGCGAGCATGAGCGGGTCGTGCTTGGGGCCGCCGAACGCGTGCCGCACCCGCAGATCGATCGTGTCGGCAGAGCCGAGCGAGGGAGCGTCCTCGATGATCAGCAGGTCGAACCCCGCCTGCTCGAGGGCGCGTGCGGACTCCTGGTAGAGCCGGGGCCCGGTCCAGCGGTAGTTCCAGTCGAGATACGGGTGGCCCCAGCCGTGCGGTCCGAATCCGCGTGCGAGGAACCAGCCGAAGTGCTGGAGTCCGCTCACACGAGCACCTCGAGCACCCGTTCGCCCGTGCCCGCTGCGGTGGCGGCCGTGAGCGCCCGCTCGAGATCCGCGGTGAGGTCGTCGACGTCCTCGATGCCGATCGACAGGCGCAGGGTGCCCGGGTGCACTCCGAGGGCGAGGCGGTTCTGCTCGGAGTGATGCGCGTGGCTCGTCGTGCCGGGGTGCAGCACCAGCGAGCGCACGTCGCCCAGATGGGTCATGTGCGTGATCACGCGCACCGACTCGACGAAGGCGCGCGCGGCCGGTTCGCCCCCGCGGAGGGTGAAGGTGAACACCGAGCCGAAGCCGCGCGGCAGGTAGCGCAGCGCGACGTCGTGCGAGGGGTGCGCGGCGAGCCCGGCATAGTCGACGGACTCGACCGCGGGATGCGCGGCGAGCCAGGTCGCCACGGCCAGGGCGTTGCCCGACTGCTCGCGCACGCGGAGGCTCAGCGTCTCGATGCCCTGCGCGACGAGGAACGCGTTGAGAGGCGAAGGGGTGGGCCCCAGGCGGGGCGCCGTCGACTCGCGGATGTAGGCGATCCTCGCACGTGCGCCGTGCCGCTCCCAGACGCTCGGCGCGCCGCTGCGATCGGCCGACACCAGGTGCGGGAACAGCGCGCCGGAGCGTGCCGCGTCGAAGCGGCCGTCGTCGACGAGGGCTCCGCCGAGCGCGGCGCCGTGCCCGGCGAGGAACTTGCTCGCGGAGTGCACGACCACGGCTGCGCCGTGCTCGATCGGGCGCAGGAGGTAGGGCGTCGCGAACGTGTTGTCGATCACGAGCGGCAGTGCACGTTCGTCGGCCACGGCGGCGATCGCCGCGATGTCGAGCACGTCGTTGCGCGCGTTGGAGATCGACTCCGCGAAGTAGGCGCGCGTGTTCTCCCGCGTGGCGAGACGCCAGGCGTCCGGGTCTGCGATGTCGTCGACGAAGTCGACCTCGATGCCCAGCCGGCCGAGGTTGTCGAGCAGGAGCCCGCGGGTGCCCTCGTAGATGTGCGTCGAGCAGACGAGGTGGTCACCGGCCGAGAGCAGCCCCAGCAGCGCGATCGACACCGCTGCCTGTCCGCTGGCCACGAAGACGGCATCCGCCCCGCCCTCGAGGCCGGCCAGCCGCCTCTCCAGCGCCTCGATCGTCGGGTTGCCGGTGCGCGTGTAGCCGAAGCCTGCTCCGGTCTGGAAGTGGTGCGCCGCGTGGTCGAAATCGTCGAACCGGAACCCCGCCGTCAGATAGATGGGGAGCGCACGGGCCGGGGCGTCGTGCCATTCGGCACCGGAGTGCACCTGGCGGGTGCTGAAGCCGACGGCGTCGGAGGCGTCGAGAAGATCGGTCATCGCAAGGTCCTGTCGGGGATCGGGTCTGCTCTTCAGATTCGCACGATCCGCCGTCGGGGCGGACCTCCCGCGAAACAGGGGGACACCCGCCGACGACCGTCGTGCGGCGCGCGATGGTAGTCTGGGCGGGTGCGGATCGCTTGCCTTCTCCTTAGCGGCCGCGACGAGTCCTAGTTCCAGGCCTCCCTCGTCGCGGAGTTCGTCGCGGGCTTGATCCACCGTCATCCTCAGGAGAACGACAGAGCATGAGCGAATCCGAGCAGTCTGCGGCGCCCCGCACCCTGGCCGAGAAGGTCTGGGACAACCATCTGGTCGTGAAGGGCGAGGGCGGCCAGCCCGACCTCATCTACATCGACCTGCACCTCGTCCACGAGGTCACGAGCCCCCAGGCCTTCGACGGCCTGCGCGCGGAGAGCCGGCCCCTGCGCCGCCTCGACCTCACGATCGCGACCGAGGACCACAACACCCCGACACTCGAGATCGACCGGCCGATAGCCGACCCGACGAGCCGGCTGCAGATCCAGACGCTCCGCGACAACGCCGAGGAGTTCGGCGTCCGCATCCACTCGCTCGGCGACGCCGAGCAGGGGATCGTGCACGTCGTCGGCCCTCAGCTGGGGCTGACGATGCCGGGGATCACCGTCGTCTGCGGCGACTCGCACACCTCGACCCACGGCGCCTTCGGCGCGATGGCGTTCGGCATCGGCACCAGCGAGGTCGAGCACGTCATGGCCACGCAGACCCTGCCGCTGAAGCCCTTCAAGACGATGGCGATCACGGTGGACGGCGAGCTGCGCCCCGGCGTCACCGCGAAGGACGTCATCCTCGCGGTGATCGCCAAGATCGGCACCAACGGGGGCCAGGGCTACGTTCTCGAGTTCCGCGGCAGCGCCATCCGCTCGCTCTCGATGGAGGGCCGGATGACGATGTGCAACATGTCGATCGAGGCCGGCGCGCGCGCCGGCATGGTCGCGCCCGACGAGACGACCTTCGCCTACCTGAAGGGGCGCCCGCACGCCCCTCAGGGGCAGGACTGGGAGGATGCGGTCGACTACTGGCGCACCCTGCCGAGCGACGCCGGCGCCGTCTACGACGCGGAGGTGTTCCTGGACGCCGACGAGCTCGAGCCCTTCGTCACCTGGGGGACCAACCCCGGTCAGGGCGTGTCGCTGAGCGACGTCGTGCCGACCCCCGCCGACATCACCGACCCGAACGAGCGCGTCGCGGCCGAGCGTGCGCTGGACTACATGGATCTCCTCCCCGGGACCAGGCTCAAGGACGTCCCGGTGGATGCGGTGTTCATGGGCTCGTGCACGAACAGCCGCATCGAGGATCTGCGCGCCTTCGCCTCCGTCGTGAAGGGCCGGCGCAAGGCCGAGGGCGTCCGGGTGATGGTCGTGCCGGGCTCGGCGCGCGTGCGTCTCGAGGCGGAGGCGGAGGGGCTCGACAAGGTCTTCCGGGAGTTCGGCGCGGAGTGGCGTTTCGCCGGCTGCTCGATGTGCCTGGGCATGAACCCGGACCAGCTCGCTCCGGGCGAGCGGTGCGCGTCGACGTCGAACCGCAACTTCGAGGGACGCCAGGGCAAGGGCGGGCGCACGCATCTGGTGTCACCGCTCGTCGCCGCGGCGACGGCCGTGCGCGGCACGCTGTCGAGTCCGAGCGATCTGGAGCCGGCCGCCGAACCGGTCGCCGTCGGGGCGGGGGTCTGAGATGGAGAAGTTCACCGTGCACACCGGCGTCGCCGCTCCGCTGAAGCGCTCCGCCGTCGACACCGACCAGATCATCCCCGCGGTCTACCTCAAGCGCGTCACCAAGACGGGCTTCGAGGACGCCCTGTTCGCCAACTGGCGCCAGGACCCCGACTTCGTGCTCAACCAGCCCCTCTACGAGCGCGCCTCGATCCTCGTGGCGGGATCGGACTTCGGCACCGGCTCGAGTCGCGAGCACGCCGTCTGGGCGCTGCGCGACTACGGCTTCAAGGTCGTGCTCAGCACGAAGTTCGCCGACATCTTCCGCGGGAACGCAGGCAAGCAGGGTCTTGTCGCCGGCGTCGTCACCGAGGCGGACCTCGAGGCGATCTGGGCGGCGATCGAGGCGGCGCCGGGCGTGGAGATGACGGTCGATCTGGAACGACGCGACGCGGTGATCGGCGATGTCCGGGTCCCGTTCGACATCGACGATTACACTAGGTGGCGGCTCCTCGAGGGACTCGACGACATCGGTCTGACCCTCCGGAACGAAGACAAGATCGCCGCCTACGAGGCGCGACGCGAATCCTGGAAGCCGCGGACTCTACCGGTGCCGCCCCTTCCCGCACAGTGAGGCACCGCATATGACACTCCTCGGCGAAACCGCGACCACGGGCGGTCGGAAGGGCGGGGAGGGCGAGGTCCTCGCGATCCGCGGCGGGCGCGCCCTCCGCGGCACCGTTGAGGTGCTGGGTGCCAAGAACCTCGTCACCAAGGCGATGGTCGCCGCGCTCCTCGGCGAGAGCCCGAGCGTCCTGCGCGACGTGCCCGACATCAGCGACGTCGCCGTCGTGCGCTCGCTGCTCGAGGTGCACGGCGTGCGCGTCGAGGAGGCGGGCGAGCGCGGCGCGCTGCTGCTGGACCCGCGCGACGTCGAGAGCGCACACATGGAGGAGATCGATGCCCATGCCGGCGCCTCCCGCATCCCGATCCTGTTCTGCGGCCCGCTGCTGCACCGCCTCGGCCAGGCCTTCATCCCCGACCTCGGCGGATGCCGCATCGGCGACCGGCCCATCGACTTCCACCTCGACGCGCTCCGCAAGTTCGGCGCGGTGGTCGAGAAGCTCCCGAGCGGGATCCGCCTGTCGGCGCCGCGCGGACTCCACGGGGCGAACATCCACCTGCCGTACCCGAGCGTGGGCGCGACCGAGCAGGTTCTGCTGACGGCGGTGCGCGCCGAGGGCACCACCGAGCTGCGCAACGCGGCGATCGAGCCCGAGATCATGGACCTCATCGCCGTCCTGCAGAAGATGGGCGCGATCATCTCCTACGAGCCCAACCGCGTCGTCCTCATCGAGGGCGTGCCGCGGCTCGAGGGCTACGACCACCGCGCGATCTTCGACCGCAACGAGGCCGCGAGCTGGGCCAGCGCCGCGATCGCGACCGACGGCGAGATCTTCGTCGCGGGGGCGCAGCAGCAGGAGATGCTGACGTTCCTGAACGTGCTGCGCAAGACCGGCGCCGGCTTCGAGATCCGCGAGGACGGCATCCTGTTCCGCCGGGGCGGAGACCTTCGCGGCGTGACGGTCGAGACCGACGTCCACCCCGGTTTCATGACCGACTGGCAGCAGCCGCTGATCGTCGCCCTCACGCAGGCACAGGGCCGCTCGGTCGTGCACGAGACGGTGTACGAGAACCGGTTCGGCTTCACCCAGGCGCTCGTGCAGATGGGGGCCGACATCACTGTGTATCCGCACGGCCTGCAGGAGGGACCCCGTCGTGTTCCGCGCCGCTCGCTCGAGCAGGCCGCGGTGATCACCGGCCCCACGTCGTTGCGCGGCGCCGACATCACGGTGCCGGATCTGCGCGGCGGCTACAGCCACGTGATCGCGGCGCTCACGGCAGAGGGCGAGTCCACCGTCCGCAACATCGGCATCATCCGTCGCGGCTACGCGGACTTCCTCGACAAGCTGTCCGCTCTCGGCGCCGACTTCGACGTCGTCGGCTGATGGCGTCGAGCGGATCGCGACGCCGTCGCGCGTCGGCCGAGAAGACGCGTCCGAGCGTCTTCTGGGTGCTCGGTGCGATCGTGGTGCCGCTGGTCGGGCTGATCGCGAAGATCGAGATCGAGGGCGAGGAGAACCTCCCGGAGGAGGGGCCGTACGTGCTGGCCCCGAACCACTACAGCGAGATCGACCCGGTGCTGGTGGCCGCAGCCGTCTGGAGGCTCGGCCGCGCGCCGAGGTTCATGGCGAAGGAGAGCCTCTTCCGCGTCCCGGTGCTCGGCTGGGCGCTGCGCGCGACGGGCATGATCCCGGTGGCACGCGCATCCTCCGCCGCGGCGGCGAAGCAGGCGATCGAGACGGCGGAGAGCCTCGCCGCGCGTCGGGCCGGCGTCATCGTGTACCCGGAGGGCACGCTCACCCGCGACCCGGATCTCTGGCCCATGCGGGGCAAGACCGGCGCAGCGCGGCTGGCGCTGGCCGGCGGCATCCCGCTCATCCCGATGGCGCACTGGGGCGTCGAGCGCATCTTCCCGCGCTACGGCAGGCTGAGCCTCTGGCCGCTGCGAAAGCGCGTGCGCGTCGTGATCGGCCCGGCGCTCGACCTCGAGGGGTTCTCCGACCGCTCGCAGCACCCGGGTGCGCAGCTGGAGGCCACCGGCATCCTGATGGACGACATCGCGGGCCTCCTCGGCGGCCTGCGGGGCGAGCAGGCCCCGGCGGAGCGCTGGAACCCCGGCGCCCACGGGCAGAGCGAGACGGGCCGACTCGCCGGGGACGCGGACGCGTGAGCCGGCGGACGGAGACGCGTCCGCCCCGGGTCGCCGTGCTCGGCGCCGGGAGCTGGGGGACGACGTTCGGCAAGGTCCTCGCCGACGGCGGCGCCGATGTCGTGATGTGGGCGCGACGACCCGAGCTCGCGCACGAGATCCAGACCGGCAAGCGCAACACCAAATACCTTCCGGGCATCAACCTGCCCCGGTCGATGTCCGCGACCGCCGACCTCTCGGAGGCGATCGCGGGCGCCGAGCAGATCTACCTGTCGATCCCCAGCCAGTCGCTGCGCGAGAACCTGAAGGGCCTGCGCCCCCTCCTGGCCGACGCCGTCGGGGACGCGCCGATCGTGTCGCTCATGAAGGGCGTCGAGAAGCGGACGGGCCTGCGGATGAGCCAGGTCATCGAGGCGGAGCTCGCCTGCGACCCCGGGCGGATCGCCGTCGCCTCGGGCCCCAACCTCGCGCTCGAGATCGCACAGGAGCAGCCGACGGCCGCGGTGATCTCCTCGATCAGCGCGGAGACCGCGGAGTCGGTCGCGCGACGTGCCCGCAACGGCTACTTCCGCACGTTCGTGAACGCCGACGTCATCGGCACCGAGTTCGGCGGGGTGCTGAAGAACCTCATCGCCGTCGCGATCGGCATCGTCGACGGGGTCGGCTACGGCGAGAACACGAAGGCGTCCATCATCACCCGCGGGCTCGTGGAGATGACCGACTTCGCCGTCGCGCAGGGCGCGCAGCCCGAGACCCTGCAGGGCCTCGCCGGGCTCGGCGACCTGATCGCGACCTGCCAGTCGCCGCTCAGCCGCAACAACACGGCCGGACGCCTGCTCGGCCAGGGATACAGCTTCCAGGACGTCGTGACGCAGATGCAGCAGACGGCAGAGGGCCTGGCCTCCGTGGCGCCGATCCTGCAGCTGGCCCGCGCGAGCCGGGTCGAGATGCCGATCGTCGAGCAGGTCAAGCGCGTGCTCGACGGCGCCATGAACCCGCGCGAGATCGCGCCGCACCTGACGACCGACGACGACACGCCCAAGGGTGAGAGGACGCAGCATGGACAAGCCGGTGGTGGCGGTGCTCTTCGGCGGTCGTTCCAGCGAGCATTCGATCAGTTCCGCCACGGCGGGCGGAATGCTCCGGGCGATCGATCGTGAGCGCTATCGTGTGATCCCGGTCGGTGTCACGCGCACCGGGGCGTTCGTCCTGGAGGACGACGACCCCGACAAGTTCGCCCTGGATCCCGAGCACCTTCCCGAGGTCGCCGACAACGGGACTCGGATCGTCTGGCCCGACTCGACGCTGACACGCGAGTTGAAGGTGACGGATGCCGCCGGCACCCGCTCGCTCGGAGACGTCGACGTCGTGCTCCCGATCCTCCATGGCCGCTTCGGCGAGGACGGCACGATCCAGGGTCATCTCGAGCTGCTCGGCATCCCCTACGCGGGTGGCGGAGTGCTGATGTCGGCGCTCGGCATGAACAAGCACGTCGCCAAGCGGGTGCTGAAGGCGGCAGGGGTGCCGGTCGTGCCGTGGGTGGCCGTCAGGCGTGCGGACCTCGCTCGACAGCGGGATCTGTGGGAGCGCCGCATCCGCTCTCTCGGGCTTCCGGTCTTCGTGAAGCCCAACCAGGCGGGCTCGAGCGTCGGCGTGTCGAAGGTGTCGGCGTGGGACGAGCTGGACTCCGCCCTGGACGTCGCCTTCGCGGAGGACTCCACCGTGCTCGTCGAGCAGGCGATCGTCGGTCGCGAGGTCGAGTGCGGCGTGCTGCAGGGACGCGACGGTGCTCCGCCACGGGTGAGCGTCGCCGGTGAGATCGTGGTGTCCGGGCGGGAGTTCTACGACTTCGAGGCGAAGTACCTGGACGCGCCGGGCGTCGACCTCGTCTGCCCCGCGGTCCTCCATGAGGGAGAGCTCGCCGAGATGCAGCGGATCGCGGCACAGGCGTTCGAGGCGATCGGCGGCGAAGGACTCGCCCGCGTCGACTTCTTCTTCACGGGCACCGAGTTCTATGTGAATGAGGTCAACACGATGCCCGGCTTCACGCCCATATCGATGTTCCCGAAGTGCTGGATCGCCTCGGGGATGACCTATCCCGAGCTCATCTCCGAGCTGATCGACACCGCGCTCGCGCGCGGTTGAGGCCGACTACTCGGTTCCCGGACGGGCGGTGCACTCGCCGTCCTGGGGGAGCTTGCCCACGAGCGGGCCGAGCAGCCGCAGCGCGTCGCCGCTGGAGACGGACTCGTAGTCGAGGTAGACCTGGACCGCCGGTGTGCGACCGAAGCTCGTGAACCGGTAGTTCGGCGCCTCGCTGTCGTCGACGACCCAGTCGACGCCTCCCGCGCTCTGGCAGGGGAGCGTCGTCGGCCCGAGGGGCGTCACCCCGCAGGTGAGGATGATCGTCGCGGGATCTCCCCACGCTCCCGTCGCCTGCGCGTCCGTCCAGCGGCGCTCCTGGCCGGCGACGGTCTGCGGGAGGTAGGCGGTGACCTCTGCGCAGAGCGGATCGTTCGCATCCTGGGCCGCGTCGAGCGAGACGGTGGAGGCGCATCCGGTCAGGGCGAGGGCGAGGGCGCCGAGCACGGCGAGACGACGAGGACGCGGGCGGGGCACGTGTTCCAGGCTAACCCGTGCGCGCCGCGCGTCGGCTCCGCGTCGGGCCTCTCTCGAACCCGCGGGGACGGACGGTCGGGCGCCGGGCGGACCCGATGCGGATCACCGCTAGCGTGGAGGGGTGAGCACGCCCGAGCCGGATCCGACCGTGGGGCGGCTGAGCGAGGGGGCGATCCTCCGCCGTATCCTCGACCGCCTCGCTCCGAGCCGCGCCGAGGTGGGCCCGGGCGACGACGCCGCGGTGATCGCCGTGGACGGCGGACCGGTGGTCGCCACCGTCGACACGCTCGTGCACGGACCCGACTTCCGGCTCGCCTGGTCGAGCGGATACGACCTCGGCTGGAAGGCCGCCGCCGTGAACCTCGCCGACGTGGCCGCGATGGGTGCGCGCCCCGTCGCGTTGCTCGTCGCCCTGGCGATGCCCGACGACACCCGCGTCTCGTTCGTCGAGGCGGTCGCCGACGGCCTCCGGGCGGCGTGCGAGGCGTTGGCGCCGGGCTGTGCGGTCGAGGGCGGGGACCTCACGGTCTCGGACACCCTCACGATCGCGGTGACGGCGCTCGGCGCCCTCGAGACGGCGCCCGTGCGCCGCTCCGGGGCGCGGCCGGGCGACGTCGTCGCCCTCGCGGGAGCGGCGGGCGAGGCCGCGCGGGGGCTGGGGCTGCTCTTCGCGCGCTTCCGTGATCCCGAGGGGACGCCCGTCGCCGTCGACGATGTGCTCCTGTCGCCGTCCGAGCGCGACGCGATCGCGGCGCAGCTGCGTCCGCATCCGCCGATCGCGCTCGGTCCGGCAGCCGCGCGTGCGGGCGTCACGGCGCTGATGGACGTCTCGGACGGGCTGCTCCTGGACGCGACCAGGATGGCCGATGCCTCGGGGGTGACGCTCGCGCTCGAGCGCGCACCTCTCGGGCCCGACGTCGACACGGCGCTGACCGGAGGCGAGGACCACGCGCTGCTCGCGACGTTCCCGCCCGGGACGCCGCCCGAGGGATTCCGCGCGATCGGCGTCGTCCGCGAACGAGGGAACGAGGCCGTGCTGGTCGACGGCGTCCCGTACGCGGGACGTACGGGTTGGGACCCCTATCGGGATTGGGACTCCGCGCGCGGCTGAGCCCACCAGAGCGTCGTGTCGCCGTACGTGCGCGCGCGGACCTGCTCGAGACCGGCGTCCGCCCATGCGGGCTCGGCGGAGCGCCGGCCCCGCTCGACGACGACCAGCGCGTCCGGGGAGAGCGCCGGTCGCAGCAGCACGAGATCGCCCAGGAGGCTCGCGTCCGTGAGGTCGTACGGCGGGTCGATGAACACGAGGTCGAAGGGCCCGGGGCGCCGTCCGAGGTAGGTCGTCGTGGCGGTGCGGTGCACGCGCGCGGGGGAGCCGGTGGCGTGGGCGACGCGTTGCGCGTTGCGAGTGGCGACGGATGCCGCCGATGAGGCCTTCTCCACGAGATCCGCCGCCGCGGCGCCGCGGCTCAGAGCCTCGAGCCCGAGCGCGGCGGAGCCGGCGTAGAGATCGAGCACGCGGGCGTCCTCGAGCGCGCCGGCGTGCTCGAGCGCGCCGAACATCGCCTCGCGCACGCGCTCGCTCGTGGGGCGCGTGCCGCTGTCGGGAACGTCGAGACGGATGCCGCCGGCCGCCCCCGCGATGATGCGCGTCACGCTCTCACCCTATCCAGCGGGATCGATTCCGAGGGCTGCACCGCTCTCGTCGCGCAGTCGCGGCTCGGTACGCAGGTGCGGGCGGACGCCCGCCTTGTCGGTGTAGAACGCGCGGATGCGGGCCATGTCGGCCGCGACGTCGCCGGTGACCTCGAGCGTCGGGCCGAGACCGGTGGTCATCGTGGTGCGGTCCACGTAGCCCAGGGTGACCGGCATCCCGGTCTGGAGGGCGATGCGGTAGAAGCCCGACTTCCACCCCGCCCCCGAGCGGGTGCCCTCGGGCGTCACGACGAGGCCGAAGACCTCGCCCGAACGGATGCGGGCGACGACCTCGTCGACGACTCGAGAGGGGTCGGTGCGGTCGACCGGGATGCCGCCGAGCGCACGCATGATCGGGCCCCGCCATCCCCGGAACAGGCCTTTCTTGCCGAGCCAGCGCGCCGGGATCCGCAGCCGCCACGCGATCGCCAGCATCAGGACGAAGTCCCAGTTGGAGGTGTGCGGAGCACCGATCAGGATGGTCGGTCGCGTCGGGGCGGGCTCGGTCGCGAGCGACCACCGGCTGAACGTCCAGAACACGCGGGCGAGAAAACGGCGCATCGCACCACCGTACGCGGAACGGCGGTGCATGCCCCGACGGTGTCCGAGGTCCGGCCTAGAATTCAGGCATGCCGGTCACCCTCGACAGTCGCCTGGACGGCGTCGTCGGCGGCAAGACCGCGTCGGCCCTGCAGCGCGCATTCGGGATGCGGACCGTCGGCGACCTCGTCGGCCACTACCCGCGCCGGTACGCCAAGCGCGGCGAGCTCACCCCGATCGATTCGCTCGTGGTCGGCGAACAGGTGACGATCGTCGCGCAGATCAAGAGCGCGACCGACCGAAAGATGCAGAGCCGTCGCGGGTCTCTTCTCGAGGTGGTCATCACCGACGGCCAGGGCGATCTGAAGCTCACGTTCTTCAACCAGGCGTGGCGGCTGAAGGATCTCCAGCCGGGCCGTCGCGGCATCTTCTCGGGAAAGGTGGGGGAGTACCGCGGCGGCAAGCAGTTCGCACACCCCGACTACGAGCTCTTCAACGACGCCGACGACGCCCTCATGACCGCCCAGGCGTACGCGACCCAGCCCATCCCGATCTATCCGGCCACCTCGACGCTCTCCAGCTGGCAGATCGCCTCGATCATCCGGCACGTCCTCGACATGCTCGCCCCGCTCGACGACCCGTTGCCCGACGACCTGCGCGCCCGGCAGGGACTGCTCCCCTTCGGCGAGGCGATCGACCGCATGCACCGCCCCGATTTCGAGGACCGCATCCCGGACGCCGTGCGCACCCTCCGCTGGCACGAGGCGCTCGTGCTTCAGACGGCCCTTCTGCAGCAGCGTCAGTTCGTGCGCGCTCTCGCAGCGACCCCGCGCCCGGCCGGTGCGCTGCTGGACCGCTTCGACGCCGCGCTGCCGTTCGAGCGCACTCCCGATCAGATCGCGGTCGGCGACGCGATCGCGGCGGACCTCGTCGGCGAGTGGCCCATGAACCGCCTCGTGCAGGGCGAGGTCGGCTCGGGCAAGACGCTCGTGGCCCTCCGTGCGATGCTGCAGGTCGCGCAGAGCGGCGGGCAGGCCGCGCTCATCGCCCCGACCGAGGTCCTGGCCGGCCAGCACCTGCGCTCCATCACCCGAATGCTCGGACCCGTCCTCGCGCCCGAGCTCATGCCGACGCTGCTCACCGGGCAGATGGGAGCGGCCGACCGGCGCCGTGCCGCGCTCCGCGTCGCTTCGGGTCAGGCGCTCATCGTCGTGGGAACCCACGCGCTGCTCAGCGACAAGACGACCTTCGTCGACCTCGCCCTCGTCGTGGTCGACGAGCAGCACCGTTTCGGCGTCGAGCAGCGCGAGTCCCTGCGCGCCAAGGGCACGAGCCCGCATGCGCTGGTGCTGACCGCCACACCCATTCCGCGCACCGTGGCCATGACGGTCTTCGGCGACCTCGACGTCTCCACCATCCGCACGATGCCCGCCGGGCGCGCCGGCATCGAGTCTTTCGTCGCTCCGCTCGCCGAGCGTCCCGCCTGGTTCACCCGGGTCTGGGAGCGCGCGGCCGAAGAGGTGGCCAAGGGGCATCAGGTGTTCGTCGTGTGCCCGGCCATCGACGTCGACGCGACGGTCGGGGCGGCGGCATCCGACGACGAGTCGCCCGAGGGCGCAGACGAGGCCGGCGGTGGGGAGGCGGAGGGCTCTCGCACGCGGTGGGGCGTGGTGCAGGTGGCACGTCTGCTGGCCGAGCATCCGCTGTTCGCAGACCTCAGGGTCGCTGTGCTGCACGGCAGGCTTCCGGCCGACGAGAAGGACGCCATCATGCGGGCGTTCGCGGCCGGTGACACCGACGTCCTCGTGGCGACGACCGTGATCGAGGTCGGCGTCGACGTGCCGAACGCGTCGACGATGGTGATCCTCGACGCCGACCGATTCGGGGTGTCGCAGCTGCACCAGCTGCGCGGACGCGTCGGGCGCGGAGACGTGCCCGGCCTCTGCCTGCTGGTGACCGAGGCGCCCACGCGCACGCCCGCGCGCGCTCGCGTCGAGGCGGTCGCGGCGACGCTCGACGGCTTCCAGCTCGCCGAGATCGACCTCGAGCTGCGCGGCGAGGGCAATGTCCTCGGCGACGCGCAGTCGGGGGTCCGATCGTCACTGCGACTGCTCCGCGTGGTCACCGACGCCGATCTCATCGCCCTCGCCCGGGAAGAGGGCGAACGGATCCTCGCGGACGACCCGGCGCTCCTGCGGCATCCGGGGCTCGCCGGAGCGATCGAGCGCCGTCTCGACACGGTCGAGCGCGCAGCGCTCGCGAAGAACTGATCCGGGGCGATCCTCGACCATGAGTCGCCGATGCGCAGCGGACGCTCGGGATCGGGGCCGGTAGGCTGGCTGCGTGAGTAACCGGATCGCCGTCGTCCCCGGGTCGTTCGACCCGCCGACCCTCGGCCACGTGGACGTGATCCGACGGGCCGCCTCTCTCTACGATCATGTGCACGTGCTGGTGGTGCACAATCCGGGGAAGGAGGCCATGCTGCCGATCGCGCAGCGCGTGTCGCTTCTCGAGCAGTCGATCCTCGAGGACGGCATGGATGCGGGGCACCTCACGGTGGCCGCCTGGAGCATGGGTCTTCTCGTCGACTACGCGACCGACGTGGGCGCGGGGGTGCTCGTGAAGGGTATCCGTTCACAGGTCGACGTCGCGTACGAGACGCCCATGGCGATCGTGAACCGCCATCTCGCGGGCATCGAGACGGTGTTCCTGCTGCCCGACCCCTCGCACGCGCTCGTATCGAGCTCGCTCGTGCGCCAGGTCGCGGGACTCGGCGGGGACGTGTCGCCGTACGTGCCGGGTCCGGTCGCGCGGTTCCTCGACACCGGCGCGCGCGGCATCTGAGGCGACGGACGGCCCTCGCGCCCTGCGCGCGCGGCGAGGCAACTAGACTCACCGGGTGCGAAACCGTCGGCCAGGTCCTTTCAGCGTCAATGTCCGCGACATCGTCCACCGTCCGGGGGAGATGCGGGAAGCCTCATTCGGAGTCGACGTCGGCGAGAAGTGGGGCGAGGGTCTCGTCGCGGTCGCCGAGAAGGAGCGCCTCGAGCTCGACGTGCGCCTCGAGTCCGTCCACGAGGGCATCCTCGTCAGCGGTGAGGCGACGACTCGGGCCACGGGCATCTGCGGTCGCTGCCTGATCGACGTCACCGAGCCCGTCGAAGTCGAGTTCCAGGAGCTTTTCGCGTATCCTGGTGGGGAAGCAGCTGACTTCGAGGTTCAAGACGACCACGTGGATCTTGAAACTCTGGTCAGGGATGCGACCGTCCTGTCGCTTCCGTTCCAGCCGGTTTGCCGGCCGGACTGCCCAGGCCTCGACCCTGAGACGGGTGAGCGTCTGGCCGAAAACCCCGGCGCGGGACCGCGCGAAGTCCTCGATCCTCGCTGGGCGGCGCTTGCGGAGCTGGCGTCGGATCGGGACACGGAGCCGGGCGAGTCCGGACAGAGCACACAGACCTCGTAGGAAAGAGAAGACCATGGCAGGTAACCCCCCGAAGCGCAAGGTTTCGCGCTCCAACACGCGTTCGCGTCGCGCGCAGTGGAAGGCCGAGGCCCCCACGCTCGTCAAGACGGTCGAGAACGGCAAGGTCGTCTACAGTCGTCCTCACCAGGCAAAGGTCGTGACCGACTCGCAGGGCACCGAGCTGTTCCTCGAGTACAAGGGTCGCAAGGTCGCAGACGTCTGATCCGCGTCCCGTGACGGACGCGGTGGCGGACCTCTCCGCACTCTCCGAGAAGCTCGGGGTCGACATCGACCCCGAGCTTCTCGTTCTGGCACTCACGCATCGATCCTTCGCGTACGAGCACGGCCAGATCCCGCACAATGAGCGCCTCGAGTTCCTCGGCGACTCCGTGCTCGGGCAGGCGGTCACCGTGCGCCTGTACACTGAGCATCCGGATCTCGACGAGGGCTCCCTCGCCAAACGTCGAGCGAGCGTGGTCTCGACGGTGGCTCTCGCCGAAGTGGCGCGCGGTCTCGGGCTCGGCCGGTTCATCCGGCTGGGGCGCGGCGAGCAGCTCACCGGAGGCGACGACAAGGACTCGATCCTCGCCGACACGACCGAGGCGCTCATCGGAGCGACCTACCTCTCGGCGGGCCCGGATGCGGCAACCGCGCTGGTGCTGCGACTGATCGAGCCGCTCCTGGCCGACCCCGACCGTTACGGCGCGGCGGTCGATCCGAAGACCAGCCTGCAGGAGCTCGCCGCCTCGTTGTCGTTCGCGGCTCCGCTGTATCGGGTCGACGCGACCGGACCCGACCATGCGCGCGTGTTCACCGCGACCGTCACCGTGGGTGAGGTCACGACGGCGGGCACCGGATCGAGCAAGAAGCACGCCGAGATGGCGGCCGCGTTGCAGGCCTGGCACGCGCTCAGCGGTCGCTGAACGTCGACGATGCCCGAGCTTCCCGAAGTAGAGGTCGTCCGTGCGGGCCTCGCCCCCGCGGTGACGGGCGCGCTCGTGACCGGCGTCGAAGTGCTCGACGAACGCGCGCTCACGCGTCACACCGGCGGCGGAACGCAGTTCGAAGGTGCTCTCGTGGGGCGCCGCACCCAGTCGGCGGCACGACGGGGCAAGTTCCTGTGGCTGCCGCTGGAGGAGTCGGGTGAGGATGCGGAGTGCCTCGTCGCGCACCTGGGGATGAGCGGACAGCTGCTGCTGCGCGAACCCGGCGCGCCGTGCGAGCGCCATGAGCGGATCCGGCTCGACATCCACCATCCCGACCACGGCGACCTCGCCGTGGTGTTCGCGGACCAGCGGACCTTCGGATCCCTCGCGATCGACGTCCTCGTCGCGACCCCGGATGGCGCGGCGGGCGGGCGGGGGAGCCGCCTGGCCGCCGTTCCCTCTCAGGTCCGGCACATCGCCCGCGACCCGCTGGACCCGGCGTTCTCGGACACCGGGTTCCGCGCCGCACTCGGGCGCAGGGCGTCGGCGGTCAAGCGGGTCCTGCTCGATCAGACGGTGGCCAGCGGCATCGGCAACATCTATGCCGACGAGGCGCTCTGGGCTGCGCGCATCCACCCCGAGACCCCCGCGCTGGCACTGTCGTCGCGGGCTGCGGGCCGGCTGCTCGGCGAGGTGCGCACGGTCCTCGAGAAGGCGCTGGCCGAGGGCGGCACGAGCTTCGACGCGCAGTACGTGAACGTGAACGGTCAGGCCGGCTACTTCGCCCACTCGCTGAACGCCTACGGACGAACCGGCGAGCCGTGCCCGCGGTGCGGGCGTCCGATCGTGCGCGTCGCGTTCATGAACCGTTCGTCTCATTTCTGCCCGGCCTGCCAGCGAGGACGGTGACGGCCGCCTGTTGCGGGTCAGGCGCCCGGGACGGTCGGTCGGGCACGGCGTCGGCGATGGTCTGCAGCAATCGACGCAACCCGTCACGATGCGCGATCGCCTCATCGGCGCGCCGGACCGCGCGGACCAGCTGGGAGCGGAGCTCGGGCTCCATGCACGGCTCGACGTCGGCGTCGCTGCCGCAGGCGCACGCGAGAACGTCGCGGATGAGCCGGACGGGCACGCCCGCGTCGAGGAGACGTCGCACCCGCAGCACGGCGGGAATCGTCTCGGTTGAGTAGGTGCGGTAGCCGTTGGTGTCGCGTACCGCCGTGATCAGGCCCCGTTGCTCGTAGTAGCGCAGCGCCCGCCGACTGGTGTCGGTCCGGTCCGCCAGCTGTCCGATGAGCACGACTCTGCCAACGCGGACGGGAACGCGACGATTCCCCCTTGACCTTGACACAGTGTCATGGCCTCAGGCTCGTTCCATGAACATCGGATTCGAGCTCATTCCCGGTCGCACCGTCTCACGCATCGGCCTCGGCACCATGCGCATGGCGGATCGTCCTGACCAGCGTCGCGGCGGCACGGCACCCGTGTGGCGGTCGCCGGCCGATCGCCCCGACCTGATCCGCTTCGTCCGCGAGGCCGTGGATCTCGGAGTGGACCATGTCGACACGGCCGACGCCTATGCGCTCGGGGCGGGGGAGGAGCTCATCGGCGAAGCGCTCGTCGACATGCCCGACGTGGCGATCGCGACGAAGATCGGCAACGTGCGGCCGTCGGCATCGGAGTGGGTGGCGCTCGGGCATCCCGCATATCTGCGGCAGCAACTCGAGCTCAGTCACCGACGACTGCGTCGTGAGCGGCTCGACCTCGTCTACCTCCATCGCATCGACGACGCCTACCCGCTCGAGGACCAGCTCGGCGTCCTGGCCGAGGCTCGCGCAGCGGGCACGGTCGGCGGGATCGGGATCTCGCTCGTCGACGTCGACACCTTCGAGCGCGCCCGCCGGGTCACCGCGATCGACGCCGTGCAGAACCCGTTCAGCGTCGGCGAGAGGTCGTCGTCGGATCTCGTGCAGGCCACGGCGGACGCCGAGACGGCCTTCGTCGCCTTCTTCCCCCTCGCGATGGGTGACGCGGGGCAGGACGAGCGCGTCACGGCCGTGTCGAGCAAGCGAGGTGCGGATCCCTCCCAGGTCGCGCTGGCGTGGCTGCTCGCCCAGGGATCTCATGTCCTTCCGATCCCCGGGACCACCACCCTCGCCCATCTGCGAAGCAACCTCGGCGCGCTCGAGCTCGACCTGTCCGATGAGGAGTTGGCCGTCTTGGCGAACGGCTGAACGGGCGACGGCGCGCGCCGTCACTGTCCACGTCGTCCTGCCGTTGGCTACGCTCGCAAGAGTATGGCCGCGGCGAGCGATCGCCGTCTCGGATCGGACGTATCCGCTGAGGCAGGCGATGAAAGTGCAACAAGATGAAGGAGCCGCATGACCACCCCGGAGGACGCGGCTCGCCGTCTGGGGCGCGTCCCGATCGCGATCGTCTCGCTCATCGTCGCGGCTCTCCTGGTCGTGGGTTTCGCGGCGGTCTCGCCGGGAGCGGCGATGTGGTGGACGTTCATCCCCGCGATGGCGATCGCGTGCGGGCTGCATCTGACCAGTACGGCGGTCGCAGCGCCGGACCCCGCGAAGGACGCTTCTATGCCTCGTGTCAAGTCATGCGGGTGCGTAGTTCGCGGTAGAGCGCTCGGCAGACGTAGCGTTTCAGGCATCGGCGGATCTCACGGTTGGAGAGTCCTTCGGCTCTGCGGCGGGA
>NZ_CACSKB010000002.1 GCF_902706225.1 Microbacterium sp. 18062
CGCCCCGGCGGCCCCGCGAAGGGGGAGGCGCGGGGTTTCTCCATCGGTGATCGCTGTCAGAACGCGAGCGGGACGACGGCGAGGCCCACGATGAGCGGCGCGGCCAACGCACCCCAGAGGACGAAGCGGCGCCACGGCACCTCGACGCCCTCGGCCCGCAGCCGCTCATGCCAGAGCAGCGTCGCGAGCGAGGCCCAGGGGGTGATCAGAGGTCCGGCGTTGACGCCCACCAGCAGGGCGGCCAGCCGGGACGGCGCGTCGGCGGCGGCGGGCTCGAGGGCGAGATAGGCGGGGAGGTTCCCGCCGACGTTCGCCCCGACCGCGCCGGCGCCGGCGACGCCCCAGAGGGAGAGCAGGTCGGTTCCGACGCCGAGCCCCCTGCCGACGAGATCGAGCACGCCGGCGGATGCGGCGACGCCCGCCGCGAGGAACAGGCCGGAGGCGAAGAGCACGAGCTGCCACGGCACGAGCGAGAACCGGATGACCGTCGGCGAGCGCCACGCGAACACCGAGAGCAGGACGAGCGCCGCAGCGGTGGCGGGGATCCACGGTTCCAGCCCCGATACGAGCAACGGCATCATGACGCCGACCACGACGGCGGACATGCCGAACAGAAGCGGATCGGCGACACGAGGGAGCGGACCGGGCGGGTACCTGCCGCGTAGGCGCCGCCGGTATCGCAGCCAGAGGATCAGCACCGTCACGACGACGGCCACTCCGGCCGGACCCGCCAGCAGCGCGACGAAGGACAGGGCGTCGGACGAGGGCAGGCGATGGACCGCGAGCAGATTCGTGAGATTCGAGACGGGGAGTGCGAGCGACGCCGTGTTCGCGAGCCACACGGTCGTGAAGGCGAAGGGCAGAGGCGACAGGCCGTTGGCGCGGGCCACCGCGACCACGACCGGGGTGAGCAGCACCGCCGTCGTGTCGAGCGAGAGGAACGCGGTGCACACGACCGCGAGCGCGACCACCATCGCCCAGAGCAGCGCCGTCCGTCCGCGCGCCAGAAGCGCGAGCCGGGCCGCCACGACATCGAACACGCCCGCGCGGGCCGCGAGCTCCGCGACGATCGTGACGGAGACGACGAAGACCAGAACCGGCCACACCCGCCCGGCTATCGCTGCCGCGCCCTCGACGGGCAGGAGGCCGCCAGCGATCGCGACGCCACCCGCGACGAGCAGCGCGCCGCCGATGAGTGCCAGCTTCACAGGGTCCATCATGGCCCCGGGAACGGCTCTCGACCGCCGCCTCCGGGCCGTCGCGGCGCCGGGCGACCGGTAGCCTGGACGGGAGCATTCTCCAGGAGAGTTATCCGTGACTGATCTGACCCCGGCCGCCGTCGAGTTCCCCGCCGACGGCTTCGCCCTCTTCCCCGACCGTTCGGTCGTCGCCCTCCGGGTGAACGGCGAGCTCAAGGACCTCGCGACGACGGTCACCGCCGGTGACGCGGTCGAGCCGGTGACGATCGGCTCGGCCGACGGTCTCGACATCCTGCGCCACTCCGCGGCGCACGTGCTGGCCCAGGCGGTACAGCGGATCCGGCCGCAGACGAACCTCGGCATCGGGCCCCCGATCACCGATGGCTTCTACTACGACTTCGGCACCGACGCGCCGTTCACGCCCGAGGATCTGAAGGCGATCAAGAAGGAGATGGAGCGCATCGTCCGCGAGAGCCAGCGCTTCGTGCGTCGGGTGGTCAGCGACGACGAGGCACGCGCCGAGCTCGCCGACGAGCCGTTCAAGCTGGAGCTGATCGACCTGAAGGGCGGCACGAAGGAGGCGGCGGACGGCGCCTCGGTCGAGGTGGGCGCGGGCGAGCTGACCATCTACGACAACGTCACCCGCGACGGCGAGGTCGCCTGGCGCGACCTCTGCCGCGGCCCGCACCTGCCGAGCACCCGCATGGTCGGCAACGGTTGGGACCTGCAGCGCATCGCGGGCGCCTACTGGCGCGGGAGCGAGAAGAACCCGCAGCTCCAGCGCATCTACGGCACCGCGTGGCCGACGAAAGACGACCTGCGTGCGCACCAGCACCGGCTCGAGGAGGCCGCGAAGCGCGACCACCGCAAGCTCGGCAAGGAGCTCGACCTGTTCTCGTTCCCCGACGAGATCGGCTCGGGTCTGAGCGTGTGGCATCCCAAGGGCGGCGTCGTCCGCGGGGAGATGGAGCAGCACGCGCGCCGGCGGCACGTCGAAGGCGGCTACACCTACGTCTACACGCCGCACATCTCCAAGGAGGACCTGTTTCTCACCTCGAACCACCTCGTGACCTACCGCGAGGGCATGTTCCCGCCGATCCGCATGGACGAGGAGCGGGATGCGGACGGTGTCGTCACCAAGGCCGGTCAGGACTACTACCTGAAGCCGATGAACTGCCCGATGCACATCCTCATCTACAAGGAGCGGGCGCGCAGCTATCGCGACCTGCCGATGCGTCTGGCCGAGAACGGCACGGTCTACCGCAACGAGCTCTCCGGGGCGCTCCACGGCCTCACCCGGGTTCGCGGGTTCACCCAGGACGACTCGCACCTGTTCGTGACGCCCGAGCAGCTCGAGACCGAGGCGACCCGGGTGCTGGAGTTCGTCATCTCGATGCTGCGCGACTTCGGGCTCGACGACTTCGAGCTCGAGCTGTCGATGCGCGACGACGAGAAGTCGAAGTGGATCGGCTCGGACGAGTTCTGGGAGTACTCCACGAACGCGCTCCGCAGCGTCGCCCTGGCCAGCGGACTGAAGCTCACCGAGGTGCCCGGTGAGGCGGCCTTCTACGGCCCGAAGATCGACCTCAAGACGAAGGACGCGATCGGTCGCGTCTGGCAGCTGTCGACCGTGCAGGTCGACCCGAACCTCCCGGAGCGGTTCGAGCTCGAGTACACCGGACCGGATGGTGGGAAGCACCGCCCGATCATGATCCACCGCGCGCTCTTCGGCTCGATCGAGCGGTTCTTCGCCATCCTGCTCGAGCACTACGCGGGAGCGTTCCCGGTATGGCTGGCGCCGGTGCAGGTCGTCGCGATCCCGGTGGCCGCCGAGTACGGCGACTACCTCGACGGGATCGTCGAGCGGCTGCGCGGCCACGGCGTCCGTGCTGAGGTCGACCACTCCGACGACCGGATGCAGAAGAAGATCCGCACGCACACGACCCAGAAGGTGCCGCTCCAGCTGATCGCGGGGGAGCAGGACCGGTCGGCCGGCACCGTCTCGTTCCGCTTCCGCGACGGCACGCAGACCAACGGCATCCCGGTGGAGGAGGCCGTCTCGCGCATTCTGGTCGCGATCGCGCAGAAGACCCTGGTCGACACCGCCGAGGATCTGGCGTGAGCCAGGAACCCGGGGCGGAGGATGCGGGGCTCACCGCCGCATCCGAGTTCGCCGGCGTGCCGGACGAGTTCCAGCGGCTGTGGACCCCTCACCGGATGGCCTACATCCAGGCGGGACCGGAGCCCCTGGCCGACGACTGCCCGTTCTGCGCCGCTCCGGGCAAGCGCGACGAGGACGGGCTGATCGTCCACCGCGGCACGCACGCGTATGTGCTGCTGAACCTCTTCCCGTACAACTCGGGACACCTCCTGGTATGCCCCTATCGGCATATCGCGAGCTACGACGACGCGACCGTCCACGAGGTCGCCGAGATCGGCGCGCTCACGCAGACCGCGATGCGGGTGCTGCGATCGGTGTCTCGCTGCGACGGCTTCAATATCGGGATGAACCAGGGGGCGGTCGCCGGCGCCGGCGTCGCGGCTCATCTCCACCAGCACATCGTGCCGCGCTGGGCGACCGATGCGAACTTCTTCCCGATCATCGCGAAGACGAAGGCCCTCCCGCAGCTGCTCGGCGAAGTGCGCGAGGCCGTCGCGGGCGCCTGGCCCGCCTGAGCGCTCCCCGGCCGGCGGCGGTGCTGCACCGGCCGAGCAGGAGAAGTCCTCGAAACAGGAGGATCTGCGCGGGATCGTCCTGTCCGAGGATCTCTCCTGTGCAGCGGATGCGGTCAGCGCACCTGGCGCACCGCGAACTGCATCCGCGGGTGCGCGTAGGACTCCTGGGACTCGACGAGCTGCAGCTCGCGCTCGCCCGACCGGTGCGTGCGCTCGAGCAGGTCGTAGACGCTCGACGAGGTGCGAGCCAGCGCCTCGGCCGCGTCGCCGGTGGCGCGGTAGTGGGCCGTGAACAGTGCCGCCGTGACGTCGCCGGACCCGTTCGCCTTCATCGGGAGGAGCGGCGTCTGCACGACCCAGGCGCCGCGATCGTCGACGACCAGCATCTCGATCGTCCCCTCCTCCCGGTCCGGACGCTCGACGCTGGTCACGAGCACCGTGGCCGGGCCCGTCGCGCGCACGAGGCCGGCCGAGGCGAGGGTCGATTCGATCGTGTCGGGGCTCGTGCCGGTGAGGTACCCGAGCTCGAACTGGTTGGGGGTGATGAGGTCGGCGACCGGCACCACCCGCTCGCGGAGGAGATCCGGGATGGCGGGGGCGACGAAGCAGCCGGACTTCGCATTGCCCATCACCGGGTCGCAGGCGTAGACGGCCCCGGGGTTCGCGGCCTTCACACGTGCCACGGCATCGATGATGACGTCGGCGATGCCCTCGCTGCCCTGATATCCCGACAGCACGACGTCGATCTGCCCGAAGACGCCCCGTTCCTCGATGCCGGTGATCACCGCGGCCACGTCGTCCGGCGAGATGAGCGGACCCCGCCAGGCCCCGTAGCCGGTGTGGTTGGAGTAGGTGACCGTGTAGACGGGGAGCACCTCGACGCCGATGCGCTGCAGGGGGAACACGGCCGCCGAGTTGCCCACGTGTCCGTAGGCGACGGCGGACTGGATCGAGAGGATCTTCACCGGACGATCATCCCATCCTCTGCGTCATGACCGTGTCGACGGCTGCCGCGATGTCGGCGGCCAGGCGGTCGGCATCCGCATCCGACAGCTCGTGCACCGTCAGCCGCAGCCTCCGGCCGGCGGCGTCGTCCGCGAGGACGAATTCGTCGCCGGTGCGGGCGAGCCAGCCGCGCCGCATGAGCTGCTCCGACACCGCGCGGGCGGGGACGGGGAGCGGAACCCAGAGGTTGAGCCCGTCGCCGACGCTCGTCTCCACGCCGTGCTCGGTGAGCCGGCGGGCGAACACGGCGTTGCGCTCGGCGTAGTGCGCCCGGGCCCGCTCGATCGTGCGCATCGCCGCCGGATCGGTCGCGAGGGCGTGGGTCAGCCGCTGCAGCAGATGGCTCACCCAGGTCGTCCCCGGGCTCAGCCGCATCGAGAGCCGCTCGGCGGTGTCGGGGTCAGATGCGGCGACCGCCAGGCACATGTCGGGTCCGAGGAACTTCGACACCGAGCGGACGAGCGCCCAGCGCTGGTGCTCCACGCCGATGATCGAATGGTAGGGCTGCGAGGAGAGCAGCGAGAAGTGATCGTCCTCGATCACGAGGACGTAGGGATGGTCGGCGAGCACCTCGCGCAGCGCGGCGGCCCGGTGCGGAGAGAGGCTCGCGCCGGTCGGGTTCTGCGCCCGCGGCGTGCACACGACCGCGCGCACCCCGGCATCGAGCGCGGCGCCGAGGCCCGCCACCGTCATGCCCTCGGCGTCGACCGGGACGGGTACGGCGCGGTATCCGCCGAGCCGGACGGTGTGGATGCTGGCGAGGAAGCACGGGTCCTCGAGGGCGACGGCGTCGTCACGGGTGAGCGCCTGCGCGAGGAGCCGCTCGACCGCGTCGACCGCTCCGCTCGTGATCGTCAGCCGCATCCGTCCGGCCGGCGCGAGCCCCGCGCCCATCCACGCGGTCGCCCACTGCTCGAGACCGGCGTCGATGACCGGCTCGCCGTAGAGCACGGGACGGCCGACGACCCCGGGAAGGGCCGCGGTCGCCTCGGGGATGAGCGCCGGATCGGGGTTTCCGGTACCGACGTCGCGCAGCACCGTGCCGGCCGCGTAGCCCTCCTGCGCGACCGGCGTGCGGTCCGCGACGAGCGTTCCGCCCCGCCCGCGGGTGACGACCACGCCCGCGCCGGCCAGCTGTCGATAGGCGGCGACGACGGTGTTGCGGTTGACGCTCAGGACCTCGGCCAGCGCGCGCACCGGGGGGAGGGCGTCGCCGGCGCGGAGCACGCCGCGCTCGACGAGTGCGCGCACGCTGTCCGCGATCTCTGCGGCGGATTCCCCGACGATACGGGCCGGAACGGGACGAGGGGTCACCGGGAGGAGTCTACGCGCTGGTACATGCTATGTTTTGGCCTAGGTCAATAGGTGCGCTGCGGGACCCGTCGCAGTCTCCGGAGAGGATCCACCCGTGACGAACGAGACCATCGGCTCATCCCGCGTGAAGCGCGGGCTGGCGGAGATGCTCAAGGGCGGCGTCATCATGGACGTCGTCACCGCCGAGCAGGCGCGCATCGCGGAGGACGCCGGAGCCGTCGCGGTGATGGCGCTCGAGCGCGTGCCCGCCGACATCCGATCGCAGGGCGGTGTCGCCCGGATGAGCGATCCGGATCTCATCGACGAGATCATCGCCGCCGTGTCCGTCCCGGTGATGGCCAAGGCCCGCATCGGGCACTTCGTCGAAGCCCAGGTGCTGCAGCAGCTCGGGGTCGACTACATCGACGAGTCCGAGGTGCTCTCGCCCGCGGACTACGTGAACCACATCGACAAGTGGGGCTTCACGGTTCCGTTCGTCTGCGGCGCGACGAACCTCGGCGAGGCGCTCCGCCGGATCACCGAGGGCGCGGCGATGATCCGGTCCAAGGGCGAGGCGGGCACGGGCGACGTCTCCGAGGCGACCAAGCACATCCGCACGATCACGAGCGAGATCAACGTGCTGCGGTCGAAGACGAAGGACGAGCTGTACGTCGCCGCGAAGGAGCTGCAGGCGCCGTATGAGCTCGTGGCCGAGATCGCGTCGACGGGAGAGCTCCCGGTCGTGCTGTTCACCGCCGGCGGTGTGGCGACGCCCGCGGATGCGGCGCTCATGATGCAGCTCGGAGCCGACGGCGTGTTCGTGGGCTCCGGCATCTTCAAGTCGGGCAACCCCGCACAGCGTGCCGCCGCGATCGTGAAGGCCACGACGTTCTTCGACGACCCCGCGGTGGTCGCCGACGTCTCGCGCGGGCTCGGCGAGGCGATGGTCGGCATCAGCGTGTCGGATCTGGCGGCACCGCACCGCCTCGCCGAACGTGGGTGGTGACCGCCCCCGCGTCGGAGTCCTCGCGCTGCAGGGCGACGTGCGAGAGCACCTGCACGTGCTCGGCGCGCTCGGCGCCGACGCGGTGCCGGTGCGCCGGCCCGAGGAGCTCCCCGCGATCGACGGACTCGTGCTGCCGGGCGGCGAGTCGAGCGTCATCGACAAGCTCGCGCGCGCGTTCGGGATGCAGCGACCGCTGCGGTCGGCGATCGCCACGGGCCTGCCGGTCTACGGCACGTGCGCGGGGCTGATCCTGCTCGCGGACGAGATCGTCGACGGGATCGCCGGACAGCAGACGTTCGGCGGACTGGACGTCGTGGTGCGCCGGAACGCGTTCGGCAGCCAGGCGGAATCGTTCGAGACGCACCTGGAGGTGCCGACGCTCGGAGACCCTCCGGTGCACGCTGTGTTCATCCGCGCCCCGCTGGTCGAACGCGTCGGACCCGACGCCGAGACGCTCGCGACGCTGCCGGACGGCCGGGTCGTCGCCGTCGCGCAGGGCAACCTGCTCGGTACCTCCTTCCATCCGGAGGTGACGGGGGAGAAGCGCTTCCACGAGCGGTTCCTCGATATCGTGCGGGCGCGGCTGAACTAGAATCGTCCACGGACTTTCCAGCCGCTGAACACGGGAGATTCATGTCCGGGCATTCCAAGTGGGCGACGACCAAGCACAAGAAGGCCGTCATCGACGCACGCCGTGCCAAGTCGTTCGCCAAGCTCATCAAGAACATCGAGGTCGCCGCGAAGATGGGCGGTGCGGATCTCGCGGGCAACCCGACGCTGTACGACGCCGTGCAGAAGGCGAAGAAGACGTCGGTCCCGAACGACAACATCGACCGCGCCATCAAGCGCGGCGCCGGCATCGGCGGCGAGTCGATCGAGTACCTCACGATCGTCTACGAAGGCTACGGACCGAACGGCGTGGCGCTGCTGATCGAGTGCCTCACCGACAACAAGAACCGTGCGGCCGCCGAGGTGCGCACGGCGCTCTCGCGCAACGGGGGCACGCTCGCGGATCCCGGCTCGGTCGCGTACAACTTCTCGCGCAAGGGCGTCATCGTCGTCTCCGGCGAGGGGGCCGACGAGGACGAGGTCATGCTCGCCGCCCTCGAGGCCGGTGCCGAGGAGGTCGAGCCGCACGCCCAGGGCTTCGAGGTCGTGACGGAGGCCTCCGACCTCGTGCCGGTGCGCTCCGCACTGCAGGAGGCGGGGCTCGACTACGAGTCCGCCGACGTGGAGTTCGTGCCGAGTCTCAAGGTCGAGGTGGATGCGGACACCGCGCGGAAGGTCTTCCGGCTGATCGACGCGCTGGAGGACAGCGACGACGTGCAGAACGTCTTCTCGAACTTCGATCTCACCCCCGAGGTGCAGGCGGAGCTCGAAGCCGACGAGTGATCCGCTCCGCGCGCCGCGCCCGCCCGGCGGCACGGCGCGCTTAGCGTGGGGAAGATGAGCGGCTCGCTGCGCGTGATGGGCGTGGACCCCGGCCTGACCAGGTGCGGGATCGGTGTGGTCGACGTCGCGCCGGACCGCAGTGCGCGTCTCGTGCACGTCGGTGTCGTGCGTTCGTCCCCGGACGCGCCGATCGCCGAGCGGCTGCACACGATCGCGACGGGCCTGCGCGAGGCCGTGCGGCTGCACCGGCCCATGGTCGTCGCCGTCGAGCGTGTGTTCGCGCAGCAGAACCGCAGCACGGTGATGGGAACGGCACAGGCCAGCGGGATCGCCCTGCTGATCGCCGCCGAGCACGGGCTGCCCGCGGCCACGCACACCCCCAGCGAGGTCAAGGCCGCGATCACCGGCTACGGCTCGGCCGAGAAGCTGCAGGTGCAGACGATGGTCGCGCGCATCCTGCGCCTGGATGCGCTGCCCCAGCCGGCGGATGCGGCGGACGCGCTGGCGCTCGCGCTCTGCCACGCGTGGCGGGGCGGTGCACCTGCCGCGGGCGGCGACGGCGCGGCCGCGCTGACGCCGGCGCAACGGGCCTGGCGGAGCGCGGAGAGATCGTCGCGGCGCTGAGCGTGTCGATCGAACATATCTCCGAGCGCAGCTAAGGTGGAGGAATGATCGCATCGCTTCGGGGGACCGTCATCCACACCGGTCCCGACGCGCTCGTGCTCGAGGTCGCCGGGGTCGGCTATTCCCTGTCGGTGACGCCGGATGTGGCGCGCAGCGCCCATCTCGGCGACGACTTCGTGCTGCACACGCACCTCATCGTGCGCGAGGACGCCCTCTCGCTCGTGGGGTTCCGCACACGCGAGGAGCTCGCGGTGTTCGGCAGCCTCATCGCCGTGTCCGGCGTCGGGCCGAAGTCCGCGCTCGGCGTCCTGGCCGAGATGTCGATCGACCAGATCGCACAGGCGGTCGCCGACGAGGCGGATGCTCCCTTCCGCAAGGTGTCGGGCATCGGCCCGAAGACGGCGAAGCTCATCGTCGTGCAGCTCGCTGGAAAGCTCGCGCCTCCCACGACGTCCGCCGCTCCGGGCGCCGGGGTCGCCCCCGATCTCGCGGCGCAGGTCGCGCAGGCGCTCGTCGGCCTCGGCTGGTCGGAGCGCGTGGCCGCCGAGACGGCCGAGGAGGTCATCGCCGGCGCCGGACCGGACGAGCGCACCGTCGCCGTGCTGCTCCGGCGCGCGCTGGCCGAGCTCGGGCCCGCGCGCGGGGAGCTCGCGCGTGGATGAGCTGCGCGACGCCGGAACGCCGGCGGAGGACGGAGAGCTGGCGATCGAGGGCGCGCTGCGGCCGACCTCGCTGGCCGAGTTCGTCGGCCAGCAGAGGGTGCGTGCGCAGCTTCAGCTCCTGCTCGCGGCGGCGCGCATCCAACAACGTCCGCCCGATCACATCCTGCTGTCCGGACCCCCGGGGCTCGGCAAGACGACGCTCGCGATGATCGTCGCGCACGAGAGCGGGCGCGCCCTCCGGCTCTCCAGCGGTCCCGCCATCCAGCATGCGGGCGACCTCGCCGCGCTGCTGTCCTCGCTCACGCCGGGGGAGGTGCTGTTCATCGACGAGATCCACCGGATGACGCGGTCCGCCGAGGAGATGCTCTATCTCGCCATGGAGGACTTCCGCATCGACATCATGGTCGGCAAGGGCGCGGGCGCGACCAGCATCCCGCTCGATCTCGCTCCCTTCACGCTGGTCGGTGCGACGACCCGGTCGGGGCTCCTGCCGAATCCGCTCCGTGACCGCTTCGGCTTCACGGCGCACCTGGAGTACTACGAGCCCGAGGAGCTCGAGCGCGTGCTCGAGCGATCGGCCGACATGCTCGGGGTCGGCATCCCGGGCACCGCGCGTGCCGAGATCGCCCGGCGCTCGCGGGGGACGCCCCGCATCGCGAACCGTCTGCTGCGCCGCGTGCGCGACTATCTGATCGTGCACGCGGACCACACCGCGGCGGACCTGCGCACCGTGGACGCGGCGCTCGATCTCTATGACGTGGACAGCATCGGCCTCGACCGCCTGGACCGCGTCGTGCTCGACGCGTTGATCCGGAGATTCCGCGGCGGTCCCGTCGGTCTCGGCACCCTCGCCGTGGCGGTCGGCGAGGAACCGGACATGATCGAGTCGGTCGTCGAGCCGTATCTCGTGCGGATCGGATTCATGGGCCGCACTCCGCGGGGGCGGGTGGCGACTCCGGAGGCCTACGCCCACCTCGATGTGCCGCATCCGTCCGGAGCGTTGCGCCTCGATGACCTATAATCGCTAGAGGCTTTCGCCGTACGTCACCCCATCAGCGCCGCATCTCGCGCCCGCTGCGCCTGAAAGGCTCTCATCGCCCATGGATTTCGCGGACTTCTTCGCCAACTACGGCCTGATCATCCTCCTGGTGGTCCTCCTCGTCTTCATGTTCTGGAGCTCGCGCCGTCGGACGCAGAAGGCCAAGGCCGAGCAGGAGGAGAAGGCGCGTCAGACGGTCCCCGGCGCCGAGGTGCTGCTTCAGGGCGGGCTCTACGGAACGATCGTCGCCTACGACGGTGAGAACCTCGACCAGCCGGCCATCGTCTCGATCGCGCCCGGCGTGGAGATCAAGGTGCACAGCCAGGCGATCCTGCGCGTGGTCGACCCGGCGGAGGGCGTCGTCACGGAGGACGAGTTCATCGAGGCGGAGGCCAGCGAGGCGGAGTACATCGCCGGCGTCGCCGATGGCGACATCACCTCGATCAGCGACGACCACAAGTACTCGGCTCACACGGACGAGACCGACGCGGAGACGAAGCACAAGCCCGAGGCCTGATCCGCCGCCCCTTCTCCTCGAGAAAGCTGACCGTCCGTGGCGACACCCACCCCTGTCCGGCATGCCTGGCGATCCCTCATCGGGCTCCTGGCCATCGCCGCCGTCCTCTTCGGCGTGAACGCGCTGGGCGTCTACGTCTTCGAGCGCAGCTCCTGGGCTCCGGAGCTTGCACTCGACCTCCAGGGCGGCACGCAGATCATCCTCCAGGCGGAGACCGCCGACGGCAGCGCGCCGAGCGGCGAGCAGATGGACCAGGCGGCGGCCATCATGCGCGACCGCATCGACGCCTCCGGCGTCGGCGAGGCCGATGTCACGACCGAGGGCGGACGGAACATCGTCGTCCAGATTCCCGGTGAGGCCGACGAGGAGACCCGTCAGCGCATCCAGGCGTCCGCCCAGCTGCAGCTTCGATCCGTGCTGTTCGTCTCGGGCGAGGTGAGCGGCACCTACCTCGGCGAGGACGGCGCGGCGACCCCTTACCCGACTCCCGACCCGAGCCTGGCCGCGTCCCCGACGGCGAGCCCCACCAGCGGCAGTGACACGGCCTGGATCACGCCGCAGCTGCAGGCCGCCTTCCAAGCCTACAACTGCGCCGATCCGGCCAACGATCCGGCGAACGCGCCGACCGACCAGCCGCTGATCACGTGCGACGCGAGCGGGACGGCGAAGTACATCCTGGGTCCGGTCGAGCTCGACGGCGACTCGATCTCCGACGCGAGCGCCGGCGTCGTGCAGACCTCGGGCGCCTGGGCCGTGAACATCGTCTTCAACGGCGAGGGCACCGAGGCGTTCGCCGCCATCAGCTCGCGGATCTATCCGCTGACCGCCCCGCTTAACCAGTTCGCGTTCGTGCTCGACGGGGCGGTGCTGTCCGCGCCGTCGATGAACGCGATCATCACGGACGGCAAGCCGCAGATCACCGGCTCGTTCACGCAGGAGACCGCGCAGACCCTCGCCGACCAGCTGAAGTACGGCGCCCTGCCGCTCAGCTTCTCGGTGCAGAGCTCCGACACCATCTCGGCGACGCTCGGCTCCCAGCAGCTCATGATCGGCCTCGTGGCGGGCCTGATCGGCCTCGCGCTCGTGGCGGTCTACTCGCTGGTGGTCTACCGAGCGCTCGGCACCGTGATCATCGCGTCGCTCGTGGTGATGGGTGTGCTCACCTACATCACGCTCTGCATCCTGGCGTGGCGTATGGGCTTCCGTCTGTCACTCGCCGGTGTCGCGGGGGTGATCGTCTCGATCGGCTTCACCGCGGACTCGTTCATCGTCTACTTCGAACGCATCCGGGACGAGCTGCGCGACGGCAAGTCCATCACCTCGGCGGTCGAGGACGGTTGGAGCCGGGCGAAACGCACGATCTACATCTCGAAGTCGATCAACATCCTGGCAGCCGTCGTGCTCTACATCCTGGCCGATGCCACGGTGAAGGGGTTCGCGTTCACGCTGGGCCTCACGACGGTGATCGACATCGTCATCTTCATCCTGTTCACCCACCCCGTGATGCAGATCCTCGCCCGCACCAGGTTCTTCGGCTCCGGTCACCCCCTGTCCGGGATGGACCCGAAGGCCCTCGGCGCGGTGTACCGTGGCCGCGCGCAGTTCCGGGCCCCGGTCGTGGCCGCCGGCCGCGCCACACGCTCGCGCGGTGAGGCGGAACGCCGGCAGACGATCGCGGAGCGCAAGCGCGCCGCCGAGGCCGACGGGGCATCCGCATCCACCTCCGAGCGCGGCAGCGCCTCGGTCGACGCGAAGGCAGGACGCGACTGATGCGCTCCATGGGCCAGCTCGGCAACGACCTCTACACCGGGAAGACCTCGCTCCCGTTCATCGCGCGCCGGCGACTGTGGTTCATCCTGGCGGCGGCCCTGGTGATCGGATCGGCGCTTGTGCCGTTGTTCCGTCCGATCGAGTTCTCGATCGAGTTCACCGGCGGCTCGCAGTTCACGGTGACGGGACTGTCGTCACCGGACCAGAGCCTCGCGACCGAGGCCGTGCAGACGGTCGTGCCCGCGGCGACCACGAAGGTGACCACGATCGGCGCCGACGCGGTGCGCGTGCAGACCGACCAGATGACGAACGAGGAGACCTTGGCGGTCTCGGCCGCCCTCGCGGACGTCTACGAGGTGGACGCCGCGGAGGTGACGTCGTCGTTCATCGGGCCCAGCTGGGGTGCCGACGTGACGCGGCAGTCGTTGTGGGGCCTGGCCATCTTCCTGGCACTGACCTTCCTCATCCTCGCGCTGTACTTCCGAACGTGGAAGATGTCCGCGGCGGCCGTCGTCGGCGTCGTCGATGTGCTGATCGTCACCGTGGGCGTGTATGCGCTCTGCGGGTTCCCCATCTCTCCGGCGGCCGTGATCGGCTTCCTGACGATCCTGTCGTACTCGCTGTACGACACGACCGTCGTCTTCGACAAGATCCGTGAGAACACGGCGGAGGACGGCGAGATATCGGCCCGGACGTTCGGCGAGTCGGTGAACCTGGCGGTCAACCAGACGCTGATCCGGTCGATCAACACGACCGTGGTGGCGATCCTGCCGACCGGTGCGATCCTCTTCATCGGCGCGTTCTGGCTGGGCGCGCAGACCCTGACCGACATCTCGCTGTCGATCTTCGTCGGCACGATCGTGGCCGCGTACTCGACCGTCTTCGTCGCAGCTCCTCTGTACGCGCTGTTCCGCCAGGGCGAGCCGAGGATCGTCGCGAGCGATGCGCGCGTCCTCGAAGCGCGGGCGCGCGCCGGGGTGCCCGCCTGAGCGGGAATCCGGTCGGGTCCACCGAGCGTAGGATGAGTGGATCCGGCGGAGGGTGGTGATTCGAGCATGGCGGAGACCGTCCCGGCCGGTGCGCAGAGTTCGTCGCTGCGCCGCCTGATCCCTCGCATCTTCTCGCGGGCCGCGCGTCGCGACGACGTCGACAAGCTCGTTCGCACGGTGCGCACGCACCATCCCAAGGGCGACCTCGCGATCATCGAGCGCGCCTATGCCGTCGCCGATCGCGCCCACGCCGGACAGAAGCGTCAGAGCGGCGAGCCGTACATCACGCACCCTCTCGCGGTCGCCCAGATCCTCGCCGATCTGGGCCTCGGACCGAAGGCGATCGCCGCGGCCCTGCTGCACGACACGGTGGAGGACACCGGGTACGAGCTCGAGGCGCTGCGCGCCGAGTTCGGCGACGAGGTCTCGATGCTCGTCGACGGGGTGACCAAGCTCGACAAGGTCAAGTACGGCGAGAGCGCGCAGGCCGAGACCGTCCGCAAGATGATCGTGGCGATGTCCCGCGACATCCGCGTTCTCGTCATCAAGCTCGCCGACCGGCTGCACAACGCCCGCACCTGGGGGTTCGTGCCTCCGGAGAAGGCGGCGAAGAAGGCCACCGAGACGCTCGAGATCTACGCACCCCTCGCGCACCGCCTAGGCATCCAGGCCATCAAATCGGAACTGGAGGACCTCTCGTTCGCGGTTCTGCATCCGAAGCTCTACGTCGAGATCGACAGCCTCGTCACGCAGCGCACGCCTCAGCGCGAGCAGTACGTGCACAACGTGATCCAGTCCGTCGAGGAGGATCTGCGCGAACTGCGCATCCGCGGCCGCATCGCGGGGCGCCCCAAGCAGCTGTATTCGGTGTATCAGAAGATGGTGGTGCGGGGGCGCGAGTTCGACGACATCTACGACCTGATCGGCATCCGTGTCATCGTCGGCACGGTTCGCGACTGCTACGCCGTGCTCGGCGCGATCCACGCGCGCTGGACGCCTCTGCCGGGGCGGTTCAAGGACTACATCGCGACCCCGAAGTTCAACCTCTACCAGTCCCTGCACACCACGGTCATCGGTCCGGGCGGGCGCACGGTCGAGATCCAGATCCGCACGAACGAGATGCACCAGCAGGCGGAGTTCGGTGTGGCCGCGCACTGGAAGTACAAGGAGCGGATGGCCGGCGGCAAGGTCGATCCGAAGTCGGTCGACGCCGACATGGCCTGGTTGGCGCACATCTCCGACTGGCAGGCGGAGACGGCCGACCCGGGGGAGTTCCTCGACTCGCTCCGTTTCGAGATCGGCGCCAAAGAGGTCTACGTCTTCACGCCGAAGGGCCGCGTGATCGGACTTCCGGCCGGTGCGACGCCGGTCGACTTCGCCTACGCCGTGCACACCGAGATCGGTCATCGCACGATGGGCGCGAAGGTGAACGGGCGGCTCATCCCCCTGGAGTCCGAGCTGCACTCCGGGGACGTCGTCGAGGTCTTCACGTCGAAGAACCCGGATGCCGGACCCAGCCAGGACTGGCTCGGCTTCGTCAAGAGCACCCGGGCGCGCAACAAGATCCGCGGATGGTTCACGAAGGAGCGCCGCGAAGAGGCGATCGAGCAGGGGCGCGAGTCCATCGCCCGTGCCATGCGCCGCCAGAACCTGCCGCTGCAGCGGCTGATGAGCCAGGACTCGTTCACGCGGGTCGCGCAGCAGCTGCGCTACGAGGACGTGTCCGCGCTGTATGCGGCGGTGGGCGAGGGGCACGTCTCGACGCAGTCGGTCATCGAGAAGGTCACGGCGCTCGTCGCCGAGCACGACACCTCGACGGGGCCCATCGACATCCCGCACATCGGGCGTGGGCGCGCACCGCGCGAAGGCGATTCCGGTGTGCTCGTGCGCGGCGCTCCGGACATCCTCGTCAAGCTCGCGAAGTGCTGCACCCCTGTCCCCGGCGACGAGATCGTCGGTTTCGTCACGCGGGGGAGCGGCGTCTCGGTGCACCGCACCGACTGCACGAACGTGAAGTCGCTCATGACCGAGCCCGACCGCCTGATCGACGTGGAGTGGGCGCCGACGACGAAGAGCGTGTTCCTCGTGCAGATCCAGGTCGAGGCCCTCGACCGCTCGGGGCTTCTGAGCGACGTCACCCGGGTTCTGAGCGAGCACCACGTCAACATCCTCTCGGCCACGGTATCGACCTCCAACGACCGGCTCGCCATCAGCAAGTTCGTCTTCGAGATGGGCGACACGGTGCATCTGGACCGCGTGCTGAACGCTGTCCGCCGGATCGACGCGGTCTACGACGTCTACCGGGTCACCTCGTCCTGAGGATCTCGGCGAGGGTCCGCAGGGCCGCGTGCTTGTGCGGGACCCGTCTCGACGCGTCCAACCAGCGCACCCCCGATGCGAGGGCGTCCCGGTCGAAACGCTCCAGGACTCCGCGATGCTCCGGTGTGCCGCTGCGGGCGAGGTCGGCGACGGTCCGGGGGACGGTCGTGACCGCGACCCCGCCGACGCGCCGGAGATCGGCATCCGGGATCCGGGGGTCCCGGTACACGAACCGGCGGCCGATGGGCTCGTGCAGCCGACGGTCGCTCGCCCGCTGCAGACGGTGTCGGACGGGAGGCTCGTCGAGAGCACCGTGGACCCAGGCGGCGCTGTCCAGGATAGCCGCGAGGTGAACGCCGGCGAGCGAGCGGAGCGACGCCGCACGCAACGACGCGGTCTCGACGGTGTCGGCCGGCACATAGCCCTCGCCGAGACCGACCAGATGCCCGTCCAGACATGCCGCGCTCAGCTCCGCCGTGCTCAGCGGACCGCCGGGGAAGTAGAGGAAAACCGAGGACATGCCCCCAGTGTGGTCCGCGGCACACGGTCCCGGAGCCATCCCGGTCCCGGCTGTGGAGAGTCAGAGCCCGTTCGGCGCGGGGGAGAGGAGGATCAGCCGCCGATCGCGCGGAGCCAGGCCTTCCGCGTCTCCAGCGCGTCCCGAGCGGTCGCGATCGCGCGGGCGTCCTTGCGCTTCTCGGCGTCGGCGAGCTCGGCCTCGAGCTTGTCGATGGCGTCGGTGAGCTGCCGCGTCATGTCGTTCGCCCGCGCCGTGGTCTCCGGATCGTTGCGCTTCCAGTCGGTGTCCTCGCGCGCGCGCACGGACTGCTCGATCTTGCGCAGGTCGTCATCGAGCCCGCGCTCCTTGTCGCGCGGGAAGATGCGTCCGATCTCGTCCCACTCGCGCTGGATCGCGGTCAGCTGGCGACGCGCCGAGGCGAGGTCGACGACGTCGACGATGGGACGCGCCCGCTCCAGCAGCGCGCGCTTGGCCTCGATGCGCTCCTTGGACTCCTCGGCCTCGACGGACTCCCGCTCGATGCGCGCCCCGTACAGGGCGTCGCCGGCGGCCTTGAACCGCGCCCACAGCGCGTCGTCGACCTTCTTTCCGGCGCGGCCGGCAGCCTTCCACTCGTCGAGCAGCCCGCGGTAGGCGGGGATGCCGTCCTCGCCCCGCGGCGCGAGCGCCTCGGCCCGCTCCACGAGGCGCGTCTTCAGCTCCTTGGCGTGCTTGTGGGTCTCATCGAGCTCCGCATAGAAGGCGCGACGGTGCCGTTCGACCGTGCTGCGGGCGTCGCGGAAGCGGGTCCAGAGCTGCTGGGAGACGGACTTGGGCAGTCGCGGCCCGTTCTGCTGATGGGCCTGCCACTGATCGAACAACTCGCCGATCTCGGCCGACACCTGCTTCCACTGCACCGACCGCGGATCGCGCGCGGCGATGGCCTCGGCGCGTTCGACGAGCGCGGTGCGCTCGACGACGGCGGCGTCCACGGCCTCACGGGCAGCCTGCGCCTCAGTGGCGGAGGCCTCCTCCAGAGCGGAGAACAGGTTCGTCAGGCGCGTGGCGAGGGCGGCGAGGTCGCCGACGGCGGCCGCTCCCTCGAGCCTGCCCCGAAGGGTTGTCGCAGTGTGACGCAGATCCGTGGCGGATGCGCCGCCGCGTCGGTGACGGACCTCCAGAAGCGTCACCTCGCCGGCGAGGTCCGCGTACTTCCGCGTGAAGTAGGCGAGCGCCTCTTCGGCGGATCCGTCCGGGTACTGACCCACCACGCGCCATTCGGCGCCCTCGCGCACCGAGACGGTGCCGTCGTCGTCCACGCGACCCCACGGCTCGGCGGGGACCCCGGTGTCGGGTTGATCGGGAGTGTGTTCTGTCGCGGCAGTCACAGGGCACCTCAAGCGGCTCGCGTCGGCGGTCGGGCAATCGGCATCAGCCTAGTATGCGTGGATCGGAGCGCCGCTCGGCGTCATGCCCCGGGTTTCTCCGCGCCTCGGCCGGGCGCTCCGTGAGGGAGAAGCACGGCTCGCCCGTCGCTTCCGGTCGCCGAGACCCGCAGGGGCGACCGGTGGACCGGAACGTCAGGGGGCGGTGGTCTCCGTGGGAAGAGGCGTCGGGGTCGACGTGGAGGAGGGCGTCGGCTCGGGCGCACCGGGGCCGAGCGTGTAGTACGCGATCTGTGCGCCGACCACCGCGAGGATCAGGACGCCACCGGCCACGCCGGCGATGAGGTTGTCTCGACGCCGACGACGGATGACGCCGTCGTGGAACTGTCGTCGTGCCTGATACGTCCGAGCGCGTTCGCGCTCCGCGCGCTGGTCGCGTCCCCTCGCGTTCGCCGCCACCTGTCCTCCTTCGGATGTCGCTCGAGCCTGCCCGATCCTACGCACACCTCGTGGTCGCGGACAAAGGCGACGTCGTCGGTGTCGGCGCGCACGGTTAGCCTGTGGGGATGACCACGTCCGGCGCGCTCTTCCAGGGCCAGACCCCGCTCGCCGTACGCATGCGCCCCACATCGCTCGACGAGGTCGCCGGACAGCGGCACCTGCTGCGTCCCGGCTCGCCGCTGGTCGCTCTCGCCGACTCCGAACGGCAGACGACCGGTGCGGTGTCGGTCATCCTCTGGGGGCCGCCGGGCACGGGGAAGACCACTCTCGCTCAGGCGATCGCCCGGTCGTCCGGGCGGCGCTTCGTCGAGCTGTCGGCGATCACCGCGGGCGTGAAGGACGTCCGCGAGGTGATGCAGGAGGCACTCACGCAGCGCGATCTGTACGGCCAGTCGACCATTCTGTTCCTCGATGAGATCCACCGGTTCACCAAGGCGCAGCAGGACGCGCTCCTGCCCGGCGTCGAGAACGGCTGGGTCGTCCTGATCGCCGCGACGACCGAGAACCCGTCGTTCTCGGTGATCTCGCCCCTGCTGTCCCGTTCGCTGCTCCTGACGCTCGAGCCCCTCGTCGACGACGACCTCGGGGCTCTCGTCGACCGTGCGGTCGACGACCCGCGGGGCCTCGCCGGTACCGTGACCCTCGCCGCCGATGCGCGGGCGGCGCTCGTGCAGATGGCCTCGGGCGACGCGCGACGCGCGCTGACGGCGCTCGAGGCGGCCGCGGCGATGGTCGAGACTCCCGATTCCGACGAGACGCCGGAGATCACGGCCGAGGCGGTGGGGCAGGCGGTCGACCGGGCGCTGCTACGATACGACCGTCAGGGCGACGAGCACTACGACGTGATCAGCGCCTTCATCAAATCGATCCGCGGCAGCGATGTGGATGCGGCGATCCACTATCTCGCGCGCATGATCGAAGCGGGCGAGGACCCGAGGTTCATCGCGCGGCGTCTGGTCATCTCCGCCTCCGAGGACATCGGCCTCGCCGACCCGCAGGCGCTGCAGATCGCGGTCGCGGCCGCTGACGCCGTGCAGTTCATCGGCATGCCGGAAGGCCGCATCCTGCTCGCCGAGGCGACCGCGTACCTCGCCTCGACGGCGAAGTCGAACGCCGCCTACCTCGCGATCGACCGCGCGATAGCCGACGTCCGCAAGGGCGGGTTCGGCCGGGTTCCGAACCACCTCCGTGACGCGCACTACGCGGGTGCGAAACGGCTCGGGCACGGCAAGGGCTATCGCTATCCCCACGACAGCGACATCGGCGTGGTCGCCCAGCAATACCTTCCCGATCCGCTCGTCGGGCGCCGCTACTACGAGCCCACGACGCACGGACACGAGCGCGACGTGTCGAGCCGGCTCGAGAAGATCCGCCGCATCCTCTCCGGCGAGGCATGACCGCACCTGGACCGCGACGGCACCGGAGTCCGCGCCGTCGCCAGCGCCGCCCGGGGAGACGGGCCCGCGTGCATCGGGGTGCGCGCATCCCCGTCTGATAGGATGAATCGGCTCGAGACCGGGTTCTCGGGCATCCCCCTCCTCTGATCAAGACCTTCCGGCGTGCTCCGGCGTGCGGTCCGGAAGGGCGAGGAGCGGGGGATACGTCCGTGAGCCGCGACAGACGCGGCCACGTCATCGAAAGGAACGCTTCGTGACCACGAAGTCCCAGGACCGCCGCAAGGTCCGCCTCTCCCGTGCGCTCGGCATCCCGCTGACGCCCAAGGCCGCCCGCTACCTCGAGAAGCGTCCCTACGCTCCAGGTGAGCACGGCCGCACCAAGCGCAAGGCCGACAGCGACTACGCCGTGCGCCTGCGCGAGAAGCAGCGTCTGCGCGAGCAGTACGGCATCCGCGAGAAGCAGCTGCGCATCGCGTTCAACGAGGCCCGCCGCACCGACGGCCTGACCGGTGAGAACCTGGTCGAGCTGCTCGAGATGCGCCTGGACGCCCTCGTGGTGCGCGCCGGCTTCGCTCGTACCACCGCCCAGGCCCGTCAGTTCGTCGTGCACCGCCACATCCTGGTCGACGGCCAGATCGTGGACCGTCCGTCGTTCCGCGTGAAGCCCGGACAGCTGATCCACATCAAGGCCCGCAGCGAGGGCACCGAGCCCTTCCAGGTCGCGGCCGCCGGCGGTCACGCCGACGTCCTGCCCCCGGTTCCGGGCTACCTCGAGGTCGAGCTCGACAAGCTGCAGGCGCGCCTCGTGCGCCGCCCGAAGCGCGCCGAGGTCCCCGTGACCTGCGACGTGCAGCTCGTCGTGGAGTACTACGCGGCTCGTTGATCCCGCAGTGACGAAGGGCGTCGGGGGCTCCCGGCGCCCTTCGTCGTCCACACCATGGAACGAGGCGTTCTCGCCTACGATGGACGAGGACCGCGAGGCTCGCGGCCGCGACGAGGAAGAGGCCCCGGTGAAGAATGTCCTGTTGTTCGTGCTCGGTACGGCGGCCGGGTTCGTGCTCGCCCACCTGGTGAACAAGGACCCGCGGGGCCACGAGGTGCTCGCCGAGATCGACGCTCGCATCAGCGAGTTCACCGACCTCATCGGCGACGCCTATCGCGACCAGCAGGCCCGGTTCACCGACGACGGCGCGCTGGAGCCCGCCGACTCGACCAAGGACTGACCCCCCGTATCACCGTGCGCCCCGGGGCCGTCCATGCCCGCGCGCTCATCCCGAGGAACACACCCCATGAAGACCGCTGAGATCGCCGAGCGCTACCTCGCCTATTTCGAGAAGAACGACCATGTCATCGTCCCCTCGGCGTCGCTCGTCAGCGATGACCCGACGCTGCTTTTCACGGTCGCCGGGATGGTGCCGTTCGTCCCCTACCTGAACGGGACCGTGCCTCCGCCCTTCCCGCGTGCCGCCGACGTGCAGAAGTGCATCCGCACGAACGACATCGAGGAGGTCGGGCACACCGCGCGCCACGGCACGTTCTTCCAGATGCTCGGCAACTGGTCCTTCGGCGACTACTTCAAGGAGGGGGCGATCACCTACGCGTGGGAGCTCCTCACCTCGCCCGAGTCCGCCGGCGGGCTCGGCTTCGACGAGAAGGACCTCTGGGTCACCGTGTATGAGACCGACGACGAGGCCGCCGCGCTCTGGCAGCGGATCGCCGGCCTCCCTGCGGAACGGATCCAGCGTCTCGGCAAGGAGGACAACTACTGGTCCACCGGCCAGCCCGGCCCCGCGGGCCCCTGCTCCGAGATCTACTTCGATCGCGGCCCGAAGTACGGCCGCGACGGCGGCCCCGCGGTCGACGACGGCCGGTTCACCGAGATCTGGAACCTCGTCTTCATGCAGGACGCGATCGCCAACGTGCGCTCGAAGACCGAGTTCGACATCGTGGGGGAGCTCCCCCACAAGAACATCGACACCGGCATGGGGCTCGAGCGCGTCGCCTTCATCAAGCAGGGCGTCGACAACATGTACGAGATCGATCAGGTCCGTCCGGTCCTCGACCGCGCCGTGGAGCTCTCGGGCCGTCCGTACGACGTCGACCACGAGGACGACGTGCGCTACCGCGTCATCGCCGACCACGTGCGCTCCTCGCTCATGCTCCTCTCGGACGGGGTGACCCCCTCGAACGAGGGCCGCGGCTATATCCTGCGTCGTCTCATGCGCCGCTCGATCCGGGCGATGCGCCTGCTCGGCGTGGACGGACCGACGTTCCCCGAGCTGTTCTCCGCCTCGCGCGACGCCATGGCGGCCGCGTACCCGGTCGTGGCCGACGACTGGTCGCGCATCTCGCAGTACGCGTTCGCCGAGGAGGAGACGTTCCTGCGCACCCTCGCGTCGGGGTCGACCATCCTCGACCTCTCGATCGCGCAGACGAAGCAGTCCGGAGGCACGTCGCTTCCGGGCACGGAGGCCTTCCTCCTGCACGACACCTACGGCTTCCCGATCGACCTCACCCTCGAGGTCGCCGAGGAGGCGGGGCTCAGCGTCGACCGTGCGGCGTTCGACACGCTCATGCAGGAGCAGCGCTCCCGCGCCAAGGCCGATGCGAAGAGCCGTCGCCGCGCGATCGCCGACCACAGCGTCTACCGCGACTTCCGCGCGAAGGGCGAGACGGTCTTCACCGGCTATTCGGATCTCGAGACGGAATCCACCGTGCTGGGCATCCTCGTCGACGGCGCTCCGGCCGACCGCGCGCGCGCGGGGCAGATCGCGGAGATCATCCTGGCCGAGACCGCCCTCTACGCGGAGTCGGGCGGGCAGGTGGCCGACAAGGGCGCGATCGTCGGGGCGGGCTTCGAGCTCGACGTGCTCGACGTGCAGAAGCCGGTGCCGGGGCTGGTCAGCCACACGGTCGAGGTCAGGGTCGGTGAGGTGGGCGTCGGCGACCCCGCGACCTCCGTCGTGGATGCGGTCAACCGCCGCGCGGCCCGGCAGGCACACTCGGCCACGCACCTCGTGCACGCCGCTCTTCGTGACACCCTCGGCAAGAGCGCGACGCAGGCGGGGTCGCTCAACCGCGCCGGCTATCTGCGCTTCGACTTCACCTGGGGTCAGGCGCTGTCGCCCGAGACACGCACCGAGATCGAGGAGATCACGAACAACGCGGTGCGCGACAACCTCGAGGTCACGACGCGCGTCCTGTCGCTCGACGAGGCCAAGGATCTTGGGGCCATGGCGCTGTTCGGCGAGAAGTACGGCGACACCGTCCGGATGGTCGACATCGGCGGACCGTGGTCGCGGGAGCTCTGCGCCGGCACGCACGTGTCGTCGAGCGCCGAGATCGGGCTCGTCAACCTCGTCGGCGAGTCCTCCGTCGGCGCGGGCGGCCGTCGCGTCGAGGCGCTCGTGGGGCTCGACGCCTTCCGCGACCTCGCCGCCGAGCGCGCGATCGTCTCGCAGCTGTCGACGTCGCTGAAGGTGCCGCGCGACCAGCTCCCGGCGCGCATCGCCGATCTCGCCGCGAGCCTCAAGGCCGCAGAGAAGAAGATCGCCTCTTTCGAGGCGCAGGCCCTGGCCGGCCAGGCCCCGGAGCTCGTATCCCGGGCCCGACGGGTGGGCGCGGTGAACCTCGTCGCGGCCTCGATCGGCGCCGCGGCCTCCGCCGACGACCTGCGGTCGCTCGCGCTCCAGGTGCGCGACCGTCTCGGCGCCGAGGCCGGCGTGGTGGCGCTCGGTGCGGTCGTGGGCGAGCGTCCCGTCGTGATCGTGGCGACGAACCCCTCGGCACGGGATGCGGGAGCGAAGGCCGGCGTCCTCGCCAAGGCCGCCGCGTTCGCGCTCGGCGGGGGGGGCGGCGGGCGCGACGACGTCGCGCAGGGCGGCGGCACCGACGCCACCGCTCTTCCGGCGGCGGTCGAGGCCGTCGTGGCGGTGCTGGAGTCGGCTCGCGCGTGAGCGGGTTCCGACGGGGCGTGCGGCTCGGCATCGACGTGGGCAGCGCCCGCGTCGGCGTGGCGCGTTCGGATCCGGACGGACTCCTCGCGACACCCGTCGAGACGGTCGCCCGCGACGAGAACTCCGTCCCGCGCGTGGCGCTCCTCGCGCAGGAGCATGCCGCGGTCGAGGTCCTGGTCGGGCTTCCCGTGAACCTCCGGGGCGAGGACACCCCGTCGACGACCGACGCTCGCGCATTCGCAGCCGATCTCGCGCGTGCGGTGCCCCTCCCGGTGCGGCTGGTGGACGAGCGGCTCAGCACGGTGTCCGCACATGCGGCACTCAGGCAATCCGGACGCTCGCAGAAGAGCTCTCGTGGCATAGTGGACCAGGTCGCAGCCGTGATCCTGTTGCAGAACGCCCTCGACGTCGAGAAGCGGACGGGGAGCGCGCCCGGAACACCCGTATCCCCGGACGAGGAGCCCGATTGATGTCCGATACGACGCCGCCGTCCCGGCGTGCGGCCCGCGAGGCCGCCGCCGCGGCGGACTCCGCCCGCGCTGCCGAACGACCGGTGTCCGCCCCTCCGGCGGCGTCGCTCGATGCGCTCTTCACGGGCGAGACCACCACGGAGGTCCTCGGTGCTCCGCCACCGCCGGCGGACAAGCGACGCCGCCGTGTCGGCGCGTGGATCGCGCTGGCGGTCGTGGTCGCCATCCTCGGCGGCCTGGCCGGCGGGGGCCTCTGGGTCTGGAACGCCTACGAGGACAGGATCCGTGCGTTCATGGGCTGGGAGGAGCCCTACGACTACGAGGACGGTCTCGCCAACGGCGAGACCACGATCACGATCTCCTCGGGCGACGCCGGCCCGCAGGTGTCGCAGAAGCTGTACGACGCGGGCGTCACGAAGACACCCGACTCGCTGTACGACTACATGATCGAGAACGCGGTCGGGTTCACGTTCCAGCCGGGCGTCTTCCGCCTGCAGAAGCAGATGACGTCCGCGGCCGTCCTGGCCGCGCTCGACGACCCGGCGAACCGGATGGAGAACTCCGCGCAGCTGCGCGAGGGGCTCACGGCCGAGCAGACGATCGCCGCGATCTCGGAGCAGATGGACATCCCCCTGGCCGAGCTCGACGCGGCCGTCGCCGACCCGGCCGTGTACGGCGTCGCGGCTGACTCGCTCGAGGGCTGGCTCTTCCCGGCGACGTACACGTTCGATCCCGACACGACCCCGCAGCAGATCATCCAGCGACTCGTCGATCGCGCCGTCGAGGCCCTCGACAGCGCGGGCGTGCCGGTGGAGGATCGCCAGCGGATCCTCACGATCGCCTCGATCATCCAGCGCGAGGCGCGCTCGACCGAGGACTTCTACAAGGTGTCGCGGGTGATCGAGAACCGTCTCGACCCCAGCAATCAGGAGACCTTCGGGCTCCTCCAGATGGACTCGACCGCGCAGTACGGCTACGACGAGATGCACGACGGCACGGCGAGCTCGTCGGCTGAGGCTCTCGAGGACGACAACCTCTGGAACACCTATGTGCACCCGGGCCTGCCGGTCGGTCCGATCTCCAATCCCGGAGACACGGCCATCGCGGCGGCGCTCGCACCGGCCGACGGCCCCTGGCTCTACTTCGTGACCGTGAACCTCGACACGGGGGAGACGGTGTTCACCTCGACGGCGAGCGAGCACGAGCAGGCCGTCGAGCAGTGGCGCGCCTGGTGCCGGGAACACCCGGACTCGGGATGCTGACGCCCCACCGCCTCGCCGTCTGGGGCGATCCGATCGAGCACAGCCTCTCACCGCAGCTGCACGCGGCCGCGTACGCGGCGCTCGGCAGCGGCTGGACGTACGACCGTCGGCGCGTGACCGAGGCGGAGTTCCCCTCAGCGCTCGAAGCGCTCGGCCCGGGATGGCTGGGGCTCTCGCTCACCATGCCGTTGAAAGCCGTCGCGTACCGGACCGCGCTGCGACGTGACCGTCACGCTCAGACGACCGGCGCGGTGAACACCCTTCTGCTCGGCCCGCACGGCCCGCACGGCTTCAACACGGACGTGGGGGGAATCGTCGCGGCGCTGCGCGAGGGTGGGCTCCCCAGGGTCGACCGGGCCCGGATCGTGGGAACGGGCGCCACGGCGACGTCCGCCCTCGTCGCCGCGCACGAGCTCGGCGCGAAGACGGTCGAGATCGCGGCGCGCCGGCCAGACGCCGCGGCCCGGCTCGCCGCAGTCGGCGGGGAGCTGGGCGTGCGGGTGTCGGCATCCGCCATCGACGCCGCGGACCACGCCGACGTCCCGCTCACGATCGCCACGCTTCCGGGCGACGCCCGGCTCGACCCCTCCGTGGCCGAGGGGCTGGCCGCGTCGGGAGGCGTGCTGCTGGATGTGGTCTACGGGACATGGCCGACCGTGCTGGGCAGCGCATGGCTGCGCGCCGGGAAGCCGGCGACCTCGGGGCTCGGGATGCTGCTGCACCAAGCGCTCCTGCAGGTGCGCGTCTTCGTCAACGGCGACCCGGCGGAGGCCGTCGAGAACGAGGAGCACGTGCTGGCGGAGATGCGCCGTGCGATCGTGGGAGACTAGACCAATGCTCCGCGTGCTCACGGCCGGCGAATCCCACGGCCCCGAACTCGTCGCCCTCATGGAGGGCCTTCCCGCCGGCGTCCCCGTCTCACGGGCGGCGATCCAGGCCGATCTCGCCCGTCGCAAACTCGGCTACGGTCGCGGCTCGCGGATGAAGTTCGAGGAGGACGAGCTGACGATCTCGACCGGTGTGCGCCACGGCGAGTCCCTCGGCAGCCCGATCGCGCTGCGCATCGGCAACACGGAATGGCCGAAGTGGGTCGAGGTGATGAGCGCCGAGCCGGTCGAGCTGACCGACCGCTCCCGCGGCCGCGGCGCGGCATTGACCCGCCCCCGTCCCGGTCACGCCGATCTGGTCGGCATGCAGAAGTACGGCTTCGACGAGGCGCGTCCGATCCTGGAGCGCGCGAGCGCCCGCGAGACCGCGGCGCGGGTGGCCCTCGGGGCGATCGCCCGCGCGTTCCTCGGGGAGCTCGGCATCGGCCTGGTCAGCCACACGCTGTCGATCGGTCCCGTCCGGGTCCCCGACGGCGCCGCGCTTCCCGTCCCCGGTGACGTACGGACGCTGGATGAGGATCCGTTGCGCTGCTTCGATCCGGAGACCTCGGCGCGCATGGTCGCGGAGGTCGACGACGCCAAGAAGGACGGGGACACCCTCGGCGGCGTCGTCGAGGTGCTGGCGTACGGTGTGCCGCCCGGGCTCGGATCCCACGTGCAGTGGGACCGCAAGCTCGACGCGAGGCTCGCGCAGGCCCTCATGAGCATCCAGGCGATCAAAGGCGTCGAGATCGGCGACGGGTTCGAGACGACTCGTCGTCGCGGCTCCCAGGCCCACGACGAGCTGTTCGCCGCGACCTCGGGCATCACGCGCGCGAGCGATCGCGCGGGCGGTACCGAGGGAGGCATGTCGACGGGCACCGTCCTGCGCGTGCGTGCCGGGATGAAGCCGATCGCCACCGTCCCGCACGCGCTGCGGACGATCGACGTCGCCACCGGCGACACCGCGTCCGCGCACCACCAGCGCTCGGACGTGTGCGCCGTGCCGGCGGCGGGCGTCGTCGCCGAGGCCATGGTCGCCGTCGTGCTGGCCGACGCCGTGCTGGAGAAGTTCGGCGGCGACAACGTCGCCGAGACACGTCGCAACCTCGAGTCCTACCTCGCCGCCATCCCGGAGACGCTCCGCACGAGCGGGGCGAGCGACCCGGCGCTGCGGGGCGATGAGCACGTCCGCTGAGTCGGAGGTCCCCGAGCGGGATTCCCGGCTCCTTCCGGATGGTCCTCGACCACGGGTCGCCGATGCGGCGGTGGTGCTCGTCGGACCCATGGGCGCGGGCAAGACCAGCATCGGCAAGCGCGTCGCACGCGCGCTGGGCGTGGGGTTCACCGACACCGACGCGCTCGTCGTGCGCGAGCACGGCCCCATCCCGGATCTGTTCCGCGCCCACGGCGAGGAGCATTTCCGCACGATCGAGCGCGCCGCCGTCCAGCGCGCACTCGCGGCGGGCGGCGTGGTGTCGCTCGGCGGCGGCTCGGTGCTCGATCCGCGCACGCGCGCGGATCTGCGCGCGCATCGCGTGGCGTTCCTGACCGTCACGCCGCAGGTCATCGCGCACCGCATCGCGGGCGGGGCACGGCCGTTGCTTCGCGGGGGAGACCCCGTCAAGGAGTGGGCTCGGATCTTCGCGGAGCGGAGGCCGCTCTACGAGGAGGTCGCCGACGCCGTGTTCGACACGTCCCGCGGTCCGCTCTCCGACGTGGTCGACAGCATCGCGACCTGGGCGCAGTCCGCCGTCCCGAGAGGAGCCTCCGCATGAGCGAGACGACGATCATCGCGGTCGCCGGTGAGCCGGGCTACGAGATCGCGATCGGTCGCGACATCCTGGCCCGCGTCGAGGATGCGCTGGCACCGACCGTGCGCAAGGTCCTCGTGGTGCATCCGCCGACCCTCACCGAGCGGGCGGGCGTCCTCCGCGAGCGGCTGATGGCCGACGGTACGCGGGAGGTGCTGCTGGCCGAGATCCCCGACGCCGAGCAGGGCAAGCGCATCGAGGTCGCGGCGTTCTGCTGGCAGGTCATGGGACAGGCGGACTTCACCCGCACCGACGCGGTCGTCGGGTTCGGCGGCGGCGCCGTGACGGACCTCGCGGGCTTCGTCGCGGCCACCTGGCTGCGGGGCATCCAGGTCGTCCAGGTGCCGACCACGGTGCTCGGGATGGTCGATGCGGCGGTCGGCGGGAAGACCGGTGTGAACACCGCCGAGGGCAAGAACCTCGTCGGGGCGTTCTGGGCCCCGCGCGCGGTCGTCTGCGATCTGGGTCTGCTCGACTCGCTCTCGCAGAACGAGGCGACGGCCGGGTTCGCGGAGGTCGTCAAAGCCGGGTTCATCTGGCACCCCGAGATCCTCGAGCGCATCGAGGCGGAGCCGGAGGGCATCGTCGATCCCGCGTCCGCGTCGTTCCGTCGCTGCCTCGAGCTCGCGATCGACATGAAGGCCAGGGTCGCGGGCGAGGACTTCCGCGAGGCGGGACTGCGCGAGGTGCTGAACTACGGGCACACCCTCGGCCACGCGATCGAGCACGCGGAGCGCTATCGCTGGCGTCACGGCGCCGCGGTCTCGATCGGCATGGTCTACGCCGCCGAGCTCTCGCGGCTGGCGGGCCGGCTCTCGGACGAGACCGCCCAGCGCCACCGGGACGTGCTCACCTCGCTCGGTCTTCCGACGACGTACCGCGCGGGTGCGTGGCCGACGCTGCTCGCGACCATGCAGCGCGACAAGAAGGCCCGCGGCGGGATGCTGCGTTTCATCGTTCTCGACGACGTCGCGCGTCCCACCGTGCTGCAGGCGCCGGACGAGTCGCTCATGTTCGCGGCGTACCAGGAGCTCGCGCAGCAGTGAGGCCCCGCCGGAGCGAGGCCTCACGCGGTGCCGCTCAGGCGGGGACGGGTGCGCGCTCGGCCCGGACCCCGAGCTCCGGGGTGGGCACGCTCTTCGTCTCTCGCGCGGTGAGCGCGCTGATCGCGGCGATGAGCGAGATCACGGCGGTGAAGATGCTGACCACGACCCAGCCGCCGTCTGCGACGCCGCCGAGCGCGGCCACGATGCTCGGCGCGAAGCCGGCCATCAGGAAGCCCAGCTGCGTGCCGATCGCCATGCCCGAGAAGCGCACGCGCGTGCTGAACATCTCGCCGTAGAACGACGGCCACACGGCGTTCGCGGCCGCGTAGCCGCACGAGAACGTGAGGATGGCCAGCGCGAAGGTGAGCACCGTGTTGCCGCCGCTCATCGAGAGCATGTAGAACGGCATCAGCGCCGCCGATGACAGGGCGCCGTAGATGAAGACGGGCTTGCGGCCGATGCGGTCGGCGAGCCAGCCGAAGAAGGGCTGGGTGCCCAGGGCCACGATGTTCGCCACGACGACGAGCCACAGGGTGAGGCTCTGCGCCAGGCCGACCTCCACGCCGTAGGCGAGCGCGAGGTTGCCGAAGACCGTCGAGACGGCCGCGATGAACGCGCAGCAGATGACCCGTAGCACGTCGCGCCAGTGGTCGCGCAGGAGCGGGATCAGAGGCATGCGGGCGATCGTGCCCTCCGCCTTGGCCTGCTCGAACTCCGGCGTCTCGTGGAGGCTGCGCCGGATGAAGAAGGCGACCAGCACGACGACCGCGCTGAGCCAGAACGGAACGCGCCATCCCCAGCTGAACTTGATCTCGTCGGGAAGGGCGACGACCGGGATGAAGATGAGGGCCGCGAGGATCTGGCCGCCCTGCGTCCCGGTGAGGGTCCACGACGTGAAGAACGACCGTCGATCGTCGGGGGCGTGCTCGAGGGTCAGCGACGACGCCCCGGCCTGCTCGCCGGCGGCGGACAGTCCCTGCAGGAGACGGCAGATCACGAGCAGGATCGGCGCGAGCCAGCCGATCTGCTCGAACGTCGGCAGACAGCCGATCACGAAGGTCGAGACGCCCATCAGCAGCAGGGTGAACATGAGCACCTTCTGGCGGCCGATGCGGTCGCCGAAGTGCCCGAGGATCACCGCCCCGAACGGGCGAGCGATGTAGGCGAACCCGAAGGTCGCGAACGACATCACGAGGGCAGCCTGGTCTCCCGACGGGAAGAAGATGACGGGGAAGATGAGGGCGGCGGCGGAGCCGAACAGGAAGAAGTCGTAGTACTCGACGGCGCTGCCCATGAAGCTGGCGACAGCTGCCTTCACGGGAGTCTTCCGCGGCGTTGCGGTGGTGGTCATCGAAGTCTGCTCCTATCGGACGAGGACGTCGTCGGGGGTGACGAGGTCGTGGAAGTGTCGGATCATGCGGTCGGGATCCGGGCGGCGCCCGGTGATGAGCTCGAAGGCGTCGACGGCCTGGTAGACCGCCATCCGCCCGCCGTCGAGGGTGGCGCAGCCCGCGCTCTTGGCGCGGGACAGCAGTTCGGTCACGAGGGGCCGGTAGACGATGTCCGCGACCCAGAGGTCCGCGCGGAGCAGATCGGCGGGGAACGGGAGGCCGGGGTGGGCCGCCATGCCGGTGGGCGTGCAGTGCACGACCCCCGCGGAGCGCCCGATCGCCGCCGGAAGCTCGTCGATCGGCGCCGCGGTGATCCGTGCGTCGTGGCGGGCGGTCAGCTCGGCGGCGAGCTCGCGGGCGCGCTCCCGGTCGAGGTCGACGACGGTGAGCTCGCGCACGCCGAGACGCAGCAGGGCGTCCGCCACGGCGGAGCCGGCACCGCCCGCCCCCAGCTGGGTGACGCGGTCGAGAGCGGCCTGCGGCATCCCTGCGCGGAACGCGCGTTCGAAGCCGGTCGTGTCGGTGTTCGAACCGATGCGCCCCTCGGGGGTGAACCGGACGGTGTTCACGGCGCCGAGGGCCGCGGCGATCGGGTCCACCCGGTCGAGATGGTCGATGACCCGGCGCTTGCAGGGATGGGTGACGTTCACGGCGTCGTAGCCGAGCCGTTCGCACCAGGCGAGGATATCGGGCAGATCGTCGGGGGACAGGCCGAGCTCGGTGATGTCGATCGGACGGTAGAGGTAGGGGATGTCGAGTGCCGCGGCCTCCGCCATGTGCATGGACGGGGTCAGCGACGGCGTGACCCCGCTGCCGATGAGGCCGACGAGATAGGGGCGTTCTCCGCTCACGGGCGACTCCTTCGTGTACGCGTTCCTCAGCGAGCGCGTGATCCCGATATGTACTAACTGGTACGTGCATCATGGAGGACGACACGATCCGTGTCAACTCCGGCCGAGCTGACCCTGGTCCGCGAATGTACCGTGTGGTACATTCGCGGCGATGAAGACGTCGATCGCGACCGTGTGCCTGAGCGGGACCCTCGCCGAGAAGCTGAGGGCGAGCGCCGCCGCGGGCTTCGACGGCGTCGAGATCTTCGAGCCCGACCTGGTCGCGGCGCCGGAGAGTCCGCAGGAGCTGCGGGCACTCGCCGCGCGCCTCGGCCTCACGATCGATCTGTATCAGCCGATGCGCGACGTCGAGGGCGTCGACGAGGAGACCTTCGGCGAGGTGCTGCGCCGGGCCGAGGCGAAGTTCGTCCTCATGAAGACGCTCGGCGCCGATCTCGTCCTCTGCTGCAGCAACGTGGCCACCGCGACGATCGACGACGACGAGGTCAGCGCGGCCCAGCTGCGACGGCTCGGGGACATCGCCGCGCGATACGGCATCCGCATCGCCTATGAGGCGTTGGCGTGGGGCCGGTACGTGGACGACTACCGCCGTTCCTGGCGGATCGTGGAGCTCGCGGACCACCCGGCGGTCGGTGTGTGCCTCGACTCGTTCCACATCCTCTCCCGGGGACACGACCCGGCGGGGATCGAACGGATCCCCGCCGAGAAGATCTTCTTCCTGCAGCTCGCGGACGCGCCCACGCTGTCGATGGACGTGCTGTCGTGGAGTCGGCATCACCGGCTCTTCCCGGGGGAGGGGAGCTTCCCGCTCGGCGACCTCGTCGCCCACGTCGTCCGCACGGGATACGACGGCCCCTGGTCGCTCGAGGTCTTCAACGACACGTTCCGCCAGACGGATCCCGACCGCACCGCCGTGCACGCGCGCCGGTCACTGCGCCATCTGGAGGACGCCGTCGCGCGACGACTGGGGGCGCAGGCGCCAGCCTCGCTGACCGCGCTGACGGAGGCGGGCCAGCCGCGCGACATCGACTTCGTGGAGATCAAGGCCGAGGACACCTCGCAGGTCGAGGCGCTGCTCGAGCTGGCCGGCTTCGTGCCGCGGGGCCGTCACCGCACCAAGCCCGTGACGCTGTGGACATGCGGACGCGCCCGCGTCGTGCTCAACGAGCAGCACGCCCGGGGGCTGGCATCGCACCTCTCCGCGTTCGGGGTGGCGATCGACGACCCCGCCACCCTCACCGCGCGCGCAGACGAGCTCGGCACGCCGCGCGCGTACCGCCGGACGTATGCGACCGAGCAGTCGCTGGACGCAGCGCTCGCGCCGGACGGCACGGAGCTCTACTGGGCGGCGGATGCCCTCGACGAGCCGGCCTGGGTGCGCGAGTTCGAGCACGGCACGACGCGCGTCGCGGGGGCGGTGGACCGCGTCGACCACATCAGCCTGACGCTGCCGTGGCAGGTCATCGAGGAGTCGGTGCTGTTCTACCGGTCGGTGCTGGGCCTCAGCGTCACCGGAACGACCGATGTGCCGGGCCCGCAGGGACTCATGCGCAGCCGGGTCATGAGCAGCACGGACCGGTCGGTGCGGCTGCCGCTCAACGTGGCGCCGCCCGCGACGGTCGAGCGTGGTCATGCGGCCGGGCTCGCCCAGCACGTCGCGTTCGCCTGCTCCGGGATCGAGGATCTCGCGCGCGCGGCCCGGGTGCGCGGTCTCGACGTGCTCCCGATGCCCGACAACTATTACGACGACCTCGCCGCGCGGTTCCCCCTCCCGCCCGAGCGGCTCGCGCTCCTGCGGGAGCTCGATCTGGCCTACGACCGCGACGAGGCGGGCGAGTACCTGCACTTCTACACCCGCACGGTCGGCGAGGTGTTCTTCGAGTTCGTCGAGCGCCGCGGCGGCTACGACGGCTTCGGCGCGGGCAGCGCGCCGGTGCGGCTGACAGCGCAGGGGGCGGGCGTCCGGCCTGGTAGCGTGCGCTCGTGAGCTCCCACCGCATCCTCCTGGTCAACGGCCCGAACCTGAACCTCCTGGGCACCCGCGAGCCCGGGATCTACGGCACTGGCACGCTCGCCGACGCGGAGCGCCTCGTCGAGGAGACCGCCGGCGCGCACGGCTTCGAGGTGCGCGCCGTGCAGAGCAACCACGAGGGCGTGCTCCTCGACGCGATCCACGCCGCTCGGGAGGACTGCGCAGGCATCGTGATCAACCCGGGCGGGCTCACCCACACCTCGGTCGTGCTGCGCGACGCCCTCAGCGGTGTCGGCCTGCCGGTCGCCGAGGTGCACATCTCCGACGTGTACGCGCGGGAGGATTTCCGCCACCACTCGTACGTCCGCGACGTCGCGGACGTGCACGTGATCGGCGAGGGCATCCCCGGCTACGGCGTCGCCGTGGAGCGCCTCATCCGCGTCATCGCCGGCCACGCCGACGGCTGACCCCGCGCGCCGCCCCCGCGGACTAGAATCGGTGCTCGGGCCGTACGGACCCGACCGCAGACGAAACGGAAAACTCGACACCATGGCATCCACCGCAGACATCAAGAACGGCGTCGTCCTCAGCATCGACGGGCAGCTCTGGAGCGTCGTGGAGTTCCAGCACGTCAAGCCGGGCAAGGGCGGCGCGTTCGTGCGCACGAAGCTCAAGAACGTGATGACCGGCAAGGTCGTCGACAAGACCTTCAACGCCGGTGCCAAGGTCGAGATCGAGAACGTCGACCGCCGCGACTTCACCTACCTCTACAACGACGGCGAGGGCTTCGTCTTCATGGACGTCGCCGACTACGACCAGCTCACCGTGCAGGCCGCCACCGTCGGCGACAGCGCGAACTTCCTGCTCGAGAACCAGCAGGTGCAGATCGCCCTCAACAACGGCAACCCGCTGTACATCGAGCTTCCGGCATCCGTCGTGCTCGAGGTCACCTACACCGAACCGGGTCTGCAGGGCGACCGCTCCTCGGCCGGCACGAAGCCCGCCACGCTCGAGACCGGGTACGAGATCCAGGTGCCCCTGTTCCTCGAGACCGGCACGAAGGTCAAGGTCGACACCCGCACGGGCGACTACCTCGGCCGCATCAGCTGAGGCGACCGAGCCCACACATGAGTGCCCGCAGTAAGGCGCGCAAGCGCGCCCTCGACATCCTCTTCCAGGCCGATGTGCGTGGCGACGACGTCGCCGTTATCCTCGCGGCCGAGGCGCAGCGCGCGGTGAGCGAGCCCGCGCGGCAGGCTTCCTGGCTGTACGCCCGCGACATCGTAGACGGCGTGATCGACCACCGCGACGAGATCGACGAGCAGATCGTCACCCACGCGCGGGACTGGAAGCTGGAGCGGATGCCGGCCGTCGATCGCGCGGTCCTCCGCATCGGCGTGTGGGAGGCGCTCTACAACGACGAGGTGCCGGTGGCCGTCGCGATCGACGAGGCGGTGGAGCTCGCCAAGGAGTTCTCCACCGACGAGGCGGGCGCCTTCGTGCACGGCGTCCTCGCCCGGATCGCGCGCTCCGGCTGATCCGGGAGTCCTCGCGCCCGCGATCGCCCCGCCGGGGTATGCACGGCGACGTTCGCTCGACACTCAGCACCCGCTGCCTAGACTCGGATGCGGAAAGGACCCCTCATGCGCATCACGGGCCTCGGACACGCGGGCATGTTCATCGAGACCGCGGGCGGCAGCATCCTCTGCGACCCCGTCGTCGGTCCGTCCTTCTTCGGATCGTGGTTCCCGTTCCCGGACAACCGCGGACTCGACTGGGAGCGTTTCGGCGCGGCGGACTTCCTGTACGTCTCGCACCGGCACCGCGACCACTTCGACCCGCGCCTGCTCGATCGCTACGTGCGCAAGGACATCCCGGTGCTCTTGCCCGACTACCCGACAGACGATCTCGAGAAAGACCTGCGCGCTCTCGGCTACGAGAACATCGTCCACACCGAGGCCGGCGTGCCGATCGAGCACAATGGCGTGCGGATCATGGTGACCCCGCTGCGCGCGCCGAGCGACGGTCCGATCGGGGACTCGTCGCTGAGCGTCGACGACGGCACCGCGTCGGTGCTGAACCAGAACGACTCGCATCCCCTCGATCTCGAGCGGCTGCTGTCCTTCGGGAGGCCGGACGCCTACTTCACCCAGGTCTCGGGAGCGATCTGGTGGCCCATGGTCTACGACCTGCCTCAGGACGCGAAGCAGAGCTTCGCGCGCCTCAAGCGTGAGGCGCAGAACAAGCGCGCTCTCTACTACATCGACAAGGTGGCGGCCGAGCACGTGTTCCCGATGGCGGGTCCGCCCATGTTCCTGCGCGACGAGCTGTTCCGTTACAACGGAACGGGCCTCAACGACGACTCGATCTTCACGGATCAGGCGCAGTTCCTCGCCCACATGGCGGAGCGGTCGCCCGACCAGAAGGGACATCTGTTCCTGCCCGGGACGCAGGTCGAGCTGAACCATGGTGAGCTCGTCGTGTCGCAGACGCTCTACACGGATGCCGAGATCGACCGCATCTTCTCGGACAAGTGGGCATATCTCGAGCAGCAGCGGGCCGGCCGTCAGGATGAGATCGCCGCGGAGGTGTCGCGTCGCGCGCCGGTGCTGGAGCCTGCGGAGATCCTCGCCGCGCTCAAGGATTGGTGGGAGCCGCTGTTGCGTCGCGCACGCACGATCCGCAACGGCGTGGGCGGCAACGTGCGCTTCCGGATCGGTGAGCTGGACATGGTGGTCGACTTCCCGAAGGCGAAGGTGCGCGAGTACGCCGGGGAGGAGTGCGTCTACTGGTACACGATCCCCGCCGACCTCGTCTCGACGAACATCGCCGACCACGAGATCGACTGGTCGAACTCGATCTTCCTGTCGATGCAGTTCGAGGTCGGTCGCAGCGGCAAGTTCAACGAGTTCCTCACGACCTTCCTGAAGTGCCTGTCACGGGACCGCATCGAGTACGTCGAGAACTGGTACGCCGAGCAGTCCGACCAGACCGAGGACACCGAGATCGGGGAGTGGGTCGTGCAGCGTCGTTGCCCGCACCTGCGGGCCGACCTCTCGAAGACCGGCAAGATCGAGGACGGCGTGCTCACCTGCAGTCTGCACGACTGGAAGTGGGATCTCGCCTCCGGCCGCTGCCTCACGACCCAGGGGCACCCGATCCGGTCCTACCGCGTGGACGAGGCCGTGCGCACGAGCGAGGACGCCGCCGTCGGGGCATGAGCATGCCACTCGACTCTTAGGTAAGGCTGCCCTTAACATGGGGATGTCGCGATCAGCAGACGCGGCATCCACTGACGCGGGGTCCCGCGCCCGCGCCCGGGCCGCCTCCGCTGCGCTCGGCACGTCCGGGACCCGGGAGCCTCCATGCCGCACCACCGTCACGGTCTCTACGACCCCCGCCTCGAGAAGAGCGATTGCGGTGTCGGGTTCATCACCCGAAAGGACGGCGTGCAGAGCCACGAGGTCATCCTCCGTGGCGACGAGGCGCTGCGGGCCATCCCGCATCGCGGCGGCATGTCCGCCGAGGGCGTCGGCGACGGAGCCGGGGTGAGCATCGACCTGTCGGTCGCGTTCTTCAGCGCGCTGACCGGCGAGGCCCTCGCCGCCGGCGGCTTCGGCGTCGGCAACTTCTTCCTGCCGGTCGACGACGCGCAGGACGCCGCCGCCCGCGCGATCGTCGACGAGGCGCTGCGAGTCGAGGGGCTCGAGGTGCTCCTCACGCGCGAGGTGCCCGTGGACGCGTCCGTGCTCCGGCCCGGTGCCGCGCACTACCAGCTGCCGATCGTGCAATGGGTGTTCCGCGGACCCGATGGGGCCGGCGATCGGCCGACGCTCGACCGCGCCGCGAACCGCGCGCTCCTGCGGATCGAGGCGGCGGCCTTCACGACGCCGGAGCTGGCCGGCCTCTACCCCCTCTCGCTCGGCGCGCGGACGCAGGTCCTGAAGGGGCGCCTGAACGCCGGCGAGGTGATCTCCTACTTCCGCGATCTCGGCGACCCGCGGCACGCGGTACGCTCCCTCTACTTCCACACGCGCTTCTCGACCAACACCGAGCCGCACCCGAGCATGGCCCAGCCGTTCCGGCTGATGGCGCACAACGGCGAGCTCAACACCGACCGCAAGAACCGGATCTCGGACGAGGCCCTCGCCGGCGCCCGGCGGCGCCGGATCGTGCGACCGCCCGGGCAGTCGGACTCCAGCCGCCTCGACCAGACGCTGCAGAGCCGGCTGTTCGACGATGGTCTCGACCTGGTCGAGGCCGTCGTCTCGCTCATGCCGCCGGCATGGGAGAACGACGCATCGCTTCCGTCTGCCGTGCGCGACATGCTCGAGTACTTCTCCCTCTACGAGGAGAAGAACGACGGTCCCGCGGCGCTCATCTTCAGCGACGGCGACGTGATCGGCGCGCGTCTGGACCGCCTGGGCCTGCGGCCGCTGCGCACCGTGGAGACCGCCGACCACCTGATGGTCTCGTCGGAGGCCGGGCAGGTCGTGTTCCCCGACGACGAGGTCGTGCACCGCGGCCGCATCGAGGCGGGCGGCATGCTGTATCACGATCATCGCACCGGCCAGACGCTCCGCACGGCGCAGGCGCTCGCCGTCCTCGCCGCGCACCGCGACTACTCCGCGCTCCTCGACGCCGCACGGGTCGAGCTCGACTCGTTGCCCGCCCCGGAGTACTCCCGCACGACGTCGACCCTCGGCTACGAGGGCGATCTGACGCTCGCCGGCAGGTACGTCGCCTATTCGCTCAACCAGGAGAGCTTCCGGTTCATGATGGACCCGATGCTCGCCGACGGCACCGAGCGGATCAGCGCGATGGGCTACGGCAATGCCATCAACGCGCTCTCCGACCGCGAGGGCGGGATGGCGAAGTACTTCTCGCAGCGCTTCGCCCAGGTGACCAACCCGCCCCTCGACTCGATCCGCGAGGCGGACGGCATGAGCATGCGCGTCGCGCTCGGGGCCAAGCCCGACGGCGGGGCGGGGCACCGCATGCAGATCGTGCTGTCCTCACCGATCCTCGGCCACCTCGACATGGTGCGCCTGCGCGAGCAGCGCCTCGTGCCGCTGCGCCGCTTCGACATGCTCTTCACGCCCGATGCCACGGATGCGGAGCGCAACGCCGCCGCCCTGGTGCGGGCCCTCGACACGCTCTGCGACGAGGTCGCGGCGTTCGCCGGGGAGGACGGCGGCATCGCGGTGCTCAGCGACCGCGGCGTCTCCTGCGAGCGCGCTCCGCTCCCGCTGCTGCTCGCCGTCGCCGCCGTCTCGCAGCGGCTCATCGACGAGGGGCTCCGCCTGCGCATCTCGCTCGTCGCGGAAAGCGGTCAGCTGCCGTCGTCGCACCACATCGCCGCGGCCCTCGGGTTCGGCGCCTCGGCCGTCTACAGCCTCAGCGCGAGACTGCGCGCCGAGGAGAAGCATCCGGCCGCCGCGGCGCCCGCGGGGGAGTACACCGAGACAGATCGCGCCTTCGCCCGCTTCCGGAAGGCGGCGGAGAAGTCGCTCGCCAAGACGATGGGCCGCGTCGGGCTCTGCACCGTCGAGAGCTACATCGGCGGCGAGTTCTTCGAGCCGAACTACCTCGACACCGCGGATCCGGTGCTCGCACGCTGCTTCCCGCACATGGACGCCCCCGTCGGCGGGGTGGGGTTCTCCCGCATCGCATGGGCCGCCGCGCAGTGGCACGCCCGCGCGCTCGTGGTCGCCGGCGAGAGTGACGTCCCGCTGCTCGGACTGTTCAAGGAGCGCTCCGAGGGCGCCGGGCACTCGTTCGGCACCGCGGCGGTGCGCGGTTTCGCGCAGCTGACCGAGGAGTCCACGCCGTTCGGGCGGAGCGACGACGACGAGGCGCTGCGCAGACTGACACTCGGCCAGCTCGACGACGCGTTCGGTCTGACCGACGCCGCATACGCCCACACCGGGTTCACGGCGCTCACCCCCGCCCAGATCGACGAGTTCGCGATGACCGCGGGGTACCGGGAGTTCCTCGAGACCACCCGCACCGAACGCGCTCTCCGGCCGGCCGCGCTCCGCGACGTGCTCGGGCTGCCGGCGGATGTCGCGGGGCTGCGCACGAGCGCCGAGTTCGGTGCCGAGCTCGCGCGCTTCTCGGAGACGGGCAACGACAGCATCCTCGTGCGGGGTCTGCGGATCGCGGAGGAGGACGGCGAGGTCTTCGTGGTCGAGCTCACGGACGCCGCGTCGGCCGACGCCGCCCGCTATGCCGCCTTCGCCGAGTTCGTGGCGGGGCACGGCCCCGGCGGGCTGCGCCGCTGGAGGATCGACGCCGACGGCCTGCGCCTCGAGGCGATGGGGGCGACGGCCGTGTTCCTGCGGCTTCTCCGGGCCGCGCCCGACAGCGTGCCGCTCCACGAGGTGCAGCCCGCGCACGAGGTCACGCGAGCGCTCGCGTCCGGGGCGATGAGCCACGGGGCGCTGGTCGCGACCGCGCACGAGTCCGTCGCGCACGGCACGAACATGGTCGGGGGCATGTCGAACTGCGGCGAGGGCGGCGAGCACATCTCGCGCTACGGCACCATCCGCGGCTCGCGCATCAAGCAGTTCGCGTCGGGCAGGTTCGGCATCTGGGCCGGGTACCTCGCCGATCCGATGCTCGAAGAGCTGGAGATCAAGATCGGACAGGGGGCGAAGCCCGGCGAGGGCGGTCAGTTGCCCGCGGCCAAGGTCACGGTGGACATCGCGGCCGCGCGCGGCGGGACCCCCGGCGTCGAGCTCGTCTCTCCGCCGCCGCACCACGACACGTACTCCATCGAGGACCTCGCCCAGCTCATTCACGACTGCAAGGCCGCCCGCGTGCGGGTCGTCGTCAAGCTCGTCTCCTCCGAGGGGGTCGGCACGATCGCGGTCGGCGTGGCAAAGGCCGGCGCCGACGTCATCAATGTCGCCGGCAACACAGGCGGAACGGGTGCCGCCGCGGTGACGAGCCTGAAGTATGCCGGGCGCTCGGCCGAGATCGGCGTGGCCGAGGTGCATCAGGCGCTCGTCGCCAACGGCCTCCGCGACAAGGTCGCGCTCCGCTGCTCGGGCGCGCATCAGACCGGCAGTGACGTCGTCATGTCCGCGCTCCTCGGGGCGGACAGCTTCGAGTTCGGCACGACTGCGCTGATGATGCTGAAGTGCGTGATGGCGAAGAACTGCAACGTCGCGTGCCCTGCGGGGCTGACCACCAACGCGGAGGCCTTTGACGGCGACCCCCGCGCCCTCGCCCAATACCTGCTGAACATCGCGCACGACGTCCGCGGCATCCTCGCACGACTGGGGCTGCGCTCCCTCCGCGAGGCGCGCGGGCGATCCGACCTCGCGCAGCTCCTCGAGCACCCGGCCAGTGTCGGACGCCTCGATCTGCGCGCCATGCTCGCCGTCGTCCCGGAACGCCACGTCGCCGATCCGGTGTACCTGGAGAAGGACTACGCCGTCGACGACTCGCTGCTGCCCGCCGTCCGGGCCGCACTCGTCGACGAGGGACGCACGCACGTGTCGATCGGTGCGGTGCCCGTGCGCAACAGCGACAAGTCGATCGGCGGGCAGCTGTCGATCGACATCGAGCGGATGCTGAACCACGAGCTCGATCCCGAGCTGCTCCGGAGCCTTCCCGCCGTCCGCGAGGACGAGCGCGGCCGGCGACGGTTCGAAGAGGAGGCGGTCCGCATCCGGACGACCGGATCGGCCGGCCAGTCGTACGGGGTCTTCTGCAACGACGGGGTCGTGCTCGAGCACACCGGCACGGCGAACGACGGTGTGGGCAAGAGCCAGACCGGAGGCCGGATCGTCGTGAGGACGCCCGGCGGCGGCTCGGACACGCCCGGCGGCAACGTGCTCATCGGCAATTTCGCCCTCTTCGGGGCGACCGGAGGGCGCACGTTCGTGCAGGGCGAGGCGGGCGACCGGTTCGCGGTGCGCAACTCCGGCGCGACCGCGGTCGTCGAGGGCGTCGGGGACTTCGCGTGCGAGTACATGACCAACGGCGCGGTGCTGAACCTCGGCACGGCCGGAAAAGGTCTCGGCAACGGCATGAGCGGCGGGTTCCTCTACCAGTACGACCCGACCGGCACGCTCCGCGAGCGGGTCAGCCGGGACTCGCTCCTGGTGCTCCCGATCACCGACCCGGCGCACGGAGCGTTCCACGAGGACGCCGCGCGGCTCCTGCTCACCTGGCACGCGGAGGCGACCGGGTCATCGCTCGCCCGGCGACTGCTCGCGGACTGGGAGCAGACGCGCCGGCACGTCTTCTGCGGGATGCCGCGGGCGCTGCTGCTGACCCAGGACGCCGACGCCATCCTCGCCGCGACCGGTCGCAGACAGCTGCTCGACGAGCTCGCGCGGTCGGTGGCGACCGAGAAGCTGCGCTCCCTCAAACAGAACTACCGCGAGGGGCGCCTCGTGCTGTCCGGCCGTGCGCCGCGGATGGGAGACGCCTCGGCCGACATGTTCGAGCTGCTGTCGTCGTACACGGTGCTCAACGTCGCGCACGAGCTCGCACAGCAGCGGGTGCCGGGGGCCGCCGGGCCTGACGATCCCCGGGTGCAGGACGTCGCCCGCAGGCTCGTGCTGACGGAGGACTTCTTCGTCATGAACAAGACCATGAAGTACCTGCGCGAACGGCTCGACCCTCTCGCCGACGACGAGCTCGCGACGCTCGTCGCCTCCCGGCGTCTCGCCGACTACACCCGGTCGTTGGAGCTGCGGAACGTCCGTGGGATCGATGCTCCGGGCACGTACGGCTGGATTCTGCACCAGCTCGCCAAGAACGCCGCGCGTACCGATCGTGCACGGTTCGACGAGCTGCTCACGCGGTCCGCGCTCGATGACCTGGCCTCCGTGGCGGGACGCCTCACGCGCCCCGCGGAGGTGGCGTCGTGAGCGGCCTCGCTCTTCCCGTGGACGCGCCCTTCAGCTCGGCGCAGCAGGCCTGGATCGAAGGGTTCCTGATCGGTCTGACGGTCGGTCGCGAGGACGCCGGCATCGCGACCGACGCGGCGACGACCACCCTCGACGTGCTGTACGGCAGCCAGACCGGCACCAGCGAGATGCTCGCCGAAGAGCTCGCCGCCGCCGCACGGACGCGGGGCACAGCTGTCCGCTTGACCGCCCTCGACGAGGTCGACCTCGCGCGCCTGCCGGAGATGGACCGGGTGCTCGTGATCACCTCGACCTACGGCGAGGGCGAGATGCCCGACAACGCCGAGCTGTTCTGGGAGTCCTTCGAGGCCGACACCGCCCCGCGGCTGGAGGGCGTGGAGTTCGCGGTGCTCGCCCTCGGCGACAGCGGCTACGACGGATTCTGTCAGGCCGGGAGACTCCTCGACCTGCGGTTCGAGCAGCTCGGAGCGACCCGCATCCTGCCCCGGGTCGACTGCGACGTCGACTTCGAGGAGCCGGCCGGCCGGTGGCAGGCGGAGACGCTCGCCCTGCTCGCCCCGGGAGGCACGGATGACCCGTCGCGCGGCGCGTCCGCCCCTTCCGCCCGCCGACGGCCGCCGTGGAGTCGGCGGACGCCCTTCGGATCGCGGGTCGCCGTCAATCGCGTCGTGTCGGGCCCGGGCAGCGCGAAGGAGATCCGGCACGTGGAGCTCGCCCTCGGCGACAGCGGCATCGAGTACCACGCCGGCGACGCGCTCGCGGTCGTGCCCACGAACGACCCGGTGCTGGCCGATCTGCTGCTCGAGCGCCTGGATCTCGACGCCGAGCTCGACGTCGCCGGCACCGTCCTCGGGGAGCGTCTCCGCCGCGACTGGGAGATCTCCACGCCCTCGCGCGAGCTGGTCGCGCTGATCGCGGAGCGCGACCCCGCCGGCGAGCTCGCCGAGCTCGCCGGCCGCGAGCAGCGCGACGCCCTCGAGCACTGGCTGTGGGGAAAGGACGTGCTGGACCTGCTGGCCCTCTCGCCGCACGTGCGGATCGGCGCGGACGAGCTCGGCGACGTGTTCCGCCCGCTCCAGCACCGGGCCTACTCGATCTCGTCCAGCCCGCTCGAGAGCCCCGACCGCATCCACCTCACCGTCGCCGTGGTGCGCCACGGGACGGACCGGCCGCACCACGGCGTCTGCTCCACGTTCCTCGCCGATCGTGCGGGGGAGGGCGAGGTCGGCATCTTCCTGCAGCCGAACGCGGCCTTCCGCGTGCCCGACGACGATGCCCCCATGATCATGGTGGGCCCGGGAACCGGCATCGCCCCGTTCCGCGGATTCCTGCAGGAGCGCGCGGCCCGGGGCGCAACGGGGCCCAACTGGGTCTTCTTCGGCGACCAGCATCGGGCCACCGACTTCATCTACAGGGAAGAGCTGGAACGGTTCCGGGAGAGGGGCGTCCTCACCCGGTTGGACCTCGCGTTCTCCCGGGATCAGGCCGAGAAGGTGTACGTGCAGACACGCATCCGCGAGAACGCGCGGGAGCTGTACGACTGGCTCGAGGACGGCGGCTCGTTCTACGTCTGCGGCGACGCGTCACGGATGGCGAAGGACGTCGATCGCGCGCTCGTCGAGGCGGTCGGGGCGTCCCGCGGGCTCGGCGAGGACGACGCCCTCCGATACGTGGCCGACCTGAAACGCGACAGACGATACGTGAGGGACGTGTACTGAGATGAGCACGCACGACGAGCACGGCTCCGGTCGCGCGCACGACGACCACGAGGCCTGCGCCGCGGCAGACGGCGCGCGCTGCGCGAACTGCCGGGCAGGACGCATGCTCACCGCCCGACGGGTGTCGGCCGCGATGGACGAGGTGCTGGGCAGCCTGCCCCTGCTCGAGCGTCCCGCCGCGGTGACGGCCAACGCGGTCGCTCGGATCACCCAGATCGGCGTGTACGCCGCGCCCTCCCGTCCGGGCGAGCCCATCCACTGGGCGGAGGGCCGCACGACGTTGCGCCTGCACGCGGATGCGGTCGTCGCCGCGTTCCTCACCGAGCCCGCGGGGCAGGGGGACGGGCCGCCCGCGCTCCGCCTCGTCGGTCCCGGGGACGCGCCCGCGCACCAGTGCCACGCCCTGCTCGACGCGGATCGCCTCGCGCTCGACGGACTCGCGCGTGCTCCCGAGGAGGAGGGGGCGCCGCGGACCGCCGTCGTACCGCCGCTGCCGGTCCCGGTCGACGACGGCTCCGACCAGCTCGGCCGCATCGATGCGCTGCTGACCCGGCCCCGCGCCCCGTACGTACCCCACCGGCACATCGACCCGGACGTGCTGCCCGCGCTGTTCGAGCACGCCTGCGCGGTCGGGCTCGCCCTCGGCGCCGCGGTGCTGTCGGGGTGCGCGTTCCACGGGACGCAAGGCGACCTGCACTCGGTCGCGCGGATGGAGGGCATCACGACCGTCACGATGACCGACGCGACGGTCGAGCTCGACCTCGCGGCCGTCTCCTCGTGCCTGCTCGTCCGCTCGCACGCGGCCCACGGCCCGACCAGCGCGCTCGAGCTCTACGACGGAGAACACCGCTGCGTCGCGATGATCAGCCAGTTCGGCCTGGTCGACGCCGGTGTCCACGCCGCCTGGGAGGAACTGACGGAGTCCCTGCCCGACGTCGCGTGATCGGCCGTCCCGGCCCGCCGCCCCTCGTCTCGGAGCGTCGCTCCTCGCCCAGGACCCGCGAGCGCAGCGAGACGAAGCGTGAGGACTTTCGGGTCAGCTCCGGTATCGCCGCGCCCGACCTCGGATGCCGGCGAAGTGGAACCGGGTGCGGGTCTCCGGGGCGATCTCCACGTCGTGCGTGCTGCCGAGGTGTGCGGCGGCGTGCAGCTCGCGGTAGCGGGCGACGCTCACCGGCTCCCGCGCGTCCAACTGGGCCTGCGCCCCGCGGCGGTGCTCGCGATAGTCGGGGCCGACGACACCGGTGAAGAACTCGCTGACGCTCCCGGAGCCGTAGCTCAGGAAGCCGATCCGCCGCCCGGCGAGGTTGTCGTCGCCGTCGAGCAGCGCGGCGAGCCCGGCGTAGAGCGACGCCGTGTACGAGTTCCCCATCCGCCGGTTGTAGGCGGTGCTCGTCTCGTAGCGGTCGGCGGGAAGGTCCACGCCAGTGTGCTCGGCGAGGCGCCGGTGCGCCTTCGCCGCCATCCGGGTGAACGGCTGGTGATGACAGAACCGCCCGATCGCATCGATGTCCGCGCCGCCGCGGGCGCGGTAGTCGTCCCACGCCGCGGTGAAGCCGTCGAGGTAGGCGTCTATCGAGAGCTTGCCGTCGACCACCGCGGTGACGCTATCGTTCGGCCGCCAGAAGTCGTCGACGTCGGCGGTGTCGACACCGACGACCGGTTCGATCTCGACGAGCGCAGGATCGGCGGAGACGAGGAACGCGACGGCACCGGCGCCCTGGGTGGGCTCGGCCGCCGTGTCGACCTCGTAGCGGGCGATGTCGCTCGCGATCACGAGGACCTGCTCGCCGGGGTTGCGCGCCACGATGCCGATCCCGGCCTGGAGCGCTGCGGTCGCCGCGTAGCACGCCTGCTTCAGCTCGACCGCGCGGCAGGCGGCGGGCAGCTCGAGCAGCCGGTGCGCGAACACGGCCGCGGACTTGGACTGGTCGACGCCCGACTCGGTGGCGAAGAAGAGCGTGCGGATGCGGTCGCGTCCGTGCCGTTCGAGGATCGGCAACGCCGCCGCCGCGCCCATCGTGACGATGTCCTCGTCGGGGCCGGGGACGCTCATCTCATCCTGACCGAGCCCGATGCGGTACTTGTCGGGGTCCACCCCGGTCGCCGCGGCGAGGTCGGCGAGGTCGAGGACGTAGCCCGTCGTGGCGAGCGAGAGGTCGTGGATGCCGATCGGCGTGGTCATCGGGCGGCCTCCGTACGGCGTTCGAGGATCAGGTGCGAGGCCATCAGCTCACCGGGGTTCGTCTGCGCGGACAGGAGCGACAGCTCTCCGCACAGCACGGTCGCGGCGATGAGCGCGGCCAGACGCCGCGCGTTCCCGCCCGGCTCGCGCTCCTCGCGGCAGCCGAGACGTTCGAGGGCGGCTTCGATCCCGGGCAGGTCCTTGCCGTTGCCGACGGTGCCGACGATGAGGTTCGGCAGTGTGCACGAGAAGTACAGGTCGCCGTCGTCGCGAACCTCGGCGTAGGTGATGCCCTGCGAACCCTCGACGATGTTGGCGGCGTCCTGCCCGGTGGCGAGGTAGAACGCGAGCAGCATGTTCGCGTAGTGCGCGTTCGCGGAACGCAGTGCCCCGGCGATCGTCGACCCGACGAGGTTCTTCCGGGTGTTCAGCTCCACGATGCGCGCGGCGCTCGAGCGCAGCTGCGCCGCCACGATCTCGGCGGGGACGAGGATCTCGGCGATCACGTTGCGCCCACGGCCCAGGATGCCGTTGACCGCGGTCGCCTTCTTGTCGGAACAGTAGTTGCCGGAGATCGAGCCGTATTCGAGCTCCGGATGCCAGGCGAGGATCGTCGCCATCAGGGACTCGGCCGCGAGCGTCACCATGTTGTGCCCCGAGGCGTCGCCCGTGGTGAGGGCGAACCGCACGAAGAGCAGATTGCCGACGATCTCGGTGTCGAGGTCGATCAGCCTCGCGTGCCGGCTCCGGGCCGACACGACGGCAGCGAGCTCGTCGGTGCGGGCGTCGATCGCACGGGCGGCGCGGACGGCCTGCGCGGCCGTCTCGGCCACGAAGAGCGAAGAGCGGGTCATCCGCTCGTCGACGACGGTCACCCGGATGCCGTCCGGCACGAGACGGGACACACGGGCTCCGCGCCCGACCGACGGCCACAGGGGCGTCTCGTAGGTCGCGAGCGGGACCTCCTGCTCGCCGGTGACGTCGCCGGTCAGCCGCAGGGGGCCGACCCAGCTGGTCGGAACGGGGGTGAAAGCGTCGGCGACCGCGGGTCGCTCACCGTCCGGGAGGACACGGAGATCCTCCCCGGGGAGTTTCGGGTCAGCGGTCATGCCGGCTCCTCTCGGGCGTCGGGGCGGCGTCCGAGCGGCGCGCCCATGCGGTGATATCGATGTCGCGGGTCGCGCAGAAGCGGGCGGTGCGGCCGTCGATGACGAGATCGGTCGATACGAGGGCAGCCGGGCTCTCCGCGCCGAGCACGGCGAGGAGAGCCCGGGTGTGCGTCGTCCATTCGCGCAGACGCACGACGAGGGCGTCCACGCCGCCCTCGAGCACGGCGGCCAGGAACGTCCCGGAGACGCCGACCGCGCGGGCGCCCAGCGACAGTGCGCGCACGACGTCGAGGGGCGTGCGCACGCCGCCGGACGCGAGCAGCACGGGCGCGGGATCGGGAGCGTCCAGAAGGCACTCGACGGCGGACTGCCCCCAGCCCGCGAGGTAGCCGAAGTCGCCGCCGGGACGCCGCGCGTTCTCGATGCGCACGAAGTCGGTGCCGCCGCGTCCCGACACGTCGGCGTAGGCGATGCCGAGGTCGTGCAGGCGGGTCAGCGTCCGCGCGCTCAGCCCGAACCCGACCTCCTTGACGACGACCGGCACCTCGACGGCGGAGCGGATGGCCTCCAGAGACGCGGGCCAGCTCGAGAAGCGGCGGCTGCCCTCGGGCATGACCGTCTCCTGCACGCTGTTCAGATGCACCTGGAGGGCGTCGGCGCCGAGAGCGTCGACGGCCCGGCGCGCGTCGTCCGCGCTCCGTTCCACGCCGACGTTCGCCCAGACCACGCCGGTCGGGTTCTCGTCGCGCAGCACCCGGAAGGTGGGCAGGAGCGATGGATCGTCGAGCGCCGCGCTCAGCGACCCGGAGGCGACGGCGACGCCGGTCTCCCGGGCGGCGATCGCGAGGTCGCGGTTGATCCGCCCAGTCGCGGCGCTGCCCCCGGTCATCGCGTTGATGTGGAACGGCACGCGCCAGCGGCCACCGGCGACCTCGACGCCGAGATCGACCCGATCCGCATCCGTGCCCGCGAGGGCATGGTGCACGAACGCGATGTCGTCGAACCCGTTGCGGACGGCCGGCTCGACCTGCTGCGCCGCCGCGAGCCGGACGTGGTCGTCCTTGCGCCGGCCCGCTCCCTCAGCGCCCATGCGCGTATCCCTCGGGCGGGTGCACGGAGATCGTGAGATGGCGGATGTCGTGGGCCTCCCAGATGCGCAGCATCCCCGGGACGTCGGCGTCGGCCGGCGCCAGCACGATCCCGCAGTCGCCGCCGCCGGCGCCCGAGGGCTTTCCGGCCGCGCCGAACGACTCGGCGACGTCGCAGAGCGCGGCCAGCGCCGGCGTCTCGATCGACACCCCGGACTCCGTGCCGAGTCCCTGGAGCAGGCGTCGGGCACGCCGGACGCCTGCGAGGATCGTCGCGTCGTCGCCGGCGTCGAGAGCACTCCAGAGGTCGCTCACGCACGCACGCGAGTCGAGGAGGAACGCGGGGTGATCGATCGCCCCCGCGCGGGCACGCCGGCCGACCTCGTCGACGAGGCGTTCGGTCGAGGCGGGGGCGCCGGTCCAGCCCACCACGAAGGCGAGCTGCTCCGGCGGGGGAAGGCGCCGGATCTCGAGTCCGTCCCACGCCTCGGACCGCAGCAGATCCACGACCCGGTCGTTCGCGCTGCGTCGCCGCAGCAGTGCGCGGTCGGGGGAGCGGTAGCCGATCCATCCGCCGAACGTGCTCGCGGCGAGGTCGCCGCCGGAGGCGGTCGGCGCCACCTGGATCGTCGCGAGGAGGGCGAGCTTGAAGAGCTCGGTGCGATCGAGGCCGAACCGGTAGAACTCGTCGATCGCGCGCACGGTGGCCACGGTCACGGCAGCCGACGATCCGAGGCCGAACTTGCGGCCGGAGACGTCGTCGAGCCCGCTGTCGATCCGCAGGTCGAAGAAGCGGGGGGCCAGTCCGAGCTCCGCCCGGAGCCGTTCGGCGATCGTGATCGCCGCGAACACGTAGTCGTAGGGATGGTGCTCGCGGTCGATCGTCAGGCCGTCCTCGCTGCGCGTCCAGAACAGCGGCATCCGCCCGTACTCGGGCGAATGGATGCTGCCCGCGCCGACGCTCTCGGTGAGGCCCACGGTCAGATACCGGTCCACGGCGACGAGCACGGACGGCTCGCCGGGCGAGACGACCGCGTACTCGCCGGCGATGAAGAGCTTGCCGGGTGCCCGTGTCGAGATCGTGCCCGCCGTCATCGGGGCACCCGCTCGAGCACCTGCAGTCCGGGTCCCGGGTGCGCGGTCACGGTCTCGGCTAGCCCGGCGATCTCGGCAGCGACCGTCGTCGCGTCCTCGGGCCGGGTGAGGACCACGACGTTGGGTCCCGCATCCGCGGTCGCGTAGGCGCCGATGCCCCGCTCGCGCAGCGCCGCGATCCGGTCGAAGATCTCGACGCTCGCGGGGGAGAGATAGCGCAGCGGCGGATCGCAGGCCTGGATCACCGCGTGCATGCGGAGCGCGTTCGTCTCGGCGATCCGGCCGAGGCGCTCGACGTCTCCCGCGGCGCAGGCGGACAGTGCCGATTCCAGGCTCTGCCGGGTCGATGACACCCACGCCGGATAGAACGGCGAGGTGAGCACGGTGCGACGCATCGCCTCGCGGCTGGACACCGCCTTCTCCCGGCAGTCGACCATCGTCACGACCATCGCGAGATCGGGTGCCGGCACCTGCTCCGCGAACGACGTCTCGTCGTCCGTTCCGGCGTGCCAGACGGCGAAGCCCGGGATCACCGAGCGGGAGGCCGAGCCCGAGCCGCGTCGGGCGAGGCGGCTGAGGCCGCGCTCGTCGAGATCCAGGCCGTACGCCGCAGCGGCGGCGCCGGCCAGGGCGGCGAACCCCGAGGCCGACGAGGCCAGGCCGGCCGCGGACGGCACCGTGTTGACGGTCTCCACCCGCGCGTGCGCGGCGGACCCGGATGCGGCCCGCACGAGGTCGAGGAACCGCTCGACGCGCTCGCGGGGCACACCGTCGCGCTCCTCGCCGCCGAGCACGAGCAGGTCGCGGGCGAGAACCGGGTCGACGGTCACCGTCGTGGTCGTCGGGAACACGTCGAGCGTCATCGACAGGCTGCCGGTGGCGGGCAGGTTCGCCGAGGCGTCGCGTTTGCCCCAGTACTTCACGAGCGCGATGTTGGGATGCGCGCGGGCGATGGCGTGGGTCATCGGGTCCTCTCCACAGTGGTGATCCAGACGTCGGCGGCTCCTGCGGTGCGCAGGGCGTCCACGAGCGGGCCACCGTGCGCACCGCCTCTTGCGAGCGCGAGGACGCACCCGCCCCGGCCTCCGCCGGTGAGTTTCGCGCCGGCGGCGCCGGCGGCGAGTGCGGTCTCGACGAGCGCGTCGAGCGCGGGGTCGCCGACGCCGAGGTCGTCGAGCAGCGCGTGGGCGAGCGTCATCCGGGCACCGAGGGCGTCGACGTCCCCGCGCGCGAGGTCCGCGCGCGCGGCCGCGGCCTGCGCGCCGAGATGGCGGATCAGGTCGCCCGCCCGCTCGGGCTCGCGGGCGTGCAGATCCCGCACGCCCGCGACCGCCTCGCCGGTGCGTCCGCGCACCCCGGTGTCGGCGACGACGAAGACGAGGGGTGCGCCCACCGGCACGCTGTCGACCCGTCCGCGGTCGAACCAGATCGGTCCGCGCGCGCGGACCGCGCGGGCGTCGAGCCCGCTGGGCGTGCCGTGTGCGGCGCGTTCGGCCGCCTGCACGAGCTCGTGGTGCGTCGCGTCGTCGAGCTCTTCGTCGAAGGCGGCGGCCACGGCGCCGACGATGGCCGCGGCGACAGCCGCGCTCGAGCCCACGCCGCGTTCGGCGGGGATGTCGCTGCGGACGCGCAGCCGTACGCCCTCGTCGGCGGTGCCGACCGTGGCGAGGACGGCGGATGCGGCGGTCGCGGTGGGCAGGAGGCGGTCGGGGGCGAAGCGGAGGGGTCCGGTGTACAGGTCGCTCTCCAGCCAGGTCTCGCCCTCGGTGCGCTCGGCCTCGGCGCGGGCCGTCAGCGCGGTGACGGGAAGGGCGATCGCGGGGTGACCGTAGACGACGGCGTGCTCGCCGAACAGGATGGCCTTGCCCGAGGCCCTGCCGATGCCGACGACGCCCGCCGCGGGGCCGATCGAGCCGACGACGGAGCGCGCGGTCCCGTCCGGATGCGGACGCCGCGGATCGGGCGCGGCAGCGCCACGGATGTCGGTGGAAGTGGGCATGGAACTGAGGCGAGCCTAACAGGGCCCGGCGGGGTGGGGAGCGTCTGGACGTGTCTCTCCTTGCTAGTGTGGGGGGGAGAACCACAGCAACCTTTAATCCCGTCCGGAGAGGCGGAGAAGGGAGCGGCGGATGAGCACGCGAACCGTGCTGCATGAGGCCGACATCGCCCGTGCCCTGACCCGGATCGCTCACGAGATCCTCGAGGCGAACAAGGGCCCCGCCGATCTGGTGATCCTGGGCATCCCCACCCGCGGAGTCGCCCTCGCCCGGCGCGTCGGCGATCTCGTCTCCGAGTTCGGCGGCCTCGCGGTGCCGATCGGATCCCTCGACGTCACCATGTACCGGGACGACCTCGCGAAGAACCCGACCCGAACCCCCCAGCGCACCGACATCCCGGTCGGGGGCGTCGACGGCAAGACCGTCGTGCTCGTGGACGACGTCCTGTTCTCCGGCCGCAGCATCCGCGCGGCGCTCGACGCGCTGCAGGACATCGGCCGTCCCGCCGCAGTACGGCTCGCGACGCTGATCGATCGTGGTCACCGTGAGCTCCCCATCCGACCGGACTTCGTCGGGAAGAACCTGCCGAGCGCCCGCGACGAACGGGTGAACGTCCGGCTCGCCGAGGTCGACGGCCTCGAGGAGGTGACGATCGAGTCATGAGACATCTCCTCGACACCCAGACGCTCTCGCGCACGGACGCCCTGCGCATCCTCGACGTCGCCGAGGACATGGCCGACACCCAGCGCCGCGAGGTCAAGAAGCTTCCGACGCTGCGCGGCAAGACCGTCGTGAACCTGTTCTTCGAGGACTCGACCCGCACCCGCATCTCCTTCGAGGCCGCGGCCAAGCGTCTGTCGGCCGACGTGATCAACTTCTCCGCGAAGGGATCCAGCGTCTCGAAGGGCGAGTCCCTCCAGGACACCGCCCAGACGCTGCAGGCCATGGGGGCCGACGCGGTCGTGATCCGTCACGGCGCCTCCGGCGCTCCGCGCACCCTGGCCACGAGCGGGTGGATCACCGCCGGTGTCGTGAACGCGGGCGACGGCACCCACGAGCACCCCACCCAGGCGCTGCTCGACGCGTTCACCATCCGCAAGCGTGCCTATGGGGACGACAGCCGCGGTCGGGACCTCGCCGGGCTGACGGTCACGATCGTCGGCGACATCCTGCATTCCCGGGTGGCCCGCTCGAACGTCTGGCTGCTGCACGCCCTGGGCGCGCGGGTGACGCTCGTTGGCCCCCCGACGCTCATCCCGCAGGACGTCTCCGCGTGGCCCGCGACGATCCGGTACGACCTGGACGCCGCCATCGCGGACGGCCCCGACGCGCTCATGATGCTGCGCATCCAGCTCGAGAGGATGAACGCCGCCTACTTCCCGACCGAGCGCGAGTACGCGCGATCGTGGGGGTTGGACGCGGCGCGTCTGAGGGCGCTCCCGGCCGATAGCATTGTCATGCACCCCGGACCCATGAACAGGGGACTCGAGATCTCCGCCGCCGCGGCGGACTCGCCCCGGTCCACCGTGCTCGAGCAGGTGACCAACGGTGTGTCCGTGCGGATGGCCGCTCTGTACCTGCTCCTGTCGGGCGAACGCGCGGAAGCAGAGAAGGAGGACGCACGATGAGCGAGACCTTCCTCATCCGCGGAGCACGCATCGAGGGCGGTGCCGGCGCCGACATCGTCATCGCCGACGGCCTGATCGCGGAGACCGGCACCGGGCTCAGCCGCGCCGGCGCCACGGTGGTCGACGCCGAGGGGCTCATCGCCCTCCCCGGCCTCGTCGACCTGCACACGCACCTGCGCGAGCCCGGCTACGAGGCGTCCGAGACGATCCTCACCGGCTCCCAGGCGGGCGCCGCCGGCGGGTTCACCGCCCTGTTCGCCATGCCGAACACCTCGCCCGTGGCCGACACCGCCGGTGTGGTCGAACAGGAGCTGGCGCTCGGGGACGCGGCCGGCTACGTCACGGTGCAGCCCATCGGCGCCGTGACCGTCGGGCAGAAGGGCGATCGACTCGCCGAGCTCGGCGCGATGGCGCAGTCGCGCGCCCGGGTGCGGGTGTTCAGCGACGACGGCTTCTGCGTGTGGGACCCGCTCATCATGCGCCGGGCGCTGGAGTACGTGAAGGCCTTCGACGGCGTCATCGCGCAGCACGCGCAGGACCCGCGGCTGACCGAGGGCGCGCAGATGAACGAGGGACGCGTCTCCGCCGAGCTCGGTCTCGCCGGATGGCCCGCGGTCGCCGAGGAGGCCGTCATCGCGCGCGACGTCCTGCTCGCCGAGCACGTCGGGTCGCGTCTGCACGTGTGCCATCTCTCCACCGCCGGGTCCGTCGACATCATCCGGTGGGCGAAGAAGCGGGGGATCGCGGTCACCGCCGAGGTCACCCCGCACCATCTGCTGCTCACCGAGGAGCTCGTGCGCGGATACGACGCCCGGTTCAAGGTGAACCCCCCGCTGCGGCGGGACGAGGACGTCCAGGCGGTGCGCGCAGGACTCGCCGACGGCACGATCGACATCGTCGCCACCGACCATGCCCCGCACCCGGCCGAGGCGAAGGCGTGCGAGTGGCACGCCGCCGCGAACGGCATGGTGGGCCTCGAGAGCGCGCTGCGCGTCGTGCAGCAGTCGGTCGTGGACACCGGACTGCTCGATTGGGCGGACGTCGCGCGGGTTCTCAGCCGCACGCCCGCCGCGATCGGCCGCCTCGCCGGCCACGGGCGCCCGCTCGCCCCGGGGGAGCCCGCCCACCTGACGCTGCACGATCCGTCCGGCGGCGGGCGCTTCGGCACCGACGACCTGCACGGGCTGAGCGTCAACTCGCCCTACCTCGGCCGGGAGCTCCCCGGCAGCATCCGCTGGACCTTCCACGCCGGGCGCGCGACCCTGCGCGACGGCGTGCTGGCAGCGGCAGGGGAGGTGGCCTCGTGAGCCAGGAAGGCGCGCTCGTCGTGATGCTCGGCGTCGCGGTGCTGCTCATCGGACTGATGGCTCTCGGATGGTGGCGCCGCACGCGACGCGACCGCGGTCTCGTCGCCCCGTCCGGCGCGGCTCCCGCCGACGCCCGGTGGCTCGCGTCGTTCCCCGGCCTGTACGTGGCCACCACGGCCCACGGCACGGCGCTCGAACGACTCGCCGTGCGGGGCCTCGGCTTCCGGGCGCGGGCCGACCTCACGGTGACCGACGCCGGCGTCGTGCTGCACCTGGTCGGCCAGGACCCGATCTTCGTCGCCCGCGAGCGCATCGTCGCCGCCGAGCAGGCGACCGTGACGATCGACCGCGTGGTCGAGCGCGACGGCCTGGTTCGGCTCGCCTGGCGCCTCGACGACGGCACGGTCGTCGATTCGTACTTCCGTCCTCAGGACGCCTCCGCGCGAGCCGCCACCGCGGCGATCGCGCCCCTTCTGACCTCCACCACCCCGACGGGAACCGACGCATGACCCATTTCCGCACCGGCCCGGCCGTCCTCGTCCTCGAGGACGGGTCGCGCTTCCCCGGCCGCGCCTACGGCGCCACCGGGACGACCCTCGGCGAGGTGGTCTTCTCGACCGGCATGACCGGCTACCAGGAGACACTCACCGATCCCTCCTACGCGGGCCAGATCGTGCTGCAGACCGCGCCGCACATCGGCAACACCGGCGTGAACACCGAGGACCCCGAGTCCCGGCGCATCTGGGTCGCCGGGTACATCGTGCGCGACCCCTCCCGGGTCGTGTCGAACTGGCGCGCCGACCGGTCGCTCGACGACGCCCTCGTCGCCGACGGCATCGTCGGGATCAGCGGCATAGATACCCGCGCGGTCACGCGCCACATCCGATCGGCCGGAAGCATGCGGGGCGGGGTCTTCTCCGGCGACGCGGCGACGCTCGACGCGGACGAGCAGCTGCGGATCGTGCGGGAGGCCCCGGAGATGGCCGGGCAGAACCTCTCGGCCGACGTCTCGGTCGTCGAGGCGCAGATCACCTCGGCGATGGGCGAGCGCATCGGCAACCTCGCCGTGCTCGACCTCGGGGTCAAGCAGGCCACGATCCTGAACCTCGCCGAACGAGGCTTCGACGTGCACGTGCTGCCGCAGAGCGTCACGATCGACGACATCCGCGCGATCGACCCGGTGGCCGTTTTCTACTCGAACGGCCCCGGCGACCCGGCCGCGTCGGCGGACCACGTCGAGCTCCTGCGCGCCGTGCTCGACGACCGCCTGCCGTTCTTCGGGATCTGCTTCGGCAACCAGCTGCTCGGCCGCGCGCTCGGCTACGGCACCTACAAGCTGCCGTTTGGCCACCGCGGCATCAACCAGCCCGTGCTCGACCGCGAGACCGGACGGGTGGAGATCACGGCGCACAACCACGGGTTCGCCGTCGACGCGCCGATGGACGGCACGTCCGACAGCCCGCACGGCTACGGCCGCGTCGAGGTCAGCCACGTGGGGCTCAACGACAACGTCGTGGAGGGCCTGCGCGCCCTCGACATCCCCGCCTTCTCCGTGCAGTACCACCCCGAGGCCGCCGCAGGTCCGCACGACGCCAACTACCTCTTCGACAGATTCGCCCAGCTGGTGCGCGACGACCTGAGCAAGAAAGCCACGAATGCCTAAGCGCGACGACATCCGTTCCGTCCTCGTCATCGGCTCCGGCCCGATCGTCATCGGCCAGGCCTGCGAGTTCGACTACTCCGGCACCCAGGCGTGCCGTGTGCTGCGCGCCGAGGGTGTGCGCGTCATCCTCGTCAACTCCAACCCGGCGACGATCATGACCGATCCCGACTTCGCCGATGCGACCTACATCGAGCCGATCACCTGGCAGGTCATCGAGACGATCATCGCGAAGGAGAAGCCGGACGCGATCCTGCCGACTCTCGGCGGCCAGACCGCTCTGAACGCGGCGATCGACCTGCACAACCACGGGATCCTCGAGAAGTACGACGTCGAGCTGATCGGCGCGAACTTCGAGGCCATCAACAAGGGCGAGGACCGCCAGATCTTCAAGCAGCTCGTGATCGACGCGGGCGCGGACGTCGCCGCTTCCCGCATCGCCCACACGATGGACGAGGTGCTCGCCGCGGCGGACGAGCTCGGCTATCCGCTGGTCGTCCGCCCCTCGTTCACGATGGGCGGCCTCGGATCCGGCTTCGCGTACGACGAGCGCGACCTCCGCCGCATCGCAGGCGCGGGCCTGCGCGACTCGCCCACCACCGAGGTGCTGCTCGAGGAGTCGATCCTCGGCTGGAAGGAGTACGAGCTCGAGCTCATGCGGGACACCGCCGACAACACGGTCGTGGTCTGCTCGATCGAGAACGTCGACCCGGTGGGCGTCCACACCGGCGACTCGATCACGGTCGCGCCGGCGCTTACCCTCACCGACCGCGAGTACCAGAAGCTCCGCGACATCGGCATCGACATCATCCGCGCCGTGGGCGTCGACACTGGCGGCTGCAACATCCAGTTCGCCGTGGACCCGGCGAGCGGTCGCATCATCGTCATCGAGATGAACCCGCGGGTCTCGCGGTCCTCGGCCCTCGCCTCGAAGGCGACGGGCTTCCCGATCGCCAAGATCGCGGCGAAGCTCGCCATCGGCTACCGCCTCGACGAGATCCCGAACGACATCACGAAGGTCACGCCGGCGAGCTTCGAGCCCACGCTCGACTACGTCGTGGTGAAGGTGCCGCGGTTCAACTTCGAGAAGTTCCCGGCCGCCGACACGACCCTCACCACGACCATGAAGTCAGTCGGCGAGGCGATGGCCATCGGCCGCAACTACGCGACCGCGCTGCAGAAGGCGCTGCGCTCGCTCGAGAAGCGCGGGTCGAGCTTCCACTGGGGCGACGAGCCGCGCTCGGCCGACGAGCTGCTCGAGATCGCGAGAACCCCCACCGACGGCCGCATCGTCGTGCTGCAGCAGGCGCTGCGCAAGGGGGCGACGGCGCAGCAGGCGTTCGACGCGACCGCGATCGACCCCTGGTTCATCGACCAGATCGTGCTCATCAACGAGGTGGCGGAGTTCATCCGCTCAGCGGGCGAGCTGGATGCGGACACGCTCACGGTCGCGAAGGAGCATGGCTTCAGCGACGCGCAGATCGCCGAGCTGCGGGGAGACTCCGAGACCGAGGTGCGGGGCGTCCGGCACGGGCTCGGCGTCCGCCCGGTCTACAAGACGGTCGACACGTGCGCGGGCGAGTTCCCGGCGCTGACGCCCTACCACTACTCGAGCTACGACCAGGAGACCGAGGTCGCGCCCTCCGAGCGCACCAAGGTCGTCATCATCGGCTCCGGCCCCAACCGCATCGGTCAGGGCGTGGAGTTCGACTACTCCTGCGTGCACGCGTCGTTCGCGCTCTCCGACGCCGGGTACGAGACGGTCATGGTCAACTGCAACCCCGAGACGGTCTCGACCGACTACGACACCAGCGACCGGCTGTACTTCGAGCCGCTGACCCTGGAGGACGTCCTCGAGGTGCTGCACGCCGAGAGCCGGTCCGGCGAGATCCTCGGGGTCATCTGCCAGCTCGGCGGCCAGACCCCGCTGGGGCTCGCCAAAGGCATCGAGGACGCCGGCTACCGGATCCTCGGCACGAGCCCCGAGGCGATCGACCTGGCCGAGGAGCGCGAGCTGTTCGCGCGGCTCCTCGACGAGGCCGGCCTCGTCGCGCCGCGCAGCGGCACCGCGATCGACGTCGACGGCGCCGTGACGATCGCCGAGGAGATCGGCTACCCGGTGCTCGTGCGCCCGAGCTTCGTGCTCGGCGGGCGGGGCATGGAGATCGTCTACGACACCGCGAGCCTGCGCGACTACTTCGTGCGGGTCGCCGACCAGGCGATCATCGGCCCCGGCCTGCCGTTGCTGGTGGACCGCTTCCTCGACGACGCGATCGAGCTCGACGTCGACGCTCTGTTCGACGGCCACGAGCTCTACATCGGCGGCGTGATGGAGCACCTCGAGGAGGCCGGCATCCACTCGGGCGACTCGAGCTGCACCCTGCCGCCGATCAGCCTCGGACGCACCGACATCGATCGCGTGCGCGAGGCCACCCACGCGATCGCCCGCGGGGTCGGCGTCGTGGGTCTGCTCAACGTGCAGTTCGCGATCAGCGCGGGCGTGCTGTACGTGATCGAGGCGAATCCGCGCGCGAGCCGCACGGTGCCGTTCGTCTCCAAGGCGCTCGGCATCCCGCTCGCGAAGGCCGCGAGCCGCATCATGGTCGGCAGCACGATCGCCGAGCTGAAGACCGAGGGCCTGCTGCCCGTCCAGGACGGCTCGCGCGTGCCGCTGGACGCGCCGGTGGCCGTCAAGGAGGCCGTGCTCCCGTTCAAGCGGTTCCGCACCAAGGACGGTCAGACCGTCGACTCGGTGCTCGGCCCGGAGATGCGCTCGACCGGTGAGGTCATGGGCATCGACCGCGACTTCCCGACCGCGTTCGCGAAGAGCCAGGACGCCGCGTACGGGGGCATGCCGCTCAGCGGAACCGTGTTCATCTCGGTCGCCGACGCCGACAAGCGCGCCGTGATCCTGCCCGCACACCGCTTGCAGGAGCTGGGCTACGAGCTCGTCGCGACCGAGGGGACCGCCGAGATCCTCGCGCGCAACGGCATCCGGGTGCAGGTCGTCAACAAGTACTCGGCCACCCAGGCGCAGGGGAGCGCGAGCGGCGAGCAGAACATCGTGGACCTGATCAACGCTGGACGCATCGACATGATCGTGAACACGCCGAGCGGCGGCTCCGCCCGCGCCGACGGCTACGAGATCCGCGCTGCGGCGGTGGCCGGCGACAAGGCCCTGTTCACGACGATGGCCGTGCTCGGTGCGGCCGTCAGCGCGCTGCCGGTGCTGCGCGAGGGGTTCCGGGTGCGGAGTCTTCAGGAGTACGCGGCCGATCGGGCGGCGCGCGCATGATCACCTTCGGGCAGCGTCTGCGTACTGCCCTCGACACCTACGGCGCTCTCTGCGTGGGAATCGACCCGCACGAGAGTCTGCTTACCGCATGGGGGCTGACGCCCTCGGCGGCGGGCGCGCGCGAGCTCGGCCTCCGGGTGGTCGACGCGGCCGCCGGGCGGGTGGGCGTCGTCAAGCCCCAGGTGGCGTTCTTCGAGCAGTACGGGTCGCGCGGGATCGCCGCGCTCGAGGATGTGCAGGCCGCCGCTCGCGCCGCCGGCCTGCTCGTCATCGCCGACGGGAAGCGCGGCGACATCGGCTCGACCATGGCCGGCTACACGTCCGCATGGCTGAGCCCGGGATCGCCGCTCGAGGCCGACGCCGTGACCCTGAGCCCGTACCTCGGGCCCGACTCGCTCATCGAGTCGCTGCGCACCGCTCTGCGGCTCGGCAAGGGGGCGTTCGTGCTCGCAGCGACCAGCAACCCCGAGGCCGCGACCGTGCAGCGCGCCCTCGTCGACGACGGGTCGGCGGATGAGGGACAGCGGGTCGCGGAGCGGGTCGCTCGGGACGTCGGATCGCTCAACATCGGCCTGCCCGGCTCGCTCGGATCGCTCGGGGTCGTCGTCGGGGCGACGGTCGACCGCGCGGCCTTCGGGTTGACCGACATCGTGCTCGCGGGAACCCCCGTCCTCGCCCCCGGCTTCGGGGCGCAGGGCGCCGACCCCGCGGATCTGCGGACGCTGTTCGGCTACGGCGCCGCGAACGTCGTCGCGAATGAGAGCCGCAGCATCCTGTCGGCCGGGCCCGCGGGCATCGCGGCGCGGGTCGACGAACGCGCCGCCCGCTACGAGGGGAGTCTCCGTGGGTGACAAGCAGACGCCGCCCGATGTCGATCGTGTCGCCGCGTCACGCAAGGCCGTCGCCGCCCGGCGTGCCCGCGCAGCCCTCAAGCGCGATCTCGCCACCCGGGTGGTCTCTCCACAGGAGATGCTGCGCCGCGCGGATGCCGAGGCCCTCTCGCCGGCCGGAACGATGCGCATCACGGACTTCCTCACCTCGCTGCCGGCGATCGGCGAGAGCAAGCGCGAGCGGATCCTGGCCGAGCTCGGAATCTCGCCCGTCAAGCGCCTGGGCGGACTCGGCGCGCGTCAGCGCCACGCGCTCGACGTCTGGCTCGACGGGCGGTTCCCCGAGGCCGGACCCCGCGACGCGCGGAGCCGTCTGATCGTGCTTGCGGGGCCGACCGCGGTGGGCAAGGGCACGGTGGCCGCGCACATCCAGGAGCACCATCCGGAGATCCTGCTGTCGGTGTCGGCGACGACGCGCCCGCCGCGCCCCGGAGAGGTCGAGGGGCAGCACTACTACTTCGTCGACGACGCCGGGTTCGACGAGCTCGTCGCCCGAGGAGAGCTGCTCGAGCACGCCACGGTGCACAACCGGTACCGATACGGCACCCCGCGTGAGCCGATCGAGCGGGCGCTGGCCGAGGGGCGCAGCGTGCTGCTCGAGATCGACCTGCAGGGGGCCCGTCAGGTGCGCGAGGCCGCGCCCGACGCGATGCTCGTGTTCCTCCTGCCGCCCAGCTGGGACGAGCTGGTGCACCGGCTCGTCGGCCGCGGCACCGAGGACGAGGAGGAGCGCGCCCGGCGCCTGCGCACCGCGCGCGTCGAGCTGGCCTCGCAGAACGAGTTCGACTACCGCGTCGTGAACGCGGACGTCGCCGATGCGGCGGCTCAGGTGGTGGCTCTGGCCGGTTGACGGGCCGGTTGACGGGCCGCGGTGCGCGGACGGATCCGGCGGGTCGCTCGCGCGCGCTCTCCGGCTCGTCTCAGGACCGCGAGACTGCACGTGGGCGCCGAGACCGTGGGGTTACCCCGCTGTCTCGGCGCTCCGCTGCAGTCTCGCGGGTCCGAGGCCCTCGGCGGTTCTCCATCCGGCACCCCACGACGACCGGGTAGACTCGAGGGGCGTCTCGGCACTGCCGGGCACACAGACTTTCGCCGAAGAACCGGAGGTTCACCCATGGCCACTCGTAACCAGGGCATCATCGACCCGCCCATCGACAGCCTTCTGGAGAAGGTCGACTCCAAATACCAGCTCGTGATCTACGCATCGAAGCGTGCGCGCCAGATCAACGACTACTACTCGGACCTGCACGAGGGGAACCTCTTCGACAACGTCGGTCCTCTGGTCGACTCGACGATCGAGGACAAGCCCCTCACGATCGCCCTCCACGAGATCAACGAGGACAAGCTGCGCCTGCGGCACGCCGAGTAATTTCTTTCTGTTGCGCAGCCCCGTGACCTGGTGTCCGGGGCCGCGTGCATGATGGGCGGCATCGTCCGCCGTACCTGGGAGCACCGATGAGCGAGCTGCGGCTGTTCACGTCCGAATCCGTCACCGAGGGGCACCCCGACAAGATCTGCGACCAGATCTCGGACAGCATCCTCGACGCGATCATCTCCGACGACCCGACCGGGCGCGTCGCGGTCGAGACGCTGGTCACGACCGGGCTCGTGCACGTCGCCGGCGAGGTCTCGACCAGCGCCTACGTCGAGATCCCCGCGATCGTGCGGAGCGTCGTCAACCGCATCGGCTACACGTCGAGCGAGACCGGCTTCGACGGCGACTCGTGCGGCGTCAGCGTGTCGATCGGTGCACAGTCCTCCGACATCGCCGCGGGCGTCAACCAGGCCTTCGAGCAGCGCGAGGGGCGATCGATCGACCCCCGCGACGAGCAGGGCGCCGGGGACCAGGGGATCATGTTCGGGTTCGCCACCACCGAGACGCCCCAGCTGATGCCGATGGCGGCCTGGACCGCGCACCGGGTGGCGGAGCGCCTCGCCGACGCCCGCCGCTCGGGCGAGCTGCCCTTCCTCCGGCCCGACGGCAAGACCCAGATCACCCTCGGGTACGACGGGCACGTGCCGAAGTCGGTCGAGTCGGTCGTCCTGTCCACCCAGCACCACCCCGACATCAGCCAGGACGAGCTGCGCGAGCGCGTCCGCGCCGTCGTGATCGACCCGGTGCTCGCCACGACCGGTCTCGACCTGCCCGACGTGCAGTACTACATCAACCCGGCGGGTCCCTTCGTCATCGGCGGCCCCAAGGGCGACGCCGGTCTGACGGGCCGCAAGATCATCATCGACACCTACGGCGGCGCCTCGCGTCACGGCGGGGGAGCGTTCAGCGGCAAAGACCCGTCGAAAGTCGACCGCTCGGCCGCGTACGCCATGCGCTGGGTCGCGAAGAACGCGGTCGCCGCGGGTCTCGCCGACCGGCTGGAGGTGCAGATCGCCTACGCGATCGGCAAGGCGAAGCCCGTGGGTCTGTACGTCGAGAGCTTCGGCACCGGACACGTGAGCGACGAGCGGATCACCCGCGCGATCCTCGACGTGTTCGACCTGCGTCCGAAGGCGATCATCGACCAGCTCGACCTGCTCCGGCCCATCTACGCCGCGACGGCGGCGTACGGGCACTTCGGCCGAGAGCTGCCCGACTTCACCTGGGAGCGCCTCGACCGCGTCGAGGAGCTGCGGGTCGCCGCCGGGCTCTGACGTGTCCGACGCGGCGGAGCCGGCGGCTCCCTCCCGTCCGATCGCCCGCGTGCTGCTGGACAGCCCGCTGCCGCAGCTCGACCGGCTGTTCGACTACGCGGTCCCGCCGCATCTTGACACGGACGCCCGCCCCGGCGTCCGCGTCAAGGCGCCGCTGCGCAGTGCCGGCCGTCTGATCGAGGGCTACATCGTCGAGCGCGGCGTCGCCGAGCCGATCGACCGACCGCTGTCGGAGCTCGACTCCGTCGTCTCGCCCGTCGCGGTGCTGCCCGGCGAGCTGTACGCCCTCGCGCGGCGGGTGGCCGATCGCGCGGCGGGATCCGCATCCGACGTGCTGCGTCTCGCCGTGCCGAAACGCATGGTTCGGGCCGAGAAGGCATGGCTGCAGGCCGATCCGCCGTCGCCGCCCGCGGTCGCCGCGGATGCCGTCCGGGTGGCCGAGAACGTGCTGGGCGCGTTCCCAGGTCTGCGCGCCGGTATCGCCACCGGCGAGCGTCTCGCCGTCGACGCGCCGCCCAGACCCGTCGTGATCTCGACCGAGCACACCGTGGGTGCGTGGGCGGTGCTCGTGGCGGCGGCGGCGACCGTGACCCTCGCCGCGGGGCGGAGCGCCGTGATCGTCGTGCCTGATCACCGCGACCAGGACCAGGTGCTCACCGCGCTCGAGGGTCGGGTCCCGGCCGACGCCGTGATCCCGGTCGATGCCCGACAGCCGGGGCCGTCCCGCTACGCCGCCTACCTCCGCACGCTCGCCCCCGCCCCCTGCATCGTGGTGGGCAACCGTTCCGCGGTGTACGCCCCCGCGGCGCACACCGGCCTCGTCGTCATCTGGGACGACGGCGACCCGCTGCTCGCGGAGCCCCTGAGCCCCGGCGTCCACGCCCGCGACGCCGCGCTCGTGCGCCAGGAGGCCGAGGGCTCGGCGCTGCTGCTGCTCGGGCACACGCGGACGACCGATGTCGAGCGGCTCGTCGGGATCGGGTGGGTGCACGAGGTCTCGGCGGCTCGACGCTCGACGCCGAGGGTCGTGCTCACCGCGACCTCCGACGCGCCCGCGCAGGCCCGCATCCCGTCGTCCGCCTTCACGGCCGTCCGCGAGGCGCTCACGAGCGGGCCGGTGCTGGTGCAGGTCGCCCGGCCCGGGTACGCGCCGGTCGTGGTCTGCTCCGCGTGCCGCCATCCCGCCCGGTGCGTGCACTGCACCGGGCCCCTGCGCGTGCGATCCCAGGGACGGCCGCCCGAGTGCGGATGGTGCGGACGAGGGATCGCGGGATGGGCCTGCGCGAACTGCGCGGGCACCGAGATGCGCCTCGCCTCGTCGGGCAGCGAGCGGACGGCCGACGAGCTCGGCCGCGCGTTCCCGAACACCCGCGTGATCCTCGCCGACGGGGACCATCCGCTCACCCGGGTCGACGCCCGGCCCGCCCTCGTCGTCGCGACCCGCGGCGCCGAGCCGATGGCCGACGGCGGCTACCGGGCGGTGCTGCTGCTTGACGGGGACCGGATGCTGCTCGCCGAGGACCTGCGGATCGCCGAGTCGTGCCTGCGCTGGTGGTCGAACGCCGCGGCCCTCGCCGCGCCCGGGTCCCCGGTGCTGCTGACCGGCGTCGCGGGACAGGTCGCGCGGGCGCTCGCCACCTGGACCCAGGCCGCATACGCGCGAACCGAGCTCGCCGAGCGCGCACCTCTGAAGATGCCCCCGGCGGTGCGGGTGGCGGTCGTGGAGGGCGCCCGGCCCTCGGTCGACACGGCGCTCGCCTCCCTCGCCCGGGACGTGCACGAGCTCACCGCCGACGCGGTCGTGGGGCCGGTCGCCGTGCCGGGCGAGGATCCGCCGCGCGCGCGCGCGCTGGTGCGGTTCGACTACGGTTCGGGCAAGGCCGTCGCGCAGACCCTCCGGGCGGCCGTGATCGCCGACGCGGTGCAGGGCCGCCGGGGCCGGGGGCCGGGCGCACCGCGGAATACACTCAGAGTGCGGGTCGATGTGCCCGACCCCGATCTGTGAGGAGCATCATGCGTCTCGTCTTCGCGGGGACGCCCGATGCGGCGGTCCCGTCGCTGGAGGTGCTCGCCGCCTCCGCCCATGACGTGGTCGAGGTCGTCACCCGCACCGACGCGCCGCTCGGCCGCAAGCGCATGCTCACCCCGTCCGCGGTCGCGCGTGCGGCGCAGGAACGCGGGCTCCCGGTGCGGAAGACGGACCGCCTCGACGCGGAGGCCACCGACGGGATCGCCGCGCTGCAGCCGGACCTCGGCGTCATCGTGGCGTACGGCGGGCTCGTCCGCGAGCCGCTTCTGTCCACGCCGCGGCACGGCTGGATCAACCTGCACTTCTCGTTGCTCCCGGCGTGGCGCGGCGCCGCTCCTGTGCAGCGCGCCCTGATCGCCGGCGACGCCGAGACCGGAGCGAGCGTGTTCCGGCTCGTCGGCGCCCTCGACGCCGGCGACGTCTACGACGAGCTGCGCTACCGCGTCCCGCCCCTGGCGACCGCCGCACGCGTGCTGGACGACCTCGCCCGGCTCGGCGCCGATCTGCTGCTGCGGGTCGTCGACTCGATCGCCGACGGCACCGCCCGCCGCGTCGCACAGACCGGCGAACCGTCGTACGCGGCGAAGCTCACCGCCGAGGACGGCCGTCTCGACTGGGCGGCGTCCGCCGACGAGGTCCTCGCGCGCTGGCGGGGGACGACCCCGGAGCCCGGCGCCTTCACCACCGTCTCCGGCGCACGCGTCAAGGTGCTCGACATCCATCGTGCGGACGCCGCACCGGCCCTGAAACCCGGCCACCTGCACGGCGACGGCGCCACCGTTCTCGTCGGCACCGGGACGGACCCGCTCGTGCTCCGAACCGTGCAGCCCGCAGGCAAGGGCGCGATGGTCGCGGGCGACTGGTTCCGAGGTCTGCGGGCGACCGACCCAGTGGCGGGATCATGAGCCCGGCACGCGGACCGCGGCGGGTCGCCTACGAGACGATCCGCGCCGTCCACGCCGACGAGGCCTACGCCAATCTGCTGCTGCCGATCGAGATCGAGCGGGCCGGGCTCGGTCCGCAGGACGCGGCGCTCGCCACCGAGCTGGCCTACGGAACGCTCCGACGGCAGGGCACCTACGACGCGATCATCGCCGTGGCGGCCGGCCGGGGCACGGACTCGATCGACGCGGACGTGCTCGACGCCCTGCGGCTCGGCACGCATCAGCTGCTCTCGACCCGGATCGCCTCGCACGCCGCGGTGCACGAGACGGTCGCCCTCGTGCGCGCCACGGCGGGTGCGGGGCCCACCGGCTTCGCCAACGCGGTGCTACGCCGCATCTCCCGCGACACGCCTGGGGATTGGTTCACCCGCATCGAGAGGACCGCACGGTCCGACGACGAGCGGCTGAGCCTCGCGACGTCGCACCCGGTGTGGATCCTTCGCGCGTTCCGCCGTGCTCTCACTGCCGAGGGGCGCACCGACGAGCTCGACGCGCTGCTGCGCGCCGACAACGTCTCACCGCGGGTCGTTCTGGCGGTCCTCCCCGGGCTCGCGAGCCGACCGGCGGATCTGTCCCCGACGCCCTACTCGCCGGTCGGTGCGCTCTCGGCGGGCGGCGACCCCCAGCGGGTCATCACGGAATCGGGCGGCCGCATCCGCGTGCAGGACGAGGGCTCTCAGCTCGTGGCCCTCGCGCTCGCCCGCGCGGTCCCCGTACGCCCCGACGAGCGCTGGCTGGACCTCTGCGCCGGGCCGGGCGGCAAGACGGCGCTCCTGGCCGCCGAGGCACTCGCCCACGGCGCGCTCCTCGAGGCGAACGAGATCTCGCCCGCACGCGCCGGACTCGTGCGGTCGGCGCTGCGGGGCGTTCCGGCGGACGTGCCGGTCAGCGAGCTCGACGGCCGGGAGCGCGCCGCTGCATCCCCGTCCGGCTACGACCGCATCCTGGTCGACGCGCCGTGCACGGGGCTCGGAGCGCTCCGCCGCCGCCCCGAGGCCCGGTGGCGCAAGTCCCCGGCGGATGTCGCGGGTCTGACGGCTCTGCAGGGCGAGCTGCTGTCCGCGGCGATCGGAGCGCTGCGGCCCGGCGGCATCGTGGCGTACGTGACGTGCTCGCCGCACCTGGCCGAGACGACCGGCGTCGTCGCCGAGGTCCAGCAGGAGTGGGGCGAGGGCATCGAGGAGCTCGACGCGCGAGTGGCGCTTCAGAGCGTGTCGCGCACGCCGCTCGATCTGCCGGTGCCCGAGAACGGCTCGGGTCGCGCTCAGCTGTGGCCCCACCGGCACGGCACCGACGCGATGTTCCTGTCGCTGCTGCGCCGCCGCTGACGCCGCAGCGCTTCTCGCGTCACCCCCCGACCACGCTCACCCGGGCGCCGAGCGAGGCGAGCTCGCCGCGGAGGGCGACGAGCGCGGACGGATGCGCGTGGGCGAGCTCGGCGACGTCGATCACGACAGCCTCCTGGGTGGCGGCGTCGGCGACGATCTCGCGGAGCATCGTGAGGATGCGCTCCGCGCCGCTGAAGCTCAGCTCGCCGTCGAGCCGCACCGTGATCAGCTCCGGGGTGCGGGTAACCCCGACGCCCGGCCGGGTGATGCTCTCGTGCCGTTCGAACACGTGCATCCCGAACTCGTCGGAGAGGCGCTCGAGGATCTGCACGCCGCGCACGCTGTTGCCGTAGCGGTCGAGACGCGGGCTGAAGGTCGCGACGCCGAACTGCGACGGCGCGACCGCCGCCAGCCCTCCCGAGACGCCGCTCTTCGCCGGCAGCCCGACCCGCATGAGCCACTCGCCGGAGAAGTCGTACATGCCGCAGCTCGCCATGATCGATACCACGTCGCGGGCGACCGCCTCGGGAACGACCTGCTCCCCGGTGAGCGGATGCTGACCGGAGAAGGCGAGGACACCCGCCATCACGGCCAGGTCGCGCACGGTGACCTGCAGCGAGCACTGGCGGAAGTAGGACTCCACGACCCCGTCGACATCGCCCTCGATGATGCCGTGGGAGCGGAGCAGGTGGGCCAACGCCCGATTGCGGTGACCGGTGGCCGACTCCGACGCGTACACGGTCTCGTCCACGGTCAGCGGGCGTCCGGCGAACCGGGACAGACCCGCGACGATCGTCTCGTCGCGGCCGGCGGGGGCGTCGGCGGAGACGAGTCCGGTCGTGGCGATCGCCCCGGCGTTGACCAGCGGGTTCGCGGGCCGTCCCGTGCCGCGCTCGAGGCTGATCGCGTTGAACGGCTCGCCGCTCGGCTCGACGCCCACGTGCCGGAGAACCCGATCTCGGCCGAGCTCAGTCAGCGCCAGTGCCAGGACGAACGGCTTCGAGATCGACTGGATGGTGAAGGTCCGCTCGTCGTCGCCGACGGAGGTGACCCGCCCGCGCGGCCCGACGACCGCCATCGCAAGCGCCCGCGGGTCCGCGCCGGCGAGCTCGGGGATGTACTGGGCGGTCTCACCGTCGTCGTTCGAGCGCACGTTCTCCAGCACCTGGGACAGCAGCTGCGTGATCGGATCCACGCCTCGAACATATCGGCCGGGATAATGGGCACGTGACCGATCCCCGCATCAACCCGTCGATCCTGGCCGCCGATTTCGTGAACATGCAGTCCGAGCTCGCGCGCATCGCATCGGCCGACTTCGTGCACGTCGACGTCATGGACAACCATTTCGTGCCGAACCTCACGTTCGGCCCGCAGATGGTCGGGCGGATCCAGGAGACCAGCCCCATCCCGCTCGATGTGCACCTCATGATCGATGACCCCGATCGATGGGCGCCGGAGTACGCGGAGCTCGGCGCCGCATCCGTCACGTTCCATCTGGAGGCAGCGGCCGACGCCGTCTCCCTCGCCCGGCGGCTGCGCGCGATCGGCGCCCGTGCGGGCGTGGCGGTGAAGCCGGGGACCTCGGTCGAGGGACTGTTCGACCTGCTGCCCGAGTTCGACCAGATCCTCGTGATGACGGTCGAACCCGGTTTCGGCGGCCAGTCGTTCATGCCCGAGACGATGCCGAAGCTCCGCGCCCTGGCCGAGCAGGTGCGCCGCCGCGGCGCGCAGGTCTGGCTGCAGGTCGACGGCGGGATCGGCGCCTCGACGATCGCCCAGGCGGCCGAGGCCGGGGCGGACACCTTCGTCGCAGGATCAGCGGTGTTCGGCGCCGACGACCCGGAGCGGGCCATCGCGGGCCTGCGCGCGACGGCCTCCCACCCGCACTGACCCGAAAGCCCTGACGCTTCGTCTCGCTGCGCTCGCGGTCCCTGAGCGAGGAGCGAAGCGACGAGACGAAGGGCAGCGACCGGGCTTCCGTCATCCCACGGAGCGCCCCGCGGGATCTCCGAGAAGCTGACCCGCACGGCGCGAGGATGCGGATGCACGAGCCGATGCGGTCCCGACCCTCCCGCCGGTTCGATACCCTGGAACCGTGAAGACGTTCGACGATCTGTTCGCGGAGCTCAGCGAGAAGGCGCTCACGCGGCCGGCCGGTTCCGGGACGGTGGCAGAGCTCGACGCCGGCGTGCACACGATCGGCAAGAAGATCGTCGAAGAGGCGGCAGAGGTCTGGATGGCCGCCGAGTACGAGTCGACCGACGAGACGGCCGGGGAGATCTCCCAGCTGCTCTACCACCTGCAGGTGCTCATGCTCGCGAAGGGCCTGTCGCTGCAGGACGTCTACCGACATCTGTGACCGGAACGCTCCTCCGTCCGCACGTCACCCGAAAGAGTCTTCCCCCATGCTGAGAATCGCCGTGCCGAACAAGGGTTCGCTGGCCGAGACCGCCCACGCCATGCTCACCGAGGCCGGGTACACCGGCCGCCGTGATCCGAAGGACCTCCACGTCATCGACCCGGTGGGAGACGTCGAGTTCTTCTACCTGCGCCCGAAGGACATCGCGACGTACGTGGGATCCGGAGCGCTCGATGTCGGGATCACCGGCCGCGACCTGCTGCTGGACGCCCGGATGCCGGGTGCCCGCGAGATCGAGTCCCTCGGCTTCGGCGGCTCGACCTTCCGCTTCGCGGGCCCCCCGGGCCGCTTCCTCGACCTGAAGGACCTCGACGGCCACCGGGTCGCGACCGCCTATCCGGGCCTCGTGGACGCCTATCTCGACGAGCACGGCGTCGCCGTCGACCTCGTGCCGCTCGACGGCGCGGTCGAGTCCGCTGTGGAGCTCGGGGTCGCCGACGCGGTCGCCGACGTCGTCTCGACCGGAACGACGCTGCGTCAGGCCGGCCTCGAGATCTTCGGCCCCGTGCTGCTGGAGTCGGAGGCGGTGCTGATCACCGGCGCCGACGAGCCCGAGGGGGTCGAGACCCTGCTCCGGCGCCTGCGGGGCGTGCTCGTGGCCCGTCGGTACGTGCTGATCGACTACGACCTGCCCGTCGAGCTGCTCGACGACGCCATCGCCGTCGCCCCGGGCATCGAGTCGCCCACCATCTCGCCGCTGCGCGACCCCGCCTGGGTCGCCGTGCGCGTGATGAGCCCCCGCAAGAACGTCAACCAGGTCATGGACGGTCTCTACGCGATCGGGGCACGCGCGATCCTCGTGACCGAGATCCACGCCGCGAGGCTCTGATGGGCCTCGTCTGCCGGGTCATCCCGTGCCTGGACGTCGCCGCGGGACGGGTCGTGAAGGGCGTGAACTTCGAGAACCTCCGTGACATGGGGGATCCGGTCGAGCTCGCCCGGCTCTACTTCGCCCAGGGCGCCGACGAGATCACCTTCCTCGACGTGACCGCGACCGTGGACGAACGGTCCACGACCTACGACGTCGTCCGCCGCACGGCCGAAGAGGTCTTCATCCCGCTGACGGTCGGGGGAGGGGTGCGCTCCGACGACGACGTGGCGCGGCTGCTCGCCGTCGGCGCCGACAAGGTCGGCGTGAACTCGGCCGCCATCGCGCGCCCCGCCCTGATCGACGAGATCGCCGACCGGTTCGGCGCCCAGGTGCTCGTGCTCTCGCTCGACGTGAAGCGTGCCGATGCGACTCCCTCCGGCTTCGTCGTGACCACGCACGGCGGGCGGACGCAGACCACCCTCGACGCGCTCGACTGGGCGCGCGAGGCCATCGAGCGCGGAGCGGGGGAGCTCCTGGTGAACTCCATCGACGCCGACGGCACGAAGGACGGCTTCGACCTCGAGCTCGTCGGACTCATGCGCGAGCTCTCGAGCGTGCCGGTCATCGCCTCCGGAGGCGCCGGCCGCGCCGCCGACTTCGCACCCGCGATCCACGCCGGCGCCGACGCGGTGCTCGCCGCATCCGTCTTCCACTCCGCACAGCTCACGATCGGCGACGTCAAGGCGGCGCTCGTCGCGGACGGGATCGAGGTGCGCGCAGGCGATGCGGCGGGCGAGCGGAGCGCGACGAGATGAGCGAATCGGTGGAGGAACGGATCTCTCGCGTCGCTTTCGGCGGCGACGGCCTGGTCGCCGCCATCGTCCAGCAGTACGACACCCACGAGGTGCTGATGCTCGGCTGGATGGATGCGGAGGCGCTGCGTCGCACTCTGACGAGCGGTCGCGTGACCTTCTGGTCGCGGTCGCGGCAGGAGTACTGGCGCAAGGGCGACACCTCCGGCCATCACCAGCTCGTGAAGGGCGCACGGCTCGACTGCGACGGCGACGCCGTGCTGGTGAGCGTCGATCAGGTGGGTGTCGCGTGCCACACGGGCACGCGCACCTGCTTCGACGCGGACGACCTGGCGCCGGTGCGGGGCGAGGCGTGATCCGCCGCGCCCGCACGATCGGCGTCCTCGCGACGCTCGCCCTCGGTGCCCTCGGCGTGGTCTCGTCCACCCAGACCTGGGTGCACGTCGTGCTCGTCGATGCGGCGTCCTCGGATGTCGCGATCACCGGCGCCACCGCCGTGCCGGTGCTCGCACCGTTGAGTCTGGCGGTCCTCGCCCTGGGAGCCGCCCTGTCCATCGTCGGCCGGGCGCTCCGCCTGGTCTTCGGCGCGCTCACCGTGCTCATCTCCGCCGCGCTCGTAACCCTCAGCGTCCCGGTCGTGGTGGGGCCGCCGGCATCCGCGATCGGACCGAGCGTCACCGAGGTCACCGGCATCGCCGGCGACGGCGTCGTGAGCGAGATGGTCTCATCGACGAGCATGACGCCATGGCCCGCCGTCACCGCGATCGTCGGTGTCGTGCTGGCCCTCGCCGGACTCTTCGTCCTGGCGACCGGAGCACGATGGCCCTCGGGCGGTCGGAAGTACGAGGCCGCCGCGCAGCGTGCCGAGCGGCGCGCCCAGGAAGGACCGCTCGACGCGATCGACTCGTGGGACGACCTGAGCCGCGGCGACGATCCGACGACACCGGACACCCCCCGCTAGACTCTGTCCCAGGGCACCCCGATGCCCGCCCGCACATCAAGGAGACTCATGAGCAACCCCATCGGCGACCCCGGCCACGGACACTCCCCGGCGGCGTGGACGGCCGTCATCATCATGCTCGTGGCGGTCTCGCTCGGCACGCTCTTCTTCTTCCTCGACATCCCCGCACTCGTGTGGGCCTCCGTGGTGCTGCTCGTGGTCGGGCTGATCGTCGGCTGGGTGCTCTCGCGCGCCGGATGGGGCGCGAACGGCCCGAAGTACGTCGCGAAAGAGCATCATTGAGCACTCGGGCCGAGCGGGCGCCGGCGAGACCGAACATGCTCGCCGACCTCACGGCCGGCGCGGTGCAGGATGCACGGGCCCGCTCGATCGAGCATCCTCTCGACGCGGTCGAGCACGCCGCGCTGGCGCAGACACCGCCGCGTGACGCCCTCGCCGCGCTCGCGCCGTCCGACCGGGTGAAGATCATCGCCGAGGTCAAGCGCGCGAGTCCCTCCCGCGGTCATCTCGCGGCGATCCCCGATCCGGCGCTGCAGGCCTCGCTCTACGAGCAGGGAGGCGCGAGCGCGATCTCCGTGCTCACCGAGGGCCGCCGGTTCAAGGGGAGCCTGGCCGACCTCGAAGCCGTCCGCGCCGCGGTGTCGCTGCCGGTGCTGCGCAAGGACTTCATCGCCACGCCGTACCAGGTGCTCGAGGCGCGGGCGGCGGGCGCCGACCTCGTGCTGCTGATCGTGGCCGCGCTCGAGCAGCCGCTGCTGGTCGAGCTGCACGGACTCGTGCGCGAGCTCGGCATGACCCCGCTCGTCGAGACGCACTCGGCCGACGAGCTCGCGCGCGCGTGCGACATCGGCGCCCGGCTCATCGGCGTGAACGCCCGCGACCTGTCGACTTTCGAGCTCGACCGCGACTTGTTCGGCCGGCTGTCCGACCGGTTCCCGGCCGACGCGGTGAAGATCGCGGAGTCCGCCGTGCTGCATCCCGACGACGTCCGCCACTACCGCGACGCGGGCGCGGACGTCGTGCTGATCGGCGAGGCGCTCGTCACCGGCGACCCCGTCACGACGCTCCGATCCTTCCTGGAGGCCTCCTGATGAGTCTGCGCGAGGCCAACGGCCCCTTCTACGGCGACTTCGGCGGGCGCTACATGCCCGAGTCGCTGATCGCCGCGATCGACGAGCTCACCGAGGTCTACGAGACGTCCATCGCCGATCCGGCGTTCCAGGCCGAGTTCGAGGGGCTTCTGCGTTCGTACGCGGGCCGTCCATCGGCGCTCACCGAGGTTCCGCGCTTCGCCGAGCACGCCGGTGGCGGCCGCGTCTTCCTCAAGCGCGAGGACCTCAACCACACCGGCTCGCACAAGATCAACAACGTGATCGGTCAAGCACTGCTGACGAAACGTCTCGGCAAGACCCGCGTGATCGCCGAGACCGGTGCCGGCCAGCACGGCGTCGCGACCGCGACGGCGGCGGCGCTGTTCGGTTTCGAGTGCACGATCTACATGGGCGAGGTCGACACCGAGCGCCAGGCGCTGAACGTCGCGCGGATGCGGCTGCTGGGCGCCGAGGTGATCCCGGTCACGACCGGCTCGCGCACTCTGAAGGACGCCATCAACGAGGCGTACCGCGACTGGGTGGCGAGCGTCGAGACGACCAACTACATCTTCGGCACGGCGGCGGGCCCGCATCCGTTCCCGGCTCTCGTGCGGGACTTCCAGAAGATCATCGGCGAAGAGGCGCGCGCGCAGCTGCTCGACGAGATCGGTCGGCTCCCCGACGCGGTCTTCGCGTGCGTCGGCGGCGGCTCGAACGCCATCGGCATGTTCGATGCCTTCCTCGACGACGAGGGCGTCGCGCTGTACGGCGTCGAGGCGGCCGGAGACGGCGTCGACACGCCTCGTCACGCCGCGTCGATCGAACGAGGCCGTCCCGGCATCCTGCACGGCGCGAAGACCTACGTGCTGCAGGACGAGGACGGACAGACGATCGAGTCCCACTCCATCTCCGCGGGGCTCGACTATCCCGGCGTCGGCCCGGAGCACGCGTGGCTCGCCTCGATCGGCCGCGCCCAGTACATCCCCGCGACCGATGACGAGGCCATGCAGGCGTTGCGCCTGCTGTCGCGCACGGAGGGGATCATCCCGGCCGTGGAGTCCGCGCACGCGCTGGCCGGCGCCATCCGGGTCGGCCGCGAGCTGGGACCGGACGCCGTGATCGCGATCAGCCTCTCCGGACGCGGCGACAAGGACATGGACACAGCGGCGCGGTACTTCGAGCTGTACGACGCGGAGGAGGCGGGCGAGGGGTCGCCCGTCGAGGTCCCGCCACCGTCGGACGACGCCACGGGCGAGGGGACGGAACTGTGAGCTCGCGTGTCGCTGCGGCCATCGACGCCGCCCGGGCCGAGGGGCGTGGGGCGTTCGTCGGCTATCTGCCGCTCGGGTATCCCGACCTCCGCACCAGCATCGAGGCGGCCGTGACGCTCGCCGAGAACGGAGCGGACGTCCTGGAGCTCGGCCCCCCGTACTCCGATCCGGTGATGGACGGGCCCCTCATCCAGGAGGCGACGCAGGCGGCTCTGGCCGGAGGCTTCCGCCTGCGGGACGTCTTCCCCGCGGTGCGGGAGATCACGAGCCGCGTCGGGATCCCCGTGCTCGTGATGACGTACTGGAACCCGGTGCTCCAGTACGGGGTCGACCGTTACGCCGACGACCTGGCCGCCGCGGGGGGCGCCGGTCTGATCACGCCCGACATCACGCCCGACGCCGCCGCCGACTGGATCGCGGCGAGCGAGCGCACAGGCCTGGACCGGGTGTTCCTCGCCGCTCCGACGTCGACCGACGCGCGGCTGGAGCTCATCGCCCGAAGCTCGACCGGCTTCGTGTACACGGTCTCGACGATGGGCATCACGGGGGAGCGGGCGGAGCTGGACGCGGCCGCACGCACGCTCGTCGGGCGCCTCCGCGAGCACGGCGTCGAGCATGCGTGCGTCGGAATCGGCATCTCGACGGCAGATCAGGTCGCCGGAGTCGTGGAGTACGCGGACGGGGCGATCGTCGGCACGGCGCTGGTCCGGGCGCTGCGCGACGGAGGACTCGACGGGCTCGCCCGCACGGCGCGCGCTCTCGCCGACGGAACCCGCCGCCGCTGACCCTCGCGGCGCGCCCGGCCGCCGCTCCGGCGCATCGGAGGCCCGTCCCGCACCTCTAGACTCGTGCTCATGACGTTCGCCTCCTCGAGCGCGCTGACCGGTGTGCTCGCCAGCATCCCGAGCCCGCCTTCGCCCTTCCTCGAGATCGGCCCGCTGCAGATCCGCTACTACATGCTCTGCATCGTCGCGGGGATCATCGTCGCGGTCCTGCTCACGAACCGGCGCCTGACGCGGCGGGGAGCGGAGCCGTGGGTGGTGATCGACATCGCGCTGTTCGCGGTTCCGCTGGCGATCATCGGAGCACGGATCTACCACGTTCTCAGCCACCCCGGCTTCTACTTCGGGGAGGACAAGAGCATCTGGGCCGTGTTCTTCATCTGGGAGGGCGGCATCGCGATCTACGGCGCTCTCATCGGCGGCGCCGTCGGCGCGCTGATCGGGTGCCGCTGGACGGGGATCCGGTTCTGGAGCTTCGCGGACGCGCTCGCACCCGGGTTGATCATCGCCCAGGCGATAGGCCGGTTCGGCAACTACTTCAACCAGGAGCTGTTCGGCCTGCCCACGACCGCCTGGTGGGGTCTCGAGATCGATCCGGACAACTCCGCGATCCCGGTCGGACTGCCAGAGGGCACCCTTTTCCAGCCGACTTTCCTCTACGAGGTGATCTGGAACCTGCTGGGGGCCGCAGTCATCCTCTGGGCCGGCAAGCGGTTCGCCCTGCAGTGGGGGCGGCTCTTCGGCCTGTACCTCGTCTGGTACAGCGCGGGCCGTATCCTCTGGGAATCCATCCGCATCGACCCGAGCGAGATCATCCTGGGCCTTCGCACCAACGTCTGGACCGCGATCCTCGGCGTGCTGCTGGGGCTGGCGATCCTCCTCGTGCAGAAGCGGCGCCATCCCGGATACGAGCCCTCGCCGTACCGTCCGGGTCGCGAATGGGCGGGCGAGTCGGCTGTACAATCGCAGAACACCGACGACTTCGTTGACGTGAGCGAACCGCCCGTAGCAGAGGTCAGCACTGAGCGCACGGCCACAAGCTCTGCCGCCGACAAATAACATCCCGGGCCGACGTCGTCCCAGCACGAGCATCGACATGAGGACGGTTGGTATGGCTTCGAGCCCCCGTCACGACACCGCAGCAGCACAGGGCTTCGGTGAGTTCCCCGTCGCACAGGGGATGTACAACCCTGCGTTCGAGAAGGACGCCTGCGGCCTGGCCATGGTCGCGACCCTGCGCGGCGAGGCCGGCCATGACATCATCGACCTCGCGCTGACGGCCCTGCGCAACCTCGAGCACCGCGGTGCGATCGGGTCGGATGCCGGTACCGGCGACGGCGCCGGCATCCTCACGCAGATGCCCGACGCGTTCCTGCGCGCGGTCGTCGGCTTCGAGCTGCCGCCGGTGGGGGAGTACGCCGCGGGGCTCGCCTTCCTGCCGCGCGACGAGCAGGAGCGCGCCGCGCAGAAGGCCGCGATCGAACAGATCGCGGCGAGCGAGAACCTCGTCGTGCTCGGCTGGCGCGACGTGCCGACCGAGGACGAGAACCTCGGCAAGCTCGCTCGGAAGGCCCGTCCCGCGTTCGAGCAGCTGTTCGTCTCGCGGCCTGCGGTCGGCGACGCCCCGGCCCTGTCCGGGGTCGCGCTCGACCGCCGCGTGTACCGGCTGCGCAAGCGCGCGCGCCGGGAGGCCGGCGCGTACTTCGTGTCGTTGTCCTGCCGCACGCTCGGTTACAAGGGCATGGTCACGACGCTGCAGCTCGAACCGTTCTACCCCGATCTGCAGGACGAGCGCTTCGCGTCCGAGCTCGCCGTGGTGCACTCCCGGTACTCGACCAACACGTTCCCGTCGTGGCCGCTCGCCCAGCCGCTGCGCATGCTCGCCCACAACGGCGAGATCAACACCGTCAACGGCAACCGCAACTGGATGCGGGCGCGGCAGTCGCAGCTCGAGTCCGAGCTGCTGGGCGACATCCGTCCGCTGCTGCCGATCTGCACCGGGGGCGCGAGCGACTCGGCCTCGTTCGACGAGGTGCTGGAGCTGCTGACGCTGACCGGCCGGAGCCTGCCGCACGCCATCATGATGATGGTTCCCGAAGCGTACGAGAAGCAGCCCGACATGGACCCGAAGCTGCGCGCGTTCTACGAGTACCACTCCATGCAGATGGAGCCGTGGGACGGCCCGGCCGCGCTCATCTTCACCGACGGCACCGTCGTAGGTGCGACGCTCGACCGCAACGGGCTGCGCCCGGGCCGGTGGACGGAGACGACCGACGGCCTGGTGGTCATCGGCAGCGAGACCGGCGTGCTGGACTTCGAGCCCGAGCGCATCAAGCGTCGCGGTCGGCTGCGTCCCGGACGCATGTTCCTCGTCGACACGGCGCAGCAACGCATCATCGAGGACCACGAGATCAAGTCCCAGCTCGCCGGCCTGCAGCCGTGGCAGGAGTGGCTCGACGCGGGTCGGGTGCGGCTGTCGGAGCTTCCCGAGCGCGAGCACATCGTGCACCCGATCGCGTCGATCACCCGCCGCCAACGCACCTTCGGCTACACGGAGGAGGAGGTGCGCATCCTGCTGACCCCGATGGGGCAGAACGGCGCCGAGCCGCTCGGGGCGATGGGCAGCGACACCCCGGTCGCGGTGCTCAGCGATCGTCCGCGCCTGCTGTTCGACTACTTCACCCAGCAGTTCGCGCAGGTGACCAACCCGCCGCTCGACTCCATCCGCGAAGAGGTCGTCACGTCGCTCTCGCTGGGGCTCGGCCCCGAGCCGAACCTGCTGAGCTGGGGACCGGAGCACGCGCGCACCGTCACCCTGGACTTCCCGGTGATCGACAACGACGAGCTCGCCAAGATCCAGCACATCGACACCGCGCTGCCCGGTCGCACCTCCGTCACGATCCGCGGTCTCTACCGTGTCGCGGCGGGCGCGAAGGGCATGGAGAAGCGCCTTGCGCAGATGTGCGCCGAGGTCGACCGTGCCATCGAGGACGGCGCCGAGTTCATCGTGCTCAGCGACCGCGACTCCAACACCGACCTCGCACCTATCCCTTCCCTCCTGATGGTGGCGGCCGTCCACCACCATCTCATCCGCAAGGAGACGCGGATGAAGGTGGGACTGGTGGTCGAGGCCGGCGACGTCCGCGAGGTGCACCACGTCGCCACGCTGATCGGCTACGGCGCCTCCGCGGTCAACCCGTATCTCGCGATGGAGACCGTCGAGTACCTCGTGCGCGCCGGCTTCATCACCGGAGTCTCGCCCCAGAAGGCCGTCGCGAACCTCATCAAGGCGCTCGGCAAGGGCGTGCTCAAGATCATGTCGAAGATGGGCATCTCGACCGTGTCGTCGTACGCCGGGGCACAGGTGTTCGAGGCGGTCGGGCTCTCCCAGGCGTTCATCGACGCCTACTTCACCGGAACCGAGTCGAAGCTCGGCGGCATCGGACTCGACGTCGTCGCGACCGAGAACGCGGCGCGCCACGCCTTCGCGTACCCCGAGGACTCCGCCGCCCGCGCCCATGAGCGGCTGTGGACCGGCGGCGAGTACCAGTGGCGCCGCGACGGGGCGCCGCACCTGTTCAACCCCGACACGGTCTTCCGCCTTCAGCACGCGACGCGCGAACGCCGGTACGACATCTTCCGCGAGTACACGAAGCTGGTCGACGACCAGGCGCACGAGCTGAAGACCCTGCGCGGCCTCTTCGGCCTGCGCACCGGGGTGCGTCCGCCCGTGCCGATCGACGAGGTCGAGCCGGTCTCGTCGATCGTGAAGCGCTTCTCGACCGGGGCGATGAGCTACGGCTCGATCTCCAAGGAGGCGCACGAGACGCTGGCGATCGCCATGAACCGGATCGGCGGCAAGTCCAACACGGGCGAGGGCGGCGAGGACGTCGACCGTCTCCTGGACCCCGCCCGCCGCAGCGCGATCAAGCAGGTCGCCTCCGGCCGCTTCGGCGTGACGAGCCTCTACCTCACCAAGGCCGAGGACATCCAGATCAAGCTCGCGCAGGGCGCGAAGCCCGGCGAGGGCGGCCAGCTTCCCCCGCAGAAGGTGTACCCGTGGGTCGCCCGCACCCGTGGCGGCACGCCCGGCGTCGGGCTCATCTCGCCGCCGCCGCACCACGACATCTACTCGATCGAGGACCTCAAGCAGCTCATCTTCGACCTGAAGCGTGCGAACCCCGCCGCCCGGGTGCACGTGAAGCTCGTGAGCCAGTCCGGCATCGGCGCCGTCGCGGCGGGGACCGCCAAGGCCCTGGCCGACGTCATCCTCGTCTCCGGGCACGACGGCGGCACGGGCGCGAGCCCGCTGAACTCGTTGAAGCACGCGGGGACCCCGTGGGAGCTGGGGCTGGCCGAGACACAGCAGACGCTCATGCTCAACGGCATGCGCGACCGCGTGGTCGTGCAGGTCGACGGCCAGCTCAAGACGGGCCGCGACGTCGTCATCGGCGCGCTGCTGGGCGCCGAGGAGTTCGGCTTCGCGACCGCGCCGCTCGTCGTCTCGGGTTGCGTCATGATGCGTGTCTGCCATCTCGACACCTGTCCCGTCGGCGTCGCGACGCAGAACCCCGTGCTGCGGTCACGGTTCACCGGAAAGCCCGAGTTCGTCGTCAACTTCATGGAGTTCATCGCCGAGGAGGTGCGCGAGTACCTCTCGGAGCTCGGTTTCCGTTCGCTCGACGAGGCGATCGGCCACGTCGAGCTGCTCGATGTGAACGGCGCGGTGGAGCACTGGAAGGCGAGCGGACTCGACCTCGCGCCGGTGCTCGAAGGACCCGTGTTCGCCGAGGACGAGCCGCGGCGCAACCGACGCGGACAGCTGCACGAGCTCGAGGAGCACTTCGACGTGCCGCTCATCGAGCGCGCGCAGGACGTCATCGCTCACGGAGGGCACATCGAGATCACGCTCCCCATCCGCAACACGGAGCGCGCCGTCGGCACGATGCTCGGTCATCACGTCACCAAGGCGCACGGTCAGAACGGCCTGCCGTCGGACTCGATCGTGGTCGAGCTCACCGGATCCGCAGGCCAGTCGTTCGGTGCGTTCATGCCGGCCGGCATCACCCTGCGACTCGAGGGCGACTCGAACGACTACGTCGGCAAGGGCCTGTCCGGTGGTCAGATCGTCGTCCGCCCGTCGCGAGACGCCGCCTTCGACGCCTCTCAGAACGTGATCGCGGGCAACGTCATCGGCTACGGCGCGACCCAGGGGACGATGTTCCTCCGCGGTACGGTGGGCGAGCGCTTCCTCGTGCGCAACTCCGGTGCGACGGCGGTCGTCGAGGGCGTGGGCGACCACGCGCTCGAGTACATGACCGGCGGACTCGCCGTGATCCTGGGGCCGACCGGGCGCAACCTGGGCGCCGGGATGTCGGGAGGCACCGCCTACATCTACCGCCTCGACGAGAACCTCATGAACCGGGACTCGCTCTCCAGCGGAGAGCTCGAACTCGGCCCGCTCGGGTCGGGGGATGCGGAGATCCTCCGCGACCTGCTGCAGCGTCACCTCGCAGAGACGGACTCGACGCTGGCGGCGACGCTCCTCGAGGACTTCGAGGAGGAAGTGACGAACTTCGTGCGGGTCGTCCCGCGCGACTACGCGGCGGTTCTGCAGACCCGCGAGGAGGCGTTGGCCGAGGGCCTGGACCCGGATGGCGACGTCGTGTGGGGCCGCATCATGGAGGTGACGGGTGGCTGACCCGAAGGGCTTTCTGAAGGTCACCGAGCGCGAGCTTCCGCCTCGCCGCCCGGTGCCGGTACGCATCCTGGACTGGAAAGAGGTCTACGAGCCGGGCGACTCCGCCGTGCTCCGCCGCCAGGCCGGTCGCTGCATGGACTGCGGCGTGCCGTTCTGTCACAAGGGATGCCCGCTCGGCAACCTGATCCCGGAGTGGAACGACCTCACCTGGCGCGGTGAGGGCCGCGCGGCGATCGAGCGCCTGCACGCGACGAACAACTTCCCGGAGTTCACCGGGCGTCTCTGCCCGGCGCCCTGCGAGAGCGCGTGCGTGCTGGGGATCAACCAGCCCGCCGTCACCATCAAGCAGGTCGAGGTCTCGATCATCGACGAGGCGTTCGCGCACGGCTGGGTCGAGCCCGAGCCGCCGGAGCGTCTGACCGGCAAGACGGTGGCCGTCGTGGGCTCCGGCCCCGCGGGCCTCGCCGCCGCGCAGCAGCTCACCCGTGCCGGCCACACGGTCGCGGTGTTCGAGCGCGACGACCGCATCGGCGGTCTGCTCCGGTACGGCATCCCGGACTTCAAGATGGAGAAGAAGCACCTCGAGACGCGTCTGCGGCAGATGCAGGACGAGGGCACGCGTTTCCGCGCCGGCGTCGAGATCGGTCGCGACATCACGTGGTCGGAGCTGCGCACGCGCTACGACGCGATCGTGGTCGCCACCGGCTCGACGGTGCCGCGCGACCTCGCCATCCCCGGCCGCGACCACGCGGGCGTGCACTTCGCGATGGAGTACCTGGTCGAGTCGAACCACGCCGTGGCCGGCGACCAGGTGCACAACCAGATCAGCGCCGAGGGCAAGCACGTCGTCGTGATCGGCGGCGGCGACACCGGCGCCGACTGCATCGGCACCGCGCACCGCCAGGGCGCGCTCAGCGTCACGAACCTCGCGATCGGCAAACAGCCGCCGGCCGCCCGTACCGATGCGCAGCCATGGCCGACCACGCCCACCCTCTTCGAGGTCTCCTCCGCGCACGAAGAGGGGGGCGAACGGGTCTTCCTCGCCTCGACCGTCGAGTTCCTCGCGAACGAGGTCGGCGAGGTGCGCGCGCTGCGCGTGGCGGAGACCGAGTACGTCGACGGTCGCCGCGTCCCCAAGAGCGGGTCCGAGCGTGAGATCCCCGCGGACCTCGTGCTGATCGCCATGGGCTTCACGGGCCCGGAGCGCACGGAGCTCGAGTCGCAGCTGGGCGCGCAGTTCACCGGCCGGGGAAGCGTCGAGCGCGACGACGACTACCAGAGCACCGCTCCCGGCGTGTTCGTCGCCGGCGACGCCGGTCGCGGCCAGTCCCTGATCGTCTGGGCCATCGCCGAGGGACGTGCCGCGGCCGCATCCGTCGACCGCTACCTCATGGGCGACACGGCGCTGCCGTCACCGGTTCAGCCCAGCGATGTCGCCATCGGTCTCCAGCCCGCGTAGGCTGGCGAAGGCACCCCACCACTACACATCGGAGCACGATACACGGATGAGACGCGCGAAGATCGTCGCCACCCTCGGCCCGGCAACTTCCTCCTACGAGATGGTCCGCGCGATCATCGACGCAGGTGTGGACGTCGCCCGCCTCAACCTGTCCCACGGGGACTACTCGGTGCACGACGCGAACTTCGCGAACGTGCGTCGGGCCGCCGATGACGCGGGACGCGCTGTCGCCGTCCTCGTCGACCTTCAGGGCCCGAAGATCCGACTCGGCAAGTTCGCCGACGGACCGCACGACCTCGCGGTGGGCGACATCTTCAAGATCACCGTGGAGGACATCGTCGGCACGAAGGAGATCGTCTCCACGACCTTCAAGGGGCTTCCGCAGGATGTGGGTCCCGGTGACTTCCTCCTGATCGACGACGGCAAGGTGCGCGTCGAGGTCGTGGAGACCGACGGCACCGTCGTCACGACGAAGGTGATCGTCGCAGGCCCCGTCTCGAACAACAAGGGCATCAACCTGCCGGGCGTCGCGGTCAACGTGCCCGCCCTGTCGGAGAAGGACGAGTCCGACCTCCGCTGGGGTCTGCGTGCCGGCGCCGACGTGATCGCGCTGTCGTTCGTGCGCGACGCGAGCGACGTGACGCGCGTCCACGAGATCATGGCCGAGGAGGGGCGCCGAATCCCCGTCATCGCCAAGATCGAGAAGCCGCAGGCGGTCGACAACCTCGAGGGGATCATCGACGCGTTCGACGGCATCATGGTCGCCCGCGGCGACCTCGGCGTCGAGCTTCCGCTGGAGGCGGTGCCGATCGTGCAGAAGCGCGCGGTCGAGCTCTGCCGACGGATGGCGAAGCCCGTCATCGTGGCGACGCAGATGCTCGAGTCCATGATCTCGAACCCGGTGCCCACGCGCGCCGAGACGAGCGATGTCGCCAACGCCGTGCTCGACGGCGCCGACGCGGTCATGCTGTCCGGCGAGACCAGCGTGGGCGACTATCCGGTGATCGTCGTGGAGACGATGGCACGGATCGTCGCCTCGACGGAGGAGCACGGTCTCGAGCGCATCGCGCCGCTGACCACCAAGCCCCGCACGCAGGGCGGCGCCATCACGCTCGCCGCGAACGAGGTCGCCGAGTTCGTCGAGGCGAAGTGGCTGTGCATCTTCACCGAGTCCGGCGACACGGCGCGCCGGATGTCGCGCCTGCGCCCGAACATTCCCATGATGGCGTTCACGCCCGAGCCGGCGATCCGGCGGCGGATGGCGCTCACCTGGGGTGTGCGATCGGCGCTCGTCGAGCATGTCCCGCACACGGACCGCATGTTCATCCAGGTCGACGAGTTCTTCCTCTCGAAGGGACTCGCGAAAGAAGGCGACAAGGTCGTCGTGATCTCCGGGTCCCCTCCCGGCATCATCGGCTCGACCAACGACATCCGCATCCACAAGATCGGCGACGCCGTCAACGGCCTCGCGCCGATCTACCGGTCGGGGGAGTAATCCCCGGAGAACGAACGTGAAGAGGGGCTCCCACCGGGAGCCCCTCTTTCGTGCCGGTGGCGCCGGCTACTGGATCTCGGCGTTGATCTTGTAGTCGGTCCCGTTCACTTCGGTGATGGTGATGAGGGTCGTCGCCGCAGCGCCGTCCTCGGCCGTCGTCATGCAGCGGATCTGCTCGTCCACCACGAGAGGCACGTCCGCGGGAGAGCAGGTGATCGTCGGGGTGAAGCCTAGCTGCTCGGCCAGGGCGCCGGCTGCGAGCTCCGCCAGGGTCGTGCTCGGCACCGTGAGGCCCTCGGGGGCCGAGGTCGCCGTCGGCGAGTTCGTGGGTGCATCGTCGATCTTGACGCTCAGGTGGTAAGAGGTCCCCTCGACGTCCGAGAGCGTGACCTTCGCTCCCAGTTCCGCACCGCTGGTCGTGTCAGTGGCGACGCAATCGACGATCTCTCCCTCTACGAGGTCGACGTTCCCGTCACCGCAGTCGATCTCGACGATCTCGAGCTCCGGGTTGGACTGGTGAAGCGCCTCGGTGGCCTGCTCGGAGATCTTTCCGGCGTCGACGGTGAGGTTCGCAGAAGCGGTGCAGCCGACGAGGGCGAGCACGGGAAGGACGAGCAGGATGGCAGCTGAACGGATATGCACGGTCACTCCTGGGGATGAAGCGTAAAGACCACCAGCCTACGGGAACGGCCGCGAATCATCTGTTGATCTCCGATGCTGTTGATAGCGTGGGTCAACGAGCGGAAGAGGGAGAATGAGGCGCGCACTGACGGGTGTCGTGGTGGCGCTGCTCGCCGTGCTCTGCGCCGCGGGGTGCTCGGCAGAGACCTCGAGCACCAAGAACGTGAGCGGCGACCTGCGCACCGATCTCGAGACGGTGGTGTCGCGCTTCCCGGTCCTGGCGGGCGCGTCGAGCATCGATTGGGTGGCGGGCACTCTCGGGATCAGGGAGGCGCCGGGCCCGTCGCTGTACTGGATCGATGCTGTGGTGACCTTGGACGACGACCATCTGGAACGCCTCGTGGCCGGATCAGATCTCGAGCCGGGAGACGCGCCCGAGGTTCATGAGCTCATCGCGGAAGACCTTCCTGCGGGTCCCTATCTACGTTCTTCGAAGCTCGACAGCACGTTCTCGACGGGCGAGTACCGGTCGACTGTCGCGATAGACCAGGATGCCGGCGTGCTCGTGCTGACCACGGTCTTCGAGTAGCGCCGATGCCGATCCCGATCCGAGCGCCTACAGCTGGTGCCGGTGGTGGGAGTCGAACCCACACGCCCTTTCGGGCAACCGAGTTTGAGTCGGTCGCGTCTGCCATTCCGCCACACCGGCAATCGCCGGCTCACACCGGACGACACTACCGCACCAGGCGCACCATCCGATGGGCTCCGCGCCGATCCCTCTTGCCTCCCACCCCGGCAGTAATCCGAGGCGGCATCAATACAGGAGAGGATCGCGCGTACCGTAAGATTCAAAGGTGACCGAGCAAGAAGCATCCGCCAATACGTCGTCCACCGCTCCCCGCCGCGTGGTGGTGGCCGAGGACGAGTCGCTCATCCGTCTCGACATCGTCGAGATCCTCCGCGACAACGGATTCGACGTCGTCGGCGAGGCGGGCGACGGCGAGACCGCTGTGCAGCTCGCGACCGACCTGCGTCCGGACCTGGTGATCATGGACGTCAAGATGCCGCAGCTCGACGGCATCAGCGCCGCCGAGAAGCTCAGCAAGAACCACATCGCCCCCGTCGTGCTGCTGACGGCGTTCAGCCAGAAGGAGCTCGTCGAGCGCGCCAGCGAGGCGGGCGCTCTCGCCTACGTCGTGAAGCCCTTCACCCCGAACGACCTGCTGCCGGCCATCGAGATCGCACTCGCCCGCTACGAGCAGATCATCACGCTCGAGGCAGAGGTCGCTGATATGGTGGAGCGCTTCGAGACGCGCAAGCTCGTCGACCGCGCGAAGGGCCTGCTGAACGAGAAGATGGGCCTCAGCGAGCCCGAGGCGTTCCGCTGGATCCAGAAGGCGTCGATGGATCGCCGTCTCACGATGCAGGACGTCGCGAAGGCCATCATCGAGCAGCTCTCCGCCAAGAAGTAGCGGCTGAGCCACGCGCTTCCTTGCACGCGTCTCAGCGTGCGGGGAGGTTCTTGATCATGTTCGTGATGCGGACGGTCGAGCAACGACGGCCCTGGTCGTCCGACAGGACGATCTCGTGCACCGTCATGCTGCGTCCGAGGTGGATCGGGGTGCACACGCCGGTGACGAGTCCCGACGTGGCCGATCGGGTGTGCGTAGCGTTGATGTCGACGCCGACGGCGAGCCGGCCGGGCCCGGCGTAGAGGTTCGCCGACATCGACCCGAGCGACTCGCCGAGCACCACGTACCCGCCGCCGTGGAAGAGACCGACCGGCTGCGTGTTGCCCTCGACCGGCATCGTCGCGACGGCCCGCTCGATCGTGAGCTCCACCCACCGGAATCCCATCTTGTCGGCCAGTGCGCCGTTCCCGCGCTGCATCGCCCAGGCGATCCCGTCGAGGGGAGGGGTCGTGTCGGTCATCGCGGCAGGTCCTCGCTTCATCGCCTGGGTTTTCATGTCCGCGGGGCTGATTAGGCTGACAGGGTGACGGACTCCGCAAAGCCTACCCTCCTGGTCGTCGACGGCCATTCGCTCGCCTTCCGCGCCTTCTACGCGCTCCCGGTCGACAACTTCACGACCAAGGACGGCCAGCACACCAACGGCATCTACGGGTTCCTGTCGATGTTCGTGAACCTGCTGAAGGCCGAGCGCCCGACGCACGTGGCCGTCGCGTTCGACACCTCGAGGGTGTCCTTCCGAACCCGTGAGTACCCGGAGTACAAGGCGACGCGCAGCGAGACCCCGCCCGAGTTCTCCGGCCAGATCCCGCTCCTCCAGGACTGCCTGCGCGCGATGCGGATCGCCGTGCTCACGAAGGAGGACATCGAGGCCGACGACATCCTCGCGACCCTCGCCGCGCAGGGTGTCGAGTCGGGCTTCGACGTGCTGGTCTGCTCGGGCGACCGCGACTCCATCCAGCTCGTGACCGACGAGGTCACCCTGCTGTACCCGAGTGTTCAGGGCGTCTCGCAGCTCAAGCGCTACACCCCGGAGTCCGTGCAGGAGCGCTACGGCGTGCCCCCGGCGCAGTACCCCGAGATCGCCGCGCTCGTGGGCGAGACGAGCGACAACCTCCCCGGGGTGCCGAAGGTGGGGGAGAAGACCGCGGTCAAATGGCTGACCCAGTACGGCTCCCTCGACGAGCTGCTGGCGCGCGCCGACGAGATAAAGGGCGTCGTCGGAGGCAACCTGCGCGACCACATCGACGACGTTCGGCGCAACCGGGCGCTGAACCGTCTACTGCGCGACGTCGAGCTTCCGGTGACGCCCGCCGATCTCATTCGGCAGCCGATCGACACCCAGGCGGTCCGCGACATCTTCGCGCGGCTCGAGTTCCGCACCCTCCTGCCACGCGTGTTCGAGGCGACGGGAACGGATGCCTCCGAGGGCACGAGCGTCGACCTGCCCACGACCACGGCCCCGACGCCGGTCGAGGCAGACCCTGCTGCCCTCGCCGCCTGGGTGGCCGATGCCGAGGGCGATCTGGCTCTCACCCTCACGATCGAGAGCGGCCTCCCCGGACGGGTCGGAATCGCGTCTCGCACCGCGGCGGTCGAGGCGTCCTGGTCCGAGGCCGCTGCGGCCGCGCTCACCCCCTGGCTGACCTCCGACGCGCCGAAGGTGCTGCACGACGCGAAGGGGCAGCTGAAGGCGCTCCGCCGCGCGGGGGTCCGCCTCGAGGGTCTCGCGTTCGACACCTTGCTGGCAGGCTGGCTGATCCGCCCCAGCTTCCCCGACAAGACGCTCGCCGATCTGGTCGACCGGTATCTGGGGGAGAAGCTCCCCGAGGCCGATCCCGCCCAGCTGGTGCCCGAGACCGAGGGGGCGACGCCCGGCCAGCTCGCCTGGTTCACCCTTCGGGTGGGCGCGGCGCTGCGCGACGAGGTCACGGGACGCGTCGCGGAGGTGCTCTCCGACATCGAGCTGCCCACCCTGCAGGCGCTGGCCGATATGGAGCTCGCGGGGATCGCCGTCTCGCACGCGAAGCTCTCCGGGTTCTCCGCCGAGCTCGCTGAACGTGCCGACCGCATCGCGCAGGAGGCCTTCGCCGCGATCGGACGCGAGGTCAACCTCGGCTCCCCGAAGCAGCTGCAGGAGGTCCTGTTCGAGGACCTCCTGCTTCCGAAGACGCGAAAGACGAAGACGGGCTATTCGACGGATGCGGCGGTGCTCGCCGACCTCCAGGAGTCCAACCCGCATCCGTTCCTCGATCTGCTGCTGCAGCACCGAGAGGCGACGAAGCTGCGCCAGATCATCGAGTCGCTCGATGCGGCAATCGGCGACGACGGGCGCATCCACACGACCTACCTGCAGACCGGATCACAGACCGGACGTCTGTCGAGCACCGACCCGAACCTGCAGAACATCCCGATCCGCACCGAGGAGAGCCGCCGCATCCGGTCGGCGTTCGAGGTGGGCGAGGGATACGAGACGCTGCTCACCGCCGACTACTCGCAGATCGAGATGCGGATCATGGCGCATCTGTCCGAGGATCCGGGTCTGGTCGAGGCATTCAGATCGGGGGAGGACCTCCATCGGTTCGTCGGCGCGCGGGTCTTCGGCGTCGAGCCCGACGACGTCACGCCCGCGATGCGCACCAAGGTCAAGGCGATGTCGTACGGCCTGGTCTACGGGCTGTCCGCCTTCGGGCTCTCGAAGCAGCTGCGCATCGACCAGTCCGAGGCGAAGCAGCTGATGGGCGAGTACTTCGCCCGCTTCGGCGCGGTCCGCGACTACCTGCGCTCCTCGGTGGAGCAGGCGCGGATCGACGGGTTCACCGAGACGATCTTCGGACGTCGCCGTCCCTTCCCCGACCTCGCGAGCCCGAACCGGGTGCTGCGCGAGAACGCCGAGCGCGCCGCGCTCAACGCGCCGATCCAGGGAAGCGCCGCCGACATCATGAAGATCGCGCTGTTCCGCATCCACGAGCAGTTCCGCGCGCAGGAGCTCGCCTCGCGCGTACTGCTGCAGATCCACGACGAGCTCGTCGTCGAGGTGGCGCCGGGGGAGTGGGATGCGGCGGAACGCATCGTGCGCGAGCGGATGGGCGACGCGGCGGAGCTCACCGTGCCGCTCGACGTGCAGATCGGTCACGGCGACGAGTGGAACGCGGCCGGTCACTGATGCGCGAGCCCCTGGATGGGACGTCCGCATCGTCCGGGATGGTCAGCGGTGCGGGCCGCTGAGTCGGGTTGGTGGCGTCCAGGGGCGTGCGTAGGCTCGAACGCATGACACATGCCGAACGCACGCCCACCCCGATCGACGAGATCGCGGACGACTGGGTCGACACCGTGTCCGAGCTCGCCCCCACGTTGGCGACGTACATCGGCCGATTCGAGCACAACTCCCGCTTCGGCGACTACTCGCCGGAGGGGTCCGAGCGCTACGCGGAGGCGGCGCGCACGGCGCTCGGCCGGCTGGAGGGGGCGATCCCCGTCGACGTCGTCGACGAGGTGACGAAGGCGGATCTCGCCCGCGAGCTGCGGCTCGACCTCGAGCTGCACGAGGCGGATGCCTCGCTGCGCGATCTGAATGTCATCGCCTCGCCGGCCCAGGACATCCGCTCGGTGTTCGATCTGATGCCCGCCGACTCCGTCGAGGACTGGTCGGTTATCGCCGCCCGTCTGGGAGCGGTGCCCGCCGCCATCGGCGGGTACATCGAGACGCTCCGCGCAGGTGTCGACAAGGGTGTGACCCCCGCGCGGCGCCAGGTGGTCGAGGTCGTCTCGCAGATCGACCGGTACACGTCCGAGAACGGCTTCTTCGCGACGTTCGCGGCGGAGGCGACGCCTGCCGAGGGACAGCTGCCCGCGTCGCTCGCCCGCGAGCTCGCTGACCAGTCGGGGGCGGCGCGCGTCGCCTACGATGAGCTCGCCCGCTTCCTCACGGCGGAGCTCGCCCCCGTCGCGACCGAGGCCGACGCGGTCGGCCGCGAGCTCTACGCCCTGCATTCGCGACGGTTCCTCGGGGCCACCATCGACCTCGACGAGACGTATGAGTGGGGCGTCGAGGAGTTGGCGCGGATGGTGGCCGAGCAGGAGTCCATCGCGAACGAGATCCTCCCCGGCGCCGGAGTCGAAGAGGCCGTCGCGTTCCTCGAAGCGGACGACACGCGCAAGCTCCACGGCGCCGAGGCCCTGCAGGAGTGGATGCAGGTCACGAGCGACCGTGCCGTCGCCGAGCTCGGCCGCACCCACTTCGACATCCCCGAGCCGATCCGCCGTCTCGAGTGCATGATCGCGCCCACCCAGGAGGGGGGCATCTACTACACGGGCCCGACCGACGACTTCTCCCGTCCAGGCCGCATGTGGTGGTCGGTGCCCGAGGGCGTGGACTCCTTCGACACGTGGCGCGAACTGACGACCGTCTACCACGAGGGCGTGCCCGGCCACCATCTGCAGATCGCGCAGGCCGTGTACAACCGGGCCCAGCTCAACTCCTGGCGACGCCTGCTCGCCGGGACGTCGGGCCACGCTGAGGGATGGGCGTTGTACGCCGAGCGGCTGATGGAGCAGCTCGGCTACCTCGACGACCCGGCCGACCGGCTGGGCATGCTCGACGGCCAGCGGATGCGAGCCGCTCGCGTCGTGCTCGACATCGGCGTCCACCTGCAGAAGCCCCGGCTCGGCGCCTCGTCCGCGCTCGGTGCGAGCGGCGAGGTGCCGTGGGACCATGACTACGCGCTGGCGTTCATGCGACGCAACGTCAACATGCCCGACGCGTTCATCCAGTTCGAGGTCAACCGCTACCTCGGCTGGCCGGGACAGGCGCCGTCGTACAAGGTGGGGCAGCGCATCTGGGAGCAGATCCGCGAGGACGACAGAGCGGTCCAGGGGAGCGACTTCTCGATCAAGGACTTCCACAAGCGCGCTCTCGGCATCGGCGGGGTCGGGCTCGACACCCTCCGTGCCTCACTGCGGCCCTGATGCCCGCCTCGTCGGTCCCCGAGCGAGGAGCGCCGCGACGAGACGAAGGGTCGCGGCGCTGGCGTCGCCCGACCGGGAATACTGCGCCGCGCCTTCCAGTTCCATTCACCTGAATCGAAAGTGAGGCGGACGTGAGCGCTGCGGTGGAATTCGGGCTCGATACATTCGGGGATGTCACGGCGGATGCTGACGCCGAGCTGCTGAGCGACGCCCAGACCATCCGGAACGTCGTCGATCAGGCGGTGCTCGCGGACGAGGTGGGCCTCGCGTTCTTCGGCGTAGGGGAGCATCACCGCCGCGAGTTCGCGGTGTCGAGCCCGGAGATCGTGCTCGCTGCCGCCGCGGCCAGGACGAGCCGCATCCATCTCGGAACTGCCGTCACGGTGCTCTCCTCCGACGACCCGGTGCGCGTGTACGAGCGCTTCGCCACGCTGGACGCGGTCTCGAACGGACGCGCCGAGGTCATCCTCGGCCGCGGCTCGTTCACCGAGTCGTTCCCGCTGTTCGGTTTCGAGCTCAAGGACTACGAGGTGCTGTTCGAGGAGCGGCTCGATCTGTTCAGCCGGTTGATGGCCGAGAAGCCCGTGACGTGGTCGGGCACGACCCGAGCCTCGCTCAGCAATGCCGACGTCTTCCCGAAGACGCAGCAGGGGCTCCGCGCCTGGGTCGGCGTGGGCGGCTCGCCCGAGTCCGTGGTGCGCACCGCTCGGTACGGATACGGCTTGATGCTTGCCATCATCGGGGGACCCGCGTCGGGTTTCCGTCCCTATGTGGACCTCTTCGAGCGTTCGCTGGATGCCGCGGGGCACGAGCGGCGGCCGGTCGGCGTGCACTCGCCCGGCCACATCGCGGACACGGATCAGCAGGCCTGGGACGAGGCGTATCCCGCCGTCGAGATCAACCGGAACGTGATCGGTCGCGAGCGGGGCTGGCCGCCCTACAGCCGCCTGCAGTTCCAGCACGACGTGGGACCCGGCGGCGCGATGTACGCGGGTTCGCCAGAGACCGTCGCACGCAAGATCGCGGACACCGTACGGATGCTGCGCCTCGACCGCTTCGACCTCAAGTTCTCGAACGGCCCGCTTTCGCACGAGCGGATGCTGCACTCCATCGAGCTCTACGGTACGAAGGTCGTGCCGCTCGTGCGCGACATGCTCGCGTCCGACTGACCGCGGCGACGCATCCGGCGCGGCGGTCATAGGCTGGGGAGATGCCCGCATCCTCCATCCGATACGTCGCGATCGGTGACTCCTTCACCGAGGGCGTCGGCGACGAGCTGCCCGACGGCACGGTTCGCGGCTGGGCCGATCTCGTCGCTCAGGGGTGGGCGGATGCGGCCGGGCAACCGATCGAGTATGCCAACCTCGCCGTCCGCGGAAAGCTCATCTGGCCGATCGTGGAGCAACAGCTCGAACCTGCGCTGGCGCTGCGCCCCACGCACCTCTCGTTCAACGGCGGCGGCAACGACATGCTGCGTCCGCGTACGACGATCGTGCACGTCGCCGATGCCTTCTCTCGAGTGCTGCGGCGCTGCGACGAGGAGGGCGTCCGGCTGATCCTGCTGTCGGGCGCGAATCCGTCCGCGCACCTGCCGATGAGCCGGCTCATCCAGCGCCGCGGCGACGAACTGTCCGCGGCCGTGGTCGGGCGCGTCGAGGCGCGCGACGATGTGGTGCGAGCCCTCAACTGGCCCGATGCCGAGCTGTCCCGGGCGCCCTATTGGTCCGAGGACCGTCTTCACATGAACGAGCGGGGGCACCATCGGGTCGCGGCGCGCGTGCTGACCGCTCTGGGGCACACTCCGCCGGGGGAGTGGTGGTCGCTGCCGGAGAGGGACGTCACCACGCGTCTACGGGGCGTCGCCTATTACCGGACGCACGTCGGTCCGTGGGTGCGACGCCGGCTCACCGGAACGTCGTCGGGCGACGGACGTCTCCCGAAGTTCGGGGATTGGGTGGCAGTCGCACCCACGGCGTGAGCGCGGCGGGGTCCGTGATCCACGGCCGTGTGCCGGGTGTCAACCCCCTCGGGATGCGGTCGCGGGTCGGGCAGGCTGTCGGGACACCGTCCACCAACTGCCGGGAGACCATTGTGAGCATCGGCGCGGGCATCGCCCTCTTCGTCATCGGCGCCATCCTCGCCTTCGCCCTCGACATCCAGCTCGACTGGGTGAACCTCGACATGGTCGGCTACATCCTGATGGGAGCGGGTTTTCTCATCTTCCTGCTCGGGATCGTCCTGCTGATCCGCCGTCGCCAGACCGACACTGTCACGCGGACGGCCGTCGACCCCGCCGCGGGCGAGCAGGTCACCCGCCGCACGACACGGTCCGACGACGCCGTCTGAGCCGCATCCCGCCGGACAGCCCGGTCGCTGAGCGAGCGCAGCGAGACGAAGCGTGAGGACTCTCGGGTCAGCGGCCGGGGTCGCTGACGACCAACGAAGGAAGCAAAATCTCCCCACTCCGGGGAGAGTTTCGCTTCAGCTTCTCTGCGTCTCGGTGGGTGTTCCGTGGGGTGGGGCAAGTCCGTCCGCGGGCTCGTCCCGTCCGGAACCTGTTCACCACTCATGACGTCCGGCAGGGCTGTCCGGCCGCGACCGCGGGAATCCGGGACCTGGTCACAGCATCCGCTACGGGTGTCATGACTTATGAACGGGCCTGCTGCTCACTACGCCGGGGAGGGCGCTCCGTGGGGTGGCGAAAGCCCGGCCGCCGAGCGAGCGTAGCGAGACGAAACGCCCGCCCCTTCGCCTCGTCGCTTCGCGCCTCGCTCGGGGATCGGATGGTGAAGACTCTCGGGTCACGGCACCTGCGTGACCCTGCTGAGGCGGGCGGCCACGATGCGACCCGGCACGTCATCCGCCTCGACGAGCGGGGTGCCCGAGGCATCGTAGACCGCCGAGTGACCCGCGGTGCGGGTGAACGAGGGAGCAGTCGGCCCCGCGAAGCTCGCGATGACCACCGGCGCGCGAAGTGCGCGGCTGATGACGAACGCGCGGGACTGGCACTCGACGAGATCAGTGGCGAGATCGACGACGCCCGCCGCATACAGGTCGACGCCCAGCAGTGCCAGCTGCGCCGTGTGCTGGCTGGCTCCCGTGTCGCGGCAGATCGCGAGGCCGATCGTCCAGCCGTCAACGGTCGTGGTCTCGGCACCCGGGCCCGGAGTGAATCGATCGCTTTCGTCTGCGTGCAGCCATGTCTTCCGGTACACGACGCGTACGCCCGCGGTGTCGAAGCGCAGCATGGCGATGTGCAGACGACCGTCTTCATCGACCGGCGCTCCGACGAGAGCGACGCTCTGCGTCTCACGACACGCGGTCAGGATCAGCGCCAGGCGCGGGTCATCGAGCGCGACGGCCGGTGCGCCGAGTTCGTATCCGGTAAGGGATAGCTCGGGGAACACCACCAGTCGGGCGTTCGCCTCCCGGATCGCGCGCGCATGTCGCTCGGCATTGAGGTGCAGCGCGCCGGCGTCGACTTGTGGCTGTGCGGCGGCTACCGTGAACGTCTCGTCCCCCACGACCTCAGTCTGCCCGAGTTCGAGCGCAGCAGCCAGTGATCACGCACCGTCGACGAGTGACGCGCTTGACCCCGCCCCTGCGTCATAGTTCTGACTGGACGTATGAGGTTCATCCCCGTCTGGTATCTGGCGTCCTACCTGTTGTCCCTGCTCGGCAACTCGATCGCGGGAGTGGCGCTGCCTCTGATCGTGCTGCAGGTCACCGGCAGTGTGCTCGGCGCCGGAACGGTCGCCTCGGCGACCGCGATCCCCGCTGTACTGGCGGGACTGCTGATGGGGGTCGTCATTGATCGGATCAATCGCCGCACGTCGTCGGTCGTGACCGATCTCGTATCGGCGGGAGCGGTCGCGGCGCTGCCGTTGATCGACATGCTCTCGGGCCTGAGCCTGGGCTGGTTCATCCTGTTCGGCATCATCGGCTCGCTGGGCGACGTGCCGGGCATGACCGCGAGGGACGCCCTCCTTCCTGCCATCGTGCGCCACAGCGGGGTCTCCTCGGAGCGCCTGATGGGAATCCGCGAGGCCCTGGGCGCAGTCGCGCTGCTACTCGGCCCCGCCGCGGCCGGGACGCTCATGGTGCTCTTCGATGGCTCGACCGTGCTGTGGATCACGGCGGCGACCTCACTGGCCGCCGCTCTGCTGACGCTGCTCATTCCGCATCGCGTGGGTGCCCTCGTGACCTCGGCCGGCGCGACGGCGACGGCGACCGGGAGCGGGTGGGCGCTGCTCCGCGACGGATGGCGGGTGCTGTTCCGCAGCAGGTTCCTCCTCGTGACGACGGCACTGAGCGTCGTATCGGTGCTCGTGCTCGCCTCGCTGCAAGGGCTCATCCTTCCCGTCTACTTCACGCTCGTCGAGCAGCCCGGAATGCTCGGCTTCGTCCTCACAGCGCTCGCTGCCGGCATGCTCGTCGGCGGCACGGCCTACGCGGTCGCCGGCGCTCGGGTCCGGCGACGCATCTGGCTCCTCGCCGGGCTCATCGGCAGCACGCTCGGCTTCGGTCTCATCGCCGCGCTGTCGTCCGTGTGGATGGTCTTCGCCGGCGGGTTCGTCGTGGGCCTGTCCAGCGGTCTGTTCAGCAGTTTGATCGGCGTGCTGATGATCGAGCGTATTCCCGAGCAGATGCGCGGACAGATCATGGGCACGCAGAACGCGATCATGACCGTCGCTCCGGCCGCCGGCATCATGACCGCCGCAGTGCTCACCGAGTACGCCGGTGTACGCGTGGCGGCCATCGCGCTGGTGGGACTGTGGATCGTCGCGCTCGCGCTCGGCCTGTTCGCACGATCGCTGCGTAACCTGGAGTCCGGGCCGGCGTAAGCGGGCGGGGGCGAGACGGCGGTGATCGACGGTGCGTAGCGGAGAGCTGGCGCGACTCGCGGGAGCAGGTCTCGTCGGCGTGGAGATCGGCGAGTTCGAGGCGGGAACAACGCCCGCTCGAACCCGCGCGGCCGCTCGACAGATCATCGAGGCCCTGGCGCCGATGCTGCGTTCGCCAGGCACGCTCGCATGACCCTGCGGGTTTGCGTGCCGTCTCCTCGCGCCACGCACCTCTATGCGCCTGCGCTGCCTGCATCCGATGCGCGCGAGCTGGCCTCGGCCGCGATGTCGTCGGCCGTCGAAGCGGCCTCGCGCGCGGCCGCGACGGCGGCACTCGCCGCCTCGCTGACAGAACCGGTGAGCGGTGTTCCACGGCGCCCCGCCTTCGAAGCGGCATCCGTTCTCTCTGCGCGGCCACCGAAGGCGGCGCCGATACCGTGCAGCGCCTCGGTGAGTTCGCTCGGGATGATCCAGAGCTTGCTCGACGAGCTCTCGGCGATCTTCGGCAGAGTCTGCAGGTACTGGTAGGCGAGGAGCTTGTCGTCGGGTTCGCCGGCGTGGATGGCGTGGAAGACCATCTGAATCGCCTCGGACTCGCCCTGCGCACGCAGGACGGCCGCCTGCTTGTCGCCCTCGGCACGCAGGATCTCCGCCTGGCGGCGGCCTTCCGCCTCCAGGATCTGCGACTGCTTCGAACCTTCGGCCGTCAGGATCGCGGCGCGTCGGTCACGTTCCGCGCGCATCTGCTTCTCCATCGAGTCCTGGATGGAGTGGGGCGGGTCGATGGCCTTGAGCTCGACCCGGGAGACGCGCAGGCCCCACTTTCCCGTGGCCTCGTCGAGCACGACGCGCAGCTGACCGTTGATCTCGTCACGGCTCGTCAGCGCCTCTTCGAGGTTCAGACCGCCGACGACGTTGCGGAGCGTGGTCGTCGTCAGCTGCTCGACCGCGCTGAGGTAGTTGGCGATCTCGTACGTCGCCGCGCGCGCGTCGTTCACCTGGAAGTACACGACCGTGTCGATCGAGACGACCAGGTTATCCTCCGTGATGACGGGCTGCGGGGGGAACGACACGACCTGCTCGCGCATGTCGACCAGGGGTCGCAGCCGGTCGACGAACGGAACGAGCAGGTTGAGACCGGGGCTCAGCGTGCGCTGGTAGCGACCGAGCCGTTCCACGATGCCGGAGTATGCCTGCGGGATGATGCGGACCGATCTGGCGATCACGATCACCACGAACGCGGCCAGCACCACCAGCAGGACGATGATGAATATCTGTCCGACGAACTGTCCCATGTCAACCATCGTCCGGTGTCCTCTCTGACGTGTGGGCGGGGGAGACCTCGATGGTGGCTCCGTGCACCGCGACCACGGCGACCCGCGCGCCGACGGCGATCGACGCGTCCTCGGCTCCCTCGGCGAGTCTGGCGGTCCAGGTCTCGCCGTTGTCGATCCGCACCGATCCCTGGCCCTGCACGAACGGCGCGACCACGCGGCCGCCCATGCCGTAGAGCGCATCGACGTTGGTCGCGACGGGTTTGTCACGTCGGTGCAGGAGCCGGAGAAGAAGGGGGCGGATGGTGAACAGCAGGAGTCCGGAGAGGACCGCCGCGATGCCCACCTGCAGCCACCAGGGACCGCCGAGCAGATTGACGCCGAGTCCGCCGACGAGAGCGCCCGCCGCCAGCATGAGGAAGGTGAACTCGAGGGTCAGCAGCTCGATGATGAAGAAGACGAGCGCGATCACGAGCCACGCGATCCACAGGTACTGCGCGAGATCGGGGAACATCGTCTCGCCTCCATCCGGCTTTACCGAACCCTAACACCGGGCCTCCCGCGCGCAGCCGGATTGACAGCACGACTCCGGGAGCTCGCCTTGGTGCGGCATGCTGCACCCGGAGAGAGGTCGATCGAAGGAGAGCGACTATGCCGTGATCACGTCGCACACGCCGAGCGCTGGGAAAGCCGGACGGATGACGAAACGACTATCACTGACGATTCCGATGAGCACCCCTGCCTCAGCAAGCGCGCGGATGTTTGTCGCAGCGGCGGCGGGATGCTGCCACCAATCCGACTCGGAGGCGTAGATCCCTGTCGCGTTTCAGACTATCGGCGTCGGGGTCGGGGCAGCGTGGGTCCAAGGTGACATAATGCGCATTATCGGCCTCTCTTGAGAGGCACTGAGAGCACATGCTCACGGCGCGGACCGCTTCGGAGATGGACCGCGTGTTCCGGTGGTCAGGCTCTCGAGCGCTCGCGCGGCTCCGACAGCGATACGCCCGACTCGATCGACTCAGACGTGACATAGGTGTGAGCTGTCGATTACCGATGACACGGAAGGTCGCTCTCGTCACACGGCGTAACAATCGCTAGCCTGGCCGTGACGCACGCCTCGGACCGAGGCGCCGACCGAAGGAGAAATCTCATGGAGACGATGACGATGAGCACCATGATGGGCGCCATGCCCGAGTCGACGATGGGCATGGACATGATGTCCATGCAGGAGTGCGTCGAGGCGTGCAACGCTGCGGCGACGGCAGCGACGATGTGCGCAGACGCCGACACGGGCGCCGACATGGCCCGCTGCTCGTCGACGTGCATGAACATGGCGGATGTGGCGACCACCATGATGCGCATGATGATGCGGCCGATGGGTCACGATGCGATGGTCATGAAGGCGATGCTCGAGGCGAGCGTCGCCATGTGCCAGGGCTGCATGGACGCGTGTGCCGAGCACGCAGACATGCACGAGTGCTGCCGCGTCTGCATGATGGCATGTGAGAACATGATGGCCGCCTGCACGTCCATGATGAGCCGCATGGCCTGATCGAAGCCCGCGCCAGCTCCGCAGAGCCGAACCCCGCCGACGCGGTCGTCTTCGCGCCCCGCGCGACGTCTCAGAGTTCGCGGATGTTGAGCAGTGCGCCGCGAACCGAGAGCACACCTGCCACGGGGTGGAAGGCGACCGGCTCCCCCGCGACGAGGTCGATCTCGCCGTGGTGCCAGAATGTGCGCGCCGTGCCGTCCAGATCCTGGAACGTCACCGAATGGCCGTCGGCTTGCGCCAACCCGTCGATCCAGCTGCCGGGCGCGCTCGATGCCACGGCCGTCTGGATAGGGTGCAGCCCGTGCCCGGCACCCGAGCACGTCTCGGCGCACATGGCGAACCCGACCTTCAGGGGAACACGTGCGTCGTCCATGGGTCACCTCGCCTCGGGTCAGGCCGCGTCTGCGGCATCCGGTCCAGGCTAGGTCGTTGGAGACGGATGCCACAGGACGGCGTCACACTCTGCAACAGGAGGTCTCAGCCCGCGGTATAGCGGGCCAGATGGCGAGCGGTCAGCGTGCTTCCGCTCGCGACGAGTTCGGCCGGGGTGCCCTGGAACACGATCCGGCCGCCGTCATGGCCGGCTCCCGGGCCGACGTCGATGATCCAGTCGGCGTGCGCCATCACCGCCTGATGGTGCTCGATCACGATCACCGACTTGCCGGAGTCGACGAGGCGGTCCAGCAGTACGAGCAGCTGCTCGACATCCGCGAGATGCAGTCCCGTCGTCGGCTCGTCGAGCACGTAGATCCCGCCCCTGTCCCCCATGTGCGTCGCCAGCTTGAGCCTCTGACGCTCTCCCCCGGACAGCGTCGTCAACGGCTGACCGATCGTCAGGTATCCGAGACCGACGTCCACCAGCCGGGCCAGGATGGCGTGCGCCGTGGGGAGCGCGGCCTCGCCCGCGGCGAAGAACTCCGCGGCATCCGAGACGGGCATCGCGAGCACCTCGCTGATGTCGCGGCCCGCCAAGCGGTACTCGAGCACCGATGCATCGAAACGCCGCCCCTCGCACACCTCGCACGTCGCGGCGACGCCCGCGATGATGCCGAGATCGGTGTAGATGACACCCGCGCCATTGCACGCGGGGCAGGCCCCCTCGGAGTTCGCGCTGAACAACGCCGGTTTCACGCCATTCGCCTTGGCGAACGCCCTGCGGATGGGCTCGAGCAGCCCCGTGTAGGTCGCCGGGTTGCTTCGTCGTGACCCGCGGATGGCGGTCTGATCGACCGACACGACCTCGGCGTCGGCGGGTATCGAGCCGTGCACCAACGAGCTCTTGCCCGAACCGGCGACCCCCGTGATCACCGTCAGCACGCCGAGCGGAATGTCGACGTCGACGTCCCGCAGGTTGTTCGCGGTCGCTCCGCGCACCTCCAGAACCCCCTTGAGCGCGCGTACCCGAGGCTTCAGCGCCGTGCGGTCGCCGAGATGACGGCCGGTCAGTGTGCCGCTGGCCCGAAGCCCGTCGAGCGTTCCTTCGAAGCAGATCGAGCCGCCGTTGGTCCCTGCGCCCGGGCCGAGGTCCACGATGTGGTCGGCGATAGCGATCGTCTCCGGCTTGTGCTCCACGACCAGCACCGTGTTGCCCTTGTCGCGCAGTTGCAGGAGCAGCGCGTTCATGCGCTCGATGTCGTGCGGATGAAGGCCTACGGTGGGTTCGTCGAAGACGTAGGTGACGTCGGTCAGTGACGACCCGAGATGTCGGATCATCTTCGTGCGCTGTGCCTCTCCCCCAGAGAGCGTTCCGGCGGGGCGATCGAGCGAGAGGTAGCCGAGGCCGATCTGGACGAAGGAATCGAGTGTCTCTTGCAGCTTCTCCAGAAGCGGCGCGGCGGACGGCTCGTCGAGGTCACGTACCCACGCCGCGAGATCACTGATCTGCAGGGCGCAGGCATCCGCGATGCTGACGCCGCGGATCCGTGACGAGCGCGCACCCTCGTTGAGGCGCGTGCCGGCGCAGTCGGGGCAGGTCGTATACGTCACCGCCCTGTCGACGAACGCACGGATATGCGGCTGCATCGCCTCGCGATCCTTGGAGAGGAACGACTTCTGCACGCGCGGCACCAGGCCTTCGTACGTCATGTTCATGCCGGCGAGCTTCAGCTTCGTCGGTTCGCGGTACAGGAAGTCCTGCAGCTCGGTCTCGGTGTAGTCGCGGATCGCCTTCTCGGGGTCGACGTACCCCGACTCGGAGTAGATCCGTACGGCCCAGCCGTCCGCCGTGTACCCGGGAACCGTGATCGCCCCGCCCGTGAGGGACTTGCCGGCGTCGTACAGCTGTGCGAGATCGATGTCGGTCACGCTCCCCATGCCCTCGCACCGCGGACACATGCCGCCGATCACGCTGAACGACGCTTTCACCTTCTTGCTCTCGCCGCGGTCCACCGTGATCGCTCCGGCTCCCTGCGCCGAGGCGACGTTGAATGAGAACGCCTGGGGTGATCCGAGGTGCGGCTCGCCGAGCCGGCTGAAGAGGATACGGAGCATCGCATTGACGTCGGTCGCCGTGCCGACCGTCGAGCGGGCGTTGGCACCCATGCGCTCCTGGTCGACGATGATCGCGGTCGTCAGGCCCTCGAGCACGTCGACGTCGGGACGGCCGAGGCTCGGCATGAAGCCCTGCACGAAGGCGCTGTATGTCTCGTTGATCATGCGCTGCGACTCCGCCGCGATCGTGCCGAAGACCAACGAGCTCTTGCCCGACCCGGACACGCCGGTGAAGACGGTGAGCCGGCGCTTCGGGATCTCGACGCTGACGTCGCGCAGGTTGTTCTCGCGGGCTCCGCGCACCCGGATGACGTCGTGTGCGTCGGCGGCGTGTGATTCGGCGGATGGGCTCAACATGGGGTCCTCTCCCGACGCCGTGCCACTGCCCCGGACCGGAACGTCGGGGAGATCGTACGGCAGACCGGCGACATCGGCCGTACGTCCGTCGTTCCTCGGCGGGCCGGTCAGATCGCCGCCACGGATCCGGAGTCGACGCGATAGTTCGAGCCGTTGACGAACGACGCGAGGTCCGAGCAGAGGAAGGCCACCACGGCCGCCACCTCGTCAGGCTCGCCCCGGCGCTTCAGCTCCATGTAGGGACGCTCCTCATCGAGGAACGAGGCGATCGCCTGCGTGGTCGTGACGCCGAGCTCCTCGGCGCGCTTGCTCATCATGGCGTCCGTCATGGGCGTGTGGATGAACGCCGGCGAGACCGCGTTCACCAGCAGCCCCTCGCGCGCGTAGGAGCGCGACAGGCCCTTGGAGAGCGCCAGGATCCCTGCCTTCGCGGCGCAGTACGGCAACTCGTCGTCATAGGGCTGCACGGCGTCCTCGGACGCGAGGAACACCAGGCGGCCCCAGCCGCCCTTCCGCAGCGACGGCAGGAACTGCCGCACCAGACGCACCGGCCCGATGAGGTCCGTCTCGAGCGTCTTCACCCATCCCTCGTCGGAGATCTCGTGGAAGAGCCCCTGGGTGCCGGTGACGCCCGCGGCCTGCACCAGGATGTCGATGTCGCCGACGGCGTCCTGCACCTGATCGTGAAGGGCAGCGAGTGAATCCTGGCTCGTGATGTCGGCGGCGAAGGCGTGGAGCGATCCGCTCGGCGCCTCGAGCTTCGCCGCCGCGCGGTCGAGCTCCTTCTGATCGCGGTCGGACAGCACGACGGTCGCGCCCTCCGCCAGCAGCAGCCTCGCGGTGTGCCATCCGATGCCGGAGTCTCCCCCGGTGATCAGCGCGGTCTTCCCGGTGATGCCCAGGTCCATCTCTGCTCCTTCTCTCTCATCCTTCGACGGTCCGGCCGACGCGGAAGCCCTCGGCCGTCATGACCGGACCTCCGGTGCCAGCTCCGCTATCGTGAGCGCGGCGCCCACGAGGGCGAGGTGGCTGAGCGCCTGGGGCAGGTTCCCCCAGAACGCCCCGTCGGACGCGTCGATCATCTCGGGCAGGATCCCCACGTCGTTCGCGGTCCCCATCAATCTGTCCATCGTCGCGACGGCCTCGCCGTGCCGCCCGACGCACGCGAGGGCCGAGGCACGCCAGAACGCGCAGGCGAGGAACGTGTGCTCCTCCTGCGCGGCGCCGGAATACCGGTAGAGCAGGTCACCGGCCCCGAACCGCTCGCCGAGCGCGTCGATCGTGCGGGACATGCGGTCGCCGCGATCGAAGCCGCTCATGGCGTGGAGCAGGACCGAGGCATCGAGGTCCGGGCTGCCGGGCGCCATGACGTATGCGCCGATGTCGTCGTTCCATCCGTGCGCATCGACCCAGGCCCGGACGCGCTCGCGCTCGGTCGCCCAGCGTTCGCCCCCTCCGGGGATCTGTCCGCGCTCGCACAGGTACACGGCGTCCTCCAGCGCCTGCCAGCATCCCATCTTCGACGAGACATAGTGCCGTTGCTCCGGGAGCTCCCACATGCCGGCGTCCGGGCGCCGCCAGAGGTCGCACACGCGGTCCGCGAGCTGCGCGAGGAGGCGCGCCGTTCCCTGATCGAGGATGTTGCCCGCCTCGACGTAGCTCCGGCACACGGCGAAGACGTCGCCATAGACGCCGAGTTGCAGCTGCCCCTGCGCGGGGTTGCCGACCACCACGGGGCCGATCCCCCGCCAGCCGGGTGCCTCGCGCTCCTCGACACGATCGGTGGGAGTCCCGTCGAGACCGTAGAAGACATGAGGGTCGGGACCGTTCGCACGGATCGCCCGGCTCAGCCACGACAGCGCGGCGTGCGTCTCCTCCCGCAGCCCGAACCGCACCAAGCTGTGCACCGTGTAGGCGAGGTCGCGCACCCAGGCGAAGCGGTAGTCCCAGTTCTTCCCTCCGCGGCCCGTTTCCGGCAGCGACGTGGTGCCGGCGGCGACGATCGCGCCGGACGGCGCGTAGACGAGGAGTTTCAGCGCCAGCGCGCTCCGTTGCACCGCATCCGCCCACGGCCCTTCGTAAGAGAACTCGCGCGACCAGATCCGCCAGTTCTCGATCGTCCGATCGATTCCGACGTCGACGTTGGCGGGGTCCGGAAGCCTCAGCGGCTCGTCGTGCGTCGCCACGACGACGAGAAGACTGCGCGATCCCTCGCGCGTCGAGACCCGTCCGCGCAACTGCACGATCTCCGCAGTCCCGTCGGGCTCCTCGGGGGCGTGCCCCTCCCCCACGACGGCGACCGTCGCCGCGCCGCAGCGGATGATGGCGCCGCGCTCGGTAGCCTCCATCCACGGGGACGCCGTCCCGAGCATGGTTCCCGGGCGCACGCCCCACGCGAAGTCGACCGTCCCGTGGACTCCCTCGATCCGCCGAGCGAGCTCGCACCAGGGCAGGCGCCCGGCGATCCCGACCACGAGCGCATCGGTCACCTTCGCGACACCACCGGCCTCTGTGGTGAACGTCGTCTCGAGCACGTTCGTCCCGGGCAGGTAGCGTCGACGCACCGAGTACGGGGACGTCGGCTCGAGCTCGATGCAGCCGCCGCGGGCGTCGTCCAGCAGTCGCGCGAACACCGGCTCCGCCCCGATGTCCGGAACCGGCATCCAATCGATCTGGCCACGAAGGCCCACCAGGGCGATCGTGCGCCCGTCGCCGATGGCCGCGTAGGACTCGAGCGGCTCGCCCGGCATCTCGGGGGCGGAGTTAGGGTCGGCCATCACGTCCACAACGCTAGGCACCGGACCGTCCTCTCCCCCGGCCCCTTGTGCAGCTCGGCATCGGCGTGTAGAAGATCCGTCCCGGCTAGCACCTCGCACCCGTCGCGGCAAGCGGTGCCCGCGCCGCCTGCCCGGTGCCTACCGTGGATCACGCCCCGAATGAAGGAGTATCTGGATGGCTACGAAGACCACACCCGCCGCGTCCAAGTCCGCCCCCGCGACCACGCGGAACCGACGCCGTCCCGCGCGCGGCGGCAGCGGCGCCGAGCTGACGGGCGAGCAGAACGCGGAGCGCGGCTTCACCGCCTCCAAGGAGCTGGGTGAGAACCTGCAGAAGGTCCTCGTCGACCTCATCGAGCTCTCCCTCCAGGGCAAGCAGGCGCACTGGAACGTCGTCGGAACGAACTTCCGCGACACCCATCTGCAGCTCGACGAGATCATCGAAGCGGCGCGCGAGTTCGGCGACACGATCGCCGAGCGGATGCGGGCGCTGCACGCGCTTCCGGACGGCCGGAGCGACACCGTCGCGGAGACGACGACGCTGCCGGAGTTCCCGCAGGGCGAGATCGCGACGACCGAGGTCGTGGACCTCATGACCGAGCGTCTCGATGCCGTGACGTCGACGTGCCGCGATGTGCACGACGCCGTGGACGAGGAGGACCCCACGAGCGCCGACATCCTGCACGCCGTGCTCGAGCGCCTCGAGCAGCTGTCCTGGATGGTCAGCGCGGAGAACCGCGTGCCGCGTAAACGCTGACCCTCCGCGTGACGAGGCGCCGTGCCCGCGCGGGGACGGCGCCTCGTCACGCCGTACGCTGGTCGCGTGCTGGATGTGCTGACCGGGTTCGTCGTGGTGGGTCTCGCGATCGTGGTCGGCTACGTCCTCGGCCGCATCGACCTGCTCGGTCCTCACTCCCGCCACGTGCTGAGCCGCCTGACGTTCTACGTCCTCTCCCCCTTCCTGCTGTTCGTCGTGCTCGCGGAGGCGGACGTGACGTCGCTGTTCTCGGCGCTGCTGCCGGTGTCGGCGATCGCCGCGGTCCTCGTGATGACGGTCCAGGCCGTCCTCGCCCGGTTCGTGTGGCGGCGGTCTCTGCCCGACACCGTCATCAGCGCGCTCTCCGCCGGTCAGGTCAACTCCAACAACATCGGCATCCCGCTGTCGCTCTATCTGCTGGGCAGTGCCGCCTTCCCCGCGCCGGTCATCCTGCTCCAGCTGCTCGTCTTCACCCCGGTCACCCTCGCCATCCTCGACTCGACGACCACGGGCGACCGATCCTTCGGACGGATCCTCGCCCGGACGACGACGAACCCGATCGTGATCGGCTCCGTGCTGGGAACGCTCGTGTCGGTCAGCGGGGTCGAGCTGCCCGCCATCGTCCTCGAGCCGGCGCTCCTCATCGCGAACGCCTGCGTGCCGGTGCTCCTCATCTCCTACGGCATCTCGCTGCACGGGCAACGGGTCCTCGGCGCGGCGGGGCATCGGGGCGAGGTCGTGAGCGCGACCCTCTTGAAGCTCCTGGCGATGCCCGCGATCGCGTGGGGCGTCGCCACCCTGTTCGGCATGTCGCCCGCCGAGACGGTCGTCGTCGTGGTGCTCGCCGCGCTGCCGACCGCACAGAACGTCTTCAACTACGCCCAACGGTACGGCATGGGCGAGACGGTCAGCCGCGACACGATCCTCCTCACCACGGTGGGGTGCGTGCCCATCCTGCTCGGCATCGTCCTTCTCGCCGGATGACGCGTGCTGTCGGCCTCGACGAGCCCCCCGCGCTAAAGTGACCTGAAAAGCTCCCAGGCTTCTCACAGAGAGGACGACGCATGTCCGACGTCTCCATCGAAAAGGGTGCCGTCACCGGTATCCGCACCGCTCTCGGCATCGGCGGGGCCATCGCGCTCATCGTCGGCATCCTCATCCTGGTGTGGCCGGCGAAGACCGCCGCAGCGGGAACCGCGATCATCGCCGTCTATGCGATCGCCTCGGGTCTCGTGTACGCAGGTCTCGGGGTCTTCTCCAAGACCCTCGGCGGGTGGGCCCGCATCGGTCACATCGTGCTCGGGCTCGTCTTCGTCGCCGCGGGCGTGATCGCCCTCGCCAACCTCGGCGACACGACGGTGTTCCTCGCGATCTTCGTCGGCGTCTTCATCGGAATCACCTGGATCGTCGAAGGTGTCGTCGCGCTGACGACCCTGAGCGGAGCCGGCTCCAAGGGATGGACGATCTTCTTCGCGATCATCAGCCTCATCGCCGGCGTCGTGCTGCTGTTCTCGCCGCTGTACGTGGCCATCCTCTGGATCTTCGTCGGCGCCTCGCTCGTCGTGCTCGGCATCATCCAGATCGTCCGCGCCTTCACCTTCGGCAAGGGCGTCTGACCGACCGCGACACGAACGCCCGGATCCGTTCGGCTCCGGGCGTTCGTACGTGCGGCGCGGGCGCCCTACTCGGCGGCGAACGATGCGGTGTCGCCGACCAGTCGCGTGTTGTCGACCGGGAGGGGATCGACCGCGGCCCGCGCCACCTCGGCCGCGAACTCCGCGACGTTGTAGAGCTTGCCGGCGTCCTCGCGACGCGACGCGATCGCACCCGGGTTCGCCCGCTCGAGGAGAGTCGCCGTGATCGTCCCCTCGATCATGTCGCCCGAGACCACGACCAACTCGACCCCGCGCTCGGAGAGCGCGGGGATGCGCTCGCGCAGCGCGTCCTCGCCCGCGCGCTTGGAACGGGCCACGGGCTCGTACTCGGGCATGGTCGGAGTCGTGCGGATGAAGTGGGCCTGATGGCTCGTGACGAAGACGACCCGGGCGTCGTCGCCGAGGAGCGGGAGCGCGCTCTCGAGCACGTTCACCTGCGCATCGCGGTTGAGGCGGAGCGCGTAGTCCTCGGCCATCCCGCTCTCCATGCCGCCCGAGGCGTTGAGCACGAGCACGTCGAGCGAGCCGAAGACCCGTTCTACCTCCGCGAACAGCGCGCGGACGGAGTCGGGATCAGTGAGGTCCGCTCCGACGACGAGCGTCTGCACGCCGAGTTCGCGCAGCTCGGCGGCGAGCTTCTCGGCCCGCGGGGCCTTGTTGCGGAAGTTGATCACGACGTTCGCGCCGGCCTGCGCGAAGTAGCGCACCGTGTCGGCGCCGATGCCGCGGGACGATCCGGTGACCAGCGCGGTCTTCCCTGCCAGTGAGCCGGGGGCGAGGGGGGTGAGGTGATCGGGCACGGAGACTCCAGGATTCGAACGAGCGCTACGGGCGCGCGCCGGCTCGGAAGAACACGCCGGCGCCTTCGACCCTACCAACCGGGCGTGCCCGCTCCCGCCCGGTACGGTGTCGCGAGGAGGAAGCCGTGACCCACCCCTACTTCGCCGGCACCGACCGTCCCCTCGTGCTCGCGCACCGCGGGTTCGTCCCGCCCGACACGACGGACGTCGTCGAGAACTCGTTCGCCGCCGTGGCCGCCGCTCATGCCGCCGGCGCGGTCTACGTGGAGTCCGACTGCCATCTGACCCAGGACGGGATCGTCGTGCTCTTCCACGACGCCGACCTCTCCCGGGTGATCGGCGACCCGCGGCGCCTCAGCGAGGTGCGGGCGCAGGAGCTCGAGGAGCTCATGGCCGCGCGCGGCGGGCTCATCACGCTCGAGCAGGCGCTCGACGCCTTCCCGCACGTCCGGTTCAACATCGACGTCAAAGCCGACGAGGCCGCGGCGCCCGCGGGGGCGGTCGTTGCCGCGCACGCCGAACGCGTGCTGATCACGAGCTTCTCCGACGCGCGTCGCGCCGCGGCGCTCGGCGCCGCCGCGGCGGTGCGGCCGGATCTGCTGCCGGCGACGTCCGCTGGCAGCAGCCGGATCGTCCGCGTCCTCGCCGCCGTCACGACCCGATCGCAGAAGGCGGCCGGGCGGGCATTGGCGGGGCTCGACGCCCTGCAGGTGCCCGAGCGCCGGGGTGCTCTGCGCGTCGTGTCGCCACGGCTGATCGAGGCTGCGCACCGTGCCGGTGTCGAGGTGCACGTCTGGACCGTCAACGACCCTGCCGACATGCGTCGCCTCGTCGCAGCGGGTGTCGACGGGATCGTGACCGACCGTGCGGACCTCGCGCTGAGCACGTTCGGACAGGGGCCGTCCTGAGCATAGGCTGTGAGTTGCGAGTGCGCTCCCCCGCTTCGGATGATCCTCCCAACTCGAGGCGTTATACCGGGAAGCACACGCGACGAGAGGACCACACAATGGCAGACCGCAGTCTCCGCGGCATCCGACTCGGCGCCCAGAGCCTACAGAGCGAAGAGGGCGTCGTTTTCCATGAGCGCACACAGCACATCTACGTCTGCAGCGTCTGCGGCAAAGAGAGCACGCTGACGTTCGCGGCCGACGCCGAGGCGCCCCAGACCTGGGAGTGCCGAGCATGCGGCGGCGAGGCCGTTCTCCGCATCGGCGACTCGATCGTCACGGTCGACCACGGTGATCAGAAGGCCGCCCGCACCCCGTGGGACATGCTGCTCGAGCGTCGCACCATCCCGGAGCTCGAAGAGCTTCTGGAGGAACGGCTCGCCTTCATCCGCTCGCGCCGCGGCGCCGGGGAGGACATCACCAAGAAGACCGCCTGAGCCCGGTCACCGCGCGGCGTCGTTCCCCTCGTGGGGCGGCGCTGTTTCGCGTCGGCGGAGGAGGGCCAGCGCTCCGGTGAGCGCGAGCCCGAGCAGGCTCCCCCAGCCGAGGACGCCGTGCACCCAAGGCCCCAGCACGACGGCGGCGGTGAGTCCGGTCCGCAGCGGGACGTCGGTCAGCATGGCCCCCGCCTCGTCGGCGGAGAGCCCCTCGATGACCGCACCGTCGGGGGCGATGACCTGGCTCGTGCCCACGGTCGAGATGTTCACCACCGCGCGCCCGGTCTCGATGGCGCGCATCCGGGCGAAGGCGAGCTGTTGCAGGTTCTCGTCGGTGCCCCGGAAGTCGGCGTTGTTGGTCTGGAACATGAAGACCTCCGCGCCGCCGTCGGAGGCCGCCCAGATCACGTCGTCGTAGATGACGTCGAAACAGATCGCGAGGCCCACCGCAACGCCGTCGACGTCGAAGACCGGCGCCGATGACCCCGGTGTGTACTCGCGCTGGATGAGCCCGATCAGGTCGGGCGCCAGCGACTCGTAGAACCAACGGTCGGGCACGTACTCGCCGAAGGGAACGGGATGGAGCTTGTCGTAGGTCTGAACGGCGCCCTCCCCGGCGCGCCAGAGCATCGACATGTTGAAATACTCGTCGCCGCGCGCGGAGCCGGGAACGTTCGCCAGCAACGGCGCGTCGAAGCGCAGGGCGACCGCATCCAGCACGGCCGCCGTCGCGGCGTCCGTCGCCGGGTCCGCGTCCACACTGCCCTCGGGCCACAGCAGCACGTCCAGATCCTCGTCGAGCAGTGACGCGGACGCCTCGATCTGAGCCTGGAGCACATCTCCGCGCTGCCGCTGGTCGAAGTATCCGGCGGGCCCGTTCCCCTGCACGGATCCGACGCGGATGCTGCCCGCCTCGTCGGTGGGGAACTGCGGGGTCACGAGGAGCACCGCCGCGACGATCGCCATCGGAAGCGCCGTGCGCAGATCATGGAACCGGCGGCTCCGCACGTACTCGATCGCCAGGGCGCACAGCAGCACGACGAGGAACGACAGCCCGGACATCCCCACCCACGAGGCCACCGGCGCGAGCGGACCGGCCGCCTGGGTGACCCCGATGCGCGCCCAGGGGAAGCCGCCGTAGGGCCAGGAGCCGAGGAACTGCTCTCGAAGGGTCCAGAGTCCGGCGACCAGGACCGGCAGCAGGATGAGCCGCGCCCACGTCCCCGCCGCGACGCGCGGCAGCCACCGGTACGCCCAGGTGATGAGGATGGCGCCGACACCGGTCAGCGCCGCCTCCAGCATCGAGAGCGCGAGCCAGGGCACAGGGCCGAGATACCGAGCCGTGAAGGAGACGTTCACAAGGAAGAAGGCCGCGCCGAACAGTGTTCCGACCAGGAGCGCGCCGCCCGCGCGCCGTCCGATGAGTGTCAGGAGCGTCAGCGGCACCGCGACGAAGACCATCGGCCACCAGCTGACGGCGGGAAAGGCGAGGGTCAGCAGAAGTCCCGCGGCCACGGCGGTGGGAGCGGCGGCCCACAGAGGCAGCAGCGGGCGCGGGCGGGTCACGGGATCAAGCCTAGGACGGGGTACGCCGGCCGGACGCCACTCGGCTCAGACCGCCGTGTAGGCGACGATCCCCCGGCGCACCGAGTCGAGCGCGGTCCGCGCCGTCGAGGCGAGAGGCGAGCCCGCGACGAGGGAGAGCTGATCGAGCAGGTCGATCGTCTGCTTGGCCCACCGCACGAAATCGCCCGCCGCCATGTCCGCCTCGTTCAGGACCCGGTCCAGCAGCGCGCCCCGCGCCCACGAGTGCATCGCCTGCGACAGACCGCTGGCCGGGGGCTCCGAGCCCGGCAGCCGGTGATCGCGTTCCAGATCGTCCAGGCGCTGCCAGAGCGTCTCGGTCTCGCTCAGGGCCGTCCGGAACGCGCCCCGCGGGAGCCCTCGCTCGCCCGTTCCCGCCTCGTCACGTCGGGGTTCGTAGACGAGGGCGCAGACGAGGGCCGCGAGCGACGGGGCGTCGAGGCGGTCCCAGATCCCAGCGCGCACCGACTCGGCGACGAGCAGATCCCGTTCGCCGTAGATCCGCCGCATCGTGCGTCCGGCATCCGTGAGCACCGTCGCTCCGTTGTCCTGCCGCACGTAGTCGAGCGCCGCGAGCACCTCCACGACGCGATCGAACACGCGCGCCACGGTTCCCGTCCGCGCATCGATCTGCGATCGCATCCGATCGACCTGGCGCTGCAGCTTGCGGCGACGCTCCGCCCATCGCGCGTGCTGCTCGCGCTCCGGGCAGGAGTGGCAGGGGTGGCGCTGCATCCGCCGTCGCAGCGACTGGAGCTCGCGCTGGCGGGCGTCCCGGGTCGCCCGGGACGCGGTCGCGTCCTTGCGGTTCAGCCGCTCGAGGTCGCCGAGCGCGGCACGGGTGTCCGCATACTCGGCGAAATCTCCGCGGTCGCACCTCTCCGCGTCCGCATAGCCGGCGAGGGACTCCTCGGCGGCGCGCACCTCGCGGGCGAGGCCCACGACCGCGCGGTCGGCCTGGAACTGGGCGAAGGACGACTCCAGGATCTCGCGCGCCCGGGCGCGCCCGAACTGGTCGATCAGGTTGACCGCCATGTTGTAGGTCGGCCGGAAGCTCGAGTTCAGCGGATAGGTGCGCCGGGAGGCGAGGGCGGCGACCGCCTGCGGGTCCATTCCCTCGGTCCACTGCACGACGGCGTGGCCCTCGACGTCGATGCCGCGGCGCCCGGCGCGCCCGGTGATCTGCGTGTACTCCCCCGAGGTGATGGCCACCCTGGCCTCGCCGTTGAACTTCTCGAGCTTCTCGAGCACCACGGTGCGCGCGGGCATGTTGATGCCGAGCGCGAGGGTCTCGGTCGCGAACACGACCTTCACGAGCTTGCGCTGGAAGAGCTCCTCGACGATCTCCTTGAACGCCGGGAGGAGGCCCGCATGATGCGCTGCGACTCCTCGCTCGAGGTTCTCGCGCCACTCCCAGAAGCCCAGCACGGCGAGGTCCTCCTCGGCGAGGGCGCGGGTGCGCTCCTCGACGAGCTCTCGGATCTCCCGCCGTTCCTCGGTCGTCGTCAGCCGCACACCGGAGCGGCGCACCTGCTGCACGGCCGAGTCGCACCCGACGCGGCTGAAGATGAAGAAGATCGCCGGCAGGAGCGTCGCCCGGGCGAGCAGCTCGACGACCTCGGGACGGTCGATCCGCTCGATGCGACGGGCGTTCGACGAGCGCACGAGGCGGGCGCCGCCCTTGTGCGGATGGCGATGCTGACCGTCGGCACGACGGTGCTGCATCGACTGCCGGTTCTGCGCATACGTCGTGCCGGTCGCGGAACGGATCCGCATGAGCTCCTGGTTGACCTGCGCGGTCGCCACCCCCGCCCTGTCGTCGAACAGGGGCAGGAGGTCACCGCGCACGAGCACGTGCTGCTCGAGCGGCACCGGTCGCGTCTCGGACACGATGATGTCGGTGTCGCCGCGCACCGTGTCGAGCCAGTCGCCGAACTCCTCCGCGTTGGAGACGGTCGCCGACAGCGACACCAGCCGCACCGCCGGTGGCAGGTGGATGATGACCTCCTCCCACACCGCCCCGCGGAAGCGGTCGGCGAGGTAGTGCACCTCGTCCATCACGACGAACCGCAGGTCGCGCAGCGCGGGCGACGACGCGTACAGCATGTTGCGCAGCACCTCGGTGGTCATGACCACGATGCGCGCGGAGCCGTTGATGTTGGTGTCGCCCGTGAGCAGCCCCACGTTCTCGGCGCCGTAGACGTCGACGAGCTCACGGAACTTCTGGTTCGACAGCGCCTTCATCGGCGTCGTGTAGAACGCCTTGTCGCGCGCGGTGCTCATCGCCAGATGGATGGCGAACTCGCCCACGATCGTCTTGCCCGCACCCGTGGGCGCGGCCACGAGCACGCTCCGGCCCTCCTCGAGCGCCTCGCAGCCCTCGGTCTGGAACGGATCCAGCGAGAAGCGCTGCAGGGCGGCGAACGCCTGCGCCTGCGGATGGTGCTGCGCCCTGGACGCCCGCGCGTAGCGTTCGGCGGGGCTAGGGTCGTTCACGCGCCGGACTCCGCGAGCAACGCGTCCTCGCGCCGGCGTCGGCGCCGGTCGACGAGCAGGGATATCCCCGCCGCGGCGAGATACAGCACGATGAGGATGCCCGCGAGCATGAGCATCGAGAAGATGTCGGCGGCGGGCGTCGCCAGCGCCGCGAAGATGACCGCGACCAGCACGGCCACCCGCCACCCCTTCAGGATCGCCATCCCGGAGACGACCCCGGCGAAGTTGAGGGCCACGAGGAAGACGGGGAGCACGAACGAGATGCCCACGACCAGCAGAAGCTTGAAGATGAAGTCGTAGTAATACTGCGAGTCGAAGAACAGCGCCCCCTGCTCGGGGACGAACTGCGCCATCAGCTCGATGATGTGCGGCATGATCAGCCACCCGACGACCGCGCCGCCGAAGAAGAGCGGGATGGCGGCGGCCATGAACCCGATCGTGTAGCGCGTCTCCTTGCGGGTGAGCCCTGGCATCAGGAACGCCCAGATCTGCCACATCCACACCGGCGCGGAGATGATGATGCCGATCGCGAACGAGATCCGCAGCCGGAGATCGAAGCCCGCCGTGATCGACGTGAAGTTCAGCTTGGCGAACTCGGTCCCCCGCGACTGGGCGATGATCTCGATCGGGATGGACAACAGCGCGATGACCTGCTCGGTGACGACGAAGGCGATGATCATCCCCACCACCAGCGCTAGCGCGGCGATCATGAGCCGCTTGCGCAACTCGATCAGGTGCTGCCCGAGCGTCATCCTCCCGTCGCCGCGCCGCGACGACCCCCGACGATCGACGCGAGGAGGTCTTTCCGCCACCACGGACGGTCAGCGCTGCGGAGAATCGGTTCCGTTCGGCCGCGACGAGTCGCTCGAGACCGTCGAACCGAACTGCGGGTCTGCGGGAGAAGAGGCCTGGGCGGGCGGGTTCTGCGCCTCGTCCTCCTTCTTCATCTCCTTCATCTCACCCTTGAAGACCCGGGCGGACTGCCCGAGGCTGCGCGCCAGGGCGGGGAGCTTCGCGGCGCCGAACAGGAGCAGGATGACCAGGAGGATGATCAGGAAGTGCCATCCGGTGAGTCCTTGGAGCATGTCGCTTTCCTTCCGCGGGCGTGGATCCAGTGTAACCCCTCGACCTCCGCGCGGGCCTTGCGACGCTCAGTCGCCGCGGTACTGCGCGAGCCCGGCGTCGGCCCACTCGGCGGCGGCGCGCCGGGCCGCCGCCGGTTCGAGGATCTCGACCTCTCCCCCACGACGGGCGGCGAGCCGTCGCAGGCTCTGCTCGTCGGCGATCCGCATCGTCGCCACGCACCAGCCGTCGGCGACCTCGATGTCGGCGTGATCGAGGTAGTCGCCGAGCAGGGGCGCGACGGCGGCCGGGAAGCGGATGCGGGCCACCACGTCGAACGCACCCGACTCGAACAGATCGGGCAGCGGCTCCCCGGCGTGCTCGATCGGGATGTCGGTGAGCACCAGATCGCTCACCCGGTCGAGGTGGAACGTGCGCATCCCCTCGCGCAGGTGGCACCAGCCCTGCAGGTACCACTGCGCGTCGGCGATGTGCACCTTCACCGGGTCGACCGTACGGGTCGTGGCCGCCGCATCCGGAGCCTTGTAGGTGAACGACACCGCGACGCCGGATCGAAGGGCCTGATCGACGGTGTCGCGCACCGTGTCGACCGGCGCCGGCGCGACGATCACGTCCGCCGGCACGGCACCGGCGCCGCGCGCGAGCTTCGCGAGCAGGCCCGCGACGATGTCGCTCTCCGCGAGGCCGGGGAGCGAGCCGGTCAGCTGGAGTCCCGCGAGCAGCGCCGCGGCCTCACGAGCGGTCAGGCGCGGCGCGCGCTCGAGCCCCACGGTGTGGGTGAGCGAGATGCGGCCCTGCTGGTCGAGAAGGTCCCAGTCGATGTCGAAGAGGTCGTTCGGCAACTGCCAGTAGCCCCCCTCGCCCGGCCGCCCGATGACGGTCAGCTTCTCGACCATCTCCCGCATCTGCGCCGCGGAGACATCGAACGCCGCGGCCGCCTCGGCGACCGGCACGTCCCCCCGCTCGAGCAGGTACGGCACGAGCTGCATGATGAGCGCCGCACGTTCCGTGGCCAGCAGCGTGCGGTTCTTCGCGCTCATCGAGTGCCCCCGTGGCGTTCGTGGACCGCCCGCAACCGCTCGATCACGAGATCGCGCAGGTGCGGCGGTTCGACGACGCGGGCCTCGGGCCCGTACGATGCCAGCTCGTCGGCGAGGACGTGCGCGTCGACGTACGGCACGCGCAGTCCCTGGGTCGCCGGAGTCGCCCGACGCCCGAGCCGGAGCGCGGCCTCGGTGCCGGGGTGCACCTCGACGAGCGCCGTCTGCGAGTCGGCGAGCTCACGCAGCCCCCGGAGCGCCCGCTCGCCGGCGCCACGGCGCGACTCCGGGTCGAACCCCTCGCGGGTGATCACGACCGCGTCGGTGATGCGCGAGAGCAGGTAGGTGCGCTCCGCGTCCGTCGCGACGTCCACTCCGAGAACGTGCCAGCGGGCCTCGTACTCGACCAGCGCCAGCGGGCGCACCCGCCGCAGCCGGGCCGAGCGCTCCCCCGGCTTGAGATACGGGAACGTGACGGTGCGTGCCTGCTCGATGGCCCGCTGCAACGGGGCGAAGGCGTGGTCGCGCACGCTGATCCGCGGCGCGTAGCCGATGATCCGTTCGTCGACGGGGTTGCCGAGCGCACGGATCTTGCGCAGACCGCTGCGCGCCTGTTCGGACATCGAGCTCTCGCTCCAGACGCTCCCGGCGAGGTTGAGCAGGGCGATCTCCGCGGCCGTGAACTCGATGTCGACCGGGAGCGCGTACTCCGCGGTCGGCACCCGGTAGCGCGCCTCCCGCAGGTCGTCGGGGTCCGCGTGGTCTCCGATCGTCTCGATCGGCACGCCGAGTCCGCGCAGATTCTCCTTGTCGCGCTCGAACATCTTCTCGAGCGCGTCCTTCGATGCGCCCGCCTCGCTCTGCTCCCGATAGCCCGACACGGACGACAGGATCGTCTCCTTGGTGAGCCCCTGCTCGGTGGCCAGCAGCGCCACCACGAGGTTCACCAGACGCTCCTCGGGCGCACTGCGCGGAGCATCGTTCCTGGGCACGCCCCCATCCTAGGGCGGGGCGGAGGGGGTCAGCCCGCGGCGACGCCGACGACGCCGAGGATATCGACGACGTGCACCCGGGCGGTCGGCTGCGTCTCCGAGGCGGGGACGACGACCATCACCTGGGAGCCGACCGTCTGGCCGACCAGCGTGTCGAGCACGGGGTCGTCGCCGTCGACGGGCTGGAGGGCGGTCGGGACGTCCCCCCAGGTGGTGCTGACGAGCTGCTTGTCCCAGCCGACGACCAGGACCTGCGCGGCGATCGTGTCGCCGGCCGCGACGGTCGCGCCGTCGCCCTTCTTGAGCACCTGCGCGACCGGCTCCGTCGGCGCCTCGGCGTCGGGCACGATGACACCGGGCACGCCGTCCGGGGTGCGCACGACGGCCGGAAGCCCGAGTCCCTGGTTGAACTGCTCGGCACCGTCCGCTGCACTCAGGTAGACGGTCTGGAGATCGATCACGGCGACGACCGATGCTCCGTCGGTCTGGACCACCTGGGCGGCCTCGGCGAGATCCTCCGGGGAGAACGCGACGACGATCCGGGATCCCGCGCTCGCGCACATGAGCGCGTCGGAGATCCCCGGCAGCGCAGTGTCCCACTGCGCGACGGTGTTGAGCTGGGCCTGCGCGTCGTACCCCTGCTGCAGGATCTGCTCGCCCGTCTCGCCGTTCACGAGAGTGATCCCGAATCCGATGAGCTGATTCGCCGTGACCACCTCTGTGCCCTCGCCGGTCTCGAGATCGGCGAACTGCAGCGACCCCGCCCGCAACGGCGTCGACACGGCGACGTCGGGCGCGCTGTCCGCGTCGCCCGTGACCGACACCAGGTTCTCGAGGGCGCCGGGGACGGTCGATCGATCGCACGTCGGGGTCTGCACCGAGGAGCAGCCGACGACAGCGACTGCGGAGAGTCCGAGAACAGCGGCAGCGGCGGGGAGTCTACGCACCGGATCAGTCTATGCGCTCGGTTCCGTCGCCCTCGTCGCCGTCCGCGGCCGAGCGTGCCGCCGCCGCGGCGCGCTGCGCCTCGCGGACGCGTTTGCGCAGGTTCTTGTCGGTGATCTCCCGGTCGCCCAGGGCGCCGGGCGTCCACAGCTCGACGTCCTCGTCGCCGTAGCTCGACTTCGAGGCCCGACGCTTCTGCTCGGGAGCGACGGCGCCGGGGGCGAGTCGGCGGGCGCTCAGCAGGAAGCCGGTGTGGGCGACCATGCGGTGATCTGGGCGTACGGCCAGGCCTTCGACGTGCCAGCCGCGCACCATCGTCTCGTTCGCCTCGGGATCCGTGAACAGCCCGGTGCTCCGGATGTACTCGGCCACACGACTCAGCTGCGTCGCCGTGGCGACGTAGCAGATGACGACGCCGCCCGGGGCTAGGGCGTCGGCCACGACGTCGATGCACTCCCACGGCGCCAGCATGTCGAGCACGACCCGGTCGACGCTCGCGGGCGGCACGGTCTCGGCCAGTTGCGCGACGAGATCGCCGACGACCAGATCCCAGTTCGGGGGCTGCTCGCCGAGGAAGGTCTCCACGTTCGCGCGAGCGACCTCGGCGAAGTCCTCGCGTCGCTCGAACGAGATGAGCCGTCCGCTCGCGCCGACGCCGCGCAGCAGCCACAGCGCGAGGGCGCCGGAGCCGACGCCCGCCTCGACCACGACCGCACCGGGGAAGACGTCGGCCTGCGCGACGATCTGCGCCGCATCCTTCGGATAGACGATGGCGGCGCCACGGGGCATCGACATCACGAAGTCGCGCAGCAGCGGACGCAGGGCCAGGTACTCGTGACCGCCGCTGCCGGCGACCACCGAGCCGTCCGGCAACCCCACCAGCTCGCTGTGCCGCAGCACGCCGTGGTGTGTGTGGAGCTCGCCTTCGACGCGCAGTGTGATCGTGTGGAGGCGGCCCTTGGGGCCGGTGAGCTGCACCCGGTCGCCGTATCGGAAGGGGCCGCGGGGTGCGGCGATGGATCCGCTCACTGTGCGGCGTCCTCTCTGATCTGCCGGGCGTGCCCGGCGTGGAGTGCAGCGATGTCGGCGGCGACGCGGCCTTCGAGCGTGGGCCAGAGCGCCGCGGCACCCACCCCGGTCAGCGACACCATGTGCGGCACGCCGAGCGCGATCGTGCCCGCGGCGATCGCGGACCGCAGGCCGTTCGGGGAGTCCTCGATGGCGACGGTCTCCTCCGGCGGGACGCCCAGCGCGGCGCAGGCCTGCAGGTACGGGTCGGGGAACGGCTTCGGACGGGTGGCGTCGTCGCCCGCGATGATGAGGTCGAACGCGTCGAAGTCGATGAGGTCCACGACGGTCGTCGCCATCCGGCGCATCGACATCGTGACGAGAGCCGACTTGACCCCCGCCGCCCGCAGGTCGGCGAGGAGCTCGCGTGCGCCGGGGCGGAACGGGATGCCCTGCTCGCCCAGCGCGGTCATCACGCGCGCGGTGAGCAGGTCGACGATCTCGTGCGTGGCCATGCGCACCCCCGCCGACTGCAGGATGCGGGCGGAGTCGTCGAGCCCCAGCCCCACGACGGAGAGCGCCTGCTCGTGCGACCATGTGCCGCCGTAGCTCTCCACGAGCGGGGTCTCGGCGGCCATCCAGTACGGCTCGGTGTCGACCAGGGTGCCGTCCATGTCCCAGAGGACCGCGGTGGGGAGCGATGCTGTCACCGTCCCATGCTACGAGGCAGCGATCGCGTGGCCGCCCCGCCGGTGCCGAGGGCACACGCTGCGCCTATCCTGGAGGGACCCGCGCCGCGGGGAGAGGGAGGGAACGCGTGGAGGGACTCGGTCGTCGCGTGCTGGTCGCCGCCTTCGACGGGTGGAACGATGCCGGCGAAGCCGCATCGGCCGCCGTGTCGCTGCTGCGGGAGGACGGCGACTACAGGACGGTCCACTCCGTCGACCCCGAGCTGTACTTCGACTACCAGTACACGCGCCCGCACGCCGCGATCGACGCCGACGGCAGCCGCATCCTGAAGTGGCCGGAGACGACTCTGCTGCGTCCGGCGCGCGCCACTCGGGGCACACAGCTCTGGCTGCTCACCGGGGTCGAGCCGGCTCGGGCCTGGCAGGCGTTCGCCGCCGAGCTCGTCGACGTCGCCCTGCGCGAGGACATCACGGGCATCGTCGGACTCGGCTCGATGATGTCCGACGTGCCCCACACCCGGCCGATCTCGGTTTTCGCGGGGAGCGAGAACGAAGCGTTGCGGACGAGCCTCGATCTCGAGCGCAGCACGTACGAGGGTCCCGTGGGCATCATGAGCGTCATCGGTCACGTCGCCGATGCGGCCGGCATCCCCGCGGCGAGCCTCTGGGCGAGCGTCCCGCACTATGTGGCCGGGCACACGCCGTCGCCGAAGGCGACGCTGGCGCTTCTCGACCGCCTCGAGGACCTCACCGGCGCCAAGGTGCCGCGTGCGGAGCTGGCCACGGAGTCCGCCGCCTGGGAGGCGTCGATCGATGCGGCCGCCGCCGACGACGAGGAGATGACCGAGTACATCCGTCAGCTCGAGCGCACGAGGGACACCTGGGACTCGCCGGAGGCCTCCGGCGACGCCATCGCGCGCGAGTTCGAGCAGTACCTGAAGCGCGGCGGCGACGGTCCTACCAAGCCCGGTCGCGACGACCCGCGTCGCTGAGCGCCGCCGCCGGAGCCGTCCGGTCGTCCTCCGAACCGCGAGACTGCACGTGGGCGCCGAGACCGTGGGGAAACCCCGCTGTCTCGGCGCCCCGCTGCAGTCTCGCGGGTGAAGGTTGAGGGATCCGGGTCCTCGTGCACGGGGAACGTCGGGTCAGCGGCCTGGGTCGCTGACGACCGACGAAGGATGCCAAATCTCCCCCCTCCGGGGAGATTTCGGGTCAGGGCTGGATGACGCCCGTCGCGAGCATCACCATGACGAACGCTCCGAGGGCGACGCGGTAGACGACGAACGGCAGGAAGCTGCGCTTGGAGATCCAGGCCATGAAGAACTTGATCACGACGAGCGCCACGAAGAAGGCCACGACGGTCGCGGCCCCGGTCTCCCACAGCGAGAACGGCGGATTCGCCTCCGGCTCGCGAACGACCTTGAAGAGCTGGTAGAAGCCGCTGCCGAACACGGCCGGGATCGCGAGCAGGAACGCGTAGCGGGCCGCCGCCGCCCGCTCGTATCCCATGAACAGACCCGCGGTGATCGTGCCGCCCGAGCGCGAGACCCCGGGGATCAACGCGAGCGACTGCGCCAGCCCGTAGATGGCGCCGTCCCCCAGGGTGAGGTCGCGGAGCTTGCGCTTACGGGCGCCCACGGCATCCGCGATCCCGAGCAGCACGCCGAAGAAGATGAGCATCCCCGCGACGAGCCAGAGCGAGCGGAAGACGCCCTCGATCTGGTCCTCGAAGAGAAGACCCAGCACGACGATCGGGATCGAGCCGATGATGATCAGCCACCCCATGCGGGCATCCGGGTCGTTTCGCGGGATGCGGCCGAACAGCGCCGCGAACCAGTGCTTCACGATCCGCACGATGTCGCGCCAGAAGAAGATGACGACGGCTGCTTCGGTGCCGATCTGGGTGATCGCGGTGAAGGCGGCGCCCGGGTCCTCGGCGGCCGGCAGGAACGATCCGAGGATCCGCAGGTGGGCGCTGGAGGAGACCGGGAGGAACTCGGTGAGCCCCTGGATGAAGCCGAGCAGGAGCGCTTCGAGGAAGTGCAGCATCGACGGCCTTTCGAGACGTGAGGAGGACGGTTCAGAAGGAGCGGAGCAGGTCGGTCAGGACGCGTTGCCCGAACACCAGGGCGTCGATGGGCACGCGCTCGTCGACTCCGTGGAACATACCGGTGAAGTCGAGTCCGCGCGGGAGGCGCAACGGGGCGAAGCCGTATCCGGCGATGCCGAGTCGCGACAGCGCCTTGTTGTCGGTGCCCGCGCCCATCAGATACGGGATGACCGGGGCGTCCGGGTCGTGACGACCGAGCGCCGCCACCATCGCGTCGACGAGGTCGCCCGAGAACGGCGTCTCGAGTCCGACGTCGCGGACGACCGTCTCGATCGCGATCCCGTCGCCCACGATGCGGCGGATGTCGGCCAGAGCAGCCTCTTCGGTGCCGGGCAGGACGCGCACGTCGATGAGTGCCTCCGCCCGGTCGGGGATGACATTGTGCTTGTACCCCGCTGTAAGACCGGTCGGATTCGCGGTGGTGCGCAGCGTCGCCTTGAGAAAGCTCGCCGCCGGGCCGACGGAGTCCGCGATGGCGTCCGGGTCGTCCGGCGGCAGGCCGGTGAGCGCGGAGAGGACGTCCAGGAACTCGGTCGTGGTGGGCGTGAGCCGGATGGGCCACTCGGTGCGGCCGAGGGCCGCGACGGCTTCGGCGAGTCGGGTGACGGCGTTGTCGGGGTGCACCCGGCTGCCGTGCCCCGCCGCGCCGCGCGCGACCAGACGCAGCCAGAGCAGTGCCTTCTCGCCCACCTGCAGCAGGTAGGCGCGGCGATCGCCCACGTCGATCGAGAAGCCGCCCACCTCGCTGATCGCCTCGGTCGCCCCCGCGAACCACTCCGGGCGGTCCCGGACGACGAGCTGGGATCCCTCGACGCCGCCGTTCTCCTCGTCGGCGAAGAACGTCACGACGAGGTCGCGGGCGGGTCGGTCTCCGCTGCGGAGGATGTCGGCGACGGATGTGAGGATCATCGCGTCCATGTCCTTCATGTCGACCGCGCCACGGCCCCACAGCAGACCGTCTCGGATCTCTCCGCCGAACGGATCGACGCTCCAGTCCTCGGCGACCGCCGGCACGACGTCGAGGTGTCCGTGGACGACGAGCGCGGGCAGACTGCGATCGCGCCCGGGCACCCGCGCCATCACGTTCGTACGACGCGGGACCGGCTCGTAGTACTGGGGCTCGAGTCCGAGCTCGGCGAGGTAGGCGCCGACGTACTCGGCCGCCTCGCGCTCCCCGAGCGCACGGCCGCCGCCGTAGTTCGTGGTGTCTATGCGGATGAGGTCGCGGGCGAGGCGGGCGACCTCCGGAAGTGCCGCCTCCCCCGTGTCGGCGCTCTCGATCATGCGGATCAGGCTACCGGGTCGGGGTCGGGGGCCCGACCCGATGCGACGTCGAGGGTCGCGGGCCGATGGGACGACACACGCGGGGCCGACCGCAATTCTCGGCCGCATCCGGGACGTGGTAATGTCGTTCCTCGGTTGCGAAACCGAAACATCCGATGCGCGGGTGGCGGAATAGGTAGACGCGCTAGCTTGAGGTGCTAGTGCCCGTATAGGGCGTGGGGGTTCAAGTCCCCCCTCGCGCACAGAACGAAAGCAGCCCCTCACCAGGGATTTTAGGTTCCCGGTGAGGGGCTACTTCATTGTCATGGGGCGAGATATGGGGCAAGCGCCTCTGTTCGCCCCATCGCGGGGTTCAGGTCCCGGCGAGGCGGTTGGCGAACTGGTCGACGGCGTTCTTCTGCATCGTCGGGGTGACGTGGCTGTAGATGTTCATCGTCGTGGTGATGATGGAGTGCCCGAGGCGTTCCTGCACGACCTTGGGCGGCACGCCCAGTTCCATGAGGATCGTCGCGTGCGTGTGCCGGAGCCCTTTGAGGGTGACGCGGGGCAGGTGCTGGAGCTTCTTGACCCTCGCGGCCCATCTGAGGCGGCGGTCCCACCGGCTCGTCATCGCGTCAGGCGAGCGGGGACAACCTTGTAGGAGGCGAGCGCCTTCACGGTTGCGGCGTCGATGTCGATGTCGATGACGCGGGCGTTGCCGGTCTTGGTGGTCTTCGTCTTCGTCCAGTCCTCGGGGTTGATCGCGCGCCGGATGCTGACCTGCGAGGTCTTGGCGTTCAGGTCGTTCCATTTGAGGGCGAGGGCTTCGCTGCGCCGCATCCGCGTGTTGGCAAGTTATCTTGTGGCAAGTAAACTTGTGACATGGAGTCGGAACCGATCATCCTGGACAGTGCCCACCGGCACGGTGTCTCGGATGCGGCGATGCTCCATGCGCTCCGTTTCCCTGTCCGGCACTTCGTGCAAGACGACGCGATGACCATGTTCGTCGGCCCCGACGAGACCGGCACCCTGGTCGAGGTCGGCGTCATCGAATGGCACGGCATCATCGCTATCGCGCACGCGATGCGTCCGGCTCGACCCAAGTATCTGAGGTGAACATCATGGCTCCACGCTCTATCGAAGACATCAAGGCCCGCGCCGACGAGTTCGCGGACGCGTTCGAGAACTACGACCCCCAGCCCGGCGACCAAGACGCCCCGATCCCGCCCGTGATGGCGGTCAAGCTCGCCGCCTGGCGACGCGACACCGCCGAACGCGAACTCGCAGACGCTGTACGCGCGGCGCGGGAGAAGCGGCTGTCGTGGCGCGAGGTCGGTGAGGCGATCGGCACCAGCGGCGAGGCCGCACGCCAGCGCTACAGCACCAGTGCATAGCGTTGTGGGTTTCTTCGCGGGCCGCTCGTGCGCCCACGCTTTCGCCGCGAGACGGGTCGAGACGACCGGCCCCATCGACTCGCCCGGATGCGTTGCCTCCCACTCCGCTTCGAGCCGTTCGAGATGCTTGCGTACTTGCTCGCCGCGCTTGCTCATCGCACCGTTGAACCGCTCGAGCTCGGCAACCTCACCCGATACCGGATCAAGGGTCAAACCGTGCCGATCCAGCACCTCCGCAAGCTCAGGGTGCGCGGCGATCACGGCAGTGCCAAGGGCACGGATCGCGCCCTGCTGCCGGAACAGCGCCGCCGTGTCCAAGGCTCGCGACTTCCCGGCCGCCCATACGCGGGTGCCGATCTGAAAGTGGATATGCCGGTGCGGGTCACCCGCCCGGCTGGTGCGGTGCGACACCGCCACCGTCTGCAACGCCTCGACGGGCACGACCTCCTGCTTTCCCCGCGGCCCCACGCGGGTCACGGAGTGCTCGGCGAGCCACCGCTGAATCTCGTTTACGGCGTCCTGCTGCGCCTGGTCGAGCGCTGCGGAGACTTCGGGGTGGAGGGCCGCGGCGATGGAGAGCGACTTGGGGGCGTTCGCGACCATCTCCGCGAACCGAGGCGATCCTTGCCGACCTTCACCCGGCAGACGCGGCTTCCCCATCGACTCCCCGGTGAGCGGGTTGAGCCAGTCCACCCAGCCCGCATACGCCTCCGGGTCGAGCCCCAGCGCGGCGGTCACGTTCCCGTCGCCATCAAGCGCGGTGAACGCTGCCACGGACGTCTCCGCGCCGAGGTAGTAGTCATCGGCGCGGGAGCGGTCGGCTTCGACATAGCGACGCGCGTCGGCTCCGGTTCCCCGGAACAGGATGACGCCGCCATGCATGAGACTCACCACCGAGGATTTCTAGTACGGAAATGACTGTATCTACCGCGGTGGAATATGTTCATTCAGAAGAACAAAAAGTGAGTTCGTTGGTTCATTCTTCGAGTTAGTGAATGATGCTGTGTCCGAGTGGAAGGCGATGAGTGATTCAGGTCGTTCTTGGTGCAGGTGCGAGTCTGACGATGCCGATGATGACCATGACGATTCCGATAAGGGAGACGGCGATTCCTGCGATAGACCACCAGGCGAGCGGGCCGATGAGCCCGCCGAGGGTGAAGGGTGGTGCGGTCACGACGGGGATGCCACCGGTTTGGCAGGTGATGTCGTAAGTGCCTGCGGTGCTCGCGGTGACTTGCGCGAAGGACTCGTAGCGGGTGCCGCTGACGAGCGTATTGAGAGCACTCGCGGGCGCGAATACGACCGTCGCCGGTTCGTCGTTCGGGCCGGTCGCGGTGCAGGATTCGTGGTCGAGTTGGTCGAGGTCGGCGACCGGGCCGAGGAGGTAGACGGACTCGCCGTCGCCCAGGGTGATGGTGCCGGTCGGTGAGACCTCTATGGTGTTGTCGGCGAGGTCGAGGGCGCCGGGTATCATGGCGAAGCTGCCTGCGAGGACCCCGAAGATGGGGCCGGTGACGGTCAGGATCGCGCCGATGACCAGGACGATGATCGCTCCGGTGCGTGGTCTGCGGGTCGGGGCATCTGATGGTGCGCTCATGGGTACTCATTTTCGATGTCGGCCTGCCATCCAGGGTGCTGGTAGGCCCAGACGATGGCTTGCACTCGGTCTCGAACCCCGAGCTGCCGGATGATACTGGACACGTGGGTCTTCACGGTGCCGATCTCGATGAACAGTTGCTCGGCGATCTCGGCGTTGCTGTGCCCCTGAGAGAGGGCGGCGAGCACGTCGCGTTCGCGGGCTGTGAGGCGCGGAATGGTTGCGTCTCGTACGGTGGGTGTGCGTCGGCGGGCAAACTCGCTGATCACCCGGCGGGTGACGGCGGGCGAAACAAGTCCGTCACCGGAGGCGGCTGCTCGGACGGCGTCGATGATGTGCGCGGGCGGTGCATCTTTGAGGAGGAACCCGGCCGCTCCGTTCTCCAGCGCACCGAAGAGGTACTCGTCAAGGTCGAATGTGGTGATCACGACGACGGGGATCGGATCGGTGAGGCTTTCGCCCGCGAGGGCTGCGGTAGCGGAGATTCCGTCGCCTCCGGGCATCCGCACATCCATGAGCACTACGTCCGGGCGATGCGATTTCGCGTGGGTGACGGCTTCGGGGCCGCTTCCGGCCTCGGCGATGACTCTGATGTCGTCCTGCGTTTCGAGGAATGCGCGCAGGGCACGGCGAACACTGGGCTGGTCGTCGGCGATGAGTACGTCGATCATCGCGACACCTCCGATCGGGTTGCCGGGAGTGTGAGTATGAGTGTCCAATCGCCGTTCTCGGCGATGCCAGTGTCCAGCTGGCCGGAGAGGATATGCGCACGTTCGGCCGCACCCATCAGTCCATAGCCCGAGTCTGCGAGCCTGGGGTTCTGCCCCTCGCCGAGACCCATCGGGTTTCGCACTTCCAAGCGAACCGCCGTGCTGTCGCTGTGCAAGGTGACTGCGACCGGCGCTCCCGGTGCGTGCGTAGCAGCGTTCGCGAGAGCTTCCGTGAGGACGCTGACCACGGTCGCCGTCGCCGCACTGACTGGTTCGTGGGAGATGGTGACCCGCTCTTGAACGTGGAGCCCCCGTTCCCGTGCGACACGTTCGAGGGCGCGGGTCGTGGCCTCTGCGAGCGGTTCGGGCTCGCGGGATGAGGGGTCGGTGTCGTCATTGCGGAGCGCTCCGACGACGGATCGGATGCTGCCGAGCGCTTCAGCGGTCTTCTGCTCGACCTCTTCGAGTACCGGGTTCGGCCCGGTCAGCAGCGCTGCCCGTGTGGTCAGCAACACATCCATGATCTGGTGCGCGGCCAGATCGTGCAGTTCTCTTGCCATACGGTTACGTTCCCGTGAGACGGCGCTGGCGGCTTCGGCACGGGTGCGAGCCTCGATCAGTTGGGCTCGCTCGGCCGCGTCACGGGCGCGTTGCCGTTCAGCGCGCATCCCAACGCCGATCATGTAGCAGGCCAGGAAGAAGAACCCCTGACCGAACGCGACCACGACAACCTCCGGCGCGGAAAGCGACAGGCCAGCGGTCGCAGCGAGAACGAGTTGAACCATCGTCGCGACTGCCCAGGCTCCGGCCACGAGAAGCCCTGCAATCAGCGGGCGCGCGAATGTCGCGAGCGCGTAGACGCTGAACCAGAGCGGCAGGGCGACGCCGCCGAGCCCGCCGTTGCCGATCAGGACAGCTCCCGTGAGGTGTAGGGCGAAGACGCCTGCGAACACAAGGATCGGGTGTCGCTGATGCCACCACAACAGGCCAGCCGAAATGACGGTTCCCGCTACCCATGTCGCGTAGGCCCCGCCCGGCGGAATCGTCAGCGCCGGATCGGTCTGCGCGGCGAGGTGGACCGCCCAGAGATAGAACCCGCTGACAAGCACACTGAGTGCGCCGACCACCGTCACGGCGAGTACCTGTGAGCGCCGCGACGGGCGCGAGGACAACTCAGCGGGTGCGACGGGAGACGAGTTCATGGCTTCAAGTCTGGCCGCCCCCGGCGTGAGACGCCTCTGTCGGAAGACAGAACAACGCGATGCATGACAGCCGCACAGGGGCAGGTAGGTACCGAGCACAGCCGTTGAGGGGCGATCTCTGTCCTGCGACAGATGTGCAGGTGCTTTCGTCCCTCAACACTTGAAGCATGACCAACCAGACGCCCAACGTGCACAGGAATAGAGCCGGCGTCGTGCCCTGGACGGGCGCTGTCGTGGCGTTGACGGGGGTGCTCGCTATCGCAGTCGCGACCCTCATACGGGGCGGTGCGGAGGCCGACGACGACATGACGGAAGATGCTGCGCTCGGGTTGGCGCCGTCCAGCGTATTGCTCGCGTCGATCCTGTTCCTCATGACCGTTGTGATCTGCATGGCTCCCTTGCTGCTTGTCTGGTTCCCACAGTTCCGTTCGCCGTTGACCAACGGCACCGCCGGACAGCTACGCCGGTTTCTCGATTGGTTCCTCATCGGGCTGACGCTGTGCACGATGGCCGCGTACCTCGGTGTGACAGGTCTGGCCGACTCCTGGGACGTGTCCTTCACAGGAGCGGTGTGCGTCGGGCTCGGTGTCCTGCTGGTCAGCATCGGCATCGGATACCCCCGCGGTGGCCCGAACTACGACGGGCCGGTCTCGTTCATCGCGACGGTGACCAAAGAGTTCGCACGATCCGCGCCCACGCAGAAGTACGGCACGAGCACTGTCGGGGTCGCGCTCATCGCTACGGGTTCCTGGGTTCCCGGTCCCGTCCTTCTCATCACGACAACCGTGGTCTTGGCGTTGCTGTGGTTGCTGCCCTGGATCATCGCCCTCGCCCGAACCTCCCGGATCGAACAGGACAACCGCGCATGAGCATGCCCCTCGAAGTGAAAGAGCTCACCAAGACCTATGGGACGAGGCGGGTCCTGAGTGGAGTGAGCTTCACTGCATCTCCCGGCCGTGTCACTGGGTTCCTCGGCCCGAACGGTTCCGGCAAGACGACTACAGCGCGGATCGCGCTCGGACTTGCGAAAAGCCTCAGCAGACCCGTCTCGAAATACTGGATGCGGTTGAGGCACTGCACCCACTCCTGTTGCCAGTACGCCAGCAGACCGTCGCTGGTGAGGGTGAGCTCCCCGTGCGCCCACTTGCTGATGCCCGACGGTGACAGCTTCCGGCCCGCCGCTCCGAGCGCATCGGACATGGTGCGCAAGTCCATGCCGACCGCAAGCCGGGCAGCGCGGATGTTCGCCGCGACGTGGGTGCTCGTGATGCCGGGAGGGTTTCCCCTCACCTCCGCCGCCGTCGCAGCCTCGTCATCACCCGCCAGGAGGCTGCCGAAGCCCTCGGCGTCGATCCCCGCACGATCACGGTCGGCATCGAAGACGGCACCATCCCCCTCGGTGAAGATCGGCTGCCGCGTCGTCATCCCACGCGAGAAGTTCCTCGCCCTCTTCGCCGACAACGCGGAGTGACTACCCTTGATCCTCACATCACCATTTCTCGCTTAGAGCACCTAAAGTAGAAATAACGGACGCAGGAAGGGAGGCTGCGATGGGCGAGTACGTCGAGCTCCTGTGGCATCCCGCGGACGCGAGCGGTCTGAGCCGCAAGGATCGCGCACCCCGCCGCTACCTCGCCTACGTGCCCGACGAACTGGGCGACAGCCTCCCGACGCTGGGCGCCGAGGCGCAGGGGGCGGCGGAGGACGCGCTGGCGGTGCTTGCCCGCGCGGATGAGCGGATCGGAGCGCGAGGCCAATATCTGAACCACCTGCTGATCCGTTCAGAGTCCATCTCGTCGTCGTGGATCGAAGGCAACCGGGTCACGCCCAAGCGCCTGGCAATCGCGGAGCTGCTGCACCAGGGGCCGCGCCAAGCACTCGATGTCGTGGCGAACGTACGCGCGACCGAGTCAGCTATCGCTGAGCTGGCCGACCATACGCGCACCATCACAACCGACGACATCGTGGACCTCCAGCACGTCATCGAGCCCCGCCTGGAGCGTGGGGTACGGCAGGAGCCGAACTGGGTCGGCGGGCCGGGTTGGTCACCATTGCGAGCCGCATTCGTGCCGCCACCGGAGACCGAGGTGACTCGCCTCGTGGCGGACCTTGCACGTTTCGTCACCGAGACCGCGGGGAATCCGGTTGTGCGGGCGGCGATCGCGCACGCGCAGTTCGAGACGATCCACCCGTTCATCGACGGAAATGGCCGCACCGGACGGGCACTCATCCACACGATCCTCCGCCGCGCCGACGCGCTGCGGAACGCGCTCATCCCGATCAGTACCGTCTTCGCCGGCGACACCGACGCCTACATCGCAGGCCTCACCGGCTACCGCGCCGATCCGCCCGCGCTCGATGAATGGGTGATCGGCTTCGCGCAGGCAGCGGAGAAGGCTGCCGGGAACGCGGTGAGGCTCGCGGAGGACATCGCCGCGCTCGACCGTGACGTGTCCGACCGGCTCGTCGCCTTTCGCCGTGACCGCGGCCTGAACCCCGCCGCGCCTCGCCGGGATGCGGTCGTGCTGCGCATCCTCGACACGCTCGCCTCCGACCCGGTGCTCACCGCAGAGACGGTCAGCACGCGCCTCGCCGTGTCGCCTGCGGCGGCGCACCGCGCGCTCACGGAACTGGCCGAGGCGGGCATCCTCGGCCGCACGAAGGATCAGCGCGGCCGCCTGGTGTGCTGGACCGCCGACCGCCACCTCGCACTCGTCGCGCTCACCGAGCGCAGCAATCGCGTCGGCGGTGAGGACACTCGGGGCCGCAAGCCCCGCCTCGGCCCCGCCCTGCCCGACGTCAGCCAGTTCCGGGCCGGACGTTCCTCGTCTGCGTCACGTCGTGACGCGCCCAGCCTGTAAAGCTACAGTCCCAGCCCGGCTCGGCGGCGTCGGCCCTCCCGTGCGCGGCCGCTGAGTGAAGTCGGGGAACTGGGCGGCGCGGGCCTTCCGTGCGGCCTTGGCGCGCTCGGCGGCTTCCGCCGTGCCTGCTCCAGTTCGGCGCGCTCCTGGATGAGTTGCGCTGCCTCGGTGGTGGGCAGGGCCTCGATGATCGTGAGGTCGCGGCGGGCCTGCTTCGCTCGCTGCTGCCACCGGGCCGCCTGCTGGGTCGGGTTGGTCGGGGCGCGGTCACCGAACACGCGCCGGATGAGGGTTGTCTGCTCGTCCAGGTGCCGCTTCGTGAGCTGCCGCTGCACTTCACGCGCCGAGTCTGCCTGCGCCATCGCGTCGATCACGCGCGGGTTAGTCTCGGCCTCTGGCTGTGCGACCGATTCCGCCCACGAGTCGATCCCGGTGGTGCTGTGGGGGATGCTGCCCCAGCGCTGCCTGGTTGTCGTCTCTGTGTTTTCGCGTTTGGTGTGCGCGGCGTCTGCGGCGCGGGTGGCGGCGCGCTTGCGGAGCCCGCGTGCGCGGGCCTGGGCACGCGATGCCTCCCATGCCGTCTTCTGCGCGGTCAAGAACCTGGTGCCGTCCGTGGTGGCCTGGGCGATGAGCGGCCCGACGACCTCGGCACGCATCTGCGCTGCGCGCGCCTCAGCGGTAGCGACGAGGGTTGCCTGCTCGCCGCTGTCATCTTTGACGCTGCGGCGCCTTGGGGGAACCCTCGCGTTCGGCTACCTCGCTCGCTGTGGCCGCGCAAGGAGCGCTTGCCCGCGGCGATGCAGGCGTCGCAGCACCCCGAGCCCGGATGCCTCAACCGTTACCGAGAAAGGTCGTCTTAAACAACTCTGCGGTGTCCGCGATCTCGGCGGTGGGTAACTCCAGCTCACCGGTGGTGGCGGCGTCATTGCCGCCTTCGGCCAGGACCCACGTGAGCTTGGCGGCGGGCACGCCCGGATGAACCGCGCCATCCCCATGTGGTTGTCGCGGGTGCTCGGGCTGCCCGGCTCGGTGTCCTTCCGTGGCTTCGACTCCATCGTGGACACCGCGAATACGCACACCGACGATCTGCACGGCCTCAGCGATCGCGCACGCCAAGGGGTGTTCGTCGGATACCGTCAGTTCCGCTCGCACAGACGGTATGCGACTCCGTCGATCACAAGATCGACCTTGTCCATCCACCAGGCGCTGGGTTTTCCCCGCTCTCCCATCGCATAGCGCATCACCCCGAGATACTCCGCTGCCGTCTTCTGGTTCGGGACGATGCCGCCGGCATGCGCCATCGTCTCGATCGCCCGGTCCCGGTAGCTCCCTCCGCCCCCGACGACGCGATCGAGCAACTCGACCGTCAGGTACGAATCGGCAGTCATGTCGCCGATCGTGTCGACGATGAGCGCGGCATCCTTGAGGCTGAAACCCAACTGAGTGAGCTGATCGACGATCCGATACGATTGCATCACCAGCTCCTCGGGGATCGTAGTCATCGATCTGAGTCGCTGGGCGAGCCCCGGCGATGCCTCGAACATTCCCCACATCGCCTTCGCGCAGGCACGAAGATAGTCCGCCCAGTTCCCCTCCGGATCGGGCCATATCGTACGGCCGACCGCGACGGCGACGGCAGCATCGAGCATGTCCTCTCGACTATCGATGTGCCGATAAAGCGTGGACTGGTCTACCCCGAGACATTCGGCGACGGCCGAGGTCGTCGCTCGATCCAACCCGATCTCAAGCACTGCGTCGAGGATCGCCTCCCGGGAGGTAAGGGGCGGACGTCCGCGGCGTGGCTGAGGAGGCACGGATTCATCGTCTCACAACGAACACCCGCACTAGCGTAGACAAGGTTAGGGTTACCTTGCTTAGCCACTGCGCTTTGGATATGCTCAAGCTGTTTGCAATAGGTCATTGCAAAAGAGAGGTCCGGATGAGCGACACCGACGAGCGGGCAGGAAAGGCTGATCTCGGCGAAGCACGGCGACGGCAGAAGGCGGCGAACTCGCGCGTCCTTGGTCCAGTCTCCGTCCGGCTCACCGTGGCGAGCGCCCTCGCCGCAGCCGCGGCGATCTGTTCCGTCGTGCCGTTCATCGTCATCGCGGAGCTCTGCCGCGAGCTCCTGTCCGCGTCCATCGATTGGGACCGCGTCTGGTCGCTGGTGATCGTCGCGCTAGGCATCCTCGGGTTCCGCGGGCTTGTGCAGTCCGGCGCGCTGCTCTGGTCGCACATGATCGATGCGGAGCATCAGTACACGCTCCGTCAACTCCTCGCCGCGAAACTCACCCGGGTGCCCCTGGGCTGGTTCACCGAGCGCAGCTCGGGTGGGGTGAAGAAGCTGCTGCAGAGTGATGTGGACGCCCTGCACTACCTCGTTGCCCACGCGCGACTCGAGTTCGTCGCCGCTATCACGCTTCCCTTTGCGACGTTCGTCTACCTGGTCTTCGTGGACTGGCGGCTGAGCCTGATCCTGCTCGTTCCGATCCTCGCGTATGCCTTCGCGATCTCCCGGGTGATGGGCAAGGGGCACGCCGAGAAGCTCGCTGCCTTCGATTCCTTGCAGAGCACGGTCAGCGAGACGACGATCGAGTTCGTCGACGGTATCCAGGTCGTTCGCGCCTTCGGCCAACCGCGCAAGGGGCATCACCGTTATCAGGAGGCCGTCGACGACCACGCGAAGTTCTTCACGGCGTGGGTTGGCCCGATCACGCGTCTCGAGGGTGCGGCCGGCCTTCTGCTCAATCCGGTCCTGGTGCTGCTGATCGTTCTCGTCGCGTCTCTGACGTTCATCACCTCAGGATCGATGGGCGCCGCCGATCTGATCCCGTTCCTCCTGCTCGGTCTGGGAATCGGCGGAACAGTGCTGAGCGTTGGCTATGGGATGAATGCGCTGCGTCAGGCGTCTGCGGCAGCCGTTCGCCTGTGGGAGCTGACCGAGGCCGATGAGCTCGTCGATCCGGCCCAGGGCCCAACCCCCGCGTCAGGGCTGGTGCGCTTCGAGGACGTGTCCTTCGGATACCACGCTGATCGCCCCGTGCTCCGCGGCATCACCGCCGAACTACATCCCGGAACGATCACCGCTCTGGTGGGACCGAGCGGTTCGGGAAAAACCACGCTCGCCCGGCTGCTGCCGCGCTTCGACGACGTCACGGCGGGACGTATCACGATCGGAGGTCACGACATCCGCTCTCTGCCATCCGCCGTGCTCTACCGCAGCGTCGGCTTCGTGCTGCAGGACGTGCAGCTGATCGCCGGCTCCATCCGCGACAATCTCCTCCTCGCCAGGCCCGATGCGGACGATGCTGCCCTCGTGGAGGCAACGCGCGCCGCGCAGATCCACGAACGCATCTTGGACCTGCCCCGCGGCTACGAATCCGAGATCGGCAAGGACGCGCGCCTCTCCGGCGGCGAGGCCCAACGACTCTCCATCGCGCGCGCCCTCCTCGCCGATGCCCCGATCCTCGTCCTCGACGAGGCGACCGCGTTCGCGGACCCGGAATCCGAGGCGGCGATCCAGGACGCACTCGCCGTACTCGTCGCCGACCGGACCGTGCTCGTCATCGCGCACCGCCTGCACACCCTCGAGGGCGTGGACAACGTGCTGGTGTTGGAGGACGGGCGCATCGTCGAAGAAGGCGCTCCCGCGGACCTGCGTGCACGAGGCGGCCTGTTCTCCCGCCTGTGGGATGCGAATGAGCGAGCTCTCCGCGAGGTCGACGAGCTGGAGACGACCGCGGATCCCGGAACGAAAGAGGTGCACGTATGATCGGCAAGGTCCTCCGCCTGGTCCCCGATCCCTATCGGCGGCTGATCCCGCGATACATCGCCATGATCGTGCTGTTCGCGGTGGCGCAGTCGGCGGCGTACGTGCTCCTCATGCCGATGCTGGAGTCGCTCTTCGAGGGCGATCTCGGCGCGGCGTGGACATGGACGGCATGGATCGCCGTCGCAGTCGTGTTCGTGTGCATCGGCGGGTACCAGCAGGCCGTGCTCGGCATCCGGATCGGAGCCGGAATGATGCAGTCGCTGCAGACCCGGCTCGGCGACCATATCGCCGTCCTCCCGCTTGGCTGGTTCGGATCATCGACGGCGGGGTCGGTGTCGAAGCTGATCAGCGGGAGCGTGCGTGACGCGATGGGAGTTTTCGCGCATCTGCTGGCACCCTTGCTCACTGGTGTGCTTGTTCCCGCCGGGGTCGCAATCGGGATGATCTTCATCGACTGGCGGATATCGCTGGCGATGATCATCAGTGCCCCACTGCTCTACCTCGTGAACCGCTGGGGACAGGGTGTCTACTCCCGCGCAGACACTCGCGCCCACCAGGCGGCGGAGGAGTCCAATTCCCGCGTGATCGAGTTCGCGCAAGCGCAACCCGTGCTGCGCGCGTTCGGTGCCGCGGGGGCCGGTAACCGCGGCCTGCAGAACGCCCTCACCGTCCAGCGACGCGGCAGCAGAGGACTCGTGCTCGCATCCATCCCCGGGCTCGTCGTCTTCTCGTTCCTCGTGCAGCTCACCTTCATCCTGCTCGTCTACCTGGCCATCACCCTCGCCGCCGGCGACAGCATCTCCGTGCCCGCCGCAATCGCGCTGATCGCGGTGAGTTCGCGATTCATCGATCCGCTGAATCAGGCTGCCGACCTGTCCACGGCCGTGCGGGGTGCAGCGAACGCCGCTGACCGGATCACCGACCTCCTCGACGTGCCGCCGTTGGCCGAGGCATCCGAGCCTGTGCTGCCGGAGGACTCGTCCGTGAGCTTCACCGACGTGACCTTCGCCTACGGCTCTGGCGAGACGGTGATCAACGGGGTGACCTTCACCGTCCCAGCGGGCACCACCACCGCGATCGTCGGCCCGAGCGGCAGCGGCAAGACGACGCTGCTGCGCCTCGCCTCCCGGTTCTATGACGTGGACGACGGCGGCATCGACGTCGGTCGCAACCCGATCTCCAACTACCCCTCCGGCGCACTGATGCAGCAATTCTCCCTCGTCTTCCAGGACGTGTACCTGTTCAACCAGAGCATCGCGGAGAACGTGCGGATCGGACGCGCCGGGGCCACGGACGAGGAGCTGAACCGTGCCGCCGAGATCGCCCGCGTCGATGAGATTGTCGAACGCCTCCCCGACGGCTGGGAGACGAACGTCGGCGAGGGCGGGACATCACTGTCCGGCGGGGAGCGCCAGCGCGTCTCGATCGCCCGTGCGCTGCTGAAAGATGCCCCGATCGTGCTGCTCGACGAGGCGACCAGCGCCCTGGACCCGCAGAACGAGGCCAGGGTGGTCCGTGGCATCCACGAGTTGACCCGAAACAAGACAGTGATCGTCGTCGCGCATCGGCTGGCGACAATCCGGCACGCCGATCAGATCCTCTTCCTCGACCAGGGCCGGATCATCGAGCGCGGCACCCATGACGTACTTCTCCGAGCTGAAGGACGGTACGCCGCGTTCTGGAACGAGCGCTCACGGGCCGCGGGATGGCGCCTCGCCCCCGCCGAATCGGGGCATCGCTGATGGCTGCGAACTGGCAGCGCGGGCTGATGCGGTTGATGCGCATCACCAACTACCCCACCGAGGTGGTTCGCGTTGAAGACTTCACGCCCTGGTACCGGCGGATCGTGTTCCGCGGCCCTGAGCTCACGGCGTCAGTCGAAGCCTTCCCGGCCCTTTGGCTTCGTCTCTGGGTGCCGAATCCCGCCAAGGGTCAGGACGGACTCGCGCAACGCGGCTACACCGTGGTCGCGATGAACTCGGTTGACGAGACGTTCAGTCTCGACTTCGTGCTGCACGATGTCGCCGGCCCAGCCGGGGACTGGGCCAAGGCGGTCTCGGTCGGCGAACGTGTCGAGGTGGCGCTCACACCGGCGAAGATCGACATCCCCCATGACACGAAGTCGCTCGTGCTCGCGGGAGACTCCACCGCGCTTCCGGCGATCAACTCCTGGTTGGAGTCCGTGCCGTCCGAGGTCCGCACCATGGTGTTCCTGGAAGAGGATCACACCGACCGCGACAAGCTCCCCAGAGTGGAACGGGAGAACGGTTCGTGGGAGTGGGTGACACGTGAGGGCGACCGGGGGGCCGCTCTCGCCCGGGCAATGAGCGTCGCCGCGACCCACCAACCGGGCCTCTATGCCTGGGCCGCGGGTGAGAAGACGCTTGTGAAGCACGTCCGGCTCGTGTTCCGCGAACAGCTCGGGCTCGACCGTGCACATCATTTCACGCAGTTCTACTGGATCGAAGGAAAGGCGACCGGTTGACCCCGGTGCCAGACAAGGATACTTCAATGAAGAACCTCAGCACCCGCATATTGCTCACCTGCGCCGCGATCGGTGTGGCCGCCGGCATCCTGCTCCTGCCCATCTTCACGTTCTTCTCAACCGCAGCGATCGCTGTCGCTCCCCTGGGATACACCGCCCTGCTCGGTGTCTGGTTCTTCGGAGGGGCGCTCATCCAGTCCCTCACCCACCGTCCGGGCGTCGCCCTGATCACCAGTTTCATCGCCGGACTCGTCGTAGCGCCGTTCACGCCGTACGGTTTCTCCACGATCGCTTCGACTGCGACCGTGGGTCTCATTCAGGAGCTGCCGTTCCTGGCGACCGCGTACCGGAAGTGGCCGACCTGGCTGTTCTACGTCAGCAACGGCGTGATCGGCGTACTCTACGCGTTCCCCGCACAGCGACTGCTGGCCGCGGATGCCGCGGATTGGGTACGTCTGGCGATCTACCCGATCGCCGGTGCCAGCGCACTGCTCTTCACCTGGCTCGCCCGGATGATCGCAAAACGCCTTGAACGGACCGGCGTGACGCGGGGTCTGAAAGCCGAACCGCGCACGAAGGCCGCACAGGTCGGAGCATGATCCGTCGCGCCCCCGAGCGGACGTTCTCTCACACGCTTCCCGGGGGAGGGTTCGACGTTGTGGTATCGACGAGGCCGAGACCACGGATGCTCGGGCCGAGCGGGTCAGGCAAGTCGACCCTTGCGCTGGCGCTGAACGGGCTTATTCCGCATGCCGTGCCGGCGACGCTAGTGTCGCGTGCCGTCAGTTCCTAAATGGTTGGTGGTTTGGGAGAATTGGTCATGGCGAATTCTCCGGCTCCGGCGTTGGCTTTGTGGGATGGCGATCGGGATGAGTTGATGTCGTGGGCGCGGTCGACGGCGATCCGTGCGGGGCGGCCCAAGCACGTCGATGACGAGCGAATCATCACCGCGACATTGACGGCGCCGCCGAAGAAGTACGGGGTGACGCACTGGTCGTCGAGGCTGCTGGCGGGGCATCTGAGGATCGGAAACGCGACCATCGCGCGGGCGTGGCGCAAGTACGGGGTCCAGCCCTGGCGCAGCGAGACGTTCAAGTTCTCCACCGATCCCGAGCTGATCGGGAAGGTCACGACGACCGACACACCGTGCAGCGGCCCACGCCGCTCGTCGTCCGCGCGCTCGGCTGCATCCGCGATCACCGCCGGTTTCAGCGTCAGGAGCGCATTGATCCCCTCTGGAGCTGAGAGGCATGCTCGCGGTGGGCGCGGAGGAAGACCCCCCTCCGGGCGCGGGACTGCTCGCTCGAATCGGCCTCGGGCATCCGCACCGGCTAGCCATCGGATTGCTCGGGATCGTTTCGTCCAGATGACCGAGCCGTAACGCGGGAACGGGCCGGCTCGGATCCTCGCCCACCTCGAGGAGGTCCACGGCGTTGCCGGCGCACTCAGGCGGCGCTGACACCGAAGAGCAGGCCCAGCAGATAGGTGATGCCGGCGGCGGCGAAGCCGATGAGCAGCTGCCGCAGCGCGCGCCGCAGAGGCGGTCCGCCCGACAGCAGTCCCACCATGGCACCGGTGGACAGGAGCGCGATCCCGACCAGGGCGAGCGCCAGCACGACGGCCGGCAGGCCGGACAGCCCCACCAGCCACGGCAGGACCGGGATGATGGCGCCCGAGGCGAAGAAGAGGAAGCTCGACAGCGCCGCGCCCCAGGCGCCGCCGACCGTCTCGTGGCTCACCTCGTCCTCTGCCGGGCGACGATAGGGCACGGTGCGATCCGCGGCCTGAGCGATCTTCACCACCTGCCGCGCCCGTTCACGCGCGTCGGCCTCGGAGAGTCCGCGCGTGCGATACACGAGGGCGAGCTCGTTCGCGTCGAGGTCGAGGTCGGGCAGCACGTCGTCCGCCTCGTTGCTCGGCTCGGTCGCCGCCAGCATCTCACGCTGGGACCGCACCGACACGAACTCGCCCGCCCCCATCGACAGCGCCCCGGCGAGGAGCCCCGCGATCCCGCTGAACAGGACGAACTGCGCACCGACGCCGGTCGCGCCGATCCCCATCACGAGGGCGAGGTTCGAGACGAGTCCGTCGTTCGCCCCGAAGACGGCCGCGCGGAACGTCCCGGACAGTCGCCGCCGACCACGTGCGGCGAGCCCCCGGACGACCTCGGCGTGGATCTTCTCGTCGGCGCGCATCGCCGGGGTCGCATACGGGTCGTCGTCGTACGGAGAGCGTGCCTCGGCGTTCTGCGCGAGCGCCAGCACGAAGATCGACCCGAACCGTCTCGCCATCCAGCCCAGCATCCGTGTACCGGCGGACGCCCGTGGAAGGGACGCCGGCTCGCCGCCCAGGAGAGCGAGCCAATGCGCCTCATGACGCCCCTCGGCGGCGGCGAGGGCGAGCAGGATCTCCCGTTCCTCGCCGCTGCGCCGCGCCGCCAGATGCCGGTAGACCGATGCCTCGGACCGCTCGTCGACCAGATAGCGGGCCCACCGGCGACGCATACGCGTCGTGGGTTCGGGGGGCCTGGTGTTCTCGGACACGGGATCCTCTCGCTCGGCCGTCTCTCGACAGCACACGCTGTCGAGAGTAGTCAGGCCCGGCGGTCGCCGGGGCTCGGCGACCCGAATGCCGGACATGCCGGGTCGGGCCGCGCGAGAGGGTCAGGCGCGCACGCGGGCGCGGAGCACCTCGATGCGCGACTGCAGCTGCGCCACGGTCGCGTGCGAGACCGCCGGTCCGCCGCACAGGCGCCGGAGCTCCGCGTGCACCAGGCCGTGGGCCTCGCCGGACTGCCGGGCGTACAGGCCCACGAGGCTGTTGAGGAGCTGGCGCTGCTCCTTGAGGGTGCGGTGCAGCGGCGCGGGCAGGTCCGCGTCGCTGCGCGGCGATGTCTCCTCCGCGCCCTCCTGCGCCTCGCGGATCTCACGGTGCCGCCCCTGCCTGGCCTGCCGCTGCATGAGCAGCTCGTGCACGTGCTCGGGCTCCAGAAGCCCCGGCAGCCCGAGGAACTCCTCCTCCTCCGGGGTTCCGGGCACCGCCAGCTGCCCGAACTCCTTGCCGTCGAAGAGCACCCGGTCGAAGTGGGCATGCGCGTCGAGGGCCTGGTAGCTGCCCTCCTCGAGCAGGGAATCGGATGCCGAATCCTCGCGTTCGGCCGCGTTCATCGCGTCTTCCTCGGCGTTCCACATGTCCTCCGCGTCGCTCTCGCGGTCGAGGGCGTGGTCCCGCTGGCGCTCCATCTCGTTCGCGAGGGTCAGGAGCTGGGGCACGTTGGGCACGAAGACGGTCGCGGTCTCGCCGCGACGACGGGCTCGCACGAAGCGACCGATGGCCTGCGCGAAGAACAGGGGCGTGGAGGCCGACGTCGCGTAGACGCCGACGGCGAGCCGCGGAACGTCGACGCCCTCGGACACCATCCGGACCGCGACCATCCACCGTCGGTCGGAGTCGGAGAACTGCTCGATCCGTGCGGACGCCTCGGCCTCGTCGGAGAGCACGACCGTCGGCGTCTCGCCGGAGATCTGCTCGAGCAGCGCCGCATAGGCGCGCGCGGCCGTCTGATCGGTCGCGATGACGAGGCCGCCCGCGTCGGGCACCGTCTGCCGCACCTCGGTCAGCCGTCGGTCCGCGGATCGCAGCACCGCCGACATCCACTCGCCATCGGGGTTGAGCGCGGTTCGCCACGCCTGCGCCGTGATGTCCTTGGTGTTGTCCTGCCCGAGCTGGGCCTCCATCTCGTCGCCGGCCTTCGTGCGCCACCGCATGTGGCCGGCGTAGATCATGAAGAGCACGGGACGGACGACGCCGTCCTCGAGCGCGCGCCGGTATCCGTAGGCGTAGTCGGTGCGCGAGACCCTGGTCCCCCGGTGGTCGGGGTGGTACTCGACGAAGGGGATCGGCGCCGTGTCCGAGCGGAAGGGCGTGCCCGACAGCAGCAGCCGGCGGGTGGCACGCGCGTAGGCCTCGCGGAGGGCCTCGCCCCAGCTCAGCGCGTCACCGCCGTGGTGCACCTCGTCGAGGATGACGAGCGTGCGCCGGTCCATGACGAGGCTCTGGTGCACCGACGCCTTCACCGCGACCTGCGCATACGTGACGGCGACACCGTGGTACTGCCGCGACGGCAGCGCATGGCGATTGCTGAACTGCGGATCGAGACGGATGCCGACACGCGCGGCCGCGTCCGCCCACTGCGTCTTCAGATGCTCGGTGGGCGCCACCACGACGATGCGGTCGACGACACCGCGCCGCATCTGCTCGCTGGCCAGACGCAAGGCGAAGGTCGTCTTGCCGGCGCCCGGGGTGGCGGCGGCGAGGAAGTCACGGGGCCCCTTGCCCACCCCGTCGGGACCGTCGAGCGAGAAGTACAGGTCGAGGGCCTCGGCCTGCCACGCGCGCAGTCGCTGCGCCGTGCCCCACGGGGCGCGCTGCGGGAACGACGGCGACAGGTGCTCGGCCGCGAAGCTCCCGATATGGGCGTTCTCGGCGTGGGGATCGAAGGATGCGGCGGCCATCAGCTGCTCGTCCTCGCTCACGACATCACCTCCGCCCTCTCTCTTCCGATCGCGACTGTCCGGCGTCCGATCGCGACTGTCCAGGATAGGCGACGCCGCCGACTCTCGGACGCACCCTCCCACGCCCGCGGGTTAGGCTGGCGACGAGGTGAAGCGATGACGACCGACTCGACCCCGCCCACGGACGACCCCGCCCCGAACGGCACGGCGAACCACGCCGACGAGAGCCCGGATGACACGATCTCCGCGAACCGCACGCCCTACGTGCCCAATCCCGAGACGCACCCGTGGCGCCGCTTCGTCGCGATCGGCGACTCGTTCACGGAGGGAATCGGCGATCCCTCCCCTGACTCCCCGGGCGGCAACCGCGGCTGGGCCGATCGCGTCGCAGAGGTCCTCGCCGCCTCCGTCGACGACTTCGCGTACGCGAACCTGGCGGTGCGGGGAAAGCTCATCGGCCAGATCGTCGCGGACCAGGTGGAGCCGGCCCTCGCCCTCCAACCCGACCTGGTCAGCATCTGCGCGGGCGGCAACGACGTGATCCGCCCCGGCACCGATCCCGACGAGACCGCCGAGCAGTTCGAGGACGCCGTGATCCGGCTGAGCTCCGGCGGGGCCACGGTCCTGGTCTTCACCGGCATCGACACGGGTTTCTCCCCGGTGATGCGCGGTCTCCGGGGAAAGGTCGCGATCTACAACGAGAACCTGCGCGCGATCGCGGAGAAGTACGACTGCATCGTGGCCGATCAGTGGGCGCTGAAGGAGATCCAGGACGCCCGGTTCTTCGCCGACGATCGCCTGCACCTGAACACCCTCGGCCACCACGAGGTCGCCCGCATGGTGCTGCGCGCCCTGAACGTGCCCAACGACCTCGCGCCGATGCAGCCCGAGCCGCTCCCCCGGTTGAGCTGGCGCGCCGCACGCGCGGGCGACCTGGTGTGGGCGCGCACGCACTTCGTGCCCTGGGTGCTGCGGCGGCTGCGACACCAGTCCTCCGGCGACGACATCACCGCGAAGCGTCCCGAGCCGTCACCGGTCCTGTCCTCCCGGCGACCGGACGCGGACGCGCCCGCCGCCGACTGACGACTCTCAGCGCGGCGGGCGGGTCAGCGCCCACAGGGCCACGGCCGATGCCGACGCGACGTTCAGCGAGTCGACCCCACCGGCCATCGGGATGGTGACGACGGTGTCGGCGGCACCGAGCGCCGCCCGGCTGAGTCCGTCGCCCTCGGCGCCGAGAAGCAGCGCGACCCGCTCCGGACGCGAGGCCGCGAACACGTCGAGGGCCACGGCGTCCTCCGCGAGCGCCAGCGCGGCGAGGTGCACGTCCGCGGCGCGCAGCAGTCCGCTCGCCTCCGGCCAGGCGGGGAGCCGCGTCCAGGGCACCTGGAAGACCGTGCCCATGCTCACCCGCACGCTCCGCCGGTACAGCGGGTCCGCGCACCGTTCGGTGACGAGCACCGCGTCGGCGCCGAGCCCGGCCGCCGCACGGAAGGCCGCCCCGACGTTGGTGTGGTCGACGATGTCCTCCAGGATCATCACGGTCCGCGCCCCCGCGAGGACCTCCGCCACGGCGGGCAGCGGCGGCCGGTGCATCGCCGCGAGCGCCCCGCGATGCACGGTGTATCCGGTCAGCCGTTCCGCCGTCTCCGCGGTGGTGACGTAGAGGGGCGCGTCCGTCTCCCCGACCAGCATCGCCACCTCGTCGAGCCATTTCTCCTGGACCAGCACCGAGCGCGGACGATGTCCCGCCCGCAGCGCCCGCGCGATGACCTTGGCCGACTCGGCGATGTACAGTCCGTCCGCGGGCTCGCGCACTCGCCGCAGCGCGACGTCCGTCAGATCCCGATAGTCGGCGAGCCGTGGGTCCGCCGCATCCGGCACCCGTTCGATACGCATCGTTCCTCCCGGCTCCCCACCTAACCAGGCCCGGGCACGCGCTCGATGCCCGGCCGGACGAAACATCCCGGAAAAGCGGCGGGCGTAGGCTCGCAGACAGGAGGTACTGTGCCTGTCGTGACGGATCCCGACGCGACGACGGACGCCCAGGTGAAGCGCGCGATCGATGCGCTCGCCGGACGCCGCGTCGCCGTTCTGACCGGTGCGGGCGTGTCGACCGACTCCGGCATCCCGGACTACCGCGGCCAGGGCGCACCGGCACGCACACCCATGACCGTGCAGGAGTTCCTCTCCAGCGACCTCGCCCGACGCCGATACTGGGTGGGCAGCCACCTCGGCTGGCGCCGGTTCGCGGCCGCGGAGCCGAACCCCGGCCACCGCGCCCTCGCGAGGCTCGAGAGCACCGAGGTGACGACCGGGGTCGTCACCCAGAACGTCGACGGGCTCCACGTGCGCGCCGGCAGCCGCCGGGTTGTGGAACTCCACGGCACGATGCGCCGCGTCGGGTGCCTGCAGTGCGGCCAGGTGTTCGACCGGCGGGACCTCGCCGCCCGCGTCGAGACGGACAACCCCTGGCTGGACGTCGACGAGGAGCTGCCGCTCGGCCCCGACGGCGATGTGGCCCCGGAGAGCGCCGAGGGCTTCCGCATCCCCGTGTGCTCCGTGTGCGGCGGGATGCTGAAACCCGATGTCGTGTTCTTCGGCGAGTTCATCCCGGCCGAGAAGTTCCGTGAGGCGGAGCAGCTCGTCCGCACGAGCGAGGCGCTGCTCGTGGCCGGCTCCTCGCTCGTCGTGAACTCCGGCATCAGGTTGGTGGAGCGCGCCCGACGCCGTAGGCTGCCGGTCGTCATCGTCAATCGCGGTCAGACGCGTGTCGACGCCCGCGCGACCGTCAAGGTCGACGCCGGGACCAGCGAGGTCCTCACGGCCCTCGCCGATGCTCTGCCGTCCCTGCGATGACGTCCGCCCCCGACGAACGCCAGGACACCACCGCACCATGACCCGCATCATCCTCATCCGCCACGGTGAGACCGACTGGAACCGGAACCTCCGTATCCAGGGTTCGACCGACATCCCGCTCAACGACACCGGACGCGCGCAGGCGCGCGACACCGCCGCGGCACTGCGAGCCGACATCGACCCGGCCACGGCGCGGCTCGCCGCGAGCGATCTGTCTCGCGCGCGCGAGACGGCCGAGATCATCGGCGCGGAGCTCGGCATCGGTTCCCCGCGGCTCTACCCGCAGCTGCGCGAACGCGCCTACGGCGATGCCGAGGGGCTGGACGCGGCCACGTTCGCGCAGCGCTGGGGGGACTGGCACTCGGCGGAGGTGCCGAACGCCGAGTCACGCGCCGACCTGCGCAGCCGTGCGCTCGCCGGCCTCCGGCGCGTCATCTCCGAGGCGCGCCGCGAATCCGCCCCGGGGGAATCCACCGTGATCGTCGTGGCGCACGGCGCGCTCATCCGCGAGGTCATCGCTCACGCGAGCGCGGACGCGTTCCCCGTCGCCGGCGAGCGGCTGCCGAACGGGTCGGCCCACCACATCCTCTGGGAACGCGAGCGCCTCCGGCTGCTCTCCTACGCCGCCGCCTGAGCCGTGATCAGCGCGACCGCGCGCGCTGCAGCACGATTCGGGCGTGGCGCAGCACCGGCTCGTCGACCATGCGCCCCCGATGCGCGAAGACCCCGACGTGCGTGCGCGCCGCGTCCAGCACCTCACACGCCCACTCGACCTCGGCGGCGCCGGGGCGATAGGCGGCGCGGATCGTCTCGACCTGCGAGGGATGGATACAGGCCGACGCGGTGAAACCGGAGGCCGCGGCATCCGCCGCCTCCCGTGCGAGGCCCTTCGTGTCCGAGATGTCCAGGTGGACGGCGTCGATGGCGGCCTTCCCCCGTGCCCCTGCCGCGAGCAGCACGCGGGACCGTGCCGCGCGGGCGACATCGCGGTATCGGCCGTTCGGCTTGCGACTGGAGGTCCCGCCGAGGCTCGCGACGAGATCCTCGGCTCCCCACATGGCGCCGACGACGTTGTCGAGCTCGACGATGCGCTCCACGGCGCCGACGCCGCGTGCCGTCTCGCACAGGGCGACCACCCGGAAGCGCGGATCGATGCGGGCGATGCGTTTGCGGGATTCCGCCTTCGCGATCATGATCGTGCGGTAGTCCGTCTGCGACAACGTCGCGATGTCGAGGGCGAAGTCCGCGGATCCGACCGCGCCGACGCGCACGATCACCCGGTCGGGGTCCAGCGACGAGTCGATCAGCGCCCCGCGCGCGGCGGTCTTCGCCTCGGGGGCGACGGAGTCCTCCAGATCGACGATGACGGCGTCGGCACGGGTGACGGCGGTCGCGAAGCGCTCCGGCCGGTCCGCCGGGCAGAACAGCAGCGCGGGTCCCAGGGCGAGCTCGGTCATGTGCTCACGTTACCCGCGGGAACGGGAACGCGGATGTCGTGATCCGCGGGGACCACGAGCCGGTGCGAAGACTCACTCCCGTTCAGCAGCTAGCTCAAGCGATCACCGTATCGCTGCGCATCCTGCATCATGCGCCCCGTGATGCCCTGGTAGTGTCGAGCATCGTGCCACCTCTCGATCGCATAGACCTCGAACTCCTGGGCGCGCTCGCCGACGATCACCGCGCCACCGTGGTCGCGCTGTCCGACCGGCTGGGCCTGTCCCGCAACACGGTGCAGGCGCGGATGGCGCGTCTCGACAAGGCGGGGGCGTTCCTCAGCTACCAGCGCGCGATCTCGTCGCGCGCGCTGGGCTTCCCGATCGAGGCGTACCTCAGCGTGATGGTGCGCCAGCACGACCTCCCCCGCATCCGCGAGCATCTCGCGCTCGTGCCGGAGGTCATGCAGGCGCACGGCCTGAGCGGCGCCGTCGATCTCCTCGTCCGCGTCGCCTGCCGCGACGCCCAGCACCTGTTCGACACGGACGCGCGCATCCTCTCGATCGACGGCGTGGAACGCACCGAGACCTCGCTCGTCATGGACGAGGTGATCCCCTATCGGGTGGTCCCGCTCATGGAGCTGGCACGACCGGAACGGTAGCCGCCTCGCCGTGCGGCTCGGCGGACGAACGCCCGTCGAGCCGCACGAGTACGACGCCGGCGACGATGAGCACTCCGCCGAGGATCTGCAGCGGCCCGGACGCCTCCCCGAGCAGAAGCCATGCGAAGCCGAGGGCGAAGAGCACCTCGGAGAGGCCGACGAAGGAGGCGACGCGGGAGCCGAGAAGCGGCACCGCCTTCACTCCGAGCGCGTAGCCGAGCGTGGTCGCGACGCCGCCGACCCAGAGGATCGACAGGACGGCCGGAATCTCCATCCCGGCGAGCACGACCTCGACCATCGGCATCGCGAACGGCAGGATGCCGACCAGGCAGAGCACCAGCATGAGGGCGGCTCCCACCACGAGGCCGCCGGCCGCGAGGGCGAGCGGCGGGAGCTCCTCGCCCGTGCGCTCGGACAGCAGGAAGTATGCGCCGACGCAGCAGGCCGCGAGGAGGGCGAACCCGGTCCCCAGCGGGTCGAAGGCCGCCCCGGAGATGTCGACGACCAGTACCAGCCCGCAGATCGCCACGAGGGAGCCGCCGATCACGAGCCGGGACGGGGCGCGCCGCGTGCGGATCCAGGCGAGGAGCACCAGGAGCACCGGCGCCAGGTACTGGATGAGCAGAGCGACCGCGACCGGCATCCGCTGCATCGCGGCGAAGTAGAAGATCTGACAGCCCGCGACGGCCGTGAGCCCGAAGCCCACGATGATCCGCCATTGACGTCGGATCAGGCCGGGCCGGCGGCGCGCCGCGATGACGATGGCCGGCGACAGGACGACGGCCGCCAGGGTCATTCGCACGAGCAGCGCCGCGCCCAGGGTCCAGCCCGCTTCGAGCAGGGGCTTCACCAGCGGACCGCTGGAGGAGAACGCCAGCGCGGAGACGAGCCCGATAGCCAGTCCCGCGGCGCGGGGCTGAGCGATGAGCGCGGACGGGCCCATGATGGGTATGGATGCGGTCGGTGTGACCATCGGCAGCTCCGCCTGTCAGGAGTATGATTTGGTTACGCTAGTGACACTAGCGTCCGCTGTGGTCAGGAGTCAACATCGTTTTCAGCCATGACACGAAATCGTCGCTCGCCATGGCGGCGGATCTCGTGAACACGCTTCCGGGCACCGTCTTCGAGGGTGTCGACCAGCTCGTCGCGCACGAGGACATGGCGGCGTTCCTGGCCCAGCATCCGTACTCCGGCGCCATTCTCCACGACGACGCGGAGCTCGCCGGCGTTCGCGGCATCCGGGGACGGCTGCGCACCCTCTGGGACCTCGACCGCGACGCGGCCGTGCCGGTCGTCAACGAGATGCTCGCCGACGGCCATGCCCTCCCCCAGCTCGTGCGGCACGATCCGTACGACTGGCACGTCCACGCGACCGACGACGACGCCCCCCTGGCCACGCGCATGCTGGTGGAGGCCGCGATGGCCGTCGTCGACGTCATCCGCTCCGACGAGTACAGCCGGATGCGGGTGTGCGAGGCCGACGACTGCGACGCGGTCTACGTCGACTACTCGCGCAACCGGTCGAAACGCTACTGCGACACCGGCAACTGCGGAAACCGCATGAACGTCAACGCGTACCGTCGGCGGAAGGCGGAAGAAAGCGCCTGATCGCCTCCGCCGCGATGGCCGGGGTCTCGTAGTGGATGAGGTGTCCAACGTCAGGGATCTCGACCAGCTCGGCGCTCGGGAACATCCGAACCAGACGCCGCTCCGCCTCGATGGGCGTGATGTCGTCGCGCTGCGCGGCGACCAGCAGGGTCGGGACGAAGATGCGCGGCGCGTAGGCCCGCACGTCGTGGGACACCGACGTGACGAAGGCCTCGAGCAGCACGTCGCGATCGGCGAAGCGGGCGAAGTACGCATCGTGCTGCGCATGGATGAACCGCCGGAGCTCGCGGTCCTTCGTCTTGGCCATCGACACGCTCATCACCCGGACGATGAGGCTGTTGCGGAGCACCGCATCGCCGAGCCGGCGCGGAAGCCGCGCGGCCACGCGGTAATAGAGCACGGCGAGGCGCGTGAGAACGCCCCGCGGACCCTCCAGCGCCGGGGCGCCGATCGGATTGACGAGGATCAGGCGGGACGTCGGCAGTCCGCCCGCCACCGCGGCCGCCGACACGATCGACCCGAACGAGTGTCCGAGCACGGGAGCGCCGGGGGCGACGGCGGCCGCGAAGTCGGCGAGCCACGCCGCGTACGTCTCGACGTCGTGGACGCGGCCGGGCAACGGCGCGGTCTCACCGAAGCCGGGCAGGTCCGGCGAGAAGATGCGGATGCCGCGAAGATGGGCCACGACGGGCTCGAGGCCGTGATGCTCGCCGCGGAACCCGTGGACCAGCAGCAGGGTGCGGGGCGCGTCCGCGTCACCGTACACCCAATAGACGGTGTCGCCGCCGAGCACGGGCACGGCGCGCCGCTCGACCGGGATCGTCGCGAGCAGCTCGGCGTAGGGGTGCGCGGCGTTCACCCTCTGAGTCTAGGAGCGATCGCGGCGTGGCCCCGCAGCGGTGTCGGGCCCCTCACGTACCGTGAGGGGCATGAACCCGTGGCCGACCGACACGCTTCCGCTCTTCGACAGACCCGGATGGGCGGACAGCATCGGCGTGTTCGACCTCGAGACGACGGGGGTCGACGTCACGACCGACCGTATCGTGACCGCGCACGTCGGGCTGCTCGACGGGGACGGACGGGTGTGCGAGACGCAGGCCTGGTTCGCCGATCCGGGAATCGAGATCCCCGCGGGCGCGACGGCCGTCCACGGCATCACCACCGAACGCGCATGCGCCGAGGGCAGGCCGGCGGCCGAGGTGGTGGCAGAGATACTGCGGGCGCTCCGTGCGCTCTTCGACCGCGGCATCGCCGTCGTCGCCTACAACGCCCCCTTCGACTTCTCGATGCTCAAGCACGAGGCCGAGCGCCACGGGCTCGACCCGATCGTCGAGCCGTCGCCGATCGTCGATCCCCTCGTGCTCGACAAGGCGCTCGACCGTTACCGTCGCGGCAAGCGCACGCTCGACGTCGTCGCCGCGCACTACGCCGTGCCGCTCGTCGATGCGCACGAGGCGGCCGCCGACGCGATCGCGGCGGGCCGGGTGGCCCAGGCGCTCGCCGAGCGGTACGGCGACGTCCTGCCCGCCGACGGCGCGGAACTGCACACCCGCCAGATCGGCTGGGCACGGGAGCAGGCAGAGAGCCTCACCGAGTACTTCGTGCGGATCGGCCGGATCGACCCCGACGACCCAGTCGACGGCCGCTGGCCGATCCGCTGACCGCTCCGGCGCGGGCCGATCCGGCATCCGACTCCATCAGCGGAACGACGAGAGCCCCGCCGGAGCGGGGCTCTCGCGCGAAGGCGTCCTACTTGGCGCCGAAGTTCTTGAAGCGCTGGTTGAACTTCTCGACGCGACCGGCCGAGTCCATGATGCGCTGCTTGCCCGTGTAGAACGGGTGCGATGCCGACGAGATCTCGACGTCGATGACGGGGTACACGACGCCGTCGAACTCGATGGTCTTCTCGCTGGTCACGGTCGAGCGCGTCAGGAAGGTCTCGCCCGAACCGAGGTCGCGGAACACGACGGCCTTGTAACCGGGGTGGATGTCAGTCTTCATGGGATTCCTTGCGGGGTGCGTCAGAGACAAGTCTTCGGTGCGTGACGCACCAAGGAGCAAGTCTATCAGGGTCCGGCATCGATCGCCGCACCTCGGGCCCCCGGCGCCGTCGGCGCCACGGTAAGCCGGCGGGAGGCGTTGCGGATCAGCGGGCGGCGCGTGCGGCGTAGCGGCCGCCGGCCTCGCTGACGGCGATCGGCATCCCGAACGTCGTCGACAGGTTCTGCGCCGTGAGGGTCTCGGCGATGGGGCCGGCGGCCACCACTCCCCCGTCGCGCAGCAGCAGCAGGTGGGTGAAGCCCACCGGGATCTCCTCGACGTGATGGGTCACCATCACCATCGCCGGGGTGGTGGGCGCCTGCGCGTACCCCCCGAGCAGCGCCATCAGCTCCTCGCGCGCCCCGAGGTCGAGGCTCGCGGTCGGCTCGTCCAGCAGCAGCAGCTCCGGATCGGTCATCACCGCCCGGGCGATCTGCACCCGCTTCTGCTCCCCGTCGGAAAGCGTGCCGAACGTGCGGTCGGCCAGGTGGTCGAGCTTCCACTCGGCCAGCACGCGCAGGGCGCGACGCTCGTCGATGCGGTCGTATTGCTCGTTCCACCGGCCGAGCACCGAGTACGCCGCCGTGAGCACGACGTTCAGCACCGTCTCCTCGGCGGGGATGCGCCTGGCCATCGCCGACGAGGCGAAGCCGATCCTCGGGCGCAGCTCGAACACATCGGTGCGCCCGAGGCGCTCGCCGAGAATCGTCACCGTCCCGGAAGTGGGGTGATCGAGGGATGCGGCCAGCTGCAGCACCGTCGTCTTGCCCGCGCCGTTAGCGCCGAGCACCACCCAACGCTGATCGTCGTCGACGCGCCAGTCCAGGTGCGAGACGATGTCCTTCGCGTTGCGGCGGACGACGACGTCGGAGAAATCGAGCACCTGCGGCATGCGCACCAGCCTACCCGGCCACCGCCTGCGGACGCCGCGCACGCGGCCTCACCGCGCGTTGACGACCCTGCGGTAGAGCTCCTCCGTCTGGGCGGCGATCCGTTCCCAGCTGAACTCCTCCGCAGCCCGCCGCCGCCCCGCGGCCCCGAGCTCCCGCGCCCGCTCGGGGTCGCCGACCACCTCGGTCAGGGTACGCGCGAGATCGGCGACGAAGCCGTCCGGGTCGATCGGGGTGCCGGTGCCGTCCTGCGCCTGCTCGATCGGCACGAGCCGGCCGGTCACCCCATCCACGACGACCTCGGGGATCCCGCCGGTCGCCGTGCCGACCACGGCCGCCCCGCACGCCATGGCCTCGAGGTTCACGATGCCCAGCGGCTCGTACACCGACGGGCAGACGAAGGTCGTTGCGACCGTCAGCACGGCGCACAGCTCGTGCCGCGGCAGATGCCGGTCGATCCAGACCACACCGTCGCGGGTCTCCTGCAGCTCCCGGACGAGACCCTCGACCTCGGCCAGGATCTCGGCGGTGTCGGGCGCACCGGCACAGAGCACCAGCTGTACCTCGGGGGGCAGCAGACGCGCGGCGCGCAGGAGATACGGCAGCCCCTTCTGCCGGGTGATGCGTCCGACGAACACGACCGACGGACGCGTCCGGTCGATCCCGAGGGAGGCGAGGACGCCCTCGTCCTCGACAGGATGCCATGCCTCGACGTCGATGCCGTTGTAGATCACGTGCACCCTGGCGGGGTCCACCTGCGGGTAGCTGCGGAGGATGTCGGCCCGCATCCCGCCGCTGACGGCCACGATCGCCGCCGCCGACTCATAGGCCGTCTTCTCGACGTAGCTCGACACGGCGTAGCCGCCGCCGAGCTGCTCGGCCTTCCACGGACGGAGGGGCTCGAGGCTGTGCGCCGTGACGATGTGCGGAATCCCGTGCAGCAGCGACGCCAGGTGGCCGGCGAAGTTCGCGTACCACGTGTGGCTGTGCACGACGTCGGCGCCGGCGACGTCGTCGACGATCTCCAGATCGGTGCCGAGCGTCTGGATCGCGGGATTCGCGGCACGCAGTTCGCCCGGCACGCCGTAGGCCGTCGTGCCCGACTCCCCACGGGGGGCACCGAACGCACGCACACGCACGTCGATCCGCTCGCGGAGCGCCGAGACCAACTCGGCGACATGGACGCCCGCGCCGCCGTAGACCTCCGGGGGGTATTCCTTCGAAACGATGTCGACGCGCATGTCAAGGACGCTAGTACAGCGCGCAGGGCGCGGCATAGTGTGGTGCCATGCCGGCCATACCCAAGGTTTTCGGAATCATCCTCGCCGGCGGCGAGGGCAAGCGCCTCATGCCGCTGACGGCCGACAGGGCGAAGCCCGCGGTCCCGTTCGGTGGCCAGTATCGGTTGATCGACTTCGCCATATCCAACCTGATCAACTCCGGGTTGCGGCAGATCGTGGTGCTCACCCAGTACAAGTCGCACAGCCTCGACCGGCACATCTCGCAGACGTGGCGGATGTCGGCGCTCCTCGACGCGTACGTCGCCTCGGTGCCGGCTCAGCAGCGTCTGGGCAAGCGGTGGTTCTCTGGATCCGCCGACGCGATCCTGCAGAGCCTCAACCTGATCAACGATGAGAAGCCGGACATCGTCGTCGTGGTCGGCGCCGATCACGTCTACCGCATGGACTTCGGACAGATGCTCGAAGCGCACATCGCCTCGGACGCCCGCGCCACGGTCGCCGGCATCCGCCAGCCGATCGGCCTCGCGAACCAGTTCGGCGTGATCGACGTCGAGCCCGACGACCCCACCCGCATCCGCGAGTTCCTGGAGAAGCCGCAGAGCCCCGCGGGGCTCACCGACAGTCCGCACGAGGTGCTGGCGTCGATGGGCAACTACATCTTCGACACCGACGCGCTGATCGAGGCCGTCGAGTCGGATGGCGAGCTGCCGACGTCGAACCACGACATGGGCGGCGACATCGTCCCGTACTTCGTCGGACGAGGAGAGGCAGGGGTCTACGACTTCATCCGCAACGACGTCCCCGGGTCGACCGACCGCGACCGGGCGTACTGGCGGGACGTCGGAACGATCGAGTCGTTCTACGACGCGCACCTGGACCTCATCTCCACCCTGCCGATCTTCAACCTCTACAACATGCAGTGGCCCATCCACTCGCAGCTCGTCAACTCCCCGCCCGCCAAGTTCGTGCGCGATGCCGTCGGCCGGATCGGCAACACCATCGACTCGATCGTGTCGCTCGGCTCGGTGCTGTCGGGCACTCATCTCGAGCGCAGCGTCGTCGGGCCGTGGACGCTCGCCGGCGGCGGCTCGACGATCACCGACTCGGTGCTGTTCGACCGTGTGCGCGTGGGCGCGGGAGCGCGGATCCACCGGGCGATCCTCGACAAGAACGTCGTCCTCGCAGACGGCGCGACCGTCGGCGTCGACAGGGAGAGGGATCTGCAGCGCGGGTTCACCGTGACCGACTCGGGCATCACGGTGGTGGGCAAGGGCATCCGCGTCGAGCAGTGACCCGCCGGGCTACGGTGGAGGAGTGACCCACCGCTCTTCTCCCGCGCGCCTGCTCGTCGTCCTCGATGCGGACTCCACACTGATCCGCAACGAGGTCATCGAGCTCCTCGCCGACGAAGCGGGTCGTGGCGCCGAGGTCGCCGCCGCGACGGAGGCCGCGATGCGGGGCGAGGTCGACTTCGCGACCAGCCTGCGCTCGCGCGTCGCCGCGCTCCGCGGGGTCCCCGCCTCGGCCTTCGCGCGGGTGATCGCCCGGATCGAACCGACGGCGGGAGTGACCGAGCTGGTGGAGGCCGTGCACGAAAGGGACGGCGTCGTCGCGGTCGTCTCCGGGGGTTTTCACGAGATCCTCGACGACATCGCCCCGCGACTGGGCGTGGACCTCTGGCGCGCCAACCGGCTCGCGGTCCGGGACGGCGCGCTGACCGGCGAGGTCGACGGCGACATCGTCGACGCAGAGGCGAAGGCGCAGGCGCTGCGGGGCTGGGCGGAGGAGCTCGGGGTGGACCCGCGCCGCACGATCGCGATCGGCGACGGGGCGAACGATCTCCGGATGCTCGCGGCGGCCGCGCTCGGCCTCGCCTTCAACGCCAAGCCGGCCGTGCGCGCGCACGCCGACCTGGTGATCGCACGGACGGATCTGCGCGACGTCGTCCCGCTGCTGCCCTGACCTCAGTGCCCCATGCCGAGGCCGCCGTCGACCGGGATCACGGCGCCCGAGATGTATGCCGCCTCGTCCGAGGCGAGCCAGGCGACGACACCGGCGACCTCGCCGGGCGTCGCGAACCGGCCCGCCGGGATACTCCGCTTGTACTCGTCCTGAGTCTGCGCGGGAAGCTCCGCAGTCATGTCGGTCTCGATGAACCCCGGTGCGACGACGTTGGTCGTGATCCCCCGAGATCCGAGCTCCCGGGTCAGCGAGCGCGCGAAGCCGACGAGGGCGCTCTTCGAGCTCGCGTAGTTGATCTGACCGGCCGAGCCGTAGAGACCCACGACGCTCGAGATGAGGATCACCCGCCCCCACTTCGCGCGCAGCAGTCCCTTCGCCGCCCGCTTGACGACGCGGAACGTGCCGCCGAGGTTGGTGGCCACGACGTCGTCGAAGTCGTCCTCCGTCATCCGCAGCAGCAGCGTGTCGCGGGTGATGCCCGCGTTCGCGACGACGATCTCCACCGGTCCGAGCGTCTGCTCGATCTCGTTATAGGCGGCGTCGAGGGATGCCGCATCGGTCACGTCGGCGCGCACGGTCAGCGTGCCCTCCGGCCCGACGCCCGACCGCGCCGTCACCGCGACCCGGTAGCCGTCGGCGACGAACCGCTCCGCGATGGCACGGCCGATGCCGCGGTTGCCTCCGGTGACCAGGACGACGCGTTCGGCGGACATGGCGGTTCTCCTCGGCTCGGGGGTGTCTCGACTGGGCTCGGGACGCCTCGACCGCCCAGCCTATCGGCGCGGACATCGGGCGACGCGGTGTTTGACACCGCGTCGCCCGCGCTGGAACTCTGGAGCGATCAGACGAAAGGTTCTCCCGCCATGAGCGATCCGACCCCCGACACCCCGCAGCCTCCCGCAGCGCCGCGGACGGGGGAGTCGGCGGCGCTGCGGGAGGCTGCGG
>NZ_CACSKB010000003.1 GCF_902706225.1 Microbacterium sp. 18062
GCCCGCCGCGTCGGCGAACCAGAACCCAACCCAGAGGAGGTCCCCGAACCCGACTACCGAGCCCTCACCGCGTAACCCCACGAAGAATCACGAGACCGATCCGTACACCACCTCAAAGGACTTGACCCGCCGAGGTTAGCGTGCTGGGTTACAGCGCGGCAAGTCATGCATCCATACAGCACGAGGCGACGGCACCCTGCCCCGGGCAAGTAGACCGTCATGAGTACCCGTACCGCCTCCCTCGTACTTCCTCCGAGTAGCCAGCTCAGGCGACCCGAGAAGCGCATCGTTGGAACATGCATCTACTGAGTAGGATCGCGGCATCAATCGGAGCGATTTAGCCGGCTAGAGAACCTCGTCTGGGCGTTGCAGCCACGGCGGCGACCATCGTCGAGTCAGGGAGGGCTGCGACGAAAGGCGACCCCACCAACAGGAATCGCCAACTACCCTCCACTTGCGCTTGCACTTGCACTTGCGCTTGCACTTGCACTTGCACTTGCACTTGCACTTGCACTTGCACGACGCTCGGATCGCTTGGCAGCGGCGGCGGCTCGGATACCAGCGATGCGACGAAGGCGGCAATGCTGAGCGGGCAGCTGCGAGATAGGCCCACCAGGCACACAAGCAGGAGCGCGGCCGCTGCGCCCCATCCAAGCCAGGCGTTGACCGCGCCGTTCAGACAAACCCGTCACGCCTCGCGAACGACCGCCAGCATCAAACCGACGACGAATCCGGAGTTTCCCAACAAGATTGCAACACCGAGCACCGCGTCGGTAACGAGAGCACCAGCCTGCAGCAATCCGGTCCCGTCGAACGGCATGGCCGCGACGACGACGACGACGAATCTCATCACGACGGCGACGGCGACGGTCCCGGCTGCAGCGCCGATTCCCACACCGCGTGCGATCGTGTCCAGGCTCTCTCGCGGTCGAGGTTGCCCTGTCCACAGCACGATCGATCCACACCACAAGCAGCGGCGCACTGACCGCCGCAAGCAGGACAACGCCGTACTGGAACGCCCATTGCAACACGGCATCCGCGATGCCCTTGCGCTATGTGGAACGAATGCGATGAACAGCCCGAGATACGCGACAGACACGGCTGCCGCGCTGAGGACGCATCGCCCACCCGCCACGGAGTGCCAGCCGCCCAACGGCGCCGGCTATCGACCGTTGCAGGACGCCTCACGACCATGCCGATCAATGAACGTCGAGCCTTCCACCACTTCTTCATCACGATCACGACTGCCTGACCGCTCCGGCTTCCTTTGGCGCGGCGCTCCGTATCTCGCCAAGCCAGACGAGAATGCATACGCCGGCGCCACCGCGGATTGCTGCAGCGAGAAGAAGGAGCGCGCGCCCCGTCTGCAAGTGGAAGCATCAGCAACAGGACCAACATCAGAAACGTAACTGCGGCGTCGACCCATGCGATCGCCCCGCTCCCGCCGCGTCGCCCTCGTATAGGGGAAGGCACGCACGTTCAGTACCACCGTTGTTGCGAGGATGACGACTACGAAAGCGCTGCTGAACCGGCCGGCTCCATCACGACTCCTCGCGATCCAGCTTCCCCGAAGCTGGCCGATCGATTTGCCGCCAGAACGCGCCGAAGTCACGTTCGACCCATCACAGCCTCGCGTGCAGGCATCGTCACCTTCGATCACATGGCGGCAACAAAGGTCTGCTAAGAACGATTAGCTAGCTAAATCGTCGATTCGTCGACTGAACCACGAGGAGACCCATGCGTCTGTCTGTCATCGGTTGTGGCTACTTGGGTGCTGTGCATGCGGCGGCGATGGCGTCGATCGGTCATGAGGTGGTCGGGATCGACGTTGACGCGCGGAAGATCGAGTCGCTGTCGAGGGGTGAGGCGCCGTTCTTCGAGCCCGGGCTGCCCGAGATCCTGACGGAGGGGATCGCGTCGGGACGCCTGCGGTTCACCACCGATATGGCCGAGGCGGCGGGCGCGAAGGTGCATTTCATCGGGGTCGGCACCCCGCAGGTCAAAGACGGATACGCCGCCGACCTGACCTATGTGAACGCCGCCGTCGACGGCCTCCTCCCCTACCTCTCCGAAGGGGACGTGGTCGCGGGGAAGTCGACCGTCCCGGTCGGCACCGCCGCAGCGCTCGCGGAGCGTGTCACCCCGACCGGGGCGACACTGGTGTGGAACCCGGAGTTCCTCCGCGAGGGGTGGGCGGTGCAAGACACCATCGACCCTGATCGGCTCGTCGCCGGCGTGCCCGCGGGCCCCGAAGGCGAACGTGCTGCGGACGTTCTCCGAGAGGTGTACCACCCGAGCGTGGACAAGGGCACGCCCTTCCTCGTCATGGACCGCGCCACCGCGGAACTCGTGAAGGTGTCGGCGAACGCGTTCCTGGCCACGAAGATCAGCTTCATCAACGCGATGGCAGAGATCGCCGAAGTCACCGGCGCCGATGTGACCCAACTCGCCGACGCGATCGGATACGACGACCGCATCGGCCGGAAGTTCCTCGGCGCCGGCATCGGCTTCGGCGGCGGCTGCCTCCCCAAAGACATCCGCGCGTTCTCCGCCCGCGCCGAAGAACTCGGCCGCGGCGAATCCGTCGCGTTCCTCCGAGAGATCGACGAGATCAACCTCCGCCGCCGCGAACGCGCCGTGCAACTCGTCGTCGAAGGCCTCGGCGGATCCGTGTTCAAGAAGAACGTCACCGTCCTCGGCGCCGCGTTCAAGCCCCACTCCGACGACATCCGCGACTCCCCTGCGTTGGACGTCGCCGTCCGTCTCCACGGCCTCGGCGCCTGGGTCACCGTCACCGACCCCGCCGCGATCGACAACGCCCGCCGCGTGCACCCGCAGCTGAACTACGTCGAAGACCGCGACGAAGCCCTCCGCGGCGCCGACGCCGTCATCGTCGTCACCGAATGGGACGAATACCGCCGCGAACTCCCCCCGGAGCACGCCGCGTCCCTCGTCAACGGACAGATCATCGTCGACGGACGCAACTGCCTCGACGCCGCCGCATGGCGCAACGCAGGATGGACATATCTGGGAATGGGACGCCCGTAACCCCAGGTCACATGGCAGATCTTCGAATGGATGCCAAGCCTCAACCGGGCGACGGACTCGGTTCCCTGTTGCTGCATCAGCACTAGCGTGTCGCGCCGGTTCCCGGCGAGCCTCTCGTGCGGCCCCCGTTGATCACCGCTAGTGTCCCTCGTGTCCCGGGGGAGTCCCTAGGCCAGACGCTCTCGGTGGCACGAGGTGTCCCTCCTCGTCTTCGGAAGAGGAGGGACACCTCCCCCGCTGATCCGCCCGCAGACGCCATCCGAGAGAAAAAGGCGCCCACTGCGCCCTGTAACACGAGGCAACCGACACTCCTCCGAAACGTTCGGTTCATCCGAAACCCATAGCGTTCAACATATGACTCACACTTCGATCAAGGCCGTCATCCCTGCCGCGGGGCTCGGTACGCGCTTCCTGCCCGCCACCAAGGCGATGCCGAAGGAGATGCTTCCGGTCGTCGACAAGCCCGCGATCCAGTACGTCGTGGAAGAAGCGGTCGCGGCGGGAAGCGACGATGTGCTGGTGGTCGTGGGGCGCAACAAGAACGCGCTCGCGAACCACTTCGACCGCGTCACGGAGCTCGAGCACACCCTCGAGCGCAAGGGCGACGCGTCCAAGCTCGAGAAGGTCATGCAGGCCAGCCGGCTCGCCGACATCCACTTCGTGCGCCAGGGCGACCCGCTCGGTCTCGGGCACGCCGTGCTGCGGGCACGCAAGCACGTGGGCAAGGAGACGTTCGCGGTGCTGCTCGGCGACGACCTGATCGACGCCCGCGACGTGCTGCTCTCGCGCATGATCGAGGTGTCCCACGCACAGTCGGCGACGGTCGTGGCGCTCATGGAGGTGGAGCCCTCGCAGATCCACCTCTACGGATGCGCCGCGGTCGAGACGACCGATGACGACGACGTGGTCAAGGTGAAGTACCTCGTCGAGAAGCCCACCGCCGAAGAAGCACCCAGCAACCTCGCCATCATCGGCCGATACGTGCTCAAGCCCGAGATCTTCGACGTGCTGGAGAAGACCACACCCGGCAAGGGCGGTGAGATCCAGCTCACCGACGCCCTCGAAGTCCTCGCCGACAACGAGACCATCGCCGGCCCCGTGCTCGGCGTCATCTTCCGCGGCCGCCGCTACGACACCGGCGACCGATTGGACTACCTCAAGTCGAATGTGCTGCTCGCTCTGGACCGGGAAGATCTCGGGCCGGAGCTGGGGGCTTGGGTGAAGGAGCTTGCGGGGCGGATCTGAGGGGCCGAGCGACTGAGCGATCAGCTCGCTGCCTCGCCCTTCGCACCTGTGCTCTACCCCTCCCAGTACTGAATGATCGTGTGTCATCGTGCGAACAGAATCGTCTCATCGACATCAGCAATGCTCATTCCCATGTGTAGATAAGAACGCCATCACGGTGGCTGGAGGATACCGATGAAGGGCATCACAAGTGGCTGAGCTCGATCTCCCCTCAGATGGCGAGTCCCCTCGAGAGGCAAAGCTTCGCGCAGCTATCGACGTGGTAAATGCGGAGGTCGAAGATCTTGATACGCTGACGAGCGCCGGCCGACTGTCCGAGGCGGCACTAGATGCCACTTTCGTCGCGGCCACAAGTGCGGAAACGTTGAATGTCGACGCTGACGGGTTCCCGCAGTTGCTCACCAACCCGGCGGCGGCGATCAATGCGGCGCTGGCGATGGCGGGGAATCACACGACGGTGAGAGTGGTGCCGGGTGTATACCACTGTAGTGAAGGGATCGTCGCGTACGGGCACGACCCGGTGACGTTCGCTCCGCGGAATGTGACGCTCAATCTGACCGGCGTGACGCTGATCCGCACCGCGCCGGGCGTGAATCTGGTGACCCTCCGGGGCGGGTTCGCGCCGCAGGTTCTGGTCACGTCGGTAACTGTCACCTCGACGGTGATCGACTCCGTGGCCACGCCGGTGACGGTGCTGACGTATACGGCGCCTCACGGCCTGGCAGCGGGGGATGTGATCAAACTGATCTCGGATGATCCGATCCCGGGGGGCCGGTGGACGAGCACGACGATGCGCCCCCGGATGGGGCAGTTCATGCGCGTGTACTCGGTGGATGGTCTAGCCGCCACTCTGCACGGGGTGCCGGTGCGGGTCGCATCGTATGCGACGAACGTTCGATCGGCGAAATGCCGTAAGGGGTCTGCGAACCTCCGCGGCGGTACGTTCGATGTGACGGACGCGATGCTCACGGCCGCGAACCGGTCAACGTACGTCGTGCGCATGGAAAGCCTCATCTCGTCCCGCATCGACGATGTCGTGGTGGAGCGGGCTGTGGGACCCGCGGTGCAGCTTCGCTCGAACCTACATGCGCGAGTCCACACAGACGTCAACTGGGCGATGAACGACAACAGCGCCGTGCTCGGGTATGGGGTGCATGAGAACGGCGGCAACTTCTCCCGGGTGACGGGCTCGGCGGCCTGGACTCGCCACGGGTACGACGAGAAAACCCCGGACACCGCCGAAGGCAGCACCACCACGTCCTCGTACGGCTCCACGATGTTCTCGCACGTCACGATGAATATCGTGCACCCGTCGTTCACGGGGTTCACGACCCATCAGGAGTCGTACTATCCCCATTTCGACGGGTGCACGTTCTTGGGAACCAAGAGTTCGGATGGGGTGACCGCGTTCGGTTTCCGGGGCCTAGGTGCCGTCGTGTCCAATGCAGTGGTCAACGGCGCGAGGGTCGCGTTCTCGGTGGGCACAGAAACAACGCCCACGTATATCAACGGGGAGTCCCGAGAGGTCGTGATCCGCGGCGGGAGCGTGGCCAATGTGATCGCGCTGTTCGCGACGACCATCCGCACCGGCACGCATCCGAACCTTGGAGTCAAGGACGACCTCCGCACCATCGACGTCTCTGGCGTCCACGCGCGAGACGTCGACCGGATCACGACGCTCGTGAACTCACGTGCACGCATGGCTGATCTCGATGTGCGACTGTCATCGTCGCCGAGCGGCCCTCAGATCAGCCTGACGAATTCCGATCTCGATATCGATGGCACGATCACCATCGACGGATCAGGCGTCACCGAGCCGGCTTCAGCCAGCGGCTACCGGCTGATCTCCACGGACAGCACGGTCGCCCCCGGTGTCTCCCGCATCGTCAACACGGGCAGTATCGTGCTGCGCGGATCGAGCGTGTACCTCGGGGGGTTCACCGTCCCCGCGATCCAGCTCAACGCTCAAGGAAAGTGCTGGTTCCCATCGTCCACGTCGCTGATCATCGACGGGACCGCGCTGCCGGCCCATCCGTTCCCCAGCACCGCCGGATTCGACGGTTCCCTCGCGGGGTACTCCTACATCGCTCCGCCAGGCCCCGTTACTCGGTCCGGCTACCGTACGTTCGTGACTTCTGCGCAGATCGCAGCGGAGAATCTATGGCGCGAGCTTCTCGCATCACCGGAGCCCAACCTCCTCGCGCTGTGCAGCAACACGATCGCGGGAACGGTCGCGAAGCTCGCCCCCGGCCGCTTCTACGGGCAGCTACTCACCATCGTCACGACCGTCGCAACGGTCACTCTCAACAGCGGCGGCGAGTACGGCACCTCGCTCTCCGCGTCGACAATGACCATCCCCGCGGGCGGGTCGATGCGGCTCGCGTGTATCGGCTCCGTGTGGAGACAACTGAGCTAGCGCTACCCCCACACCGCGCCGACGATCTGCAGAGCGGCGTACAACGCGCCGAAGCACAGATGAACGGTCACCGCGCCCCAGATCCTCCCCGTCGCCATGACCAGCGATGAGCACACGACACCCAACAGCGCCTGAGTGACACCCATGACAAGAGGCGGCGACGCGGTCCACACGAAAGCGGCGTAGAGCAAAGACGTGACGGCGACCGACAACAGCGCGGGATCGCGCCGATCCCATCGGTGAAGAACCCGGTAGAGCGCCACCAACACGACCCCGCGGAAGAAGAACTCCTCCGCGAGCGGCGACACGACCGCCCCGCCCGCCACCGACACGAGGGTGACGGGCGACCAGCCCACCGCCGCATCGGCGAGGGCAGGAAACCCGGTGTCGCCGGTCATCGCGACCAGCCACCCCAAGACGAGCACGAGCGAACATCCGATCAGAACACCCCACACGACGTCGGCGGCATCCACTCGGAGAAGACGTGCCGGCACCGACTGAGCGAAAGCGACGATCACCGCTGCGACCAGCAGCCCCTGCGTCGCCAGCATCGCTGCAGCGGGACCCGCCCCCGCCGACTCGTCTATGAACGGCTTGACCAGAACCGCCGCGCCGAGACACAAGAGCGCAAGCCCGAGCATGCGCGTGCGCCAGCGCAGCACGCTACGCCCGCCCTCACGCCAGTCGGCCTTCTTCAGACGCCGGCGCTGCGCGTCGTGAAACCGCCGCCGAGTGAGCCCGCCCGCTATTGTCAACGCACGTCGTTCAGGCGCGGCCCGCACCAGACCGGGATCGTCGAGCGATCGCCCCTGCCGTCAGCACGACACCGCCGACGACGATGGCGCCCACACCGACCAACATTGGCGCGAGCGCCGAATCGGCTGATCCGCCCGTCACAGGCAGTCCCGACGACGCGCCCCCCGTCGAGCTCGTGACCACTCGCACCGGAGCCGTGCCGATACGGCCGCTCGTCTCGCCGACCGCCGAGATCTCGTAAGACCCCGTCGTCTGGTTGCCGAGAGTGATGCGGATCACGCTGGTCGAGCCGTCGGACTGCGCACGTGTCAGCGTGGATGCCGACGAGACCGCCGTCTTGATCACCGCGAAGGTGCTCCCGCTCGCCTCCTCGCCGGTGATCGTGACGGTCACGTCCTCATCGCCCAGGAACGTGTCCTCCGTGCACGAGAAATCGACCACGCTGCCCGGCGTCGTCACCGTCGGGGTCGCCGCGCACCCGCCGGTGACGGGGTACGTGCTGGCCGTCGCGACACCCGGCGCCAGAACCACCACTGCCGACACGGCAGCCGCCGCGATCGCCGCACCCGCGAAACGCCTGTTGAGCATGAGCCCCCCTCATCCGCAGATCGTCATGCCGACCTGCATCCCACGTGACTGTCGATAACCGCGACGCGGCTTGCCGGTCACTTTATTGAGCGCCGCACGACAGTTCGAGGGATGTCGCGTTGTCTGTCGCATAAGTGGGCGTCGACTGCGCCACGAGCCGCGACGGCCACACGTGCGTCGACCGCACCGCGAACGTCGCCGCGAATGTCGCCCCCGGCTCGAGATCGACGCTCACGGTGAGCGCCCGCAGCCCCTCGTGCTCGCCTCCTCCGGTGCCGCTTCCATCGGAGGTGATCGCGTCTACGAGGTCGAACCCCTCGGGCAGGTACACGTACGCCACGGTGCGGCTCGTCCCCGCCGGCACCCCGGAGGCTCCCCCGCCGGTCACGTACGCGGGCAGCGACTGCGCCGCATCGTCGGGCGCCGTGTTCGTGAGAGTCAGAGTCAACGACGCCGTCGGATCGTCGGGCTGCACGCATCCGGTCCAGTCGAGAGCGACCTCGACGTCGAGGTGGTAGTCCATCTTCGAGCCGGTGCCGTCGTTGAGATAGACCCCGAACGTGGCCTGGTCGGCGGTCGAGTGGGGCAGACCGCCGGCCAGGCTCGTCGTCGCCAGCGTGCGCTGCTCCTCCTCGTGTGCACTCCACACGAGGACACGTCTCTCGAGCGCAGAACTCGCGAGGGCCCGCAGCACTCCGTCATCCGACACCGCGGCAGTCGGCAACGCGTCGAACACGGCGCGTGCCACTGCGGCGAAGTACTCGTCCTGATCCGCCGGATCCGCATAGCGCGCATACGCATCGCTCAGCAGGTCGGCCACGACGGTGTCGCCGGAGACGGTGCCGTAGCCGGGAACCACGATCTCTCCGGTCTCATCGAGCAGATGCGCAAGCACGACGGGATCCACCGCGACGACACCGTCGACCTCCTGCCCTTCGTGCGTGCGCGCCCACATCTCCCGCGCGATCGTCGCAGCCTGCGAGAAGTCGGTCATCTGCGTCGTGTTGAGCATGTAACGCGCTGGGCGCGTCGAGAACAGCGCCTGCTCCTGCGCGCTCAACGTCACGGCCGGAACGTCGAAGTAGCCGAAGCTCGAACCACTCTCGATCCCCTCCAGCGTGACCACGCCTCGGTCGACCGTCACGAACGCCACCTGACCGACGATCCCGCCGAGCGACCGCAGCTCCGCGTTGTTCTGGATCAGCACGAGGTAGGTGCGCGGCGAATCCTCGCCGAGCATCGGCGGCAGCAGCTCCAGCGCATCGGCCAGCGTGCTGGTGGCGCTGCCGAACTCCTCCAGCAACGCCGCAGCGCTGTCGACCAGCTCACGAAGCGGCACGACGAGAGCGATCCTGTCCACCCGGGCAAGACCGGCCCTCGCGCCCTCCACACGGTCGGCGGCGACTCTGACCGTGGGCGCCAGCGCCGACGCGGCCGAGAGGTCGAACCCGTTCGCACCCGGACCGGCCGAGTCCGCGCTGCGCCGTGCGGTCACCGTCAGCACCGGCTCGAGCGCGCCCGTGACGAGCTCGTCGGCAGACACCGCCAGCTGCGAGATCGCCGCCAACTGCGGCCCAAGCCACGGCAGCTCCTGCGCGATCGACCAGATCGGGTCGCCCGTCAACGAGCGTGCCGCGGACGTGTGCCCCGACAGCGTCGATGCGAGCTCGCTCGCCGTGGCCATGTCCGTGTCCGTGTCCGACAACACGGCGGGAAGCTCCTGCGCGAGACTCTCCGCCGCCATGAGCTCGCGGGCGGCGAGCGCCCCGCGCACACCCACCCACACCGCGGCGAGCACAACGAGCAGAAGCAGCAAACTGCCGACGACGAGCAGCCCCCGGGGGCGCGGACGACGATGACCCATCGTCGCGCTCAGCGGACCGCGCCCACGCCCGACGCGGACTCAGGCTCCGCAGCCCTGTCCGGCCCTGCGGAGCCCTGCGCGGCGCGTGCCGTCGAGTCCGCAGCGACCCGCACGACCGCATCCGCCGACTCGACGTTCACCGATTCTTCGGCCGGCACCTCGGACGCAGCCCGAGAGAGAGCACCCGCACGCTTCGCCTCGCGGCGCGGGCTGTGCCGCGTCATCCGATCGCGCATCCGCGCGCTCCGCGATCGCCTCTCCGCGCGGTTGTGATATCCGCCGTAGGCGGAGTAGCCGTAGTACCCACGACGCTGAGGCATCCTGTTCAGCACGATCCCCAGCGCCCGGCCGTTCGCTTTGCTCAGGATCTCGACCGCCCGCTGTGCCTGCTCGAACGTCGTCTTGCCCGCGGACGCCACGATCAGCGCACCGTCTGCGGCGGCGGCGAGAACCGCCGCGTCGGTCACCGGGATCGCGGGTGGCGAGTCCACGATGACGACATATGTCTCCCGCAGCGTCTTGAGCAGATCCCGCATCCGCTGCGACCCCAGGATCTCACTCGGATTGGGCGGAGTCCGTCCCGCCGCGAGCACGTGCAGGGCACCGTCCGGGCCCGTCCGCTGCAACACGTCGTCGAACGCCACACGCCCCGAGAGCACGTCGCTGAGGCCGGCGCCCTCGAGGACGCCCAGGATCTCGGCGACCACCGGCCGGCGCAGATCGGCATCGATGAGCAACGTCGGCTGTCCGCTCGCGGCGAGACTGGCCGCCAGGTTCGCCGCGGTGGTCGACTTGCCGTCGCCGGGCAGAGGGCTGGTGACCACGATCACCCGGGGCGGGTTGTCGACGTCCATGAACTGCAGGTTGGTGCGCAGCTCGCGCATGGCCTCCATCAGGGGAGCCGCATCGGCACCCCGGCGCCCTGCGCCGAAGCCGTAGATGCGTCTCGCTCCCACCAGTTCCTTCTGCACCGGCAGCACCCCGACGACCGCCACGCCCGTCTCGCGTTCGACGTCACGCCGGTCACGCACACACCGGTCGAGCACATGCCTGACCACGGCGTAGCCGATCGCGAGGGCGAGCCCGACGAGCGCGCCGAGCGCCACGTTGAGCCTCGTGTTCGGCGACGACGGCGTAGAGGGCAGCTGGGCCGAGTCGCCCGGGATGAGCCCGACCGCCGCGGAGCCCGCCGTGCCGTTGCCCTCGATCTGGTCGATCTGGTTCTGCATCCCGCGGACCCATGCCTCGGCGAGCGCCCGCGCCGCCTCGGGCGAGTCCGCGTCGGCCGCAACGTGGATCACGACGGTGTTGTTCGGGTTCGTCACGCTCACAGAGCCGACGAGCGCCTCAGGCGAGGTGTTCAGCCCCAGCTCGGCGATCGCGTGCTCGGCGACGGCCCGCCATCGGCCGATGTCGAGGTACGACGTGACCTTCGCCTGCGCCAGCTGGTCGCCGACGAGTGACATGCCGCTGTTTCCGTCTGCCGTCTGAGTCGCGGCCACGTAGCCGCTGGTCGTGGCGGTGTACACCCTCGGCTGGAAAGCGCTCCAGGCGAACGCGGCGGCGGCGCCCACAATGGTGAGCACGACGATCACCACCCAGTGCCGGCTGAACACCCTCAGATAGTCGCGCAGCTCCATCTCGCCCCCTCGATGTTCACGCCGTCATTTTCTGTACCATAACCGCTGTGATCGAAGACCTCGACATCGAGGCGCTGGGGGCCACGGTTCGCATCGTGCTGCCCGAAACACCGCACTCATCACCGTCCGAAGGCGGCGAGAAGCTCTCGGAAGCGGTGCGTCGCGTGTGGTCGCAGGCGGCCTCAACCGGCACGGGATCCGAGCCCGCCGCCGCCGTCGCTCCGTCGAGCGCCGGGCGGGCGGCGGCTCTCGAAGAGCTTTCGCAGCGCGTGACACTCACCGCCATCGAAGCACGACGAGGCCGGCTGTGGATGGTGCACGCGGCAGGGCTCGCTGCGGCGGACGGGCGCGTCGTGATGCTCGTCGGCCGCTCCGGAAGCGGCAAGACCACGGCAGCGCGGACGCTCAGCCGTTCGATGCACTACGTCACCGACGAGACAGTCGGCATCACTGCCGACGGCGAGATCCTCCCCTACCGCAAACCTCTCTCGGTGATCGTCGACCCGTCGGCACCAAAGGCCCAACTCGCGCCACCGGCTCAGGTCGCACGACCGGATCGACCGCTGCGACTCGGGGCCGTCGTCATCCTGGATCGCCGAGCCGAGCTCGACACCGAGCCTTCGGCGACCGCGCTCGCCGAATCCGAGGCGATCGAGCTGCTCGCCGCGCAGACGAGCTACCTGTCCGAGCTGCCACGGCCGCTCGAGACGATCACGACGCTGCTCCGGCGCGCGTCGGGCGCGCACCGGGTCACCTACCGGGAGGCGACCGAGCTGCCTTCGCTCATCGAGAAGCTCCTCGCGTGTCACGACGAGAGCGCCGGGGGGCGCACCGGCACGGCGACGGGTGCGCCGGACCTCGGCTGCGTCTCGGACGCCGCCCCGGATCCGGCGGGTTCCCGATCTGCCACGGGCACGGACGCGCACCGTGCCGCGACCTACGGCCGTGCACCGCATCGCGACGCAGTGGCGCTCGACGGCGGCGCTCACCTCGCCGTGCTCCTCGAGCGAGGGACCCGGCCGGACGCACCCGATCTGCACGTTCTCGGCGGGATCGCGCCGGCCGCTTGGCGTGCCGCATCGCGAGCGGATGCCGCGACCATCACGAAAGCCGTCGTGTCCGAGCACGGCGAACCGGCACCTGAGCATGGTGACGGACGCGGCCCCGTCGCAGCAGTTCTCGAACGGCTCGTGCGCGCCGGAGTCCTGGTCGCCACCGAGACCCGCTGGAGGGTCTCTCCCGACGTGGCCTGGACCGACCACGACGACCACGTTGCACTGCTGCCCCTCGTTCATCCCGAGCCTCGCGTGCAGCATCTGAGCGGCACCGCGGCAGCGCTCTGGCGTGCCGTCGCCACGTTTCCGACGTCGATCGAGAGCCTCGTCTTCGAGGTTCACGGCGACTCGCCCGACTCCGACCTGCTCACCATAATGAACGACACCGAGGTCTTCTTCGGGGAGCTCATTCGGATGGGAACGCTGCGGGGGGAACCTTATGACCGCTCAGGCTCGGCTCTCGGAGATCCTTGACCTGCCGCTCGCCGACACCGGTCTGGTACGGATGCACCCCCTGAAGGACACCGTCATCACGGTGCATCGTCTCGCGCCTTCGTCGTGGCGGTGGCGCGATCTCGACTTCCAGACCGACGACATCGTCGCCGCAGTCTTCGTCATCTCCGGTCACATCATCGTCCGCGGTGCGACCTCACCCGTGGGTGCTCTTCTCTCGTCCGACGACGCAGAGTTCGCCTACCCCACACCCACGACGGTCGCCGTGGCATGGGTACGGCGCAGCAGCGCTCTGCGCTCTGCGCCCACAGCGGACTTCACCCCGAGGGTGCTCGACAGCTCGCACCTGGCGCTGAGCTCGCGCGCCTTCGTCCTGTCTCTGGCCCGGCTGTCACACCCCGTCGATGACCGCGAGAAGTGTGCGGTCGATCATGCGACGATCGCGGTCGTCGGTGCGCTCGCACGGGGTCACGAGTCCGATGCGACCGACGAGCACGCGTCTCTGTTCGAGCGCGCGAACGCGCTCATCGCGGCGAACTCGTCAGACAGCGCCTACTCCGTGCAGAAGCTCGCCGCAGAGCTCTTCGTGTCTGTCAGGCACCTGCAACGGGCCTTCGCGGACCACGACGACACCCCTTACGCCGCGTTGCGACGGTCGCGCGTCGAGCGCGCCCGCGCGCTCTCCGACGACCCGCAGACCGTCTCACTGCCGCAGCACCGGATCGCCGTGCTCGCCGGCTTCCCGAACGCCAGCGCGCTCCGGCGCGCTTTCAGCTACCGCCGGAGCTGACGCACGCGTTCGGCTGCTCCTGGCCGACCCTCAGCTGCACTTTCGCGACAGAAAAAGGCGATTTCGCGACAGCCTTCGCTCGCTCATGAGCCGTCGCGCACCCGCCACGCGCGGGAACACCGGGGAGCGCCGAGGGGCGCACGGACGCGGGGCACAGGGCGCTGCATTTCGCGACAGGCCGAGACGGTTTCGCGACAACCTGATCGCGGTCGAGCGAATGGGCATCATGCTCGACGCCAAGCACCATGACAACAGCCGGCTCGGCCTTTACGCATGAGCCCCAACCCGAAGGATGCCCCATGCCCGAGGATCTCACCGCCTCCGACGCTCCCGCATCGTCGGGAACCGCTCCCACGCCGTCGGGCGTGCACCGCCGTACCCTTCTCAAGGGCGCCGCCTGGTCGGCGCCGGTGATACTCGCGGCGATGGCGACGCCGGCCGCGATGGCCTCTGTCGCCGACACCACGCTCGCATGGACGGGAAGTCAGACCGATCTCCTGTCGCTGCGCGTCCTCAGCGACAGCTCTCTCATCACCGCGAGCGCGCTGGTGACCGTTCCCACCCAGTTCACCGTGAACAACGGAGGCGCGGGGGCCGTGAACGAGACCGCGACTGTGACGATCGTGGTCGGACGTCCCACCGGCATCAACCTCCCTGTCGGCAGAGCCCGCGGATTCGGCGTCTACAGCCTGAACGGAGCGGTCGTCGCCGCCAACAACACCGTCGCCTATCAGAGCGCGTTCGGCATTCAGTACGGCTTCCCGATCACGACCTTCACGGGAACACTCGCCACCTCGATCGCATCCAACGGCGCATTGCAGGTGCCGATCGAGTTCGGCCTCTCGGGAACGAACTCGGGCATCACCGTGTCCGCTCTCGCGTCCTTCCCCGTCACACTGACCCTCGCTTTCGCCTCGAGGACCCTCACGGCGTCGACGGTGATCAGCGTTCCGGTGAACGCGGGAATCCTCTGACGGTCGCGGGCGGCTTCGGCAACGACGGCCTATCGTCTGCGCAAGAGTCCGAGCAGCGCACGAACGCCGCGGCCCCACCGCGAGATGCGGGCACCCGCCCGAGCGCTCATGGAGTCAGTGGTCTCCGGATTCATCGCGGCGAGCTGCTCTCGCGACGGCCACAGCGCCGCGCGAGCCAGGCGCGGCCAGCGACTCACGGGTGCCATCGCGAAGGTGAGTCGCCACCTGTGCAGCAAGAGCGACCGGGCCTGCGTCTCGCGATGCCATTCATCGAGCTCGAGGCGTGCCAGGTCTCCGCGCACGTCCGCGGGCGATCGCGGTACCTCCAGCTCTTCGAGCACGGCGGCCAGCGTCTGATCGCACCCCGTCCGCTGCGCCAAGAGGGCGAACGCCGTCTTCTGCTCGGGAGTGAGCATCTGGGCACGGACGGCGTCGAGGTCGGCCCGGCGAGACTCTGCGCTCGCCCGGTTGCGGAGCGCGTGGAGCGCGACGATCGCCATGCTCGACAGCAGATCCGGAACGATGCACGAATGGTGCGCGGCAGGCATCGACTCGGTCCGCCCCCACAGTTCCTCGAAGACTTTCGCGTCGTCCTCGACGAATCCGGGGAAGCGGAAGTGCAAGTCGATGTCGCACGGCCACTCCCCGTGGATGTAGGTCGCGGAGTGCGCCCGCCGGCGAGCCGACACGATCGAGTGGGTGCGGCTGCGCCAACCACGCGCCTCGAGCAGCGCACAGAACCGCGTGAACTCCGCCGGATCCACCCATGCATCCACGTCGGCGGGGATCCGCCCCTGTCGAAGTCCGTGATGCTCGAGGCTCAGACCCTTGATGAAGATCACCCGCACTCCGGCGTCGTCGGCGACGCGCTGGACCCAGGCGTGCAGAAGCTCGATCGCGTCCTGCCGCATCAGCTCCACGCTCACGATCGCTCCTTCTGGAACCCGTATAAGAGGAGTCCCTTCTCTATATATAAGAGGAGTCCCTTCTCCAGACGATATAGGAGGAGCCACCGAACGACACGACGACCGGGACAGGTGCCGCGATGATCGCGAGCGTCGAGCACGGCTCGCCGTCTCGATGGCGACGGATCGTACGAAACACCTGGCTTCACCTGGTGGCCGCGTTCGTCGTGTGCGGGCTCGTGCTGCTCTTCGTGGCGAAGCCGTATGCGGTGCCGAGCAGCTCTATGGCGGGCACGCTCGAACCGGGCGACCGCGTGCTCGTCGACCGGCTGGCCTACTTGCTGCAGGATCCGGAGATGCACGACGTGATCGTGTTCGACGCCGACATGGCCTGGGACGGCGCGCCCACGTCGGGAGCAGATCCGTTCCGCGCCACTCTCCGCTGGCTCGGCGAGGTCACGGGCTTCGGGCCTTCCGGACCTCACACGCTCGTGAAAAGGGTGATCGCCGGAGCGGAGCAGGTCGTGAGCTGTTGCGATGCCGGCGGACGCGTTGTCGTCGACGGCGTCGCGCTGGACGAGCCGTACGTGGAGAACGACTTTCCCTTCGTCTCCGGCGAGGTCGACTGCACGTCGACACCACGCTCCCTCCGCTGCTTCGACGAGGTCACCGTGCCGCAGGGCGCGTACCTCGTGCTCGGCGACAACCGCTCCGGTTCCTCCGACTCCGCTTCGTTCTGCCGCGGCGACGGCACTGTCACGGACTGCTGGCGGTGGGCGACCCGCGACGGCGTCGTCGGTGCGGCGCGGTTCGTGTTCTGGCCGGTCTCACGCTGGGCCGGGATCTGACCGCGTGCGTCCGAGCGTCTCGTCCTGGTCCGTTCCGCGGCAGACACCGGATTCTCGGCGACGGTCTGCCGAGCTTCTCCCAGGTGCCCGTCTCTTGCGTTGCCGACACGCAATGACCTGGCAGTCGCCGACCTCGCCTCGGATATCCCACAGGCGGCCGCCGCGTCGAAGTCTCCTACGAGGCTTCGCAAGGCTGAACGACAGCGGGCCCCACGGGCGCTCCCGCTCCGGCGCGCCCCGGCGGCGGTGACGGCGGCTCGGGATCGCTTCCGGCCACCGGTATGAGCGACATCACTCCGTTCGTCGGAGGCGCGGTCGCACTGCTGCTCGCCGGGATCGTGCTCGTCGCGTTCCTCCGCGCACGCACGATGGACCAGCAGTAACAGCAGGACAACAGCGAGCGGGGTCACGGCCGACGGCCGATCGGACGACACGGCAGGAGCATCCGTGGGCACGGCGAGTCTCGCATCCGTCTGTCGGTGATCGCCGATATCGTCCGGTGTGTCCGGGGTGCGTCCCTAGGCCAGACGCACCTCGCGACACGACGCGCCCCTTCCCACCTTCGGGCAGGGAGGGGCGCGTCGTAGATCGGTGGCCGCCAGGACTACGGAAGCCTTCGGCGTCAATACTGGGAGCGCTTCTGGCCGGGCTTCCAGTTGGGGTCGTCGGTGTAGCAGCTGGGGCCACAGCTGTAGACCGCCGCCTGCGCCGCGCTCCCACCCGCGAACGTCACCCCACCGAGCACGACGAGCGCACCCCGACGACTCCGGCATCGAGCAGGTGCGGGCCTGGTGCAACACCGCCTATCTCGTCGCCATCGCCGACGCCAACGATGCCGACTGGCTGCAGCTCGACACCGAGCTGGACAGCACCGGATGGCTCGGATCCGGCCGACCCGCCGAGCGTACGCGGCTGTCGGTGCCACCGCGGATCGCCGCGCTGGCACGCAACGGCGCAGCGCCGCTGTTCGGCACCATCCGCTTTCTCACCGCCGACAGGCGCGCGAGGCGCTGAGTCGCGTCCGCGCGCTGACGGGAGCGCTGGCACGCCTGGTGATCGCCGCCGTCGCCATCTTCGCCGCGGTCCCCTCGCTCTCGCTGACCAGCGCCGGCTGGGACGTCGCCTGGATCGCGTTCGCCGCCGCCCTGGCCACGATGCCCTTCGATGTGCTCGCCACCCTCGTCGATGCCCTGCGGCCGGAACGGGTCGCCATCCTCTCGGTGCGCCTCACCGACGAGCGACGGGCGCGGATGAGCGGGCGCGGGTGAGCGGAGAGAGGTGTAAATTTCAATCCTGCTGGTGGATTTGCGCCATGCGAATTGAACGCACCGTTGAACCGATCATCGTCGAGCGGCTCGCGGACAGCGCGGCTGTCCTGCTGCTCGGTCCCCGTCAGGTGGGCAAGACGACGCTCGCGCGCGACATCGCCGACGAGTGGGCGGCCGGCGCCGTCTACCTCGACCTCGAGAACCCCGCACACCGACGCCGACTCGCCGACCCCGGCGCATACCTGCGCACTCAAGCGCCGCGACTGGTGGTGATCGATGAGGCACAACGAGATCCCGCGCTGTTCGAGGTACTGCGTGGCGTCATCGACGACAACCGCCGCGCCGGCCATCGCTCCGGCCAGTTCCTCCTGCTCGGCTCAGCCTCGCTCGACCTCGTCGGCTCGACCGAAAGCCTCGCCGGGCGGGTCTCACATCTCGAGCTGACCGGCGTGCGCATCGACGAGGCCGCGTCCGCCGGCATCGACGTCGATCAGCTATGGTTGCGCGGCGGCTACCCCGACAGCCTGCTCACGGCGACGGACGCCGCATCGCTGACCTGGCGCATGGACATCGTGCGCTCCTACCTGGAACGAGACGTCCCGCTGTTCGCACCCCGCATCCCGTCCGAGACGCTACGACGCCTGTGGACGATGGTCGCGCACACCAGCGGCAGCCTGCTGAACGCGTCATCGCTCGCCCAGGCGCTCGCGATCAACGGCCAGACCGTCGACCGCTACCTCGATCCTCGCCGACCTGCACCCCGTGCGACGCCTGCCATCGTGGCACGTCAACATCGGCAAACGCGTCACGAAGACGCCTCGAGGCCCTCGACGACGTGCTCAGCCACCCGGTCGCCGGTCACAGCTACGAGAGCTTCGCGCTCGAGAACCTCATCTCCGCCGCGGGCCCCGACTTTCGCCCGTACCACTACCGCACGGCAAGGGGCGACGAGGTCGATCTCGTACTCGGACGAGGCGGCAGCCCCGCGCTCGCGATCGAGGTGAAGCGATCGACGGCGCCCGAGGCGAGCGCCTCTCTGCTGCGCTCGCGCGACGACCTCGGGCAGCCGGACACATATCTCGTCCACCCGGACAGCGACGAAGAGCCCTACAAGGTCAACGGCGTCACCGTGATCGGACTCGGCCAGTTGGTCGAGATGCTGAACGGCAGATGAAGGGCGCTGTCACGACGCCTTCCGGCGGCCGAGGCGCGGGCGAGGCCCGATCGCAGCGAGTTCGCGGTGCCCTGGTGGCCGAGCATCGCGACGACCCCGCATGACAATCCCGACGCGCCTCCGCATCCGAGCACGGCACACATTCCTCGCCGGTCCGACCCGGACAGCTCAGCCGATCCGATCCGTGCGGAGGGGACAGAGCCGTCCACAACGCGATGGTGAGCTGCACTCAACGGTCTCGGCGTCGTCGAGGCCGCTCAGGAGACCGGGCGCACGATCTCGGCAAGACCGGCCTTCACATCCGACAGTGTGACCCAGCCGTCGCCGAACAGATAGGTCGTGTAGTAGCCCTCGGCATCCGACTGCACGCCGCCACCTGGAAATGTGACGTACGTGCCCTCTTCGCCGGGCTCGGTCACCCATCCTTCGCCCACCAGAGCATCGATCGCCACCTGCGCCTGCGCGTCTGTGATCACGCCCCATGCCTGCAGCACGTGCGCGTCGGTTCCGGAATCGGGGATGACCCACGTGCATTGCACTCCCGGGTCGAGCGTGACATCACCGATCTCGAACGGTGATGCCGTAGGAACGTAACCCGACTCTGCGAGGCTCGTCACCAGCTCGGGATCAGCCAACTCCTCGCACGTCGGCGCGACGACCGGGTCAGAAGTCGGTGACAGCGTCGGCGAGCTCTGGGGCGACGCGGTGATCGTCTGCGTCGGTGTGGGCGCGGATGCTTCCGGGTCGGGCGTGCTGCATCCGACCAGCACGGCGACCGGAACGATCAGGAGCACAGACGCAGGGGGACGCATCCGGTCAGCGTATCGACCGTGCTCGCACGGCGACGGGGCTCTGACCGTGCCGGTCATCATCCTGACCCTGCGCTCGTGGAGGCGGAGGACTCCGGTGGAGATCTTCAAGGCGGTACGCGGCTGCGGTGATGCCCGGCGGCGATCGACGAGCCGGGCGACGGCGATCCGCCCAGGGACGGCGGGTTCGAACGGGCTCTGCCGTCGCCCGGCGCGGATGCCGCTCAGCCGATTCTTCCGACCGACCGCTCCTCCCTAGAAGCAACCCGGCCTGTCATACCCACCTGCAACAGTTTCTGGAGTCTTCCTGGACCGAGGATCTGGCAGCATCGCTGCATCCGGCTCACAATGGGAGGGTGTACATGTCCGTCGACACGATCGCGACCGTGATCAGCGCCGCCACACTGCTGCTCGGTTTCTTCGGTGCGTTCGGGTGGATGATCCGACGCATTGACGGGGTCGAGCAGAGGCTCGGCGCCCGGATCGACGGCGTCGAAGAGAAGCTCAGCGCGCGCATCGACGGCGTCGAAGAGAAGCTCAGCGCGCGGATCGACGGCGTCGAAGAGAAGCTCGGCGCCCGCATCGACAAGGTCGACGCCCGCATCGGCGGTGTCGAACGCGAGCTCGTCGAGGTGAAGATCGCCGTCGCCCGCATCGAAGGACCACCCCGGCATCTACTCTCCGCACGCTGACTCGGCAGTCCTCGCGTTTCGCCTCGTTGCGCTCGCTCCGCGACCGGCCTCCGCCATCCCACGGGGCGCCCGCAGACGTGCAGCGACGATGCCGCGATAATCTCTCGGGCAGCGCCGCCACGCGAACGACCCGGGTACCGCTGCCAGCGCGCGTGACCGCCCGGGCGACGGCAGCTTCCGGCGGGATCGGCCGTCGCCCGGCAGATCGCCTTCCTCCGGCCGCTTCTTCCCGCTCACGAAGCGTCGCCAGGAATCCCCGCCATTGTTGCACGGGGTCGGCCGGATGTGACGACCCCGCGCCCCCTGCGGCCTCAGGGCGCCTCGAGCACGGCCCTCGCGTGTTCGACCACGACCGACTCGCCCAGATGAACCGTGAACCGGCCCGGTTCCACGTGCCAGCCGCCGTCCCAGTGGGCGAGCCTGCGGACAGCCATCGGAATGACCACCTCCGCTTCCGCGCCGGCGGCCAGACGCACCGCAGCGAAACCCGCGAGCCACCGGACGGGCCGCTCGACGGCCGAGTCCTCCCGCGAGAGGTAGATCTGCGGCACCGCCTTTCCTGCCCGCAGCCCGGTGTTGCGCACCCGCACCCGCACCGCCCCGTCGCCGTCCGAGCCCGGCACCTCGATGCCGACCAGCTCGAACTCCCACGTGGTGTAGCCGAGGCCGTGCCCGAACCAGTACGCGGGCGTCGCGCCGTCCCGGAGCCAGCCCCGATGGCCGACGTGGATGCCCTCCCGGTACACCACCGCCCCCTCGACCGGCGTCACCGGCAGCACCGGCTCCTGCTCGGTCGAGGACGGCCAGGTCGTCGGAAGACGCCCGCCCGGCTCGATCGTCCCGAGCACGGCGTCCGCGATCGCGCGGGAGCCGACCTCGCCGGGGAACCAGGCCACGAGGATCGCGGCGACCTCGTCGCGCCACGGCGTCGCCACGGGCGAGCCCGCGTTGACGACGACGACCGTCCGCGGATTCACCGCGGCGACCGCCTCGACGAGCTCGTCCTGCCACCCGGGCAGGCGCAGATCGGCGCGGTCGACGCCCTCCGACTCGGAACGCTCGTTCGTCCCCACGACGACCAGCGCGATGTCGGAGTCCTGGGCTGCGGCGACCGCCTCGGCGATGAGCGCCTCCTTCGACCGCTCCGCCGGCCGCATCCCGAGGAAGACGGAGATGGAGCCGGCGAACTGCTCGTCCGGTTCGAGGAACTCGTACTCCAGCCGCAGCCGCACCGGCCTGCCCGCGATGAGATCGATCTCGGCGGTGGCCGTCTCGGGCGCGAGGAACCCGATCGCCATCCCGCCGCTGTCGAACGCCCGCAGCTCGCGCTCGAGGAAGAGCTCGCCGTCGACGAAGAGGCGCCCCGTCCCGTCGAGCGCGAAGCCGAGGTCGACGCGCTCGGTCCGCTCCGGGGTGAGCACGGTCTCCACGGTGACGAGGTCGGCGCGGTCGGTCGGAGCGGTCCCGCTCCAGAACAGGGATGTCGCCAGCCGATGTTCCTCCAGAACCACGTCGTCGCCGCGTGTGAAGACGACCCGTGCGCCCGGCTCGCCGTCCCGGGGGTGCGCAATGGCGTCGAGCGCGAGGGGTGTGATGCCGCTGGCGGAGGTCGCTCCGAGCACGACGCGCAGGTCGGTGGCCGGCAACGCATCGCGCAGCGCCTCGAGCGGGGAGAGCACGGACGTCGTCATGACCGCCGCGCTCCCCCCGCCCTGCGCCCTGACACGCTGCGCGGCCTCGCCGATCACCGCGAGCGAGCCGAGCCGCGCCCCGTCGATCGGCAGCGTCCCGTCGTTGGAGAGCAGCACGAGCGACTCGCCCGCCACCACGACGGCGCTCGCCCGGTCTTCGTCGAGCTCCGTGAGGTCGAGGCGTTCCGGCTCCTCGCCGAGGGCGCCCACCCGCCCTGCCAGCCGTCCGAGACGGTCGACCTTGTCGTCGATGTGCGCCGCATCCACCTCGCCGCGCTCGAGCGCGGCGGCCAGCCCCTTCGACCACGGGCTCACCGGTCCCGGGAACACCAGGTCCTGCCCGGTGCGCGCGCTTCTGAGGTGACGCACACCGCCCCAGTCGCTCACGACGACGCCGTCGAAGCCCCATTCGCTCTTGAGCGGGTCCGTCAGAAGATCGCTCTCCGAGCAGGTCGTCCCGTTGACCGAGTTGTATGCGCTCATGACCATCCACGCGCCGCCGTCTCCGACCGCGGCCTCGAAGGGAGAGAGATAGAGCTCGCGCAGCGTGCGCTCGTCGATCACCGAGTTCATCGTGAAGCGCGCGGTCTCGCTCTCGTTGCCGACGAAGTGCTTGGGGCACGCCGCGACAGCATACGACTGCAGCCCGCGCACGTAGGCGACCGCCAACGCACCGGTCAGATACGGGTCCTCGCTGAAGGCTTCGAAGTGCCGCCCGCCGAGTGGGCTGCGCTGGAGGTTCAGCGTCGGCCCCAGCACCACGTCGACGGCGTGACGCAGCGCCTCGCGGCCGATGATCTCGCCGTACTCGCGCGCCAGCCCGAGGTCCCAGGTCGCCGCAAGCGCAGTCGACGACGGCAGCGCGAGCGAGGGCAGGCGCTCGTCCCACAGCTCGCCACGGACACCGCTCGGACCGTCGGAGAGCACCATCGAGCGCAGGCCCACCCGCTCGACCCCGAGCGTGCGCCACACCGACGCCCCCGTGAGCACCGCGACCTTCTCGGTCGGATCGAGAAGGGAGGACAGGGGCCCGGCCGACATCGGCTCTCCTTGCGCATGCACCATGCGTAACAATATTTACTGTTAGTAAAGATTTAGCAAGCCGAGATTAGACTTGCCGTATGAGCGACGGTCGATACGCGAAGGGGCGCGCCAAACGCGAAGAGCTGCTGCAGGCCACCCTCGACGCCTTCAGCAACGACTCGTTCGCCTCGGCATCCCTCGCCGAGATCGCCGCCGCCGCCGGCGTCTCCCGGCAGACCCTGCTGTACTACTTCCCCTCGAAGGAGATCCTCTTCGCCGAGGTCGTCCGCTGGCGCGACGACATCAACCGGCGATTGCTCGCGCTCGACAAAGGGCTCATCGACGGCTTCCCCCGGCTCGCGACCTACAACCAGTCGGTCCCCGGCGTCATCGAGGTCTACTCGGTGGTGCTGGCCAACGCCACCGACGGGCAGCATCCCGCTCACGAGACCTTCCGCGACCGGTACGAGGAGCTGTTCGCGACGATGACGGCCGAGTTCGCCGCCAGGCAGCGCGAGGGCACCGTCAGAGGCGACATCGCCCCGGACAAGCTCGCGCACCTCTACGTCTCGGTGAGCGACGGGGTGCAGCTCCAGTGGCTCTACGACCGCACGGTGTCGATCCCCGCACACCTGGAGACGTTCCTGCAGCTCGTCGCCCCTCCCCCCGCGCACACGACGGGTCCCGACCCCGAGGCGCTGTAAACAGTAGATTAAAAAATCTACTTCGAGTCGAGATTGTTCAATCTCCTCCCCTACCGTGATCGGCATCCACCACCCGATCCGAGGAGTCCGTGACCATGAGACACCACCGTCCGCTGGGTGCAGTCGCCGCCACTGCCGCCGCAGCCATCGCTCTCGCCGGCTGCGCTCCAGCCGGCTCCGAGGCCTCCGCCGGTTCCGTCACCCTCACTGTCTGGGACAGCCTCCCTTACGAGCCCTTCCATTCGACCGCCCTCGCCCAGCTCGAGTCCTGCGCCGCTGAGATCGACGCGACGATAGTTCAGGAGACCATCGACGCCGGCGAGATCGTCTCGCAGCTGCTCCAGGCGGGCGCGAGCAACAACCTTCCCGACGTGCTCTACGTCGATGGCGCGGACATCCCCGAACTGTCCTCCGCAGGCATCCTCAGCGACCTGTCCGGCTACGGCCTGACCGCGCAAGGACAGGCTGAGACCGTCGCCTCGATGGGCGTCGTCGACGGCACGACGTACGGCCTCTCCCCGCATTTCAACTCCCTCGTGCTCTACTACAACGCCGAGATGCTCGACGACGCCGGACTCGAGCCGCCGACGACCTTCGCCGAGCTCGTGAGCGCCGCGACGGCACTGACCACGGACGATCGCTACGGCATCACCATCGCCGGCATCACCGGGGTCGGCTCGTACATGTTCCTGCCCTTCCTCCTCAACGCCGGCGGGGATCCGGCGGACCTGCAGACGCAGAGCACCGTGGACGCGCTCCAGCTCTACAAGGACCTCGTCGACGCCGGAGCGCTTTCCACGAGCATGGTGACCCTCGGATGGGACGCGAACGACGTCTTCAGCGCGGGCGGCGCGGCGATGATGCTCAGCCAGGACTTCAGCATCCCGCAGATCGAGGAGGCCGGGATCGACGCGGGCACCGTGCCGATCCCGGTGCTTTCCGAGGGCACCTCCTCGCGCACCGTTCTGGGCGGCGAGCTGTGGACGGTGCCGGCGACCGGAGACGAGCCCACCCAGGAGGCGGCAGCAAGCATCGTCGAGTGCATGACCAGCGTCGACAACCAGGTCGCCATGTCCGAGGCGACCTACCGCACTCCCGCCTCGACGGAAGCGCAGGAGATCTACTTCGCCGAACGGCCCGAGGTCGCCGCCTTCGCCGAGGACCTTGACGCCGCCTACAACCGCACCGCCGAGCTCGGCAACGAATGGACCGACATCGCCCTCGAGCTGGACAACCTCGTCCAGCTGGTCGTCACCGGTTCGGCGACCCCCGAAGAGGCCGTCGCGAGCCTCGGAGAGTAGGACCGGCATGGGGAGGACGGCCGCGCGCCGGCCTCCCCGTCGGTCCTCCCGGATCAGAACATGACCACACTCGCCACACCACGTCCGGCCGCCACACCACAGGCCACCGCCGCGCTGCGCTCTCGCCGCCGCATGAGCGGCGAGCGGCTCGCGCTACTCGTCTTCCTGCTGCCCGCACTCATCTACCTGATCCTCTTCTTCGGCTACCCGCTCGCGCTCAACGTCTACATGAGCTTCACCGAGTACGGCTCGCGCAGCTTCATCACCGGCGAGGCTCCGTTCGTCGGCCTCGACAACTACATCACCGTCCTCCAGGACAAGATCTTCAGCCGCGCCCTCTGGAACACGCTGCTGTTCACGTTCGTCTCGGTCGCATTCCAGATCATCCTCGGCATGGGCGGCGCGTTGCTGCTCGCGAAGCGCCCCTACGGCTCCCGGGTCATGTCGGCCCTCGTGCTGCTGCCCTGGCTGTTCCCCTTCGTCATCACCGCGACCATCTGGAAGTGGATCCTGGCCGAGGGTGGCGCGCTCGGCGACGTCGCCGCGCTCTTCGGCATCGCCAATCCCCTCTGGCTCACCGACCCGGCAACGGCGATCTGGGCCATCATCCTCATCAACATCTGGGCGGGGCTCCCCTTCAACATCGTCATCCTCGCGTCTGGGCTCAGAGACGTGCCACCCGAGCTGCACGAGGCGGCCGCCCTCGACGGGGCGGGGTCGTTGCGCCGGTTCTGGCACATCACCTTGCCGAGCCTGCGCGGTCTGCTGCTGGTGGTCACCGTGCTCGGGCTCGTGCTCACTCTGAAGGTGCTCGATCTCATCCTGATCCTCACCGGCGGCGGCCCGGCCAACTCGACGCAGACGCTCGCGATGCTCGCCTACCAGGCGTCGTTCGCCAACTTCGACTTCGGCGAGGGCGCCGCCATCGGCAACATCCTCATCCTCCTCACCCTCGTCTTCGCGATCGCCTATGCCTTCGTCAACCGTCGTTCCGAGGAGGCGTCATGAGCATCGCCGTCGCACGACCCGGCCGCGAACGCCGGGTACGCATGAGCGTCACGGTCGTCTCCACAGTTCTGCTCGCCGTCTTCCTCTTCCCCATCTACTGGCTGGTCAACGCGTCCCTGCAGGATGGCGTGAACTCGGCGACCGTCACCTGGCTTCCCCTTGACTTCTCGCTGGAGGGCTACGCGCGCGCGTTCTCCGAGCAGCTGCCGAACATCGTCACGAGTTTCACCGTGGCCGTCGGCACGACGGTGTTCACGCTCGCCGTGGCGCTGCCGGGCGCGTACGCGCTGAGCAGACTGCGCACCCGCATCGTCGACGCGGTGCTCGTGACGGTGTTCATCGCGCAGATCATCCCCGGGATCGTGCTCGCGACCGGGATGTACTCGGCGTTCGCCCGACTGGGGATCCTCAACACCCACCTCGCGATCATCCTCGCCGACACGACTCTGGCCGTGCCGTTCGCCATCCTGATCCTGCGCTCGTTCATGCGAGGGATCCCGGAGGAGATCTTCGAGGCCGTGCGACTAGACGGAGCGGGGACCTGGCGCGCCTTCGTCTCGATCGTTCTCCCGCTGAGCAAGAACTCGGTCATCACCGCAGCGCTGTTCTCGTTCCTCTACGCGTGGAGCGACCTCATCTTCGCCATCACGATGTCCACGAGCTCCTCGGTGCGCACCGTCACCATCGGCATCTACCGCTACATGGGTGCGGAGGCCGATGCCTGGAACGCCGTCATGGCGTCGGGGGTGCTCGCCGCACTGCCGGTCGTGCTGATCACGATTCTCGCTCAGCGCTCGCTCGTCGACGGGCTCACCGTGGGCTCGGGCCGCTGAGACGAACTCCGACGTGCTGCCCACGCGGACGGCCGAGGCATCGGTACCGGCGCGCGCGACCGCCCCGGCGACGGCGATCAGCCGAGCGACGGCGGCGACTACGCGGGTACGCCCAGATCCGCCGCCCGTCCACTGACGCCGGAGTACTGATAGCTATACCTACCAGAAATATGCAATTATGGCAGGTATAGCTATCAGGAGGATCGTATGGTGCGACGAAGTTCGCGACAGCGGCAACGTGACCTCCGTGAGTTCGGCGAGCATCTGCGACGCTGGCGGCGAGTGAATGGGCTCAGCGCCACGCAAGTCGCCGAGCGGGCCTCGATCACTCGGGAGACGCTGCGCAACATCGAGCACGGAACGGGCACAGCGCGCCTCGACAGCGTCTTCGCCGTCCTCGCAGCCCTCGGGATCACCGACGCGATCCTTCGCGGCGCGAACCCGTACAACAGCGAAGCGGCGCGTGCGCGCATCGACGACATCATCAACGGCGGAGGCGAGCTATGAACACGCCTCCCCGGATCGACGTCTACAGCCACGACCGGCATGAGCCGCGACGTGCCGGCACGCTGCGGCCATCCTTCATGGGTCGCACTCTCGCCGGTGCCTCATTCGAGTACGACCCGCAGTTCTTGACGGACGGCTACGCGCTGTCGCCGGATCTTCCCCTGCGGCCTGGGCGTACATTCACGCCGGAGAGCGCCACCATGTTCGGGGCGTTCGCCGACGTGTCCCCCGATGAGTGGGGTCGACGGATCGTCCAGACCGCGCACACGCGCGAGGCTCGCAGGCTGGGCGAGCGTCCCCGCATCCTGGGAGAGTTCGATTTCCTGCTCGGTGTGTCGGATGCCACGCGCATGGGAGCGCTGCGATTGCAGAACCCGGCGTCGGGCGCCTGGCTCTCCGAGGACGATGCGGTCGCCAACATGCACGAGCTCCCACGAATCCTCGAGGCCGCGCGCCGCTACGAAAGACACGAGGCCACCGACGAAGACGTCGCCTACCTGAACGGGATCGCAACGAGCCCCGGTGGGGCGCGGCCCAAGACCAACATCCTCACCTCCGACGGGCACCTCGCGATCGCGAAACTGCCGCACTCCAAGGATGGCGACATCGACGTGGAACGATGGGAGGCCGTCGCACTGACGCTCGCGCGACATGCCGGCGTCGACGTCCCGGTCTTTCAGCTGGGAGCGGGAGAAGGCCGCAAGGCCGTACTGGTCTCCGAGCGGTTCGACCGCACGGAAGAACATCGCGTACCGTACATCTCCGCCCACACCGCGATGGGTCTGGGCACCCACAAGTCCGGGTCGAACCTCACCTACGTCGACTTCGCGGATGCCACGGCCGATCTCGCGGGCGACGTCAGAGGAAACCTCCATCAGCTCTACCGCAGGATCGCGCTTACGGTCCTCGTCGGCAATGCCGACGACCACTGGCGCAACCACGGGTTCCTTCTCGTCAACGGGCAGTGGTCGCTCTCACCCGCGTTCGACATCAACCCGTCTCGCGCCACGACCATCAGTTCCCGGCGCATCAGCCCCGACGCCGACCCGGACCAGCGCCGCATCGCCGATCTCCTCGCCGTCGCAGACGCGTTCGAACTCACCGCGGGCGAAGCCATGACCGTCGCCTGCGAGGTGGGCGCGGCAGTCGCGTCATGGCCGGATGTCGCCCGCCGGCTCGGAGTGACAGAGGCCGAGATCGCAGAGATGTCATCGGCGTTCGGACAGGATCAGATCGACGAAGTGACGTAGTCGATCATGCAGGCGGATCAACCGCCCCAGCGAAGACGGCTGCGCAGCGTGGCGGGCGAAGACCCCGGCGGATCCCGCCGCTACTCGGGCAGAGCGGATGCGGCGAACGCGAGCATCCGGCGCAGGAGGCGCCGCCGCGACTCGAGCCGGCGGTACTCATGGCCTTCTCCCTGCAGCTGCAGGTACTCGACCGGCCGGCCCCGACGCCGGAGCGCACGCACGATCTGCCGCGCCTCTCCGATCGGCACGTTGGTGTCGAGCTCGCCGTGCACGACGAGCAGCGGCACGTCGATCGCGTCGGCCTCGCGCAGCGGCGACAGGCGCTTGAGCAGCCGGCGATCGGCGGTCGGATGGCCGTACTTGGGATACGCGGCCGCCGCGATCCACGGCTCGGTGTCGCGGTAGAACGTGCGCAGATCGCTCATGCCGCAGACGTCGATCCCGGCGGCGAAGACCCCCGGGGAGAAGGCGAGCAGCGCGAGGGTGAGGTATCCGCCGTACGAGCGTCCGCCGACCGCGATCCGGCCCGGCTCCGCGATGCCCAGCGCGACGAGGTGCGCCGCAGCCGCCCGCACGTCCGCGAAGGCGCCCTCGCGCTTCGAGCCCTCGTCGGCGTGCACGAACTCGCGGCCGAAGCCCGACGAGCCGCGCACGTTGAGCGCGAACACCGAGATGCCGGCCGCGACGAACGCCTGGTGCTGCGCCGAGAACCCCGGCCGCTCCTGAGCCTCCGGGCCGCCGTGCAGCCACACGAGTGCGCGTCCCGCCGCATCCGGAGCCGCATCCGGATGGCCCCGATACAGCCAGCCCGTGATCTCGAGCCCGTCCTCGCTCCGGAATCGCTCGAGACTCGGCGTGGCGAGGTCCTCCACCCCGACCGCCGGCGCCGTCGTCACCCGCGACCAGCGGCGCCGGACGACCTCGAACCTCCAGAGTGTGCGCGGACGGTGCGCGCTCTCGACGGCGATGAGGATGCTGCGACCGTCGCGGCTCATGACGACGTCGGTCGCGATCGTCCCGGGAAGGCCGTCGATCCGCTCGCGTTCGCCGGTCGCGGGGTCGAGGAGCTCCAGCTCGGTCGCCCCCGCCACGTTCCACACGAGGACGAGAAGGCCGCCCGCGTCGTCGGCGTCGATCTCGTCGAGCTCCGCGTCGGGACGCGCCGCGATGTAGGCCGCGGCGTCCTCCCCGGCCATGCCGTGGTCATCCGGCCCATGGCCGAGGGGCGCCGCGACGAGCTGGCGACGGTCGCGGCCGATGTCGGTCACGAGGTAGGTCGTGAGCGGATGCTCCGCGCCGGGCGGTGCGGGACGGATGATCGCCGACTCGGTCGTCCCGGTCGCCGTGGCGGGCAGGAGGTGCCGGTGGGTGTCGGTCAGCCGGTCGACGCCGACGCAGAAGTGCCGACCGCGCCGACCGTCGCGGAGGACCGCGAGACGCTCCTCGGCCGACAGGTCGAGCACGCTGATGAGCTGCCCCGTCGCGAGCGCGTGCAGCTCGCCGGTGAGCGGGTCGGCGAGATACGCGTACGTCTCGTCGCCGGGCTCGACCGGCGGAATCGTCACGACGACGCGGTGCCCGCTGCGCGTCCACGGGCCGAGCTCGGCGTGGATGTGCTCCGAGCCCGCGATCCGCCTCGCGTCACGGCCGTCGGGACGCACGACCCACACCTGCTGGCGCACGCCGCCGTCGGTCGCGACCGCGCACGCGAGCCATGCTGAGTCCGCGGACCACGACACGGCGACCACCGGGTCGTCCGTGAAGGCGATCTCGACGGCCTCCGGCAGCTCGTCCTCCTCCGGAACGACCTGCACCCACACCGACGGCTGACCGCCGCGATCGCTGATGAACGCGACACGATCGGCCTCGGGGGTCATCGTGGGACCCCAGCTGCTCCATGCCTCGACGAGGCGGTCGGCATGCTCCGCGAGCGTCGGGGGGATCGTGCGATCCTCGGTCGTGCTCATCCGATCGCCCCCTTCGGCCGATCAGCGCGCTGACACGCGCGGGACGCGTACCGCGTGCTCATCCGACCCCGTGCTCCTGCAGCCACAGCTCGAGCAGGGCGAGCTGCCACAGCGCGTTCGAGCCGAGCCGCGTCCGCGTCGTGTTGGGGTCGGCGAGGAGCCTGTCGACCGTCGACGGCACGAACAGCCCGCGCCGCCGCGCCGCCGGGTCGGTCAGGGCGCCCCGCACCTTCTCGAGGTACGGGCCGTCGAGCTGGCGGATCGCCGGCACCGGGAAGTATCCCTTCGTCCGGTCGATCACCTCGTCCGGCACGACACCGCGCGCGGCCCGCTTGAGCACGCCCTTGCCTCCGTCGGCGAGCTTGAGCGCCGGAGGGATCGTCGCGACGAGCTCCACGAACTCGTGATCCAGGAACGGCACGCGTGCCTCGAGCCCCCACGCCATCGTCATGTTGTCGACGCGCTTGACCGGATCGTCGACGAGGTTGACCATCGTGTCGTTGCGCAGCGCCGCATCCACCGTCGTCTCCGCCCCCGGCTCCGCGAACCGCTCGGTCACGAACCGCGTCGGCACGTCCTCATCCGGCATCCATTCCGGCGAGAGCAGGTTCGGCATGTCGTCCCATCGCCGGTCGAAGAACACCGACGCATACGCATCGACGGCGTCGCCGCGCGGCACGTCCCGAAGCGGCGGATACCAGTCGTAGCCGCCGAGCACCTCGTCGGCGCCCTGACCCGACTGCACGACCTTGATCGAGCGCGAGACCTCTTCGCTCAGGAGATAGAACGCGACGCAGTCGTGACTGACCATCGGCTCGCTCATCGCGCGGATCGTGCCGTCGATCGCGGGAAGCAGTCGGTCGTCGCCGATCGGGATGCGGTGGTGGTCGGTCGCGAACCGCTCGGCGACGATCGTCGAGTACTCGAACTCGTCGCCCGACTCGCCGCCCGCCGCCTCGAACCCGATGCTGTAGGTCGCCAGGTCGCGCTGGCCGGCCTCGGCCAGGAGCGCGACGACGATGCTCGAGTCGATGCCGCCCGACAACAGCACGCCGACCGGGACGTCGGCGACCATCCGGCGGTCGACCGCGGTGCGCAGGCTCGCGAGCAGCGCCTCCTCCCAGTCGCGCCCGCTCCAGCCAGCGCGGTCGGGATCGCGCACGAAGTCGGCCCGCCAGTACACGTGCTCGGCGCTCGTGCCGTCGGGCTCGATGACGCGCATCGTCGCGGGCGGCAGCTTCTTCACACCGTTCAGGATCGTGCGCGGCGCGGGCACGATCGAGTGGAACGACATGTAGCACGCGAGCGCCGCCCGGTCGATCGACGTGTCGACGTCGCCCGCCGCGACGAGTGCGGGGAGCGTGGAGGCGAACCGCACGCGGTCGCGCGTCTCGGACACGTACAGCGGCTTGATGCCGAGGCGGTCTCGCACCATCACGACACGGCCGCTCGCGTGCTCGGCGATGACGATCGCGAACATGCCCAGCAGATGGTCGACGAAGTCCGTCCCCCACTCGGCATACGCCTTGCCGATGACCTCCGTGTCGGACGTGGAGAAGAACGCGTGGCCGGATGCCGCGAGCTCGGCGCGCAGCTCCTTGTAGTTGTAGATGCAGCCGTTGAACGCGACCGTGAGGCCCAGCGCACTGTCGACGAGCGGCTGACCGCCCGCCGCGGACAGGTCGATGATCGACAGGCGGCGATGGCCGAGCGCGACCCCGCCGCGCGCCCACAGCCCGTCGCCGTCGGGCCCCCGGTGCACGAGGCACCCCGTCATCGCCGCCACCGCGCCGATGTCGGCGCTGCGCCCGTCGAGGCGCACCTCACCCGCCAGTCCGCACATGCGTCATCCTCTCCTGCCGGCCCGCTCGCCGATGATCCAGGTGTCCTTGGCGCCGCCGCCCGCCGACGAGTTGACGATCATGCTCGACGCCCGCGCGAAGCGCGTGAGCCCGAGCGGGGCGAGCCGCACGTCGCCGGGTCCCGTCCCCGTCACGAACGCGAACACGCGCAGGTCGACGCGGCGCGGCTCGAGGCCGCCCGCCGACGCCCACGTGGGGTGCCGCGAGAGGCGCACCAGCTCCTGCGCGATCCAGTCGGTCGGCGCGGACACGATCGCGGCGCGGCGCTCCGCGACCTCCGCGGCCGTCGCATGCGGGCCGATGAGCACGCCTCGACCGCCCTGCCCGTAGACGGGCTTCGTGACGAGCTCGCCGAGCCTCTCGAGCACGATGCGGCGCTCGGCGGCGTCTGCGATCCGGTACGTCGGCACGGCGTCGAGCAGGGGACGCTCGTCGAGATAGAACCCGATGAACTCCGGCACGTAGCAGTACATCGCCTTGTCGTCGGCGACGCCGGTGCCCGGCGCGTTGGCGATGCGGATGCCGCCGGCCTCGGCGACCTCGAGGATCTCGCGGCCGATCGCGACGCCGTCGTCCGTCACGAGATCCGCGAGCTCACCGTCGAGTCGCAGATACAGCACGTCGAACGGCAGCCCGGCGGCGTCGGTCACGCGTCCGTCGACCACGCGCACGTCCGCGGGAAGGAGAAGCGGGAAGCCCGCCTCCTCAGCGAGCAGGCGATGCTCGAACCATGCGCCGCTCGACTCGCCCGCCGACAGCAGGCCGACGCGTCCGTCCGGATCGCCGAGCCGCAGGGTGTCGCCGAGCATCCCGATCGCGCTCTCGGGATCGAGGAGTCCCTCTGGTCGCGGGGCGTCGGGCATGACGGCGTCCATCAGCCGTCGCGCGGCGATCGCATAGGCGATACCGCTCGGCGAACGGACGTTGTCCTCGAGCACTCGCCAGCCGCGGAACTCGTCGCGGACGAGGTCGAACCCCATGATCGGCGCCCGCACCGCGTCGGGCGGCAGCATCCTGGCCTCGTCGCGCCACGCGCCCGTCCGCGCGATGGCGTCCTGGGTGATGATGCCGCTGTGGGCGATGCGCTGCCCGGAGTAGACGTCGCGGAGGAAGGACTCGATCGCGCGGGCGCGCTGGACGAGCCCCCTCTCGATCGCGGTCCACTCGTGGTGCGCGATGATGCGCGGCATGAGGTCGACGGCGAACGCCTCGCCTTCTCCGTCGACGTCGCCGCCGACCTCGAGGCGGAAGGTCAGCTCGGCCTCACGCGTCCAGTTCGCGGCCGCCGCCAGGCGCTCGGCGCGCCCGCCCGCCCGCAGCGACCGGTGATGATCGAACAGCTTCGCGTACGCAGGCCGCGACCGCGTCGCGGGCCCCACGGCCTCGTCGCCCGCGCGCACCCCGTAGCCACGGAGCGCGGGCGCGTCGACGACAGGACCCGAAGCGGGGCCGCGTGTGTCGGCGATCACCTGGTCGACGACGTCCTCGAGACTGCCGTGCTCTGCGAACGCGGCGCGCTGACGGTCGGCCGAGTTGCCGCGCGTCAGCAGGGATTCGGCGAGGTGGCGCACCTCTTCGACGTCGCCGAGCGCCTTGAGATCCGGTGTCAACCGCTCGACGAGGGCGCGCACGGCCTCGGCGGCGGGGATGGGATGGGGCCGGTCGCTGTCATCGAGCAGGTCGCCGGTGAGACCCGACCGCGCGGCCTGCCACATCGCGGCGCGGTGGATGGGCTCGCGCAGAGGCGCCCAGGTGACGCCCTGCGCGATCTCGCGCGCCGCCTCGCGGACCGCGGCGCGGAACAGGCCCGCGATGAGCACCGCGTCGTCGACGATCGGGCACGCGTCGAGCACGCGCAGCTCGAGCGTCGGGGCGTGCGAGGAGGGGCGCACGTCGAAATACGCCATCGCCTCGTCGGCGATGACGCCGCTGCGGATGAGGTCGGCGAGCAGCTCGTCGTAGGCGGCCGCGCTCTCGAGGCGTCCGGTCGAGCCTGCGCTCGGCCAGCGCTGCCAGATGATCGAGCGGATGCTGGAGTATCCGGTGTCCGAGCCGGAGAGATAGGGCGAGCTCGCGGCCATCGCGCACAGCACCGGCAGGTCCCTCGAGACGCGCTGCATGATCTGCACGGCGAGATCCCGGTCGGAGACGCCGACGTGGATCTGCGTCCCGCAGATGAGCTGCTGATCGACGAGGAGGCGGTAGTTCTCCTGCATCCGCGCGTAGCGGCCGGTCGACGTGAGCTCGAAGTCGTCGACGTCCGCCATGGGGGCGGTTCCCACCGCCGCGGGCGCGAGGCCTTCCGCCTCCGCGACCTCGATCAGGACGCGCCGACGGTCGAGCAGCTGCGCGCGCAGCCCGCCGAGCGTCGACACGGGGTCGGTCATGAACTCGACGGTCGTGCGCTGGATCTCGGCGGTGAACTGATCGGCGGGCAGCTTCGCGAGGATCTCCGGTGCCCGCGCCGACAGCCGACGCGTCTCGACATCTATGAGGTGGAGCTCCTCCTCCGCCCCGAGCGTCAGCTCGACGCCGGGCGGGAGGAGGTCGACGCGCTGCTGCGGGGCGTTGTCCACGACATCTCCTCGCCGCTCCACCGCCCGGCACATCTGGTGGATCGCCGCCGGGGTCGTCCCACTGTAGGCGCGATCGCGCGGGAGAGAAACCACTTCTCCCGGAGATCCGCCGGTGCTATGTCTCGCAGATGCTCCTCCCCAGGGGGCGACTCCTCCCCCGGGCGGACGCTCCCTCCTCCGGCGCCCGCTCCTCCACAGAGACCGCTCGGCCTGTCCTGCCCACCGTCCGCGGTCTCGGGGATCTCCTCGGCCGAGGCTCTGGCAGCATCGCTGCATCCGACTCAGAATGGAAGGGTGTACATGTCCGTCGACACCATCGCGATCGTGATCAGCACCGCCACGATGCTGCTCGGCTTCTTCGGCGCGTTCGGATGGATGATCCGACGCAGCGACGCGCAACACGACAGACTCGGCGGCCGCATCGACACCGTCGAAGCCAAGCTCGTCGCCCGCATCGGCGAGGTTGAGACCAAGCTCGGCGCCCGCATCGACGGTGTCGAACGCGAACTCGTCGAGGTGAAGATCGCCGTCGCCCGCATCGAAGGACCGCCCCGGCATCTGCTCTCCGCACGCTGACCCGAGAGTCTTCCCGCCGGTCCCTGCGCGAGGAACCCCCGCATCGGTCCCTGAGCGAGGAGCACAGCGACGAGACGAAGGGGCGCGACATCCGTTCCGCCCGACCACCTGCGGTGCACAACGGCGGAGATGCTGCCCGACGCGCCGTGATTTCCGTCGGGGTCACGGCATGTCGCCGAGAATCCCCGCCGTTGTGCACGAGATCGTCCACATCGGAGCGGACCCGACCCGACCCGACCCGACCCGACCGCAGGATGGGCACAATTCCCCATCTCGTACAGTTCGGCTGCCCATACCGCGGAGCTGGGCCGCGGCGCAACATCGGGCTGCGTGCCCCGCGACGTCGGGCCCGCGACGAGAAGACAGCAGGCTACGGAAGAACGGCCCGTGCAGACGCACCGTGGCCAGCCCCGCATCCGGCCCGGCAGTGCGATCACGCGACGCGACCCCCGGCAGCGCGACCCCCGGGCAGCGCGGCCCGGCTACTCGCAGCCGACGCCGTCACCGTCACGGTCGAGATGGCGCGCGTATCCGGGATCGCCGAGACGCACCGGCGCCGCGCCCGCGGCGCGCGCAGCGGTGCAGTTCTCGTAGTACGTCGCCGCCGGAGGCGCGGCGGGCGCTTCTGGAGCCGCCGGCTCCTCGACCACCGGCACCACGACGGCAGCCGCCTCCAGCTCGACGATCCGCGCCTGCCGCGCGTCGCTCTCGGTGCGCACCGCGGCCAGCTCCGACTCGAGCTCGGAGACCCGCGCTGCCGCAGCATCCCTCGCCTCGTCGACCTCTTCCAGTTCCTTTCCCAGCTCCTCGACATCGCCGGCCAGAGCGGCGTTCTCCAACGCCTCCGACTCCAACGCGTCGATGCGATCCTCCAAGGCGGCGGTCCCGGACGCGCCTCCCCATCCGCTGATCAGCATGCCGACCACGAACGCCGAGGCCGCGATGATCGTCGCCGTCTTGAGCGACATCGTCCGCCGGAGGAACGACCCCTTCGCCGACGCTGGGGCCGACGCCGCCGCATCAGAGACGGGCGGGGAGTCGTCGAGCCAACGCTCCCCATCCCAGTAACGAAGCTCGTCCCCCGCATGCGGTGCCGGATACCAGCCGGCCGCAGGGTGCTGCTGTGCCATATGTCCCCCCGATGGCGTTCCGGCTCCTCTTCGAGCCGGTCTCGCAGAGCGTAGCGCACACCGGTTCGGCGTCGCGAGCGATGCGCTGCCGAGGACGCTGATGACCGACCGGCGCCGCTCGCCGCTACGAGTCCGCGGAGTCGCTGACGCGGAGATACGTCGCGACGGGGGCTGCGCTGTGCGGGGAGGTCTCGACGATCGCCTCGATCTCATCGAAGAGCATCGCGAAGGTCGCCCCGCCTTCCACGGCCTCGTGGTAGGTGCAGTCGAACTCGGTGAGGTAGGTCGGCACGCCCAGGTCGTGCAGCTCGGCCCGCTCGCCCGCGTTCGCGGGACCGACCGCAGCCGAGCGGGCACGCGTTAGCCTGGGACGCGCGCCGCTTCCGCAGCGCACACGAGAGGACGACGAGTGACAGCCCCGACCGAACGCCGCGAGCGAGGCCGTCCCCGCCTCGTCGACCGCGACGCCGTCGTCGACGCGGCCATCGCGCTGGGACTGTCGAACCTCACGATGACAGCGCTCGCCGAGACGCTGGGCGTACGGCACTCGACCCTTTACCGACACGTCGGCGGGCGGGACGACATCGTCACGGACGCGATCGACCGCGTCTTCGACGCCACCGAATGGCCGGCGCCCGGCGGCGACTGGCGACAGCATGTGCGCGACTACGCCGCCACCGTCATGGACCTCTACCGGGACAACCCCGGCATGGCCGCCGAGGCCGGACGCCTGCGACGCAGCCCCGACGGCATCCTGCGAGCGCTCAACTCCTTCCGCTCGGCGCTGCTCGACCACGGGCTCCCCCCCGACGAGACCATCCTGCTGAGCGACCTCGTCATGCAGCTCACGCGCCAGGCGTACGACTTCCGTCGCGCCGAGGACGGCTCCCCCCTCAGCGAGGACGAGGTGCGGCAGGAGATGCGCGGCCGTCTCGACGACGTCACGCGCGGCGCCGACCCCCGGGTGCGGGATGCACTCATCGCGTTCACCGTCGCCGAGGCGCGCAGCAACTTCGACGCCAAGCTCGATCGCATCATCCGCGGCTTCGACCGCTGACAGCGCGATTCCGCGCTGCCCGACGACGGGATCACGTGCACCGATCCACCCGATACCCGGCGCGAAACGACGTCCGCCGTTGCGCTCTCGTTTCCCCCCGGTTAAATAAGTGACAGCATGTTGCAAATGATTCCACCGCTCTCCTACGGTCGAGATACGACAGAGGGAGAACGCCCATGCACGACCGATCCACAGAGGCTCCCGCCGGTCTCGAGATCGAGATCAGCGGCCTCGGCAAACGCTACGACGCCGCGCGCGGCGCCTACACCGACGCCGTCTCCGACTTCTCGCTGACGATCCCGGCCGGCTCCTTCACGTCGCTCATCGGACCCTCGGGATGCGGCAAGTCCACCGTGCTGCGCATGATCGCCGACATCGAGACCCCGACAACCGGCGAGATCTCGGTCGGCGGCCAGACACCGTCGCAGATCCGCACCAGCAGCCGGCTCGGCATCGCGTTCCAGGAACCGGCGCTGCTTCCGTGGCGCTCGGTGCTCGGCAACATCCGCTTCCCGTCCGAGCTCGGCGGTCGCACGAGCATCGACCGCGGCGACCTCACCGCGCTCATCGACCTCGTCGGCCTGACCGGCTTCGAGCGATCGCGGCCCGGCCAGCTGTCCGGTGGGATGCGCCAGCGCGTCGCCATCGCCCGCGCGCTGTCGGTGCATCCGGACGTGCTGCTGCTCGACGAGCCGTTCGGCGCCCTCGACGAGTTCACCAGGCAGAAGATGAACCTGGAGCTGCAGCGCATCTGGGCCGCCCGGCGGGTGACCACGCTGCTGGTCACCCACTCGATCACCGAGGCCGTCTTCCTCGCCGACCAGGTCGTCGTCATGTCCGCACGGCCCGGGCGGGTCGCCGAGATCATCGATGTCGACCTGCCTCGCCCCCGAACCACCGAGATGATGACCACCGACGACTTCCACCACATCGTCGACCGCGTCTCGCGCACGCTCTTCACGAGCCAGCGCGCGGCCCTCGAGGGCGTGGCATGAGCGTCTCGCTCGCGCAGCCGCTCATCCGGCCGCCGGCGAAGGCCCGCGTCGACCGCCGCGCGGTCTGGGGCGCGGTCGGCACCGCTGCCGTGCTGGGCGTGTGGCAGCTGGCCGGCGCCGCCGGCCTCGTTCCGTCCTACGTGCTGCCCACGCCCTCGCAGATCGTCGCCGCCTGGCTCGACGCCGTCGGCGTCATCGCGGTCAACCTGCCGATCACGCTGCAGACCGCGGCCCTCGGCTACGTCGCCGGAAACGCCGTCGCGATCGCGCTCGCCATCGGCGCGGGCCTCTGGCGCCCGGCGGAGGACCTCGTCTCGAGGCTGGCCGTCGTCGCGCACTGCATCCCGACGATCGCGCTCGCACCGATCCTGCTCGTCATCGCGCCGGGCAGCCTGTCCGGCGTGATCCTCGCCGCGCTCGGGGTGTTCTTCGCCACTCTCGTGGGCATGCTCACCGGCATGCGCTACCCCGACGGCCGCGTCACCGAGGCGCATCACGCGTTCGGCGGGCGCCGACTGACCGAGCTGCTCGCCGTGAAGCTCCCCTACGGGCTGCCGGGGATGTTCTCGGGCCTGCTCCTCGGCGTCCCCGCCGCGATGGTGGGCGCTCTGATGAGCGAGTACCTCATGGTCGGCCGCGGCATGGGCGGCGCGATCACCGCCGCGCAGGAACAGCTCGACGCCGCGCGGGTCTGGGCTCTGTGCCTCACCTGCGCGCTCGTCTCCGCGGTCGTGTTCGCGCTCGTGGCCGCGCTGCAGCGCGCCGTGCTGCCCTGGCAGACCGAGGCATCCGTCTCGTACGCGGCGCAGGGGCCGCGTACGTCGTCGACCCACGCGGCGCGGGATGCGGTCGTCGGCTCGCTCGCGTTCCTCGTGGTCGCCTGCGCACTGTGGTGGGGAAGCCTGCGGGTCTTCGGGATCTCCGCGTACCTCGGCAAGACGCCGCTCGATGTCCTCGACTATCTGGTGCTCGGGCCGGACGCCGCCGCGCACACCGCCGAGCTGCTCGGATACCTCTGGACCACGCTGGGAAACGCCGCCCTGGGGCTGGGCGCCGGCACCGTCGCGGCCGTGATCGCCGCGGCGGCCTTCTCCGCCCTGCCGGCCCTGCGCGAGGCGGCGATGCCGACCGTGCTGCTGGCACGCAGCATCCCCCTGCTCGCCATGATCCCCGCGATCGCACTGGCCTTCGGGTCGGGGCTGCTGACCGTCGTCGCCCTCACCGCCCTGCTCTCGTTCTTCCCGACGCTGGTGACGGTCATGAACGCGCTCGACGCGATACCGCGCGACCTCTCCGATCTCGCGCGGGCCTACAACGCCAGCCGCGCCGACGTCACCCTCCGCATCAAGGCCGTGTACGCCGTGCCGGCCGTGTTCCAGTCGCTGAGGATCACCGCGACCGGCGCGCTGCTGGGCGCCGTGGTCGCCGAGTGGCTCGCCAGCCCCGGCGGGATCGGCTACTTCGTGCTCATGTCAGCCTCCCAGTCGAAGTACGTCGCGCTCTGGTCGGCAGTGGTCGTCGTCACGATCGTCTCGATGGGCATCTACTCGCTCGTCGTCGCCCTCGAGTCCGCCGCGCGACGCCGCATCCTCTGACACCCGCCCGCCTCATCCGGCCGCCCTCGCCGCACCGCGACGCCAGGGCCCCGGCCCCATCCGCCTGCCCGCATCCGCATCCCCGTCCCCATCCAAGGAGAACCCATGCCCCGCAACGCCTCGCGCGCGATCCGCACCGCCGCGGTCTCGATCGCCGCCGCGCTCGCCCTGACCGCCTGCGTCTCGACGCCGTCCGAGCCCGCCGCCGAGACCTCCGCCGCCCACGCCGACCTCGGCCTGCAACTGCGTTTCATCGCGAACGCGCAGTTCGCCGGCAGCTACATGGCGCAGGAGAACGGCTACTACGAGGACGAGAACCTCACCGTCACGATGACCCCCGGCGGCGTCGGCATCGCCATCGACCCGCTCGTGGCGCAGGGCACCGCCGACATCGGCATCTCGTCCGCGTCGAACGACGCCATGGCGCGCGCCGAAGGGGCCGAGCTGAAGATCATCGGTGCCGGCTATCAGCACTCCGCATCCGTCATCATGTCGCTTCCCGACGATCCGATCGAGACGGTCGCAGATCTCGAGGGCAGGAAGCTCGGCGCCATCTCGAGCAACTTCGCCGTCGCGCAGGCCTTCCTGGAGGCGAACGACGTCGACCCCGATGCCGTCGAACTGGTCTCGATCCAGGGGGATGCCGCGCCGCTGCTGTCGGGGCAGGTCGACGCGATGATGACCATCGCCACCAGCCAGCCGCTCGTGCTCGAGGCGCAGGGCATCGAGCCGGTGCTGATCTCGATGGCCGACAACAACTTCGACGAGCTCGACCTCACCTACATCGTCACCGAGAGCGCCCTCGCCGACCCGGTCAGGCGCGCCGCGATCGTGCGGTTCATGCGCGCGGAGATCGCGGGATGGAACGACGCGCTGGCCGACCCCGAGGCGGCCGCCGGCCTCGCCGTGAACGTCTACGGAAAGGACAACGGGCTGGATCCGGATCAGCAGCTCGCGCAGGCCACCGCGCAGGTGTCCCTCTTCGAGACCGACGGCGACGCGCCGGGGATCTTCTGGCTCTCCGAGGACGGCATCCAACGTACTCTCGCGACGCTCGACAAGCGCGGCATCGCCGCAGACGAGTCGCTGTTCGACACCTCGATCCTGGAGGAGATCTACGGTGAGTGACGCTCTGCACACCGACGTCGTCATCCTCGGCGGCGGCCCCACCGGCGCCACCCTCGCGCTCGCTCTGGGACGGCGCGGCATCCGTACCGTGCTCGTGGACAAGGGCCACGAGCCGCTCCCGGGCGTGCGCGCCGGCGGAGCATCGTCGCTCGTCATGACGATCATGCGAACGCTCGGGGTGGAGCAGGAGATCCGCGACCGCGCGCCGGTCCCGCCCGGATGGCCGCGCACCAGCGTGATCACGACCGGACTGTGCGATCGCGTGCTCGACGTGCGCGGGCCGCGCGGCCGTGGCGACGACGCGGCACAGGCGCCGGCGACCATGCAGAACGTGCCGTCCTCCGTGCTCGAGACGGTGCTGCGGGAGGCCATCGCCGAGGAGCCGAGCGTCACCACCCTGTACGGGTGCTCCTTCGACGGCGAGCTGATCCAGGATGCGGGCGGCGTGAGCGTCGTCGTCCGCGACGGGGCCGGCATCCCCTCGACCGTCCACGCGCAGTACGCCGTCGGCGCGGAGGGGGCGAACAGTCCCACCCGCACCGCCGTCGGGATAGGCATCGAGGGGCATCGCCACTTCGCGACCCGCCACACCGTGGAGTTCATCGCGCCGGGGCTCGGCGAGCTGCACGGCCTCGGCGACCACAACCAGTACTGGGTCATCAACGAGGATCTCCTCGGCTATGTGCTGCATCAGGATGCGGGGCGTCGCTGGACACTCCAGATAGAGGAGGCGGCGCCTCACGTCGAGCCGCTCCTGACCGATGCCGCCGCCCTGGTGCGGCTCGCGGTGCGCGGCGACGTGCAGATCGAGTGGGCCGGCGTGCGCCGGTGGCGCGCCAACGCCTTCTACGCCGAACGCCAGCGCGAGGGCCGCGTGTTCCTCGCGGGCGACGCCGCCCACGCGACGCCCCCGGGCGCGCTGGGTCTTCAGCAGGGCATCGCCGACGGCGCCGACCTCGGGTGGAAGCTCGCGGCACGCCTGCAGGGGTGGGGCGGCGAGGCGCTGCTCGACTCGTTCGAGGCCGAGCGCTGGAGCATCAGCCGAGCGCTGGTCGAAGAGGTCGACGTGCGCGGCCCCCACCGCCTGGCCGAGTATGCGCGCTACGAGGGCGCGGACCGCGACGCGGCCATCCTCGAGGACATCTCCCGCCGCGACCTCGCCCGTCTCTCGCTCGGCATCGCCGCCCACGGCTACGTCTACCGGGACTCCCCCGTGCTGCCTGCCACGGGTGCGGCCGAGAGGTTCTCCACGTCACCGTTCGCCGAGATCGGCAAGCAGGTGCCGCACCGGTCCCTGCCCGACGGACGCGCACTCGTCGACGCTCCGGGCGGCGGGCTCGCGCTGCTGCACGGGCCCCAGCACGATCCCGCCTGGTTCGTCGACGCCGGGAGCTCAGCCGGAGTGGCGACGAGCCTGGTCGCCCTCGAGACCGAGACGATCGACGGTCTGCTCGGGCGCCCCTCACGGGGCGCCGCACTGATCCTCCGCCCCGATGCGCACGTCGCCTGGATCGGCGACGCTCCGGGCCACGCCGGCGTGCTCGACACGATCCTCGGGAGGACCGCCGCGAGCGTGTCGTGACGAACCGCTGCGGGTGATCGATCGGCTCGTCCCGGCTCACGCTCATGTTCAGCGCGGCCAGCATCTGGGAGGTCGCCATCAAAGCGTCGCTCGGCCGACGCGACGCGTGTGATCAGGCCGAGGCCGAGCTCGGCGCCCGCATCAGCGGCGTCGAACGCGAACTCGTCCAGGTGAGGATCGCCGTCGCGCGTGCGGCGCCGGATACCAGCCGACCGCAGGTTGCTGCTGTGCCATATGTCTCGCCGATGGCGTTCCGGCTCCTCTTCGAGCCGGCGTCGCAGAGCGTGAGGGTGCTGGTGACCGACCGGTGACGCACGGAGCCGTCTGCGTGTCGGCTTCAGTCCCGTCGACGTCGGCGCCCGCCTCGAAGACCCCGCCGACGCCATGCGACCGGGCGAGCACGTCCACACGATCTTCGTCGTCGACGGCGCCCTCGTCCGGACGCGTCTCGGCCTCGTTCCAGAGGAGGGAACCGTGCCTCGGACGCCGCGTCACAGGCGCGAGCTCAGGAGCTGCCGTCCCGCGCCGGCACGGCAGCATCCGGAAGACGCCAGCTCCACCCGAACGCGCGTTCGGCGTATGAGACCGGCCGACGCCGGTCCGATGTCGGAGGTCCGTGAGAGAGTCGTCTCAGGTCGGAAACGAGCTTCTCCGGGAATCGCGCCGGCCGCCGAACCGCCGAGTGCCCCGGCGTCAGGCAGCACAGCCGTGCTGCCTACGACAGATCGAGGGCACGATGCACGACAAGACGTTCCAGGGGCTCAGCGACGCCGATGCCGCGGCGCTGTCCGAGATCGTGCACGAGGTCGCATCGCTGAACCGCCAAGCGGCGGCGGTCGACGCCCAGCGGTGGCGCACGCTCACCCGGGCCTTCGATCTCGCGCAGAAGCAGGCCTCGAGCAGCAAGGGCCGCGACATGGCGCTCCGCGGGCTCGCCGCCGAGATCGCCGCCGCGACGAAGGCATCCGACCGCTCCCTGCAACGGCAGATCGGCGACGCCGCGACGCGTGTGCGGGACTACCCGGCGACGCTCGCCGCATACGAGTCCGGCGACATCACCAAGGCCCACGTCCACCTCATCACCGAGCTGGGCACACCGCTCCCTCCCGACAAGAGCGCGGGCCGGCTACGCGACGAGCTCGCCATCCTCGCCGAGAGCGTGCACCCCCGCACTCTCACCGAACGGCACCAAGAGGCCCGCGAGCAACGCGGCGTCCGCACCTTCGCCGTCGGCGACGGCATGTCCGGGCTCATCCTCACCGGACCGACCCTGCTGATCGAAGGCATCCACGATCGGGTCACCCAGCAGGGCCGCACCATCATCGACGCCCGAACGCAGGCGAAGGAGCGCCTCAGGGCCCGGGCCGCGGCGGATGCGGCGACCGCCGGCCACGCCACCGGTGCGGGCGCCGCGGGCACGGCGTTCCGGCGAGCGGAAGATCACGACCAGGATGCACTCGTCGCGTCCGACGACCGCACGATCGATCAGGTGCGCGCCGACATCATCACCGACATGCTGCTGACCGCCCAGCCCGGCGCCGATCCCACCCGCTCCGACGACGGGCCGGGCACGTTGGGCGCGATCCGCGCCACGGTGCAGGTCGTGGTCCCCGCGCTCACACTGCTGGGCGCCGATGAACGTCCCGCCGACCTGGTCGGACGCTCCCCCATCGACGCCGACACCACCCGGAAGCTCGCCGACGCGACCGGCGCCGCGGGACGCCACTGGGTCAGAGTCGTCACCGCCCCGATCGCAGGCACCGTGCTGCACGCAGACACGCGGTTGGCCACCCCTGCCCAACGCCTGTTCCTTCGCGCCCGCGATCGTCACTGCCGTTGGCCCGGCTGCCGCGTTCCCGCCATCAGATGCGAAGCCGACCACACGATCGACCACTGCGAGGGCGGACCCACGTGCATCCACAACCTCGAGTGCCTCTGCCAACGGCATCACTCGATGAAGCAGTTCACGCCCTGGGCCGTCCGACAACGGGGCGGCGGCGTTCTCGAATGGACGTCACCCCTCGGGCACGTCTACATCGATGAGCCGCCGGTCCCCACCGTGCACTTCGTGCCCCACGACGGCCCCGATCCCGGCGACCCACCGCCAGACCCGAGCGCCGATCCCGGCGGCGATCCGCCGCCCTTCTAACGCACCGCCTTCTCACGCACCGCCTTCTGGCGCGCTCAGCCTGTTGTCGCGCTCAGCTTGCGCGCGGCCGCACGACTTGTTCGGGACCGCGGTACGGGGCGAGCACGGCGTCGTCGAGCACGGGCCGCTCGTTCTCCCAGAGACGCGCGCGTTCGAACTGGCGCCCGACGGCGAGGAGCAGATCGTCGCTGCCCACCGCCCCGACGATCTGCACGCCCACCGGCGCCCCCGACGACGCGAACCCGACCGGCAGCGCCAGCGCCGGCTGCCCCGAGGAGTTGAACGGCGCCGTGAAACGAAGCACGTCCACGGAGTCCTGGATGCCGTTCGGATCCGCCCACGGCCAGCCCAGCAGGCGGGGCGGCTCCGGGAACACCGGAGCGAGGAGCAGGTCGAAGCCGGAGTCCCACCACTGCGCGAGGTCGGCCGTCAGCTTCTCGATGCCGACGAACGCCCGCGCGAGCTCGATTCCCGAGATCGACATGCCGCGCCGGTGCCAGTGCAGCACGACGGGATCGAGCTCCTCCTCCGGGATGGGCGCGCCGAGCTCCTCGCCGAGGGCATCGATCGAAGCGGTCGCGGTCACGCTCAGCGCGTCGAAGAAGTACCTGGTGTTCTCCTCCGACATGAGCGCGGCAGGATAGGCCTCTTCGACGTGATGCCCGAGGTCGGCGAAGACCGCCGCGGCCCGCACGACGGCCGCATCCACCTCCGGATCGACCGGCGCCGCCGACGACGACGCGTTGGTGACGACCCCGATGCGCAGCCGCGCAGGATCGCTGTCCAGCGCCTTCGTGAAGGCTCCTCGGTCGAATCGGCGTCCGAGGTCTCCCGGCATGGCGTCTCGGAGGATGTCCATCATCACCGCGGTGTCACGGACGGAGCGGGTCAGCACTCCCGGCACGCTGTGGCCCCACCGGTCACCGCCCGGAGCCGTGCCGATCAGACGCCGGCTGGGCTTCAGCCCCACGAGGTGGCAGAACGACGCGGGCATTCGCGTGGAGCCTCCGCCGTCTCCCCCCATCGCGATCGGCACGTACCCCGCGGCGACCGCCGCCGAGGCGCCTCCGGACGACCCTCCGGACGTGCGGGAGAGCGCCCACGGGTTGCGGGTGACGCCGTGGGCACGCGATTCCGACGTCGAGACGAGCGCGAACTCGGGCGCCGCGGACTGGCCGAGCAGCACGAGACCCGCCTCACGGTAGGCGGCCACCATGGGGGCGTCCGCCGCGGCCCGCCGCCCTCGTCTCGACAGCGCCCACGACCCGAGGTCGTGGGGCTCGCCGGCGATGGCGGTCGTGCACTTGATCAGAGTGGGCACGCCGGCGAGCGGCGCCTCGGAGTCGACCTGTGCCGCCTCGCGGCGCGCTGCGTCGTAACGACGATGGACGACGGCCCCGACGACCGGATCGATCCTCTCGATGCGCGCGATCGCGAGGTCGGCGAGCTCGGTCGGCGACACCTCTCCCCCGCGCACGAGCGCGGCCTGGGCCACACCGTCGAGGCCCAGCACGCCCTCGTCCGTCATGCCGCGTGCTCCATGACCTCGCGAGACGAGCGGACCGCCGGGTTGGGCGACGGCACGGCGTCGAGCAGCTCCCGCGTGTAGGGATGCTGCGGGTGCGTGAAGATCTGGTGCGCCGTGCCGATCTCGACGACCTCTCCCGCACGCATCACCGCCACCCGGTCGCTCATCGCCCGCACCACGGCGAGGTTGTGCGAGATCATGATCATCGTCAGACCGTGGGCGGCGCGCAGCTGGGTCAGCAGCGACAGGATCTGGGCCTGCACCGAGAGGTCGAGAGCAGAGGTCGGCTCATCGAGGAGGATGATCTCGGGCGAGCCCGCGATCGACCGAGCCACTCCGACCCGCTGCTTCTGCCCGCCCGACAGCTCGAACGGCAACCGTCTCTCGAAGCCGGCCATGCCGACCTCGCGGAACGCGGCGGCGACGCGCTCGCGCAGCCGGTCGGCGGGCACATCCGCGACCGCGAGCGGCTCCGCCACGGCGCGTCCGACCCGCAGGCGCGGATTCAACGAGCCCGCCGGATGCTGGAACACCATCTGGACCCGCCGCCGGAAACGCCGCAGCGCGGCACCGCGCATGCGGGAGTAGTCCTCGCCGTCGAGCGCGATCGTCCCGGTCGTCGGGGACTCGAGCTGCACCAGCAGCTTGGCGAGCGTGCTCTTGCCCGACCCCGACTCCCCGACGATCCCCAGGACCTCTCCCTCGTGCACGTCGAGGCTGACTCCCCTGAGCGCCGTGACCGGGCGGCCCCCGGACTTGTAGACCCGGGACACATCGCGGACGCGCAGCTTCACCGGCGAGTCGGTCGTCGTGGGCACGACGTCGCCGTCGACCGTCGGCGCCGCCGCCAGCAGCCGCCGCGTGTACTCGTGCTGCGGACGCAGGAGCACCTCGGCCGCAGAGCCGTGCTCGACGAGCTCGCCGCGCAGCATCACCCCGACCCGATCCGCCGTCTGAGCGATGACGCCCATGTCGTGCGAGATGAGGACGATCGCCACGCCGAGCTCGTCTCGGATCCTCCGGAAGAGCTCCAGGATGCCCGCCTGCACCGTCACGTCGAGCGCGGTCGTCGGCTCGTCCGCGAAGATCAGGTCGGGCTCGCCCGCGAGAGCCAGCGCGATCGCGGCGCGCTGCCGGAGCCCGCCCGAGAGCTGGTGCGGGAACTGGTCCACGCGTTCCGGCGCGTTCGGCACGCCGACGCGGCCGAGCAGCGCGATCGCCTCCTGCCGGGAGTCTCGTCGCGAGAGTCCGCGGTGGCGGCGCACGACCTCCTCGATCTGGCGCCCGACACGCATCGTCGGATCGAGCGCCCCCATGGCGTCCTGGAACACCATGGCCATCCGTCTGCCCCGGAGCCGGGTCATCTCCCGCGCGCCGAAGGAGCGCACGTCGTCGCCGTCGACCGCCAGACGCTCCGCCGACACGGCGGCGGACGAGTCCAGCAGTCGCAGGCATGCCATCGCGATCGAGCTCTTCCCGCTCCCGCTCTCGCCGATGAGACCGTAGATCTCCCCGGCGCGGACGGTCAGGTCGACGTCGCGCACGACGGTGTTGTCGCCGTAGGCGATCGTGAGCTTCTCGATGTCGAGGACGACCCGGTTCCGGTCGATCATGACAGCCAGGCCTCCTTGAGGTACAGACGGGTGTTGGTCACGTCGGCGGTGAAGCCGTGCAGGTCGCTGCTCCAGACGTCCCACGCGACCGGCGCCGCGTACGGCACGACCATGTAGACGTTGTCTGCGATGTAGTCGCAGATCTCCTGGTAGTCGGCGGCCCGCGCCTCGATCCCGTCGATGTCGGCCTTGGCCGCATCCATCATCGACCACAGCTCGGCATCGTCGACGTGAGTGGTCGGCGAGCCCTGCTCGAACCAAAGCGACACGTACTGGCTCGGGTCGGCGTTGAGCACGGATGTCAGGTGGACCATGTCGCTGCCCCAGTCCGCCGACAGCACGCTCGACACCTGCTCGTTGAAGGGAACCGTCTTGATCTCGAGATCGATGCCGGCCTCGGCGACCTGCTCCTTCATCAGCTGTGCGGCCTGGATGCCGGTCTTGGCGCTGTCGCCGAGCTGGATCGTCACGGTCGGCGTCGGCGACCCGGCCTGCGCGAGCAGATCCTTGGCGGCCTCGACGTCGCGCTCGTAGTAGGGCGACTCGTCGGTCATGACGCACCCGAGCGGGTCGCCCGGCGGCACGACGGACGCGAGCGAGCCGGTCCCGAAGGTCACGGTCTCGATGATCTGCTCGCGATCGAGAGCGAGGCTGAACGCGCGGCGCACGTCGATGTCGGCCAACGGACCGTCGAGCGTGTTCATCGCCATCCACTGCGTGCCCGTGGACGGCGAGTCGCCGATGGAGAGACCGGCGGCCTCGACGGCGCTGCGGTTCGTCGGGATCTGAACCTGACCCATCTGGACCTGGCCGGAGGTGAGCGCCTGGACGATCGTCGTCTCGTCGGCGATCAGACGGTAGTTCACCCCGTCGAGATACGGCAGTCCCTCGTCCCAGTAGTCCTCGAACGCGACCGTCTCGATGACGGCGCCCTCCTGGAAGGAGGCGAGGGTGAACGGACCGGTCCCGTTCTCCTGCGTCTTGATCTCGTCGGCGGTGCGCGACTCCACCCACGCCTCGTTCACGATCCCGCCGCTCCAGGGCTGCGCCATGAGACGGATGAACGACGCCTGCGGCTGCGCCAGCGTGACGCGCACCTGCTCGTCGCCGACCGCCTCGACGTCCGCGATGCTGTACAGCGACGCGTACGGCGAGAACGTGTCGGGGTCGATGATCCGCTCCAGGCTGAAGACGACGTCGTCGACCGTCAGCGGGCTGCCGTCATGGAAGGTGACGCCTTCGCGCAGGGTGAACAGGTACTCGGTGGGCGACACCTCTTCCCACTCGGTCGCGAGCCCGGGTCCCACCTCCGTGCCGTCCGCGCTGAGGCTCAGCAGGCTCTCGTAGAACTGGGACGCCAATCGCTTCGCGTTGAACGCCTGCGCCAGGACGGGGTCGAACCCGCTCGTCGGCTGGGCGTTGTCGGCGACGATCAGCGTTCCCCCGGCGACCGGCTCGCCGGCCGCCGCATCGGTGGCGGCGGGGGCGGCGTCGCCGGCGCTGCACGCGCCCAGCGTCGCCGTCAGGGCCGCCACGGCGGCAAGGGCCACGGTGGTGCGGAAGATCTTCATCGGATGCTCCTCGTGAGGGTTCGGGTGGTGCGAAAGAGACGGGTCGGGTGGTGCGAGCGGGTTCAGTCGACCCTTCGGCGGCGGTTGGCGAGGCTCTCGCCCACCAGGCCCCATCCGCTCGAGAGGGCAAGGATCGCCAGAAGCGGCGCGACGGCCAGCCACGGAGCGATGGTCATGTAGGTCTGGGCGTCGAAGATCATGCGCCCCCAGCTGGGAGTGGGCGGCTGGACGCTGAGGCCCAGGTAGCTCAGCGACGCCTCGAGAAGGATGCTGATCGCCGCGGTGTTGGCGAACTGCACGACGATGACCGAGAACGTGTTCGGAAGCAGGTGGCGCAGCGCGATCCGCGAGGCGCCGACCCCGGACACCCTCGCCGACAGGACGAAGTCGAGCTCGCGCAGCTCGAGGCACTTGGCTCGCACGAGTCGCGCGAACTCGGGGACGGCGGCGATGGCGAGGACGCCGATGACCGCGGGGATCGAGCCGCCGAAGATGGTGACGGCGCACAGCGCGAGCAGGATGGCCGGCACCGCGAGCACCAGCTCGACGCACACCATGAGCCCCGCGTCGAGCCACCGGCCCCAGAGTCCCGCGGCAAGCCCGATCGCCGTGCCCACGAGAGCCGCGAGCGTGGCGGCGAAGAACGAGATCGCCAGCGACGAGTGCCCTCCGACGGCGAGCCGCACGAACACGTCGCGTCCGAGGTCGTCCGTCCCCAGCCAGTGCACGGCATCCGGCGCGGCGAGGGGGAGCCCGGAGATCTCGTTGGGGCCGAAGGGTCGCAGGAGCGGCCCGATGAAGCAGAAGACCACCAGCGCGAGCAGCAGCCCTGCGCCGCCGAGCAGGGCGGGTCGGCGCAGCGCCGCCGAGACCCACGTGCGGGCCGTCGCGCCGAGGGGCCGCGCCTGCATGGTCGTCGCTGCGGCGGTCATCGCTTGCCTCCGATGCGCGGGTCGAGGATCGGGTAGAGCAGATCGATGACGAGGTTCATCGCGATGTAGACGGCGCCGAGCAGGATGATGGTCGCCTGCGCCACGGCGTAGTCCCGCTGCGTGATCGCCGTCACGGTGAGCTGACCGAGCCCCGGGATGGCGAAGACGTTCTCGATCAGGATCGAGTTGCCGATGAGGCCCGCCAGCTGCAGGCCGGCGATCGTCGCCACCGGCGCCGACGCGTTCCGCAGCCCGTGCCGGATCGTCGCGCCCATGAGGCTCGACCCGCCCGCGAGAGCGGTGCGGATGTAGTCCTGCTCGTAGATGTCGATCATCGACGCCCGCGTGAAGCGGCAGAGGGTCGAGCCCATCGGCAGGCCCAGCGTGAGCGCTGGAAGCAGGATCGTCATGAGATTGCGCAACGGGTCCTGCGCGAACGGCACGAACGCGAGCGTGGGCCAGTCGCGGAAGAAGGTCGTGAACAGCAGCACGACCATCACGCCGAAGGCGAAGACCGGCACCGCCATGCCGAGGAAGGTCAGGGTCCGCACAATCCCGTCGACGAGCCGCCCCTGATACCGGGCCGCGAGGGCCCCGGCGGGAACACCCCACGCGATCGAGATGACGGTGGCGAGCACGGCCAGCTCCACGGTGTTGGGCAGGCGCTCCGCGATGAGCTGCGTCGCGGGAAGCCCGGTGTACAGAGACGTTCCCCAGTCGCCCGTGAAGACGCGGCCGACCCACAGGAAGTACTGCGTGAAGACGGACTGGTTCAGCCCGAGCGACTCGGCGAGGAGCGCGCGCTGCTCAGCGGTGCTGTACGGGCCCGCGAGGTTCTCGACGGGATCACCGGGGAGGGAGCGGACCATCGCGAAGGCCAGGACCGAGAGCACGACCAGCACGCCGACCCCGCGCAGGACGCGCAGCAGGATGTACGCGACCGCCGGCGGGATCTTGAATCGGCGCAGCGCTGCGACTCCCGGCGGAGCCGCGCCCGGAGTGGCGACCGTCGTTGCCATGACACCTCATTCGCGATTTCGTACTTTGTACGTTTATCTTCTGAGGGCAGCGTTTCGAGCGCGTTTCGCACCAGTGAAGATTGCGACGTGCGTTCGCTATGCGAAGCGATGCAAAGCGAAGCGAAGCGTCGCGGGTGCGGTCGATGGCGGAGAGGCGATGCAAAGCGAAGCGAAGCGTCGTGGGTGCGGGCGGGGCGAGGACTCAGGATGCGCGCTGGGCCGCATCGGCGGCGAAGCCGAGACCGAGGCCGTCTGCGAGCGCGGTGATCACCGCGTCGTAGAGGGCGCGCTCCGGAAGCGACGGGAGGATGTCGGCCATCGCCGTCATCACGGGGAACTCGTCCGCGCCGAGCGCCTGGTAGTACTCGCTGCCCACCACGTCGCGACCGGTCTCTGCGGCGAACCGTCCGTGCCCCCGGGGGATCTGGTACAGCACGAAGCCGATCGTGTACTGCATCATCGCGCCGTACGCCTGCACCGCGGCGGTCTCGGTCATCCCGGCCTCGACGAATCGCGCGAGCACGTTCTCGAAGGCGGCGTGGACCGCACTGCGGCTTCGGTTGACGCGCATGGTGAGCAGCCGGGCGACGCTCGGGTGCTCATGCAGAAGCGCGTACACCGAGTGCGCCGTGTCGATGAAGATGCTTCGAGGGGTGGACTGCGCCTGGAGCCGAGGCACCACGAAGTCCCCCATGATGGAGTCCATGACGGCGTCGAGGATGGCGTCCTTGTTGGCGAAGTAGCCGTAGACAGTCATCGTCGACACGCCCAGCTCCTGGCTGAGACGCCGCATCGTCAACGCCGAGAGCTCCTCGCGGTCGGCGATGGCCGTCGCGGTCGCCACGATGACCGCCACGTCGAGAGAGGATCGACGGCCTCGAGACGGTTTGGCGGCGGCGGGCACGGCCTCAGCTTAACGAAGGCTCACCTGATCACGGATCCGCACCGGTCACGGATCCACGCTGGTCCCGGAACCACACCGCGGCGACGCAGACGACGGCGACCAGCAGGAGCGCCACGCCGACCGTCCAGCTGAACCGCAGCGCGGGATCGCCGCCGGCGAGGAACGCGAAGACGGCGGGCCCCAGCGCCGCACCGGCGAAGACGCCCATCTGGGTGCGCCCGGTCGCGCGGGCGACGTCGTCGCTGCGCGAGCTGACGACGAGGTTGAGCACGCCCGTCCAGGCCCACCCGAAGCCGTAGGCGAGGATGACGCCCACCGAGAAGAGGTCACGGTCCCCCGTGGCCAGGAGCGCGAAGCCGCCGGCGCCGATGAGGAACAGCACGATCATGACGAGCAGACCGGTCGGCGCCTTCGAGTCGGGCCGCCAGCCCGCCAGCCGCCCGGCGAGCGCACGCAGCGCGGCGCACGCGAGCCCCATGGCCGCGATGGCGACCGCGATGGCGTCCGCCGGGAGGCCCATGCCCGCCCCGCCCGACGCGGCGAGGGCGGCGAGCGCCGTCGCCGACGCCGCCGCGCACGCGGCCGCGAGTGCGAGCACGGCCAGCTGCGGCGACCCCCAGCTGCGCGTCGCGACGCGTCGAACGGCGTCCCGGGGACGGGACGCGCTCCCGGCGGAGCGGGGGACGGCGATGAGCGCGACCACGCCCACGCCGGCGGCCACGACGAACGCCGCCCGCCACGTTCCGGTCGATCGCACGAGCGGAACCAGCGCCCCGGCCGCCACGACGGTGAACGGGATCGCGGCCTGCACGATTCCGAATCCGAGTCCCTGCGATCGCACGGGCACACCGGCGCGGATCAGCGCGTTGGTCGCCGGCTGCACGATGCAGTTCAGCGCTCCGACGGCGCCCAGCGCGACGAGGACGGCGGTCCCGTCCCCCGCGAACGCGAGGCACCCGCAGATCGCGGCCGACCCGCCGGCGACGAGCCGCAGCGCGCACTGCGGCCCCACCCGACCGACCATCCGTCCGCCGAGGGGCGAGAGCACCGCGGCGAGGGCGAAGAACACCGCGACTCCCCCGGCGACGAGCGCCACGTCGACGCCGATGGCCGACATCGACGGCGCCAGCACGGCGACGAGGAAGGGCGGCCACGCGGCCACGAGCATGGTGAGCGTCGCAGCCGTCACCACTCGGGCGGCCGAGCGGCGACGATCAGGCATCCGTGCGGGCGCTGTCCCGCGGGCTCCCGGCTTCGATCCGTGCGACGAAGGCGGCGACCGTCTCGGCGAACTGCGCCGGGTCGTGGTCGACCGAGGGGACGCCGACGCCGTCCAGCTGCACGAAGCCCATGGGTTTCGGGGCCGCCTCGAGCAGACGCGGGACGTCCGGGAGCGAGAACGAGTCGTGCTCGCCGCACACCGCGAGGACCGGGGCCGACACCAGCGGCAGTCGGTCCTCCATCCGGTACGAGTTGACGGCGACATGCCCCTCCTCCATGCGGGGGAAGACACGCAGTGCGTCCGTCACGAGCCGGCGCAGCAGGTCGGGGCGGTCGGCCGGGTAGTACGACGCGCGACGGCGCCACATCTCGAGGAGGAAGCTGCCGTCGTCCGTCGGCTCGACGCCGTCGATGGGCGGACGGTCCGCGGCGACGCTCGCGCGACGGGCGGCGTCGACGTACGGCACCCCTGACAGCACGAGCGACCGGACGAGGTCGGGACGGGATGCCGCGACCTCGATCCCGACCACGCCGCCGGTGTGGTGCCCCACCACGTGAGCCGGCCCACCGAGCTGATCGAGCACGTCGATGATGGCCTCGGCCATCGCCTCGATCGTGAGGTGCTCGTCACGGCGGACGGAGCCGCCGAAGCCGAGCGAGTCGACGGCCACGGCGTGATGGGCGGGGGCGAGCAGCGGCAGCACGTCGCGGTACTCGTCCCACGAGCGCGGGGACTGGTGCAGGAGGACGACGCGCGGCGCATGGGCCTCGCCCCCGGCCACGTAGTGGATCTGGCCGTGACGGGTGTCGGCGAACGCGTGTCGGAGGGTCATGGGCGAGGGCTCCCGGGGGCTCGGGTGCAGGTGAGCACGATCGATTGGATGAGGGTGCGGGCAAGAGCCGCGACGTCGCGCAGGTCGACGGCGTTCATGCCCCGCGAGAAGTCCGGCGGGAGCGGAGCGTAGTCGCCGACCCGCGTCATGCCGATCCGGGCCGTCGGCACGCCGTGACGACGGAGGATGTTGGCGTCGGTGGCGCCGCTGTTGCCGAGGATGGGCTCGTGCGCGCGGCCCTCCGCATCCTCCCACGCCGAGACGGCGGCGCGCACGATCCATTCGTCCGGATCGGTCCACGAGCCCGGAACGGATAGCACCATCTCGGAGGAGATCCGCACATCGTGACGCATCCCGATCTCGGCCGCGGCACGCGCGACGTCGCGGCGGATCCCGGCGAGCGTCGCGCGGGGGCTGGTGCGCAGGTCGAACCGCAACGTGGCCACGCCCGGGGAGACGGCGAGCAGGTGCGGCCAGCCGGCGGCGAACGCGCCGATGTTCCCCTGTGGGGCGACGAGGCCGTCGGTCCAGCGCTCGCTGTACGCAACGAACCACGACTCCAGCTCGCGGATGACCTCGGCGCCGATCACGATGGGGTTGCGGTACGGCATCCGGTGGCGGCTGCCGACATAGTGGTAGGTGCCCTCCACCCGCCACTCGAACCAGGCCAGCCCGACCTCCTCCCAGTGCACGGCCCAGCCCGGCTTGCAGATGATGGCGTGGTCGGCGATGCCGCCGCGGTCGAGGAAGAACGCGCAGCCGGCGCCCTGACCCGCGTTGCGCCGGGACGAGCCGGAGAGGGGACGGTTCTCGGTCGGCATCCCGCCGGCGCAGAGCCCGATCAGCACGTCGCCGCGCAGCGGGATCCCCGCCCGGCGGACCGCGTCGACGGCCGCGACGATCGCCGCCGCGTGGCCCTTCGGGTTGCTCGCGCCGAGCCCCATCACGACGTCCCCCGCGACGGTCGCCTCGGCGCGCAGATCGTGGCGGAGGCCGCTTCCGCCGAGAAGCTCGAGATCCTCCGCCGGGTCGCCCGTGGTGAGGGTGTCGATCGGCGCGTACAGCAGCAGATCCTCGCCGTCGCCCCGCCCGCGGAGCCGGCCGGTGGCGTTCGCCTGACGGTCGTCGATGGGCTGCACCCGTCCGTCCAGGCCGATGGCGTCGAGACGGGACGCGAGCACCTCGGCCAGCGCCCGCTCGTCCCCCGTCGGCGACGGCGTCGACACCATGTCGACGACGAGGGTGCGGATCAGCTCCGCGTCCACCCCGCGCCGGGCGCGGTCGATCCACGCCCGCTGCTCGGCGTCCGGCCGCGGGATCAGGTCGGCGGCGGGGGCACGCAGGTCGACGGTCATCGGGCGCGCACGACGAGGAAGGTCGTGGCGCTCAGCGCATGGATGCGGCGAAGCAGCGCCGGCCCGAACCGCACCGCGACGGCGGCCGACATCGTGACGACGGCGATGAGCAGGGGCTTAGGCATCGATGGTCTCCTCGGCGGGAAGGTCGTCGACGCGCGCGTCGACGACGAACGGCAGCACGGCACGAAGGTATTCCTCCGGCCGCTCGCTCTGCGGGTGATGGGCTGCGGCGGCGATGACGCGCAGATCCGCGCGGGGCAGGCGGCGGGCGACCTCGCGCGCGTAGTCCGGGGAAGCGAACGGGTCGTGCTCGCCCCAGACGAGGAGCACGTGCTGGGCGACCGTGCCGAGGACGTCCGTGAGGACCGTCGGCGCGCCGCGTCCGGTCGGGTGATCGCCCGGGATGACGGCGTGATGGGCCGCGGCGTTCGAGAGGCGCGCGCGCACCAGCCGATCCGGGATGCGGGACGCATCGTGCCACTCGGCCGCCGCCATGAGGCGTCGCATCCCGGTCTCGTCAGGACCGCCGGCGAACAGGTCCTGCCGCAGACGCGACCCGAGCCCTTCGTCGCTGTCGGCGATGTCCGCCGGCACCGGCTGGCTGCCGGTGAGCACGAGGCGCGCGACGAGATCCGGTCGCTCGGCGGCGAGGGCCAGCGCGACCGTCCCGCCCAGGGACTGGCACACGAACACCGCGTGACGTACGCCGGCCTCGTCGAGCGCCCCGGCGACCCGGTCGGCATGATGGCGCACGGCCGGGCCGTCGATGACGACGTCCCCCGAGGCCCCGAAGTTGTCCAGATCTATCCCGACGACCGTGCCGAACACGGCGAGCACGGGGACGACCTCGGCGAAGTCCGTCTCGCAGGAGCACCCCGGTCCGCCGCCGTGGAGAAGGACGATGGGCGGGCCGTCGCCGCTGCGTGCGACATGGAGGTCAGACGGCACCGTCGGCGCCTTCCGTCCGGTCGGCCCGGAAGCCCTTGCCCGTGCGTCGCACCGTGGTGAGCACGGGCGGACGGATCGCCGGCGTGTTGGAGACGGCCATCCCGGGATTGCCGTCCGGGCGCGTCGCCATCTTCTGCACGACCAGCCCCCTCGCCTCGCACATGCGTCGCCAGCCCGTGATGGAGATGTCGGGTCGGTACAGGCGCTCGGGCGGCGCATCCATCACGTCGACCATCCAGGCGTCCTGCGCCGTGAACTGACCGTGGAAGAGCCAGCGGATGGCGGACAGATACGTGAACGCGAACGCGGCCGCCTTCCGGCCGGTCTCGAAGCGCACCATGATCTGCACGTAACGCACGTTCTCGGCGTCGACCGGCACGTACCACTCGTAGTGGATGAAGTGCGGGTACGCGACCCGGAGAAGACCGGGCAGACGGATCGACACGAAGCCGGGAAGGTCGAGGCCCTTGATGACCGGGTTGACGTCGGCGGCCTTGCCGGGGGCGTCCGGGAGCGGCATCTTGCGCCACCAGCGCTTGTTCGTCCACGTTCCGAGACCGGGGACCTTCGTCTCCCAGTGCACTTCGTCCTGCACGCGGATGAGCCATTCGTCGCGCTCGACGAGACGGGTCTTGTTCCACGCGGGCATGACCTTGAACATGCGCCACAGCGCGGTGTTGTGGAGGTACTTCGCATGCCCCTCGTCGAAGCCGTTCTCGGCCGCGAAGCGCCAGTTGCCCTCGCGGATGTCGCTGCGGCCGCCCATGGAGAAGTCGTTCTCGAGCAGCTCGCGCGGGATCTCGCGCTCCACCGGCGGGACGCCGTCGTCGGTGTCGCCGACGTAGACCCACACGAGGCCCAGTCGCACCTCGACGGGGTAGGTGCGCACGCTCAGCTTGCCGCAGATCGGCGAGTCCGGCCCGTCGGTGACGACCGCGACGAGCTTGCCGTCGGTCAGGTCGTAGGTCCAGCCGTGATACGGGCAGCTGATCGTGCCGGGAAACTCGTGCCGCCCGAGCGAGAGGGGCACGCCGCGGTGGGGGCAGCGGTCGTGCAGCGCGCGGATCTCGTCGCCGTCGCGGATGAGCACGACCTCCTCCCCCGCGACCGTCAGAGGCTTCGGCTTGGAGGTGATCTGGTGCGCCCAGGCGATCGGGTACCAGAAGTCGCGGAAGCCGAGGGTCGCGGCCTCGTAGGTGGGCCACGAGCCCCAGTCCTGTCCGGCGAAGTCCTCGCTGGCGCCCGTGCGGGGTGCGTCGTTGGCTGTGGTGCTCATGGGGCTGGTCCGTTCCTCTGGCTGTGTGACGTCGACTCAGAGATCGAGCACGACGATGCCGCGGCCGCGCGAGACGCACGCCATCATGGCGTCGCCGCACGCGCGTTCCGCGTCGCTCAAGATGGCGTCACGATGCACGATCTCGCCGCTGAGCACCGGCACGCGGCAGGTGCCGCAGATGCCCTCCCGGCATGCGCTGTCGAGCTCGATCCCGGCGTCCTCGAGCACCTCGACGACCGAGCGGCCACGCGCCACGCTCGCGGTGATGCCCGTCCGGGCCAGCTCGATGCCGAACGGCACCTCGCCGTCGCGGTCGAGCTCGACCGGCACGAACCGCTCGGCGTGTATGGCCGTCTCGTCCCAGCCGGCGGCGATCGCGGCGGAACGCGTCGCGTCGACCATCGCCGGCGGCCCGCAGACGTAGACCCGCTCGGCCCGGGTCGGGTCGGCGAGGTACGCGGCGAGGTCGGGCCGTGCCAGCTCGTCTCGCGGGACGACGGTGACGCCGGCGTCGTCGGCGATCTCGTCGAGCATCGCCATGGTGAAGCGGCTCCTGCCGACGTAGAGCAGCGATGCCCTCGACGAGCCCGTCGCCCGCACCGCCGTCATCATCGCCGAGATCGGGGTGATGCCGATGCCGCCGGCGACGAAGCGGTAGCCGTCGGCCGGCTCGAGCGGGAAATGATTGGCCGGCTCGGTGATCTGCAGCACGTGCCCCGGGCGGAGGTCGCCGTGCACGAAGCTCGATCCGCCCCGGCCGTCCTCCTCCCGGAGGATGAGCACCCGATACCGTCGGGAGTCCGCGGGGTCGCCGCACAGCGAGTAGTGCCGGACGCCGACGGGAAGGTGGATCCCGATGTGGGCGCCGGGGGCCCAGGCGGGCAGCGGCATCCCGTCCACCCGTTCGAGGACGACGCCGAGCACGTCGTCGGATTCCCACGTGAGCTGCTGCACGAAGACATCGAACACGCGCCACGCTCCATTCATTTACTAAGTAAAGAGATTACAGCGCGTCGGTGTGTCCCCGAGGTGTGGTCCCCGTTTCCGGCGTGTAACGACTCGCCCGGGTCTAGGACGACGAAGAGCGGGACGGCGAGGGGGATGCCGTGCGCGGCGCGCCGAACAGGCCCTTCCCGCGTCTCTCGAACAGCTCGTACGCCTCGCGGTAGGTCTTCGGCACCTTGTCGTCCGCGTGCCCGTACTTGGCGACGAGAAGTCCGGCGAGGCCGACCCCGGGAGGGCTGAGGGGACGCTCGTCGGCACCGGCGTCGAACGGGAGGGTGCTCTCCGGGTTCGGCGGCACATACGCCGGCTGTGTCGTCGGCCAGTCCCGCGGGTCGCGCGGCGTGGAGAGCGTGATCGCGTTGTCGATGGTCGGCGCATCCGCGTCCCGGGCGGTGAGCGGCGGGAGGTCGTACTTGTGCGTGAGGGTGCTGATGACCGATCCGTGGTGCATGGGATCGTTGATGACCTGCCCCTGTGCCGTGTACGCCGAGATCGCGATCGCCGGAACGCGCACGCCGAGCCGATCGAACGCGAAGTCCATCTCGGTCCTGGCGGGAAGCCCCTCGGGCACCGTCGCCGCGGGAGGCGGCACGTGGTCGTACGTGCCGCCGTGCTCGTCGAACGTGACGAGCAGCATCGTGTTCATGGCGTTGGAGCCGTCGGCCGCCGAGCTCGACCGGACGGCCGAGTACACCTTGTGCAGCAGCGCCTCACCCGCGCGCACATCCGAGATCGCCGCGCCGGAGATGATGTTGCCGTCCGAGTCGGTCTCGGTGAGCGGACCCACCGGCGGGTGCATGTCGTTGTGGTCATAGAGCAGCCGCGGCTCGATGAACGAGTACACCGGCAGATGGCCCGCGGCGACATCCTCCCAGAACCGGGACATCGTGCGGAAGTGATCGGTGCGGAAGTACTTCTCGAGCACCGGGGCGTGGATCAGACCGGTGAGGGAGACGAGCGTGACGTCGTCGAAGTAGACGACCCAGTCGAGGTCCGCGTCGCTGAGCCGATCGAAGATCGTCGGGGCGGCGTTCTCCTTGCGGAGCCATTTCCCGTAGCCGCCGTCGTACCCGTTGGTGACGTACCCGTGCGACGTCGAGGCGTGGAAGAACGATCTGTTGCAGAACGTCTGCGACGGCACCGCGCAGTGCCAGGAGTCGTAGACGGCGAAGTTGCGAGCGAGCGTCGAGACGACCGGCAGCATCTGCGGGTCGAAGCCGCCCATGATCACCGAGTACTCGTCGGCGGTGGGCTCGGTGTCGTCGTGATCCGCGGTGTATGTGTCGATGTAGTCCTGCAGGAATCCCGACATGGCGGGCGTCGCACCATCCGCCGGCGCGTTGAACGGCGCCTCCATCCCGTCGATCCTGCGGAAGCGGTTCGACTCCGGCGAGACGGTGCCGAACAGCTGGGTGTTGACGTGCGGGTACTCCTCGCCCGGATCGGGACGCGGGCTCGACATGACCTCGTCGGTGGGCCCCGAGTAGCGGTGCGCCGCCACCTCGTGGCCGTCGCGCGTCGTGTTGGACCTGCTCGCGGTGAGCCCGTCGAACGTCTGACCACCGGATGGCGGGCTGTCGGCGTAGAGCCAGCCGAGGAGGTTGTCGAGGGAACGGTTCTCGAACATGAGCACGACGAGATGGTCGAAGCCGGGCCCGGCGGCGCGCGGGGGGACGCTCGTGGTCGGCGTCGGGGCGGCGGTGGACTCGGGAGTGGGGTCGTTGCCCGGCTGGAGCACACGGCCTATCCCGAATGCCGCTCCCGCCGCCGCCGCGACGCCTGCGGCCCCGAGACCCGCGACCTTGAGGAACCTCCGACGACTCTGTGCGATCGTCTCGGGTGCGGATGCGGTCGACGTCGTGGGGTCGGCGTCCGGCGGCACGGTGGGGTCGTCGGACATGCGCCGCCTCATCTCTTCGCCTCGAGGTGCAGATCAGCATACGCCGCGCCGTCCTCGGGCCGACGGGCTTGCAATCGCATCCGCGAGGGGTCCCACCATCGGCCAGCTGACTTCCGAATGGCGTGCACAGCGGCGGAGATCGTGCTCGACTGGCAGGTGGGCCGGCGACGGGCGATCGGCCGAACGACGGCTGATTCGAGCGCGATCGACCCTGATGTGCGCGCCCGTGACGGAGGCCGCCCGATCACCGTGCAAGCGGCGCCGCGAGACGCGCCCGCAGACCCCACACGATCGCGCCGCCGAGCGCGGCGGTGACCGCGATCACGATCGCGAGCGCATACGGCTCTGAGACTCCGGATGCCGGCAGAAACTGCCCGAGAGGCGCGAGCAGTGCCGCCGAGCCGAACCCGGTCGCGCCGATCAGACCCGCGGCCGTTCCGGCCTCACGCGCATGGGCGATGAGCGCCAGCGTCTGGATCATCGGCAGGCTCACGCCGCATCCGATCATGAACACGAGCAGGCACGACACCGTCCACCACGCACCGAGACCGGCAAGAGTGACCGCCGCGAGACCGCACGCGGCGGTACACATGATCGCGAGTGACAGCCACAACAGCAGGACCGGTCTCACCCCGCGCACCGCCAGGCGTGGCGACGCCTGCAAACCGACCATCATGCCGAGCGTCATGACCGCGAACATCACGCCGAACTGCGGCACCGACACCCCCAACCGCACCTGGAAGATGTACGGTGCCCACTGCAGGAACGTGTACAGAGCGGTGAACCTCAGGCCCGCGAGCACGAGCAGTCTCAAGAACACGCCGTCCGACAGAAGACGTGCGTATCGCGTCCAGGTCGAGTCGTCGGCCCCATCCGGCTGACGGGTCTCCGGGATCGACGATGCGCATGCTCCGAACAGGACGAGCGCGACGATGCCGAGCACGACGAAGATCGACTGCCATCCCCACATCGCCAACAACGCCGCACCGACCACCGGCGCGATCAACGGGGCGACGCTCGACATCAGGGCGATCAGGCCGAGCATGCGCACCAGTGCCCGCCCCTCATGCACATCCCGAGCGATCGCCAGCGCGGTCACCGTAGCCGCCGACGCGCCCACGCCCTGCACGAACCGCGCGACGAAGAACACCGAGATGTCGGCCGCCAGAGCACACGCGACCGACGCGGCGAACAGAAGCGCCATGCCCGCCAACAACGGCAGCCGGCGCCCGAGCCGGTCGCTCAGCGGCCCGACGCACAGATACCCGACGGCGAATCCAGCCATGGTCGCGGCGAGCGTCAGCTGAACGGCGTCGTCGCCGACCCCGAGGTGAGCGGCCAGCACCGGCATGGCCGGCAGGTAGCTGTCGACGGTGAACGGCGTCACTCCGGCGATCACCCCGAGCAGCGCCGTAGGCGCCTTCCGAACCGCGCTGCTCAACGTTCGCCAACCTTTACACATCTGTAACACACGACCACGGGGGATCTCTCATACTGTCTGTAATCGTTTACAAGGAGTCCCATGCCAGACGCTATCACGGAGCCGCGCACCACGGCCGTGCCGCCCCGACTCGTTCTCAAGCAGCAGGGAGGCATACGGCGCGCGGCACTCTCCGTGGCCATCGTCGTGGTCGTCACCGTCGCCGTCGGGGGCGTGCTCTTCTCCGGGGCCATCAGCTGGCCGACCGTGTGGCGCTACCTGTTCGCGCCCCCGGTGCTCTCGGGCCTGTGGGTGACGATCCAGCTGACCGTCCTCGCGATGGTGCTCGGCGTGGCACTCGGCATCGCCTCGGCGCTCATGCTGCGCTCGCGCACACCCGCCGTGGCCTGGCTCGCGCGAGCCTACATCTGGTTCTTCCGCGGCACCCCCGTGCTTGTGCAGCTGATCTTCTGGTTCAACCTGTCGCTCATCCTGCCGACAATCGGATGGGGCGACGGCGCGATCTCGACGAACGCCCTGATCACCCCCTTCATCGCCGCGCTCCTCGGACTCGGCATCAACGAGGGCGCCTATATGAGCGAGATCTTCCGCGCCGGCATCGACTCGGTCGACCGCGGACAGACCGAGGCGGGCCTGGCGAGCGGAATGACGCCGGCCCAGGTGATGCGAAGGATCGTGCTACCCCAGGCGCTCATGGTCATCACGCCCCCGACCGGCAACCAGGCGATCGGGATGCTGAAGACCACCTCGCTCGTCTCGGTCATCGCAGCGCAGGACCTTCTCACGAGCGTGCAGCGCATCTACGCCACCAACTACCAGATCATCGACCTGCTGATCGTGGCGTGCATCTGGTACCTGCTGCTCACGACGATCGCCACGATCGGGCAGTCCCGGCTCGAGCGCAGCTTCACAAGCGGGCAGCGGGCCGCCGTAGGCACGCGGCGTTGGCGACGCTCGCGCGTCGAGCTGCCGACGATCCCGTTCGGCAAGGACCTCTCATGACCGCGATGCTGCAGGCGAGCAGGATCTGGAAGAGCTTCGGCGACCACGTCGTGCTCAAGGGCGTCGACCTCGCCGTCGAGCGTGGCGAAGTGGTCGCCGTGCTCGGGCCCTCAGGCTCGGGCAAAAGCACGCTGCTGCGCTGCCTGAACTTCCTCGAGACGCCCGACTCCGGCTCGGTGACCCTGGGCGACGAACGCATCGGCGTGCTCGAGAAACAGGGAACGCTCTACGAGTCGACGCCGGTCCAGCTGGCCGCGCAGCGCGCCCGCATGGGAATGGTCTTTCAGCGGTTCAACCTGTTCGGGCACATGAGCGCCCTCGACAACGTCACGGCGCCCCTGCGGATCGTGCGCGGCATGTCCCCGAGCGATGCCCGGCAGCGCGGCGAGGCCATCCTCACTCGGGTCGGTCTCGCCGAGCACGCGCAGAAGCGCCCGCCGCAGCTGTCGGGCGGGCAACAGCAACGCGTCGCGATCGCACGCGCCATCGCGATGGAACCCGAGGCGATCCTGTTCGACGAACCCACCTCGGCGCTCGATCCCGAGCTGGTCCACGAGGTGCTCGACGTCATGGCCGACCTGGCGCGGGAAGGCATGACCATGGTGGTCGTCACGCACGAGATCGGCTTCGCCCGCCACGTCGCATCGCGCGTGCTGTTCATGGACGACGGCGCGATCGTCGAGGAGGGCGACGCCCGCGCCGTGCTCGACAGTCCCGCGAACCCCCGAACCCAGGCCTTCCTAGCGAAAGTGCGATGACCATGACCGTGAACACCCCCTGCCTGCCGTCCGTGGCCGTCGTCGGCGTCGGCGCCATGGGCGCGATGACGATGTGGCGACTCGCCGAGGCAGGCTTCGCCGTCACCGGCTATGAACAGTTCGGCGTGCCCCACGATCGCGGCGCGCACGGCGCCGAGACCCGCATCTACCGGATGGCGTACCGCGAGGGCGAGGTGTACATCCCGCTGCTCAAGCACTCCTATCGCCTCTGGCACGAGCTCAACGGTCTCGCCGACCGTTCGCTGTTCATCCAGAACGGATGCCTCTACATCAGCGACATGCAACGGCCCTGGCTCGACGAGACCATCGCCTCGGCGCAGGCCCATGACATCCCCATCGTCGAGCTGACCGACGCCGATCTCGCGGCACGGTACCCGCAGCACCGCCTCTACGGCGGTGAGCGCGCGATCCTCGATCTGCTGGGCGGCACGCTCCGCCCCGAGCAGGCCGTGCTCGCCGCCGCGCAGCAGGCGGTCAAAGCCGGCGCCGTGCTGCGCGACTACTCGCCGGTTCGCGATGTCGTCCCCCTGGGCGGCGCCGTGGAGATCGTGCTCGAGGACGGCACTCGCGACCGGCACGACTACGCGGTGATCACGAGCGGCGCCTGGACGTCGGCCTTTCAGCGCGACCTCGGGTTCGGCATCACCGCTCGCCGCCTGCCGGGCACGTGGTATCCGGCAGCCGATCCGGCGAGCTTCTCGCCGGCGCGCTTTCCGGTGTGCCTCCGCTCGGCCGGCGATCTCGACTACTCGGGATTCCCGTCGGTTGACGGATGGAGCGTGAAGGTGATGCCCCCGGTGTTCCCCGACACCGAGACGGTGGCCGAGACGACGGACCGCGACATCCGCCCTCGAGACATCGCCTACACGCGACGCGTCGCGCGAGAGCTGTTGCACGGCCTGATCGACCGCCCCGCCCGAACAGGCGTCTTCCTCGACGGATTCGCGGAGACTGATCTTCCTGTAATCGATTACGCCGACGGGACCGATCGCGTCCTCGGCGCGGTCGGCTTCGCCGGCCATGGCTTCAAGTACTCGCCCTCCGTCGGCCAGCTGCTCACCGACCTCGTCGCCGCGCACGCCGGACTCGCTCCCGGCGAGCTGGCCGGCACCGAACTGCCCTTCCGACGTTCCACCACCATCCGCAGCACCTCCACCGAATGACGAAACCCACGAAAGGCACAGCATGATCACCCGAAAGCACCGCCTTCTGCCGACGATCGGCCTCATGGCGGCCGGCGCCCTCCTCCTGTCGGCCTGCTCCCCCGACTCAGCATCGGACGGCAGCGCGACGGCGTCCTCCACCGCGGGCGTCACGAACGTGGCCGGCGGCCCTGACGGATCCACGGTGTTCGAGGTCACCGTCGACGAAGAGCTCGCCGCGACCGCGGCCGAGCTCATCCCCGACGGCGCGCTCGAGATCGCGACGAAGGCGGCCGCACCGCCCTACGAGTTCTTCGAGGACGGCACGGGCACCCTGCGCGGATCCGATATCGACCTCGGATACGCGATCGCCGCAAAGCTCGGACTCGACGCGAACTTCACGTCCATGGAGTTCGCCGGCATCCTCCCCGCCATCGAGGCAGGACGCTACGACTTCTCGATAGCCGGCATGGGCGACACGCCCACCCGACAGGAGATCGTCGACTTCGTCGACTACTCCACCGACTCGAACTCGATCGTCACCACGTCGGGCAACCCGCACGAGATCGACGGCATCGAGACGCTGTGCGGGCTCAACGTGTCATCCGTCGAAGGCTCCGTCTACCTGGGGCTGCTCGAGGAGCAGAACGAGTCGTGCGCCGAGAAGATGAACATCACGATCTTCCAGGACAACGCCAATGCCCTCCTACAGGTGCAGACCGGTCGAGCCGACGCCACGATGTACCAGACCGGCGTCGCCCTCTACCTCATCAAGACCGATGAGGCATCGGCGGGCCTCGAGGTCGTCGACAGCGAAGAGTACGGCAAGGGCTACAACGCGATCGCCTTCAACAAGGACAGCTCCGAGCTGCGCGATCTCGTGCAGCAGGCCCTCATCGCGCTCCAGGAGGACGGCGTCTACCAGGACATCCACCTCGAGTGGGGCCTCACCTCCAACATGATCGACGAGATCACCGTCAACGACGGCCTCCGCTTCAACCAGCCCTCCTGAGCTCCCCCCGCGCCCGCCGGCGGCCTCCCGCCGGCGGGCGCACCCATGAAACAAGAAAGGAAGCCACCCATGGCTCGCGTCCTCTATGTCGGCGACACACAAGTGGAGACCCTCATCGCCGCGAAAGGCATCGACACGTTCACGCACACGTACTATCGCGACTCCGCGAAGGTGCTGCGCGATGCTCTCGGCCCCCGCCCCGGAATCGAGCTCACGCACCTGCCGGCGTCCGACATCCGCACTCGGTTCCCCAACTCGCTCACCGCACTGTCGGAATACGACGTCATCATCCTCTCCGACGTCGGCTACCAGAACTTCAAGCTCCCCCACGGCAACCGCGACCGGCTCGTGCCCATGGGCCCGAACCTCGTCACACCGTTCAAGCAGTGGGTGCTCGATGGAGGCGGACTCATCATGGCGGGTGGATGGCTCACCTTCTCCGGGCTCAACGGCAAGGGGATGTGGGGCGGATCGCCGATCGAAGAGGTGCTGCCCGTGACGATCGAGCGCGGCATCGACGACGTCATCGACCACCCCGACGGCGCGACGATCCGGATCACGGACCCGAGTCATCCGATCCTCGACGGCATCGCCATCCCCGACGACCGCATCATCCTCGGGTACAACCTGTTGCACCCCCGAGCCGAGTCACAGACGCTCGCGACCAGTCGGGAGGACCCGTTCCTCGTCGTCGGCGAAGCCGGCAAGGGGCGATCGATCGCCTACGCGACCGATCCGGTCTACCACCTCTGCGGCAACCTGCACGAATGGCCCGACTACGGGCTGATGTGGGAGCGCATGGTGAAGTGGGCGGCGCGTGAGATCTAGCTGAGACGAGGGGCACCTGCCTGGGCGCTAACATGAGCCCGGACAGGTGCCCCTCCCCCGCCGAGGGCCAGCGATGATCGGACACGGAGTGACTGCACGCATCCAGGACGTCGCCGCGCAGGCCGGTGTCTCGACCGCCACCGTCTCACGGGTGCTGAGCGGTGTCGACAACGTGTCGGAGGCACTCACCGAGCGGGTGTGGAAAGCGGTGACCGACCTCGACTACCGCCCCAACCGGGTCGCGCGACGTCTTCGACGGCCGGGGCGTGAGATGTGGGCACTGATCGTCCCCGACGTCGAGAACCGCTTCTTCACCTCGGTCGCCCGCGGAGTCGAGGAGGTCGCGAACGAGTACGACATCACCGTCTTCATCGGCAACACCGACTACGACCCCGACCGACTGAAGAGGTACCTTTCGACGGCGCTGGCAGAGCAGGTCGCCGGCATCATCCTGGCACCCTCCTCGCCGACCGACGACGTGTCCGACGTGCTCGCCTCCCAGATACCGATCGTCACCGTCGATCAGACCCTGACCAGCCGTTCTCTGACGACCGTGATGACCGACCACTACGAGGGCGGGCGGATGGCCGGACAGCATCTGCGCGACCGCGGCTACGAACGCATCGGCGTCATCGCCGGCCCACAACACAGCCCCGAATGGAACACGCGACTGGAGGGGCTGCAGTCGAGCATCTCCCCGGAATCGATCGTCGCGACCGAGCGCGGGGACAACCGCGTCGGCGGCGGCGGCACTGCCATGGGGAGGCTGCTCGACACCCATCCCGATCTCGAGGCCGTCTTCGTCACGAACAACCTCATGACGATCGGCGCGCTGCGCGAGATCGACCTGCGCGCGTTGCGTGTGCCCGAAGACGTCTACGTGGTCGGCTACGACCTCAACAGCCAGGAATGGACCCGCGCCGTACCGGTGTCGACCGTCAACCAGGACCCGCGGCGCATCGGCGAGGTCGCCGCGCGCACCCTCATCGACTCCGGCGGACTCCCGCAGGAGAGACACACGATCCTGCTGGAGCCCCACCTCGAGGAATCCATCGCGCTGTAGGCGTGCGGCGCTGGCCGGGCTCGGCATGATCCTCCGATCTCGGTTCGGAAGCAGCCGACATCACCGAGCGAAACCAGACCGAAATGACCCCGACATCGTCAGGACACTCAGATATTAGATCCTAAAACTGCATCGCGGAGTCGAGGCGGCGCGGAGGAGGGCGACAGTGTCTGACGAAGAGCGGAGTCGATCCGACGGCGGTCGCCTGATCCATCTCAACCTGTTCATGCGACTGTACGGGCACCACCCGTCCGCGTGGCAGCGCGACGCCGCGTCGCGCACAGACGCCTTCGCGCCCGACTGGTTCGCGGGCCTCGCCCAGACGTGCGAGCGCGGCCTCTTCGACGCCGTCTTCCTCGCCGACAGCCAGCAGGCGGTCTATCAGCGCGAGGACGTGAGCACGGCCTCGATGTTCGAACCGCTCACGCTGCTGTCGTACATCGCGGCCAGGACCGAGCGGATCGGGCTCATCGCCACCGTGTCGAGCACGCTCCACCACCCCGTCAACGCCGCGCGCTCCATCGCCTCGCTGCATCTGATCAGCGGCGGGCGGGCGGGAGTGAACCTCGTCACGTCTCAGAGCGACGACGAGGCGCGTCTGCACGGCATGGACGCGCTGCCCGAGCACGGCAGACGCTACTCCCGCGCCCAGGAGTTCGCCGAGCTCCTCTTCGCCCTGTGGGACTCCTACCCCGCCGACGCCGTGCTCATGGACAAGGCCGACGAGGTGTTCCTCGACGCCTCACGCCTGACCCGCCTCGATCACGACGGCGCGGAGTTCCGCATCCGCGGCGGCCTCAACATCCCGCAGACGGCCGCCGGGCGGCCCGTCCTGGTGCAGGCGGGCGCCTCCGCACAGGGGCGCGACCTCGCCGCCCGATACGCCGAGGCCATCTACGGCATCGGCTCGACGATCGAGGACGGCCGGGCCTACTACGAGGACATCAAGCGCCGCGCGATCGGGTTCGGCCGACCCGAGAGCGCCATCACCGTGCTGCCCGGCATCGTCACGATCATCGGCGACACGCTCGAGGAGGCGCAGGAGAAGAAGCGCTGGCTGGACTCCCTGAAGTCCGTGCCCAGGCAGCTCGACACGCTGAGCGGCTACATCGGCATGGACTGCTCGGGCTGGGAGCTCGACGACCCCATGCCCGAGCTCCCGCCTCTGCAGGAGTTCGCCGGGCCCAAGGGCCGTTACGTCATGATGCAGACGCTCTCGCACGACGACCACGGCCGGCTCGTCACGGTGGGCGAGATGCTCTCGCGCATCTCGGCGGGCGGCGGACACCTCACCAGCATCGGGACGCCGAGCATGATCGCCGACGAGATGGCGACCTGGTTCGAGGGCCGCGCGGCCGACGGCTTCAACGTGAACGCCTCGCTGCTGCCCGAGGGCATCGACGAGTTCGTCGACCGGGTCGTGCCCGAGCTGCAGGACCGCGGGCTCTACCGCACCGAGTACACGGCGAGCACGCTGCGCGGCCACTTCGCCCAGACCACGGCCCCGGAGCTCGTCGCATGACCGCCCCTCGCACCACAGCGGAACTGCGCGAGCACGCGCGGCCCCTCTACGACGCGCTCGTGCATCACGAGTTCCCGCGTCAGCTGGCCTCCGGCGTGCTGCCGCCCGAGCGATTCCGCTTCTACGTCACGCAGAACCTGCTCTACCTGCCCGACTACGCACGGATGCTGGCCGCCGGCGCCGCACGCACGCACGACGACCAGACGCTGGCCGAGTTCACCCGCGCGGTCGTGAACATCGTCGACGTCGAGATCCCGCAGAACGAGCGGCTGCGCGAGGCCATCGTCGCCCTCGCCGGCCCCGTGCCCGAAGCCGACACGACGAAGGCGCCCGCCACGGTGGCGTACACGTCGTGGCTCCTCGCGATCGCAGGCTCGGGCAACACCGCCGACATCTCGGCCGCGCTGCTTCCCTGCGCCTGGAGCTACGGCGACATCGCGCTCCGCCTTCTCCCCGACGTGGCCGAGCACCCCGTCTACACGGACTGGATCGCGTTCTTCGCCTCCGACGAGTACGCCGCCGTCGTGAACGGGCTGCGAACCGCGTTCGACCGGGAGCTCGCCGAGCTCTCCGAGCGAGAGCGGGCCCGCCTCACGGAGATCTTCGTGACCGGCTGCCGGCTCGAACGGCAGTTCTGGGACCAAGGCCTGAACGCCACCCTCTGGCCCGACCAACGGAGCTGAGCCGGACCACCACCGACGCGCCGGGGCATGCATTCCGAAGATCCCCCGGTTGAAGGAGCATCGTGCAGATCGACGCGCACACCCACATCCTGTCGCTCGCGAGCGACGCCGACTTCACCCGGCAGTACGGCCGCGAAGGCTCGCTCTGCATCTACCGCTCAGAAGGGCGCCTGCCCTCGCACCGCTGCCCCACCGAGCACGAGTGGGAGACCGTCGAGGCCGAGGACGGCAAGGACGGCTTCGGGGTCGTCGGTCCCGACGAGACCGTGGCCGCGCATCCCGGCTTCGACCGGATGGTGGCCCTCGCCGTGAGCCCGCAGTGGCTGGACGGCCGCCTCATCGGCACGGTCGACGTGTTCGGACAGACCGACGTCACCGGAGACCCGCATCCGGAGCGCTGCAACGAGTACATCGCCGGCTGCGTGCGCCGTCGGCCCGACCGGATCATCGGCTTCGGCTCGGTGAACCCGCGCTACCGGGGCGTGAAGGCCGCCGTCGCGGAGCTCGGCCGTATGGTGGAGGAGGACGCCCTGACGGGTGTGAAGCTGTACCCGATGTACCAGCACTGGTCACCGGCCGACCGGGAGCTCGCCTTCCCGATCTATGCGGCGGCCCAAGACCTCGGCATCCCCGTGATGATCCATCAGGCCGGGTCCACGCGCATCGACGCGAAGATGGAGTACGCCCGCCCTGCACTGCTCGACGACATCGGCCGCGAGTTCCGCGATCTGCGGGTGATCATCGCCCACTGCGGCACCCCGTGGGTGGACGAGGCGATGTTCATGCTCACCAAGCATCCCCACTTCTACACGGAGATCAGCTACCACATCGCCACGGTGTCGCGTCGTGATCTGTTCCTGTACCTCTCGCGCGCCGAGCAGATGTTCGTGCCGCTCGAGAAGATCATGTTCGGAACCGACTTCCCCGGCTTCCTCTACGACCCCGTCGCCCTGCGCGAGAAGCTGCTCACGGTGAACGAGGAGGCGGAGAGGCTGGGGATGCCGCCGATCCCGCAGGCCAAGCTCGACGGCATCATGGGCGACAACTTCGCCGCCGTCGTCGGAGTCGAGGAGGGGGACCGATGAGGCCCCGAGTGATCATTGTCGGCGGCGGCAACGGCGGTCTGCTCACCGCGCACCGCATCGCCGATCACGCCGACGTCACCCTTCTGGAGGCCGGCATCGACCCGGGCGACCCGGTGCCCGCGCGGTTCCTGCACGAGCACGCCTACCCCGACCACGACTGGGACTACACGAACCTCGACAGCGGATCGCACCTGGTGCGCGGTCGGGTGCTCGGCGGCGGCTCCACCGTCAACGCGGCGGCGGGCTCGCGCGGTCAGCCCAGCGGCTTCGAGGGATGGGGTCCGGGCTGGCAGTGGGACGACCTCCTGCCGGCGATGCGCGCCATCGAGACGGACGAGCAGTTCGGCGATCGTCCCTTCCACGGCGACTCCGGCCCCATCCGCGTGACGCGCCTGTCCCCGGGACCGCTCGATGAGGCCTTCTTCGAGGCCTGCGCCTCGGGAGGCCACGCGCACTGCGAAGACCACAACGCCCCCGGCACGCGAGGCTACGGCCCCTGGCCCACCAACCGGGTGGACGGCGGCCGCTGGGGCGCGCTCGCCGCGGTGGCCCCGCTCGTGCGTCATCGCATCGGCCTACGGCCGCAGACCTTCGCACGCCGCATCGTCATGCACGGCGACCGCGCCACGGGCGTGGAGGTGCAGGGCCCGGGCGGGCTCGAGACGCTCCGGGGCGACCTCATCGTCGTCTCGGCGGGCACGTACGGGACGCCGGAGCTGCTGTGGCGGTCGGGGGTCGAGGCCCCCGAGATCGGCGTCGGGCTGCAGGACCATCCGTGGGTCATGATGAACGTCCAGGCCCGACACGAGGCCGACATCTTCGCCCGTCCCGTCTCGGGCTCCCTCCTGCGTGCGCCCGTGCACGACGATCCCGCCGACGAGTTCCAGGTGTTCCCGTTCTCGGAGTGGCTGTACGACCGGGACGCGCCGCGCGACGGCTACAGCGTGTCGGTCGCGCTCATGCAGCCGATCAGTCGCGGGAGCATCACGCGCGGCGACGACGATCGGGCGCGGATCCGTCTCGGCCATCTCGCCGAGGAGTCCGACCTGGAGAGGATGGCCGTCGCCGTGGAGAAGACGGCGTCGATCATCGACGACATGGCGGCGCGCGGCATCGTGCGCATTCCGTCCGACGCCTGGTGGAAGACCGGTGATCTCCGACACGGCCTGCGCCGGCACGTGGCGACCTACAACCACCCCGTCGCCTCCTGCGGCATCGACCGCACCGTCGACCGCCGCCTCGACGTGCGCGGCACGACGAGCCTCAAGATCGTCGACGCCTCGATCATGCCGAAGATCCCCGACGGCGGCCCCAACCTCGTGACGATGGCCATCGGCTGGAAGGCGGGCGGCATCGTCCTCGAGGACCTGGGCCTCTGAGCCCGAGCCCGCGCCGGCATCGTCTCCGCGTGCGCCGGGCGCTCTGTTTCGGCGCAATTACGTGTCGTAAACATCGTTCGAATCTGCTGGGATGCTCACGCCCCGCCGGTTACCGTGGCAGATGAAATCTAAGATCTCATATGTGAGAGCAGGATCTCGGACGGCAGGGACGGAAGGGGAACACATGTCGCAACTCGTCCTCCGCGGCGGTATGGTGCTCACGCTCGACGACGCCGGCACCTATCTCGAACGCGGCACGGTGGTCGTCGACGGCGACCGCATCTCCTGGATCGGCGCCGCCGAGGACGAGCCGCCGACGGCCGGCGACGCCGAGATCATCGACGCCACCGACAAGATCGTCATGCCGGGCCTGGTCGACCTGCACTTCCACACCGCCCTCGGAAAGGGCTACAACGACCACCTGCCGTTGTGGGAGTACCTCGACGAGTGCTGGTACCCGCTCATCCGCGCGCTCGACCACGACGCGGCCTACTGGGCGGCGATGGCCAGCTACACGGAGTCGATCAAGGCCGGCGTCACGACGGTCAACGACATGTACCGCCGCCTCGACGCGCTCGCCGTCGCGGCCGAGGAGGTCGGCATCCGCGCCGTTCTGTCCAACGACATCGCGCTCGAGGAGCACGACCTCGACACCCTGCAGGACAACGTCGACGCGTTCCATCGCAGCCACGGCGCCGCGAACGGCCGCATCCAGGTGCGGATGGGCATCGAATGGCTCCCGCTGGCCTCGCCCGAGCTGCTGCGCGACGTCCGCCGGGCGGCCACAGACCTGGGCATCGGCATCCACATCCATCTCAACGAGTCGATGTCGGAGGTCGAGAACAGCCTTCAGCGCTTCGGGCGGCGGCCGACCGAGCTCGCCTACGAGGTCGGGTTCCTCGGCCCCGACGTCGTCGCCGCCCACTGCGTGCATCTGTCGGACGACGAGATCCGCATGATGGCCGAGACGGGCACCTCGATCTCGCACAACCCCAGCTCCAACGCCAAGCTCGGCAACGGCATCGCCCGCGTGCCCGAGATGCTCGCCGCCGGCATCAACGTCGGCATCGGACACGACGCGGTCGAGTGCAACAACAGCGCCGACATGTTCGAGGTCATGAAGTTCGCCTCGCTGATGCATCGCGCCCAGCGCCAGGACTCCGCCCTGATGCCCGCGGACCTCGTGCTGCGGATGGCCACCCGCAACGGCGCCGACGCCCTCGGCCACGAGACCGGCCGGCTGGTCGTCGGAGCCAAGGCCGATGTGATCCTCGTCGAGACCAACTCGGTCGAGTTCACACCGCTGCTGCGCGATACCCCCGTGCACCTCTCGAGTCACCTGGTCTTCGCCGCCAACGGCTCCGCCGTCGACACCACGATCGTCGACGGGAAGGTGCTCATGCGCGGCCGTCAGCTGCGGACGGTCGATGAGGACCTCATCGTGCGCGAGACGAACGCGGCCTTCCGCCGCACCGTCGCACGCATGGACGTCGTGCGCCGGGAACACTGATCCGGCGCCGGGCCGGGAGTATCGCGTCGGCCGCCCCGCTCCACCTGCCCCCTTCACCCAACCCGAAAGAGAACTGACATGAAGAAGCTTCGCACCGCGGCCGGGGCCGCGACGGCGCTCGCGCTCGTTGGCGCCCTCGCGGCCTGTTCCGGCGGTGACGCGTCGTCCGACGAGAGCGCCTCGTCGGACGACCTGACCACCGTCCGCTTCGCCCTGGACTGGACGCCGAACACGAACCACACGGGTCTCTACGTCGCCATCAACAAGGGCTACTTCGAGGATGCGGGCATCGAGGTCGAGGTGCTGCCGTACAACAACAGCAGCCCCGAGGTGCTGATCGACGCGGGCCAGGCCGAGTTCGGCATCGGCTTCCAGAACGCCAGCTCGGTCGTGATGGCCGCCGGAGCCGACGTGCAGTCGGTGCTCGCCGTCGAGCAGAGCTGGACCACGGCGATCAGCGTCCTCGCCGACCGCGACGACATCCAGAGCCCCGCCGACCTCGACGGCCTCGTCTACGGCGGATTCGGCACGCCATCCGAAGAGGCGACGGTCGGCGCCGTCATCCAGGGAGCCGGCGGAACGGGCGAGTTCGAGAGCGTCATCCTCGGCACCACCGCATACGAGGCGCTGTACTCGGGCGACGTCGACTTCACCGTCCCGTTCGTGGCGTGGGAGGGCATCGAGGCCGAGCATCGCGGCGTCGAGCTGAAGAACTTCTCCTACACCGACTACGGCTTCCCCGACAACTATCAGGTCATCGTCGTCGGCAACGGCACGTGGATGGCGGACAACCCGGAGATCACGACGGCGTTCGTGCAGGCGCTCGCGCGCGGCTACGAGGACGCCATCGAGGATCCCGCCGGCACGGCGGCGATCCTGCAGGAGGAGAACGCCGACGTCCTCACCGACCTCGACTTCCTCATCGAGAGCCAGGAGATGCTCTCGGAGAACTACATGCTCGATGAGAACGGCGAGTTCGGCTATCAGACCGAGGAGCAGTGGAGCGAGCTGGGAACCTTCCTGTTCGACGCCGGCCTGCTGGTCGACGCCGACGGTGACCCGCTCGCCGAGGAGCCGGACTGGTCGGAGTACTTCAGCAACGAGTATCTCGAAGGCTGACAGACCTGCGACCGGGGGCGGCCCGCCAGGCGCCGCCCCCGGTCCCGAGCCGAGGAACGCACCATGACCGACACCGCCACCGCTCGCCGGGACCCCGCCGCACACGGCGCCGCCGCCGGCCTGGTCCGCGCACGCATCGAGGAGGTCGCACCCGCCTGGATCGAGCTCCCGGTCCTCCGGGGAATCGCCGACGGCACGCTCGACCCCGCGATCTTTCGCCACTATCTCGAGCAGGACTACCTCTACATCGCGTACTACGCGCGGATCTACGTACGTCTGGCCGCCGTCTCCGACAGCGACGAGCTGATCGAGCACTTCGTTCGGCTCGCGCACGCGATCTTCTCGACCGAGCTCGACCACCATCGCCGGGCGGCCGCCCCCTTCGGCTGCGACTTCGAGGCGACCACGCCGTCGCCCGAGCTCGTGGAGTACCTCGCCTTCTTCGACGAGATCGCGGGCGACGCCGCCGAGACGCTCGTGGGGATGACACCGTGCATCTACGGCTACGGGATCGCGCTCTCACAGCTGCGGGAGCGGGCGACCGGCGACGGCGAGTACGCCCGCTGGCTGCGGATCTACAGCGGACCCGAGTACGAGGAGGCGATGGCGCGGCATCTCTCCCTCCTCGACGACCTCGACCTCGCACCGGAGCGTGCGATCGAGCTGACCGAACGTGCGCTCGACCTCGAGCGGGCGTTCTGGAACCAACGGCCCCAGAGCTGACGACGGGACGGAAAGACAGCATGACCGATGTGCAACCGGCGCCGGTGGCGTCCGAGGCGCCGCCGACCGACCCGATCGCGCAGGCGATCCAGCCCAGGCGCCGCAGGATGAGGCGGGCGAGGGGCTTCTGGGAGAACGTCCTGCCGTCGGTGGCGATCATGGCGATCCTCGTCGCCGCGTGGGAGATCGCCGTGCGCGTCCTCGAGACGCGCCCTCAGGTGCTGCCCGCCCCCTCCCGCGTGCTCGAGCAGGGATGGGCCCAGCGCATCACGATCCTCGACCACGCGTCGGCCACCCTGCAGGTCACCCTCACCGGCTTCGCGGTGTCGCTCGCCGTGGCCTGGACCATCGCGATCGTGATCGACTTCTCACCCGTGCTGCGTCGCGGCATCATGCCGTTGCTCGTCGCGTCGCAGACGATCCCCATCATCGCGATCGCACCCCTCATGATCATCTGGTTCGGCTTCGGCCTCCTGCCCAAGATGCTCGTCGTCGCGCTCGTGACGTTCTTCCCCGTCGTCGTCGGGCTCATCGAGGGCTTCAACAAGACCGACCGGGAGGTCACCAACCTGCTGCGCAGCATGGGCGGCGGCCGCATCAAGGAGTTCCTCTTCGTGCGGCTGCCCTCCGCCCTCCCCTCGTTCTTCACGTCGCTGCGGATCGCCATCACCTACGCGGTGACCGGCGCGATCTTCGCCGAGTACGTCGGCGCCCAGATGGGGCTCGGCATCTACATGAGCGTGCAGAAGAACGCCTTCCGCACCGACCTCGTGCTGGCGGCCGTGCTCGTCACCGCCGTGCTCAGCATCAGCCTGTACCTCGTGACCTTCGCCATCGAGCGCGTGGTCATCCCGTGGAGCTTCAAGGAGAGGAAGGTGCGCAATGCCCGGTGACGCCGGCGCGGTCCCCCCGCGCATCCAGCTGACGAACCTGCACAAGGAGTTCGCCCTCGGCGGCGGCGAGGTCCGCCGCGTGGTCGACGACATCTCGTTCTCGGTGCGGCCGGGCGAGTTCGTCTCGGTCATCGGCCCCTCGGGATGCGGCAAGAGCACGATGTTCAACATCATCGCGGGGCTCGAGACGCCGACCTCCGGAGAGGTCGCGATCGACGGCACGAACGCCATCGGCGAGCGCCACCACACCGCGTACATGCCGCAGAAGGACCTGCTCTTCCCCTGGCGCACCATCGTGCAGAACGCCGCGCTGGGCCTGGAGGTGCAGGGGATGGTGAAGAAGAAGGCGAGGGCGACCGCCCGTGAGCTGTTCGCGCAGTTCGGCCTCAAGGGGTTCGAGGACTCCTATCCGTTCGAGCTCTCCGGCGGCATGCGTCAGCGCGCCGCCCTGCTCCGCACGGTCGTGCAGGGGCGTGAGATCCTCCTGCTCGACGAGCCCTTCGGCGCCCTCGACTCCCTCACCCGCATCGAGATGCAGAACTGGCTGCAGGAGGTGTGGGCCGAGCACTCCTGGACCGCGGTGCTCATCACGCACGACATCCGCGAGGCCGTGTATCTCTCCGACCGCGTGATCGTGCTCAGCGCACGCCCGGCGTCCGTGCGCCTGAACGTCGAGGTCGCCCTCCCCCGTCCGCGCGAGCTCGCGATGACCACCTCGGCGGAGTTCGCGCACATCGAGGAGATGCTCATCGAGGTTCTGCACGAGGAGTCGCGCAAGGCGTTCGAGGCGCAGAAGGCGCTGGGCTGAGCCCGCGCCGCGCGTCACCGCTCGTCGTCGAGCAGCGGCAGCTGGGACTCCAGCACGTTGTGGAGATGCGCCCGCAGCAGGGAGTCCGCCCTGACGGGGTCGCCGTCGGCGATCGCGTCCACGACGAGCGTGTGCTGCTCGACCGACGCCTGGAAGCGCTCGCGGCTGCGTCCGACCTGACCGAGTCGCTGCAGGTGCGCGGAGAGCCGGACGCGGATGTCGTCGAGCAACGAGTTGTGCAGCTGGGAGAAGAGGATCTCGTCGAACTCGTCGAGCGCCTCGGCCGCCGTCGAGAGACGGCCTCTCGCGATGGCCTTCTCGGTCTTGGCGATGTTCTTGCGCAGGCTCTCGACGAGCTCGCGGTCGCGTGCCGAGGCCGCGCGGCGCACGCACTCCGCCTCGAGGATCTCGCGCGCGGCGTAGATCTCGTGGAGGTCCGCGCGCGTGTAGCGCTTGGCTCGCGCTCCCCGGTACGGGGCGATCTCCACGAGGCCGTCCTGCTCGAGGCGGACCAGCGCCTCGCGGATCGGGGTCTTGCTGACTCCGAACCTCTCGGTGAGCGCCGCCTCCCGCAGCGGCGCGCCGGCTTCGAAGGTCTGGTCGATGATGGCCTGGCGGAGCTTCTCGTACACCAGATCCTTGATCTGAAGCGGGTTGAGCTGCTTCTCGCCCGTTGCCGTCACGGTATGGTCCCCTCGGTCCCGGTGGAATGGTGCCGTTGCTCGATCCATGGTGCCACGCGCGCCCCGCCACGAGGCCGCGAATCGTGGACGAGCGGAAACGCAGGGACCCGAAGACCCGCCCTCGCCCCCTGAGCGAGGAGCACAGCTCCGAGACGACGGGATGCGGCGCCCCCTCCGCTCGGGCGTCAGGAGAGGTCGATCCACACCGTCTTCGTCTGCAGGTAGGGATCCAGTGCCTCGCGGCCCAGCTCCTTGCCGTAGCCGCTGGCCTTGAACCCGCCGTAGGGCACGGCGACGTCGAACATCCCGTAGGTGTTGGACCACACCACGCCCGCCTTGATCTGCGCGGCGACGCGGTGGGTGCGCTTCACGTCCCGCGTCCAGATCCCGGAGGCGAGGCCGAACTGCGTGTCGTTCGCGAGCGTGACCGCCTCCTCCTCGGTGTCGAAGGCTCCGACCATGCCGACGGGGCCGAAGATCTCGCGCCGCATGATCGTCATGTCGCGCTCGACATCCGTGAAGAGCGTCGGCTGCACGAAGTATCCGTCCGCGAGCCCGGGCAGCTGCACGGTGCCGCCGCCGACCACGGCGGTCGCGCCCTCCCCGACGCCGGCGGCGATCATCCCGCTCACGCGCTCCTGCTGCTCACGGCTCACGAGCGGGCCCATCGTCGTGCGGGGGTCGAGCCCGTCTCCGAGCCGGATGCCCCGCACCTTCTCGGCCAGGCCCGCGAGGAAGGGCTCGTAGACCGACCGATGGACGAACACGCGCGCGCCGGCGATGCAGCACTGGCCCTGGTTGAAGTAGACGGCGCCGAAGGTGCCGTCTATGGCGGCCTGCAGGTCCGCATCCTCGAAGACGAGGCTCGGCGACTTGCCGCCGAGCTCGAGCGAGAGGCGCTTCATGTTCCCCTTGGAGGCCTCGAGGATCTTCTGGCCGGTGGCGTTCTCACCGGTGAAGGTGATCTTGTCGACGTCCAGGTGCCCCGACAGCGGGGCGCCGGCCCCCTCGCCGTCGCCGGTGACGACGTTCACCACACCCGGCGGGAAACCGATCTCGAGCGCCAGCTCGACGAGTCGGAGTGCCGAGAGCGGGGTCTGCTCCGCCGGTTTCAGGACCACGGTGTTGCCGGCGGCGAGGGCGGGACCGAGCTTGTAGCCGACCATGAGCAGCGGGAAGTTCCAGGGGATGATCGCCCCCACGACGCCCACGGGCTCACGCCGGGTGTACACGTGGAACGCGCCGCCGCCGGAAGGGGTGATGGTCTCGCCCTCGATCTTGGTGGCCCAGCCTGCGTAGTACTTGAAAAGAGATGCGCACAGCGGCACGTCGAGCGTCGCGGACTCGCTCGTCGGCTTGCCGTTGTCGAGCGTGTCCAGCTGTCCGAGCTCGACGGCGCGCCGCTCGATCTCCTCGCCGAGACGCCACAGCAGGTTCGCGCGCTCAGCCGGGGCGAGCCCGTTCCACACCGGCAGCGCGCCGCGGGCGGCCGCCACCGCGGCGTCCACATCCGCCGCGGTGCCCGCCGCGACACGCGAGATGCGCCGGCCGGTGGCGGGGTTGTGCACGTCGATGAGACCGCCGTCGGACGCCGCGGGGCGGCCTGCGCCGACGATGAGCCCGTGCTCCCGATCGAGGAAGGCCTCGACCTCGGGGAGCAGTGACGCCGTGGCTGTTCTCGACATGAGGACTCCGTCCAGAGCGCCGGCGACGGACCGGCGACAAATGAGATCTGATATGCGATCTAAATCTAGAGCCGAACCCTGCGTCGCACCTGCGCGCGGGTGAGTCGTTACACGGAATTTACACCTCGTAACCGGCGCGGAGGGCGCGCGGCCTCGATGGGGTGCAGAGTTAGATATCATATTTCACGTCTCAAATACGTCCCCTGCGAAGGGGCGGACCACGTCGGGAGGGGGCTGCCGCGTGTCAGCGACCGAGGATGCCGTCGCACCGGTACAGGTCAAGGACCTCGTCTACCGGAAGCTGCGGGACGCACTGATCGCGCACGAGTTCGTGCCGGGCGAGTCGATGCGGGAGGCAGCGCTCTCGATGCGCCTCGGCGTCAGCAAGACTCCGATCAGAGAGGCGCTCGTGCGGCTCGAGCACGACGGGCTCGTCGAGATCGCGCCGTACCGCGGAGCGCGCGCCCGGGTGTACTCCGCGGCCGACGCCCGTGAGCTCCACGAGGCGCGCGAGCTGCTCCAGTGCGAGTGCGTGCGGCTCGCCGCCGGGCACGCCGACGTGCTCGACCGGATCGAGACGAACCTCGACGCGACGGCGTCGGCGCTGGATGCAGGGGACCTCGACGAGGCGGCGGCACTGCTCGACGCCTTCGACGACATCTTCTTCGACCTCCTGGACAACGCGCTGCTCGAGGGGGTCATCGAGCGGCTCTCGCTGCACCTGCGCAGACTCGGCAAGCTGGGCGCCGGGCAGATGAGGTTCGCCGACTCGCTGGGCCAGCACCGCGCCATCCTGTCGGCACTGCGCGCAGGCGACGTCCCCGCCGCACAGGAGGCGCTGCGCGGACACCTGCGGGAGGTGTGCGAGGTCCAGGTCGCCGCTCTCGCACCGGGCGGGGACTGATCCGCACGAGCCGTGGGGCCGCCGCGCCGCGGACGCGTCACCGCTGCCTCACCGCCGCTTCTTGTAACGAGTTGTTTACCGGGGACGGCGCCCCGAGGCGTTCACCGACAGGTTCGCAATATAAGATCTGATATCTGAGAATGGCAACGGAGGGCACGATGAGCGTACTGACTGACACCTCGGTCTATGAGAAGGTGTCGGCACACATCGACGAGGAGCGGCTCGTCCGCCTGGTCCAGGAGGTGAGCCGGATCCCCAGCATCCTGGGAGAGGAAGGGCCCCTGGCCGAGTACCTGGCGAGCACCATGGCGGAGTCGGGCTTCGCCGGCGTCGAGCTGCAGCCCGTGCTGCCGGAGAGGCCCAACGCGATCGGCCACGTCGACTTCGGCGACGCGGCCGCGGAGGGCAGGACGGTCGTGCTGACGGGCCACCTCGACACGAAGCCGGTGTCGCACGGCTGGACGGTGAGCGAGCCGTTCTCGGGCGACCTCATCGACGGCGCGATCTACGGTCACGGCATCATGGACATGAAGGCGGCGCTCGTCTGCCAGATCGTCGCGATCGAGGCCCTCCGCGCCTCGGGCCTGCCGGTCAACGGGCGGGTCGCGATGGCGGCGGTCTCGGACCACATGGGCGATCAGCTCGGCTCGATCGAGTACTTCAAGGAGCACACCGCCGACTACTGCGTGCTCGGCGAGCTCTCGGACAACGAGATCTTCCTCGGCCATCGCGGTCGCTACTACTTCGACATCCATGTGCGCGGTGTCTCCGCCCACACCTGCCACAAGCCGCTCGCGGTCAACGCCAACATGCTCGCGGCGCACGCGATCATCGAGCTCGACCGCTCGGCGCTCACCCCGAAGCTCGAGGACTGGGTCGTCGACCTCTTCGGACCCGAGACGTTCATGGCCCCCGGGCGCGTCTACGGCGGCCTGCCGCCGGGAGGGCCGTCGATGATCCCCGACGAGTGCGTGATCCGCGTCGACTGCCGCCCCCAGCCCGGCGTCACGATCGAGGAGGTGCGCGCCGAGATCGACGCCTGCCTCGCCCGCGCCAAGCAGGCCGAGCCCCGGTTCGAGGCGGAGGTCGTGCTGGCCGACGTCAAGAGCGGCTACATGGCCTCGCCCGAGGACTCGGTGAGCGAGCTGATGCGCCGCTCCGTCGCGGCGGTGCGCGGCGAGCAGCCCGTCTTCGAGGTCGCCGGCTGGCTCGGCGACACCGCGAGCTTCGGCCAGGACGTCCCGACGATCATCTTCGGCCCGGGGGGCGAGCCGGTGTACTGCCCCGACGAGCACCTCTCGGTCGACGACATCGTCGAGGCGACCCGCGTGTACGCGATGTTCTGCGCCATGGCGCTCATGGACGGCGTCGAGGCCTGAGCCCGCGCGCGAGCGATCCGAGAAGGAACGAGAAGATGAAGACAGGCGTGGCTCTGCAGCCCGTGTACCCGTCGGCGCTGTTCGGCGACATGGTGGAGAGGATCGAACGGCTGGGCTTCGACGAGCTCTGGCTCACGGACTCCTCGCTCCACTCCCGGTACAGCCCCATGTACCTCGCGCTGGCCGCGGTCCGCTCCGAACGCATGACGCTCGGCAACGCCGTGACGAACCCCGTCACGCGCCATCCCGCGCTCGGCGCCGTGGCGGCCGCGACGCTCGACGAGATCTCCGGCGGGCGCGCGATCTACGGCATCGGCGCGGGCGACCGGCCGCTGCTCGCTCTCGGGCTGAAGCCCGCCCGGCTCGCCCTCCTCGAGGACGCGATCGCCGCAGCGCGCGAGCTCTGGACGGGCGACACCGTGACCCGCGAGTACCGCGGCTTCTCGCTCGACGACGCGCACATGCGGTTCGACGTCCCCACGCGGATCCCGGTGTACATCTCCGCATCCGGGCCGAAGACACTCGAGCTGGCGGGGCGGATCGCCGACGGCGTGATCCTGCTCGCGGGCCTGCACCCCGACGGCCTCCGGTACGCGCTCGAGCACATCGATCGCGGCGCGGCGCAGGCAGGGCGCGAGCAACGCCCGAAGATCTCGGTGTTCGGATACGGCGCCGTCGACGACGACCGGGACCGCGCGATGGCCGCGGCACGCACGATCGCGGCCTGGTTCCCGCAGACCGCGCCCATGTACTGCGAGCTGGCCGGCCTCGACCCGGCGCTCATCGAGAAGGTCCGCGGGATGTACCAGGGCGGCGAGTTCCAGGAGGCCGCCAAGGCCGCCGAGCTGCTGCCCGACGACTTCGTGCACCGCATGTCGCTCTCGGGCGACCGCGCGACCGTGACGGCGCACATCGCGAACATCGAGGCGCTCGGCATCGACAGCTTCACCGTGTTCCCGCTCGGCGGCGACGCGGACTACCGAATGACGACGATCGAGCGGTTCGCCTCCTGCTTCGCCGACGCGCAGCCGGCGCCCACGCGATGAACGCGCCCCGGCTCCCGGGCCGCACGGTCTCGCGTGCGCTGGACACCTGTCTGGGGCTGCGCGCCGGCGAGAGGGTGGTCCTGCTCACCGACGCGCTCACCGATCCGGCCGTCGTGGCCGGGCTCGTGCTCGGCATCCAGGAGCGCCGCGCGGAGCCGGTCGTGCGGCAGCTGCCGACCTATGCCCTCCCGGGCAGCGAGCCGCCGCCCGACGTCGCCGAGGAGCTCGCGGCCGCCGACTGCGGCATCGAGCTGACGAGCACCTTCATCGGCTCCAGCCGCGCCCGGCAGAACGCGTCGCGGAGCGGCACCCGGTACCTCTGCATGCCCGCGGTCACGGCCGACACGTTCCGGCTCGGGGGCCCGTTCGACGTGGACTTCGACGCCCTCGCGCGCACCACGCAGGTCCTCGCGCGCGCCTGGGAGAAGGCATCCGTCTACCGCATCGTCACCCCCGCCGGCACCGACGTCTCGGGCTCGGTGGCCGGCCGCAGGGGACGCGCGCTCACGGGCGTCGCGCGCGAGCGCGGCGACTACATGGCGCCGCCGGACATCGAGTCGGGGACCGCGCCCGTGGAGGGCACGACCAACGGCACGATCGTCATCGACGCCGACTTCCTCTTCATGGGCCCCGGGCCGGTGCGCAGCGCCGCCGCCCTCCACATCCGCGACGGCCTGCTCGTCTCGACGGACGGCCAGGAGGCCGAGCGGCTGACGGAGATGATCGCCCGCTGCGCGGACCCGCGCATGACCAACCTCGCCGAGGTCTCGGTCGGGCTCAACCCGCAGGGCTCGGTGTGCGGCGTGCCGATGGAGACCGAGTCGACGCTCGGCAGCGCGCACGTGGCCTTCGGCAACTCGATCGCCTACGGCGGCACGGTGGACGCCGTGGCGCACCTGGACTGCGTCATGCGCGACGCGACGGTCTACCTCGACGGCGTGCCCCGCATCGTCGAGGGCACGGTCTACGGGGACTGAGACACCGGAGGGAATCATGGCCGCCTCGTTCGAAGAGCTGCTCGCCCGCGAGGGCCTGGCCTGGATGGGCCAGAACACGACGCACCTCGACCCGCCTCAGGAGGTGGTCGAGGCGATCGAGCGCTCCGTGCGGGATCGCGAGTTCCAGGTCTACGCCCCGCCGGCCGGCTTCGAGGAGCTGCGCCGTCTCGTCGCCGACGACATCGGGCTGCCGGGGTCGGAGGTCTGGATGACGGATGGCGCCGTCGCGGGCCTGTACCACCTGTGCATGACGCTCGCCCCCCGCATCTCGCGCGTCATCACGACCGATCCGGGCTGGCCCTGGCCGGGCCGCTTCCTCGGACGCACGGGCATCCCCGTGCACGCGCCGGGCGTGTACGAGAACCCGTCTCGCACGCTCACCGCCGCGCAGGTCGCGAGCGTCATCGAGCCGGGGTCGCTGCTCTACCTCATCGACCCGCTCAACCCGCTCGGCAGCCGCTACACGCGCGCCGAGCTCGAGGCGATCGTGAAGCTGGCGAGGGAGACGGGCTCGCTCATCGTGCACGACTGCACCTACCGGCACTTCGCCACCGGGCACAGCCTCGTCGCAGAGCTGTACCCGGAGGGCACGTTCACGACCTACAGCTTCTCGAAGTGGCTGGGACTGGCGGGCCTGCGGCTGGGCGCCGTGATCGCGAAGCCCGAGGTGCTCGAAGCGCTCACCGTCGTGCCCGCCAATCCGCTGGGGGCGGGGATCGTCGGGCAGCGCGCGGCGATCGCGGGGCTCCGGGTGCGCGGGCCCTGGCTGGAGCAGTTGCGCGGCGTGAACCGCGCCAACATCGAGCGCGTCGAGCGGGTCGTCGCCGAGACGGGCTTCGGCGACGTGGTCGTCTCCCCCTCGCACGGCAACTTCCTCGCCGTCGACATCGCGGCGACCGGGCTGCACTCCGAGGCGGTTTGCGACGCCCTGCTGGCCGACGACATCTTCATCCGGCCGGGCACCTACCAGTCGCCCGGCTTCGGCGAGCGGTTCGTGAAGGTGTCGACCTCCGTCCCGCCGGAGTGGGTCGAGCGGTTCGCCGCGTCCTGGGCCTCCCTCGCGGAGAGGACGGGGGTGCCGGCATGAGCGATCTCTCGCGCTACATCGAGCTCGACGCCGACGCCTATCGCACGATGAGCGGTGTGGAGCTCGCGCGCGGCGTCGCGCGCGGCGCCTACTCCCCCCGGCAGCTCGCCGAGCTCGCGTTGACCCTCGCCAGAGAGGCCGAGCCGACCGTCAACGCCTACGTCGGCCTCCGCGAGGAGGCCGCGCTCGCCGAGGCCGCCGTCCTCGAGAAGGAGGCACGCGACGGTCGGCTGCGCAGCCCGCTGCACGGGGTGCCGATCGCCTCGAAGGACAACATGTATCTCGCCGGCGAGCCCGCGCGGAAGGGCTCGCGCACGACCGACGAGGCCCCCGCCCGGGTCTCCTCGCCCTTCGTGCAGCGCCTCGTCGACGCGGGGACCGTCGTCATCGGCCGCACCACGACGCCCGAGTTCGGCTGGAAGGGCACGGGAATCTCGCCGCTGACGGGCGTGACCCGCAACCCGTGGGACCCCACGCGCAACAGCGGCGGCTCCAGCGCGGGCTCCGGCGCGACGGTGGGCTCGGGCGCCGTCCCGATCGCGACCGGCTCGGACGCCGGCGGGTCCGTGCGGATCCCCGCGGCGTTCTGCGGCACGGTGGGGCTGAAGCCGACTCTGAGCGCCATCCCGGTGTGGCCCGGGACCGTGAACGAGAACCTGTCGCACGCCGGTCCGCTCACCCGCACCGTGGCCGACTGCCGCGCGGTGCTCGACATCGCCCGGGGGCCGGATGCGCGTGACCCGCAGTCGGCGTTCGTGCGGGCGGATCCCGCCGTGACCGGCCGTCCCCTCCGCGTCGGCGTCGTGCGTCGTCCGTTCGGCATCACCCCCTCCGACGAGGTGGCCGCACGCACCGACGTCGCGCTCGCGCTGCTGGAGAGGAGCGGGATCGCGCGGTTCGAGGAGCTCGATCTGGACACGGCCATCCCGCGCGACATCTTCGAAGGGCTGTGGGTGACCGGTCGCGGCCACGGCTTCGCCGACCTCATCCGCGCGCAGGGGGACGCCATGGACCCGGGGCTCGTGCGGCTGCTGCCACTGGCCGAGGAGTACGCGCTGCCCGACTTCCTCCGCGTCGTGCAAGCGCGGCGCGCCTTCAACTCCGAGCTGTTCGCCGTGTTCGACCGGGTCGACCTGCTGCTCATGCCCACGATGCCGCTCGTGGCCTTCGAGGCCGACCAGGAGGTGCCGCGCGGCGGCGAGGCTGAGGCGAAACTGCCCTGGATCACCTGGACGCCGTACACGTACCCCTTCAACGTCAGCGGGCAGCCCGCCCTGACGGTGCCCTTCGACCTCGGCGATGGCCGGCTGCCCGTGGGGCTGCAGGTGGTCGGCGCGTTCTCGGCCGACGACACGGTGCTGGCCTTCGCCGAGGCCGTGGAGCGCGTGCTCGCGCCGACGAACGAGCTCGTGGTGGCGCCCCGGCGCTGACCGGACGACGGAGGGGCCGGACCGCCCGGTCCGGCCCCTCCGTCGTGTGCCTCAGTGACCGCCGAAGTAGCGCTTGTTCGCGTCGTGGATCGCCCGGGCGACGCCCTCGGTGATCTCGGCCTCGTCCACTCTGGTGAGCACCCGGTCGCGCATGACGATCTCGCCGTTCACGATCGTCGTGGCGACATCCGATCCGTTCGCGTGGTTGACGACGAACTCCTCCACCAGCCCCGGGTCCGTGCGGTCCAGCATCCCGAACTTCACGTTGTCGACGTCGATGAGGATGAGGTCGGCGAGACGGCCCTCGGCGAGCACGCCCGAGTCCTGCCCGAGGGCCGCGGAGCCGGCCGCCGTCGCCATCCGCAACGCTTCCGAGCTCTTGCGCGCCGAGACGTCCCGCGTCGTCGCGCGGTGCAGGTAGGTGGCCCAGCGCATGATCTCGAACAGATCGGAGCAGAAGCCCGCGTCGGTGCCGAGGCCGACGTTGATGCCGGCGGCGCGGAAGTCGTTCATCCGTGCGATGCCGTTGCCCAGGTAGGCGTTCGATCCGGGGTTGTGCGAGATGTGCGTGCCGGTCTCCGCCATCATCCGGATCTCGTCGTCCGAGAGGTGCACGCAGTGCGCCGCGAGCACGTCGGGGCCCAGGAATCCCAGCTCGTAGGCGAGCTCCGTGGGGCGCTTGCCGAACCGTGACAGTGCGTCCTCCACCTCCGACATCGACTCGTTCAGGTGGATGTGGATGCCGGTGCCCAGCTCGGTCGCGGCCTCGCGCACCTCCCGCAGCAGCTCGGGGGTCGCGCAGGGCAGCCACTCCACGCCGAGCCACACGCGGGCCAGCCCGTCACCGTTCGCGGCGTGGAAGGCCTCGATGTTGGACGCGACCGTGTCGATGCCGGTCTCGGGCGTGGCGATCTCGTTCGAGAGGACGGCCCTCAGGCCGATGTCGTTCGCCGCACGGGCGCGGGCGGCGGTGCGGACATACATGTCGTTGACGGTGGTCGTGCCGTTGCGCAGCGACTCGGCGTAGCTCGCCATCGTCGCCCAGTAGGCCTCCTCGTCCGTCAGCTGCCCGAGAAAGGGGTACCAGTCGTCGAAGAGCAGGTCCCACATGGGCTTGGTCTCGTTGGAGGACTCGCCCGCGCCCTTGCCGAGGTCGACGTGATAGTGGGCGTTGACGAGGCCGGGGGTCACGATGTGGCGCGACGCGTCCACGATCTCGTCGCCGTCGCGCGTGACGAGGTCCTTCGTCTCGCCGACCCAGGCGATGCGGTCGTGCTCGACGACGACGCTGCCGTCGGCGAGGAAGGGGAGGGCGGGATCCATCGTGAGGACGGCGCCCCCCTTGAGAACGGTGCGGGTCATCTGCGCTGCCTTTCGATAGGTTTCCTGCGGGGGTCTCGGGGCACCCGGGCCGGTGGCGTGGATGCGCGGCGCGGGCGCCGCTGCGGCGGGGTGCGCCGGTACGCGAGAGGGAGCGCGCCCGGACGAGCGCCGGCGGAGGGGACCCGACCGGAACGGGTCACGCTCGTCGTCGATCATGCGCATCCGCTGCTCGCCCTCCTGCGGGACGGGCGCGGCGTCGGATCGAGGAGCGCCCCGCTTATAGGATCTGATATCTGAATTGCGGAGCCGTGAAGGAAGCGTTTCGGGCGGGTAACGAGCGTGCCGAGGAGCGGGGGCTTTCGTTCACCGCACGATGAGCCGGGGCTCCACGAGCACGTGCGCGACACCCGACTCGGCACGGCGGGGCGCGATCACGTCGCCGGTCTCGCCCATCAGCAGCTCGAGCGCCCCGGCGGCGACGCGCTCGGGGAGCTGCTCGATGCTGCTCAGGCCCAGCGCCTCGGCCGTGGGCGTGTTGTCGAAGCCGATCACGAGCACCTCGGAGCGCCCGTGGCTCGTGCATGCCAGGTGAGCGCCGATCGCCAGCGAATCGCTCGCGCACACGATCGCGTCGATCGGGTCGGAGCCGTCGAGCGCGCTCTCTACGATCGCGCGCGCGCCCGCCACGTCATCCGTCGACACGAGGCGCGGCCCCGCACCCCCCGTCTCCTCCCGCCAGCCGCGTTCGCGCTCGTCGCCGGTCCCCGAGCCCGAGGGCCAGCCGAGGAACGCCACGTGCTCTCCCGCGACGTCCCGCGCATGCCGCGCCGCGGCGCGCGTGCCCGCCGCACCGTCGACGTCGACCCACAGATGCGCGGGCGCATCGATGTCGTCCAGGCCCCACGGCCGTCCGAACGCGACGAACGGCACCTCTCGCGACAGCAGCCACCGCGTGCGCGGGTCGCCGTGGTAGGTGCCCGTGATGACGAGCGCATCGATCTCGCCGCTGTCGACGAGCTCCCGCATCCGCTCGATCTCCTCGTCGGCGGACCGCGCCGCGTACAGGAGCACGCGCATCCTCCGCTCCCCCGCGCTCTCGGTCAGCGCGTGCACGAACCGGTCGAGCACGACGCCCGAGATGCCGCCCGCGTACGGATCGAGACGGATGCCGATCGTCGAGCTGCGCCGCGTGCGCAACTGGCGCGCGGCGGCGTGGGGGCGGTACCCGAGCTCTGCGATCGCCCGTTCGACGCGCTCGCGCGTGGCCGGCCGCACGATGTCCGGCGTGTTGAGGGCGTTCGACACCGTCTGCCGCGAGACGCCGGCCAGCCGTGCGACATCGTCGACGGTCGGCGGCTTCGCCACGATCGTTCCCTTCCCACCCGAGTCGGAGTACGTGCCTTTGCACCCTATGCGCAACACGGTCCGGTCACGTCGGCGCATCACGCGGATATCCCGCGAGACTCCGTTGACACGGCTCCCACAGCGAACGTATCGTGAACTCACGTGAAAATTTGATCGTTCAAAGTCGCACCATCGCCCTGGCTCATCGAAGGGGAAGAGACCATGACCACGCACACCCTGCGCACGACGCTCACCGCCGCCGCCCTGCTGACCACCGCGGCCCTCGCTCTCACGGGATGCGGATCCGGCTTCGACGACGACACGTCGGCACCCTCGGGCGAGCTGACCTCGTCGGACGACGCGCTCACCGTCCTCATCGGATCATCCGGCGACGCGGAGACGGAGGCCGTGCAGTCGGCCGTCGCTGCCTGGTCCGACCAGTCGGGGGTGGACGCCACGGTCGAGGTCGCGAACGACCTCGCCCAGCAGCTCTCACAGGGATTCGCGGCCGGCTCGCCACCCGACCTGTTCTATCTGTCCACCGACGCGATCGCGGGATACGCCGGCAACGGCGCCCTCCAGCCGTACGGCGACCTGCTGACCAACAAGGACGACTTCTACCCGTCGCTCATCGAGAACTTCACGATCGACGACGAGTTCTACTGCGCGCCCAAGGACTTCTCGACGCTCGCGCTCGTGGTCAACACCGACCTGTGGGAGGCCGCGGGACTCACCGACGCTGACATGCCGACGACCTGGGACGAGCTGAGCGAGGTCACCGCGACCCTCACGACCGACGAGCACGTCGGTCTCGCATTCGGCGCGGAGTACGCGCGTGTGGGCGCCTTCATCGCCCAGGCCGGCGGCGGTCTCGTCGTCGACGGCGTGGCGCAGGCGGACAGCGCGGAGAACGTCGAGGCGCTCGAGTACGTGCAGTCGCACCTCGTCGACGGCACCTTCGGCTACGCGGCCGACATCGGCGCCGGCTGGGGCGGCGAAGCGCTCGGCAGCGGTCTCGCCGCCATGGTGATCGAGGGCAACTGGATCACCGGTGCGCTGTCGGCCGACTACCCCGACGTGTCGTACACCGTGGCCGAGCTGCCCGCGGGACCCGGCGGTCCCGGAACGCTGCAGTTCACGAACTGCTGGGGAATGGCCGCCGACAGCCCCAACCAGCAGGGCGCGCTCGATCTCGTCGAGCACCTCACGAGCACCGAGCAGCAGCTCGCGTTCTCCACAGCATTCGGCCCGATGCCCTCGATCGTCTCCGCGGCCGACGCGTGGACCGACGCGAACCCCGACCTCGGCGCGTTCCTCGACGGGGCCGAGTACGCACAGTTCCCGCCCAACCAGGCGGGCGCCGTCGACGTGATCGCGGACTTCAACGCCCAGCTCGAGTCGCTCGCGACGAGCGACCCCGCGACGATGCTCGAGACGGTGCAGTCCAACCTCGAGGCGATCCTCGGCTGACGTCGTGTCCACCTCCACGACCGCACCCGGGCGGATGAGGCGCAACGGCTCTCCCACGCGTCGCATCCGCCGGGGCGAGGGCCTCGCGGGCTGGGTCTTCGTCTCACCCGCGCTCATCGTCCTCGGCCTGTTCCTGCTCGCACCCGTGCTCATGGCCCTGTGGGTGAGCTTCTCGGACTGGAGCGGACGCGGCAGCCCGCTGTCGCCGAACGTGGGATTCGTCGGGCTCGACAACTACGCCGCCGTCTCCACCGACGGCGGGCTCGCCGAGCGCGACTTCGGCATCGCACTGCGCAACAACGCCTGGTACGTGCTGCTCGTCGTGCCCCTGCAGACGGCGCTCGCCCTCACGCTCGCACTCCTGGTCAACCGCGCCGTCCTCCGCGGCCGCGGTCTGTTCCGCACGGCCTTCTACTTTCCCTCGGTCACGAGCTCGGTCGCCATCACGGTGCTCTGGCTGTTCCTGTTCTCGACGTCGGGGGTCATCAACGAGGCCCTGTCGTGGCTCGGGATCGACGGGCCGAACTGGTTCAACGACCCGAACGGCGTCGTGCACGACCTGCTCGGGGCCGTCGGCATCGAGGCCGGACCCGCCGCCCTCACGCAGAGCGGCTTTCTCGGGCTGAGCTGGTGGGACTGGCTCGCCGGCCCGTCGGTCGCGATGAGCGCCTTCGTGCTGATGGCCGTGTTCACGACATCCGGCACCTTCATGCTGCTTTTCCTCGCGGGCCTGCAGAACATCGGCGGCGAGACGCTGGAGGCCGCCGTCATGGACGGCGCAGGCCCCTGGCAGCGCTTCTGGCGCGTGACCCTGCCGCAGCTGAAGCCGACGCTGTTCACCGTGCTCACGCTCGGACTGATCGGATGCTGGCAGGTCTTCGACCAGATCTACACCGGCACCCAGGGCGCTCCGGGCAAGACGACCATGACCCCGGCCTATCTCAGCTATCAGTCGGCGTTCATCTCACAGGAGTGGGGACGAGGAGCCGCGATCGCCTTCATCCTCTTCGCGATCATCGTCTTCTTCACGATCCTGCAGCGGTGGGTGCTGCGCGACCGCCCCGTCTCGCGGCGCCGAGCGCGGCAGTACGCGCTGCCGTCCCCGACGGCGGACGCCGCGCCGAAGGAGGATGCGCGATGACCGCGACCGACCTCTCCCCGGCGAAGCGACACCTCCCACCCCGCACCGTCGCCTGGCAGCTCGCGCTGTACGGGGCGCTGATCGTGCTCGCGCTGATCTACATCTACCCGTTCCTGGTGCAGGTGAGCGCCTCGTTCAAGACCGATGCGAACGCGGCCGCCGACCCGATCTCGCTCGTGCCGGTGCCCTGGACCCTCGCCGCCTACGAACGCCTGTTCCTGCGCTCGGACTTCCCGACCTGGTTCGCCAACTCCGCCGTCGTCACGGTGTTCGTGACGCTCGGCCGCGTGTTCTTCGCGTCGCTCGCCGGCTACGCGCTCGCACGCCTGCGTTTTCGCGGCCGCTCGATCATCTTCGCCGGGCTCGTCGCGGTCATGGCCGTGCCGCAGGTCGTCCTGCTGATCCCGAAGTTCCTCGTGATCAACCAGCTCGGCATCTACGACTCGTACGCGGGCATGATCCTGCCCCTGCTCGTCGACGCGGCGGGCGTGTTCATCATGAAGAACTTCTTCGAGTCGCTGCCCGCGTCCGTCGAGGAACAGGCACGCATCGACGGAGCCGGCACATTCCGGATCTTCTGGTCGATCGCGCTGCCCATGGCCCGGCCCGCACTCATCACCATCGTCATCCTGTCCTTCCAGGGATCGTGGAATGAGCTGAGCCACTTCATCGTCTCGACCCAGGATCCGGCGCTGACGACCCTGACGAAGGGTGTCGCCTCGCTCGCCAGCGGGCAGCTCAGCCAGGGCACGCAGTACCCCCTCAAGCTCGCGGCGGCAGCGATCATGACGATCCCCGTCGCCGTGGTGTTCTTCATCTTCCAGCGCCACATCATGAACGCCAGCGAAGGAGCCGTCAAGGAATGACCCCGCACACGCCACCCGCCCGCCAACCACTGCTCAACGACGCGGTGATCGCCCTGCACGCCCCCACCCAGGTCTGGTCAGGGCGGGCGGGCGACATCGGCGAGGCGGCGATCGACGGCGTCTATCACGGCGACACCCGCCACGTGGGCGCGCTCACGCTCCAGTGCGGAGGATCCGAGGTGGAGTGGATCTCGGTCTCGTCGGACGAGGCCTCGCGCGTCACCTTCGGCGGGCTGCTGCGCGGACTCGACACGCACGGCCCCGACCCACGCGTGCGGCTCGTGCGGGAGCGCATCGTCGGCGACGGCATCGTGCGGGAGCGGTGGACGCTGATCTCGCGCGTCGACCACGAGATCGACACCACCCTCTCCCTCTCGGTCGTGCCGGAGTTCGCCTCACTGCACGACGTCAAGGCGGGAACCGCCCGGGCCCGACCGTTCACCCTCCGCGTCTCGGGAGAGCAGGCGACAGCCGCATCCGGTCCACGCGCGCTCGTGCTCACCGCCCCGGGCGGCGCGGTCGACGCGCTCGGGCCCGACGGCGCATCCGGAGACGCCGCATCCGGGGCCGAGAGCTCATCCGGGCGCGACGTCGTGCGTGCGGTGTGGACGCTGCATGTGCCTCCGCACGGACGCGCACAGGTGGAGTGGACCCTGGAGCTCGCCGACGAGACCCTCGTGGTCACGGGCGCGCGGCAGGCCGCGCCCTGGGACCGCTCCGCGACCGCCCGGCGCGGAGCATCCGTCGCCCCGGCGCTCGGGCGGTGGCTGGACCGGGCGCTCGGCGACCTCGATGCGCTCCGCCTCGCCCTGCCGCAGCAGCCCGCCGACGAGTTCTACGCGGCCGGGGCGCCGTGGTTCTTCACGCTGTTCGGTCGCGACTCGCTCTGGGCGGCGAGGCTCGCGCTGCCCCTCGACGCGGGCCTCGCCGCATCCACCCTGCGCGTGCTGGCGAGGCTGCAGGGCACCGTCGACGACGACGCGACGGCGCAGCAGCCCGGCAAGATCCTGCACGAATTGCGGGCGTCGGCCCTCCAGCTGCCGAGCGAGGGGGTCACGCTTCCGCCTCTCTACTTCGGCAGCGTCGACTCCACCGCACTGTGGGTGTGCCTGCTCGTGGACGCCTGGCGCGGCGGCATGCCGGAGCCGGAGGTGCGGGCGCTCGTGCCGGCGCTGCGAAAGGCGCTGTCGTGGCTCGTGGAGGAGGGCGACGCGGACGGCGACGGGTTCATCGACTACATCGACCGCACCGGGACGGGCCTCGCGAACCAGGGGTGGAAGGACTCCGGGGACTCGGTCCAGTGGCGCGACGGCACGCTCGCCACCGGCCCCATCGCCCTGTGCGAGGTACAGGGCTACGCGTACGAGGCGACGACGGGCGCGGCGGATCTGCTCGAGCATCTCGGCGACGCCGACGCTCCCTCGCGGCTGCGGTCGTGGGCCCGCGCGCTCAGGACCCGGTTCGCCGACGCGTACTGGATCGAGACGCCCGAGGGCCGCTATCCCGCCATCGCGCTCGATCGCGACAAGCGGCCGGTCGACACGCTCACGAGCAACATCGGGCATCTGATCGGCACGGGCATCCTCGACGCGGACGACGAGTCGCGCATCGCGGAGCTGCTGCTGGGCCCGTCCATGTCGAGCGGATACGGCATCCGCACCATGTCGACGGATGCCGCCGGCTACTGGCCGCTCGCCTACCACGGCGGGAGCGTCTGGGCGCACGACACCGCGATCGTCGCACGCGGCATGGCGCGCGCGGGGCTCGGGGAACAGGCCACGCGCGTCGCGGAGGGCCTGCTCGCGGCCGCGGAGGGGTTCGGCGGCCGCATGCCGGAGCTGCACTCGGGCGATCCCCGCTCCGAGACGGCCACGCCTGTGCCGTACCCCGCCGCGTGCCGCCCCCAGGCGTGGTCTGCGGCCGCGGCGATCACCTGCCTCACCGTGCTCGAGCGGGAGTGAGCGCCGCGCGGCGGATGCGGCGACACCGGGGCGAGGCGACGGGTGCGGCGCCCCGTCGCCTCACATGCAGCCGGATCTCACCGGGGGCCTGACCCGGGTGCTGCCCGGTCGCGGGGGTCGTGGCCGGCCGAGAGGATGGTCCGCGCCAGCCCACGCGCGACCTGGAACGGCTGTGGGAAGGTCTCCATGCCGACGGTCACGATCGCGCCCTCGTAGAGGAGCATCATCGAGCGGGCCGTCTGCTCCGGGAGGTCGACGCCGGCCTCCCGGCAGAGCGTCACGAACACGTCGAGCAGCCAGCGCTTCTGACGGGTCGTCTCCGCGAGCACGTCCCCGTCGACACGAGGGCTCTCGGCACGCGCGTTGATGGCGCTGCATCCCTTGGGACTGTTCGCATCGGACCAGGAGATCGCCGCGTCGAACACCGCGAGGATCCGCTCGGGGCCCCGCTCGGGCACGCCCGCGAGCGTCGTCTCCAGATGCGCGCGCCAGCGGGTGTCCCGGTCCTGCAGGTAGGCCAGGACGAGGGCGTCCTTGGAGCCGAAGCGGTCGTAGAGCGTCTTCTTCGTGACACCGGCGGCCTCCGCGATGGCGTCGACGCCGACTGCGTGGATGCCCCGGTCGTAGAAGAGCTCCCCCGCCGCGGCGAGCACCCGGCGCGCGCCCGGTGTGAGCGGAGCGACGGCCGGGGCGGATGCATCGCGAGAAGCGGAGGACATGACTTGATTATACCGATCTGTATACTCGGGGCAATGACTATACCGATCGGTTTACTTTCGCGCCTGGGTCTGCTGCTCACCGCGGCCGCGTTCGTGCTGAGCTGGAGCTCGGGCTTCCTCGCCGCGAAAGCGGTCACCGTGGACGCCGCCGTCCCCACCGTGCTGCTGTGGCGCTTCCTGCCCCTCGCGGTCGCCCTGGTGCTTCTCGTGGTCGTCCTCGCCGCCCGTGAGCGCCGGCGCGACGACAGCACCAGCCGTGGACCCGGCATCCGCGCCCTCTCCCGGCAGGCCGCGATCGGCGTGTTCTCCCAGGTCGGGTACATCCTGCCGATCTATGCCGCCATCGACCTCGGCATCGCCTCAGGCACCACCGCGCTCATCGACGCCGTGCAGCCGCTCGTGATGGCCGCGCTCGTCGGCCCGCTCCTGGGTCAGCGCGTCCGCGGGGCCCAGTGGGCGGGCCTGCTGGCCGGCTCGGCGGGAGTCGCGCTCGTCGTCGGCTCCCAGGCGGTGTCGGCCACGGCTCCCGCCTGGGCCTACGCTCTCCCGGCCGTCGCGATGGCGAGCCTCGTGGCGGGCACCTTCCTGCAGCAGCGAGGTCGCGCACCGATGCCGCCCCTGCTCGCCCTCACCGTGCACGTCTCCGTCGCCGCGGTCGCCTTCGGGGCACTCGCTCTCGCCACCGACACGGCCGCGCCGCCGGCATCCGCAGGCTTCTGGGCGGCGGCGCTCTTCCTCGCCGCCGCACCCACCCTCGCCGCCTACCTCCTGTACTGGTCGCTGCTGGCCCGGATAGGGATCACGGCGCTGGGCGCCCTGCTCTTCCTCGTCGCGCCGGTCACCGCCCTCGGCGGCGCCCTGCTCTTCGGCGAGCCCTTCGGGATCGGCACCGCCCTGGGCTTCGCCCTCTGCGCGGCAGGCGTCGCCGCCGTGCTCCGCCCCGCGGCCTCCGGGCGGGAAGCGCTGGCAGGAACGGCTGCATCCGGTTGCCGAGAGGAGCGTGTACGTTTCGGGCGAGGCGATCGCGATCAGCGGTGCCACCCTGCGGCGCCCGGAGGCGGATATCCTCCCGGTACGACACAAGATCGGGCCACCGGGCCCCTCCGCCGCCGGATCGGAGGAGTTGCGCGCCGTCATCCGCCGACAGCATGAGACACCTCGAAAGCGACGTCGGACCATCGACTCCACCCCGGTCGCGCCCGGACCGCGGCGCTCCTCGCCACCGCTTCGAGGGCCTTCGGGCCGCTCTCCGTCCGGAACGGTGACGCACAACGGCGGGATCGCGCCCGGCAGGGACTCAGCCCTTCAGGCCGCCGCTCAGCACGTCGAGCCGCCAGTAGCGCTGCAGGATGAGGAAGAGGACGATGAGCGGCACGATCGACACGAGTGAACCGGTGATCACGAGCGTGTAGAGCGACGCTGCGCCCGCCCCGCGGTTCAGCAAGGAGAACAGGCCCACCGTCAGCGGGAACATCCCCTCGTTCGAGAGCATGATGTAGGGCAGCATGAAGTTGTTCCAGATCGCGACGAACTGCAGCAGGAACACCGTGATGAGCCCGGGCAGCATCAGCCTCAGCCCCACGCTCCAGAACAGCCGGTACTCGCCCGCGCCGTCGATGCGCCCGGCCTCGAGTATCTCGTCCGGCACCGACCCGGCAGCGAAGATGCGGCACAGGTAGATGGAGAACGGGTTGATGAGCGAGGGCAGCAGGACCGACCAGTAGGTGCCGGTCATGTTCAGGTTCGACAGCAGCAGGTACTGCGGGATGGCCAGCGCGATCTGCGGGATGAGCACACCGGCGAGGATGACCTTGAAGATGCTCTCCCGACCCCGAAAGCGATACTTCGCCAGGGCATAGCCGGCCGCCGCCGAGACGAACACCGACACCAGCGCACCCACCCCGGCGAACAGGACGGTGTTGAGCACCCAGCGCGCGAACACCCCGTCGTTGTAGGCGAACAGCGCCTCGAGGTTGCCCACGAGACCGCCGCTGAAACTGGGGCTGAACGAGAAGGTGCTGAACAGCTCGCCCGGCGTCTTCGTGGACGCGATGGCGATCCACGACACCGGCAGCACGCAGTAGAGCGCACCGAGCACCAGCACGATGGTCGGAACGATTCCCGCCCGGCCCCCGAACCGTGAGCGCTTGGTCCGCGGCGGCTCTCCGGCAGGCGGGAGGGTGCGGGTGAGCAGAGCCATCATTCCTCCCCGCCCTGCAAGCGGCGCGTGACGCGCATCACACCCATCGACACCCCGAAGGTCAGCAGTGCGATGAGCACCGATTCGGCGGCCGCCAGATAGGTGTTGTTGAGCACGAAGGCGTCGGTGTAGATCTTCATCATGGGCATCCAGGAGTTGGTGATCGCGTGGGAGATCGAGCTGAGCGCCGTGGGCTCGTTGTAGACCTGGATCGTCGCGATGAGCGCGAAGATCATCGTCAGCACGAGGGCCGGGGAGATCAACGGGAGCTTGATGCGGAGGGCGATCCGAAGCTCCGACGCCCCGTCGATGCGTGCGGCCTCATAGATCTCGGTGGGGATGGAGCGCAACGCGGTGTACAAGATGATCATGTTGAAGCCGGTGCCGCCCCAGACGGCGATGTTCGCCGTCGAGAACAGCACCGCGCCCGACCCGAGGAAGTCGGGCCCCGGCAGTCCGAGGGCCTCGAACGCCTGATGGATGGGGCTCACGTCGGGCAGGTAGATGAACCCCCACATCAGCGAGGCGATGATGCCCGGCACCGCGTAGGGCAGGAAGATCAGGACGCGCCAGACCGAGCGCAGACGGGTCTTGGCATAGTCGAGCAGCAGTGCGAAGAGCACGGCGAGCACGAACATCACGCCCACGACGACGACGCCGTAGAGGAGCATGCGGCCCATGCCCTCCCAGAACACCGGATCGGTGAGCGCGGTGACGTAGTTGTCGACGCCGACGAACCGTTCCATGCGGGCCCCGAGGAGTCCTCCGCCCGAAGCCGTGTTGGCCCGGAAGCTGAGCCAGACGGAGTAGCCGATCGGAATAAGCATGAAGGCTGCGAGCAGCACCAGGGCCGGGGCGAGCAGCACATACGCCGTGCGCCCGCCCCGATTCCCCTTCATCCGTGTGGACATCATCCGGCGACCGGGTAGCCCTGTCCCTCGAGATCACGACGGCTGGAGTCCTGGATACCGGGGAGGGTGTCGGCGAGACTCGTGCCCTGTTCGATCGCGGCGGAGAAGGCGTCCTGCATGGTCGAGAACGTGAAGTTCACATTCGGCGACCATTGGAAGCCCCGGGCGTTGGCGGCCGCCTCTCCCGCCAGCTGCCAGAAGTCGGTCTGGCCCTCGAGGATGGCCGGCGAGGTGGTGGTGGCGGCGTACTCCTGGCCGGCGGTGGCCGCGGGGTAGAGGCCCGCGACGTCGACGAGCGCCTTCAGCCCCTCGGGATCGGTGTAGAGCCAGGTGAGGAACTGCTCGGCCTCGGCGCTGTGGGTCGAGGATGCGGCGACCGCCGATGACGAACCGCCCCAGTATCCCGTGACCTCGTCGCCCTCGTCCCACTGGGGAAGCGGCACGGCGCGCCAGTCGCCCGCCGTGTCGGGGGCGATGCCCTCGATGACGCCGGCACCCCACACCGGTGCGATCCAGGCGAGGATGTCACCGGCCGCCATCGCCGAGTTCCACTCGGCGGAGTAGGTGGGCGAGGTGCTGAGGAGTCCCTCGGAGAGCAGATCTCCCCAGTATCCGGCGACCTTCTCGGTCGGGGCGTCGTCAATGCCGACGACCCAGGAGTCGTTCTCGGTCGTCCACCACTCGGCGCCGGCCTGCTGCGACAGACCGGCGAACCAGCCGGGGTAGGTCGCATCGAACGACGAGACGTAGCTGGAGGCGTCGGCGTCGTGGATCTGCTCAGCGGCGACGGCGAACTGCTCCCAGGTGGCGGGCACGTCGAGGCCGAGCTCTTCGAAACGGTCGGCGCGGACATACATCATCAGCGGCCCGATGTCGCCGGGGATGGCGTAGGCGCTGCCGCCGAAGCTCACCTGGTCCCACGCGCTCTCGGCCATATCGTCGACGAGCGGTGCCGTGGCGTCGCTGATGTCGGCCACGATCTCGTTGGAGATGAGGATGGGCAGTGATTGGTACTCCACCTGCATCATGTCGGGCAGGTTGTCCGCCTTGGCTGCGGTGACGATGCGTGTGACGAGGTCGTCGCCCTCCGCGAGCCGGTCGACGGTGACCTGGATGTCGGGGTTCTCCTCGTTCCAGACGTCGACCACCGCCTCGATGTTCGTCATCCAGGTCCAGTAGCTCAGGCTCACCGGGCCGGAACCGGAGGAGTCGGATCCGTCTGCCGAGCATCCGCTCACCAGCAGGGCGGATGCGGCAAGGCTCGCGGCGGCGACGAGCGTCCTTCGGCGCACCGCGACGGTGCGGCGCTTCCCGGGTGTCTTCATGGGTTCCTCTTTCATCGGTGGGTCGGGGTCACGGGGGATCGGTCAGGGGAGGCCCGGGGTCTCCGGTGCGGCAGCGCCGGCTCCGGCATAGCGCAGCCCGTATCCGCACCGGAAGAGCGGCGAGACCGTGTCGAACGGCACATCGGTGCGGCTCTCGACGATCGCGGCCATCGAGCCCGGCAGGTCGAAGGGCAGCCGGCCTTCGGGGGCCGCCTCGCCGAACAGCACCGGCACGAGCGCCGCGTGGGAGACGCCGAAGTCGGCGAGAACGGCGGATGCGACCTCGGCGAGCGGGCCGAGCACGGGCGGACGATCCATGTAGACCACCAGCACGACCGGAAGGCGGTCGGCGAGCGCCCGCACCCTCTCGACGGTGTCGGTCGGGAACTCCAGCGAACCGGTGTGGAATCCGGCGGCGAGACCGTCGCGAACGTCGAAGGGGGTCTGCAGACGCAGCACGGCGACATCGGCGTCCTCGGGCGAGGCGACCACGGTGGCGCAACCGTCGAGGGCCTCCGCGGGGAGCCCCTCCGCGTAGACGGCGATGCCCGATGCGAGCGGCAGCACCGGGACGCCCGGGCCCGGAGCGTGCGTCCTGGCCGATGCGTGCGTGTCGGCACGCGCATCCGGGGCCTCGTTCTTCAGCAGGGTGAGCGAGCGGCGCTGGGCGTCGAGCCCGGCCTCGACGAACTCCGGCGAGCCCACCACGCGGTCGGCGTGCGCCGGGTCGAGGTAGGGGCGATCGAACAGGCCCAGCACGAACTTCTCCCGCAGGATGCGACGCACCGACAGGTCGATGCGGGCCTCGCTGACCCGTCCCTGCGCGACCAGATCGAGGACGAGGTCGGTGCGGTACTCACCGCCGAACTGGTCGGCGCCGGCGTCCAGCACCTTGAGCACCCGCTCCTCCTCGGTGAGGTGCTCGACGCCCCACGCACGCGCAGAGGTCTCGTCGCCCACGGCGAGGTGGTCGGTGATGAGGCTCCAGTCGGTGCAGACGATGCCCTCGAAACCGAGGCGCTCACGCAGGATGCCGGTGATCACCGAGCGGTTGAAGCCGAAGCCGACCTCCTCGTAGTCGGTGCCGACGGGCATCCCGTAGTAGGGCATCACCTGGGAGGCTCCGGCTTCGAGCGCGGCGACGAAGGGCTTCAGGTGCGTCTCGAAGGCGCCGCCCGGGTATACCTGCTCGCGGCCGTACGGGAAGTGCGGGTCCTGTCCGTCGAGCTGCGGCCCTCCACCGGGGAAGTGCTTGATCATGGCCGCGACCGAGTCGTCACCGAGACGGTCGCCCTGCAGCCCCCGCACGTACGCCCGGGCGAATCGGCTGACGAGGTCGACGTCCTCGCCGAAAGTGGTGAAGATGCGCGGCCATCGGTACTCGGTCGCCAGATCGAGCTGCGGGTGCAGCGCGACTGTGAGGCCGACCGCCCGGTACTCCTGACGGACGACGTCGGCGAAATGCTCCACGAGGGCCTCGTCGCCGATGGCGGCGAGCCCCAGGGTCTCGGGCCACTGCGAGAAGAAACCGGCGGGCGACTCGCTCTCCGGGTTGCCGGTGAGGGCGTTCCGCGGGTCGGTGGCGACCGGATGGCGGGTGTCGGTCGAGAAGGTGACCGGGATGCCCAGGGGGCGTTCGAGCGCGACCCGCTGCACCGCGTTGTGCCACTCGACGAACTCCCGCGGGGTCGCCGTGCTGCCGAGCAACCCGTAGTGGGTGATGTGCTGGTCGAGCAGTGTGCTGCGCAGCGGCGGCAGCCCGAACTCGATGTTGCCGACATCGATCGGCTCGAGGGTGCCCATGGGGTGGAAGAGCTGGCCGGCCTTCTCGGCGAGCGAGAGCCGGCCGAGCAGGTCGTCGACGCGTCTGTCGATCGCGATCGTGCGGTCCTGGTAGGGAAATCGGGTGGCGGATGTCATCGGTCTCCAGCTGATGCGAGGTCGGTGGGTTCGGCGGGGCCGCCGGATGCCGGTGCGAGCACCATCGCGGCGAGCGGGTCGAGCTGCAGCACGCGGTCGGCGTCGAGAACGAGGGGGCGGCCGGTGAGCAGATCTCTCGCGAGGCCGGCACGAGCCGGATCGTCGCCCGCGACTTGTCGGGCGAGCAACCGGGCCAGCGCAGGAGGCTCGGATGCGGCGAGATCGACGGCGACGGCCGCCTCGGTGTGGTTGATCACGAAGACGGCGTCGCCCCGAGCCACGACCTCGACGCCGGCCGGCAGGGACGTGGTCGCCACCCCGGCCGCCCTCAGTGCGGCTGCGAGCACGTCCGTGAGCGGATTCGCGTCGCCGGAGGCGTCGGCGTCGAGACGAGCTCCGGCATCGGCATCGAGCACGGTGCCGACGTACCAGGCCTGGCCGGCTCCGTACCGGTGACGCGCGACCGCGACGCATCCCACGAGCGGACCCGACGCATAGGTGGCGAGCGTCTCGGCGCCGTCGCCGCGCGTGCGCTCGCCGAGAACGGTGCCACGCGCGATCGTCGCGCGTGGCGAGGCGACGTCGCCCGGGCCGTCCGGAGCGGCGCACAGGTCGACGGCGAAGCGCACGGGCGCGCCCTCGTCCGGCAGCGGCACCCATTCCTCCGCCGACACTCCGAGCACGTGACGCAGCAGCACGGGAGCGCGGCCCTGCCAGAGTGCGCCGAGCCGGTCCACGACCCCGCAGAACGGGCCCCACACGAGCGCGCCGCCGGCGGCCACGAAGTCTTCGATCGCGATCGCCTGGTTCTCGTCGAGCGCGTGTGCGCTCGGCACGACGACGGCCCGATAGCGTTCGAGGTCGCGTTGATCGAAGATCAGGTCGACCGTGACACCGAGGCTCCACAGCGCGCGATGCCAGGTCCGCAGGGTGTCGAACGGGTCGAGCCGGTCGGTCGGCATGGCCTGCTGGGTACCGGCCCACCACGACGTCCAGTTCCACAGCAGGGCCACCCCTGAACGCTCGACGGGCGTTCCCGCCACCTCGCGCAGCCGGCGCAACTCACTCCCGAGCGCCTTGACACCCCGGTGCACCGCCGTGTCGGGTCCGGCTGCCGGGAGCATCGCCGAGTGGAATCGCTCCGGCCCGGTGCGCGCCTGGCGCCACTGGAAGAAGCAGGCGGCGTCGCAGCCGTGCGCCACCGCCTGCAGCGCCTCGGTGCGAAGTCGCGCGGGCGACTTCGTGACGTTGTGGGGACGCCAGCTCACCGCGCTCGTGGCCTGCTCCATCCGCATCCATGAGCCCCCGTTCGCCAAGCCGCGCATGAGGTGATTGGTGAGTGCGGCGTCGCTCGGCGCGTGAGGGTCGGCGGGGTCGGGGTAGGCGTCGTCGGCGATGACGTCGAGGTCGTCGACCCAGCTCGCATAGTCGACGCCCGCGAAGAAGCCCATGAGGTTCGTGGTGACCGGACGAACGGCGTCGTACCGTCGGATGGCGTCCCGCTGCTCGCGGTAGAGATCGAGCAGGGCGTCGGAGCCGAATCTCCGGAAGTCGAGGTCGTGCGCCGGATTGCGATGGTAGGGCATCGCTCGCGGCGGGAGGATCTCGCTCCACTCGCCGTAGCGCTGACCCCAGACGTCCGTGCCCCAGGCCGAGTTGACGGCATCGAGCGAGCCGTAGGCGGTTCGGAGCCAGTCGCGGAACGCCTCGGCCGAGCGGTCGCAGTAGCACCGCTCGCCGTACTCGTTGCCCGCGTGCCAGAGGCGCACGGCCGGATGCGTCGCATAGCGCTCCGCGAGCCGCTCGGCGATCGTTCGTGCGGCGTCGCGGTACTCCGGCGCGGAGGGGCAGAAGTGGCTGCGGGCTCCGTATCCGAGCGTCACCCCCTCCGCGGTGACGGGGAGGGTCGCAGGATGGCGGTGGCCGAGCCACGGTGGCGGCGACGCGACCGGCGTCGCGAGGTCGACGGCGATGCCGGCATCGGCCAGGAGACCCAGAACCTCGTCGAGCCAGGCGAAGTCGAATCGGCCGGGTCGCGGTTCGAGTCTGCTCCAGCTGAAGACGCCCACCGTCACGAGGGAGACGCCCGCCTCGGTCATGAGCCGCACGTCGTCCCGCCAGACGTCGGGGCTCCACTGCTCGGGGTTGTAGTCGCCGCCATAGGCGATGCCGAGCTCCCGACCGAGCGAGCGGAGATCGCGCACCATCCTTGATCCTTCCTCGCATCATCGAAGCGCTTCGACGCAACGTGGGCAACTGTACATGCGGGCTGCGTGATTGTCCACCTCACCTGGCACACTGATCTCTGCCCCCTAGGCGACCTCGGCGTCGCCGCGCCCATCCCCATCACGGCAGCGAAGAACGGAGCACTCGTGGCAACGATCGCCGATGTAGCACGGGTCGCGGGCGTCTCGCTGTCCACGGTGAGCTACGCACTCTCGGGCAAGCGACCGATCTCGCCCGAGACGCGTCGACGCATCCAGGGCGCCATCGCCGAGCTCGACTACCGCCCGCACGCGGGTGCGCGGGCGCTCGCCTCTGCACAGACGCGCACCATCGGACTCATGGCACCCCTGCGCACCGGCGTCGATCTCAACGTCGTCATGCAGTTCGTCTCGGGCATCGCCGCCGCGGCCCACTCCTATGAGTACGACGTGCTCCTCGTCACCCACGGCGACGAGTCGGATGTCGCCCGGGTGACCTCGGGATCCATGGTGGATGCGCTGGTGGTCATGGACGTGGAGGCCGACGACCCCCGCCTCAGGCAGCTGCGCCGCCTGAAGCAGCCCGTCGTGCTCATCGGCCTGCCCGGCGACACCGAGGGACTCTCGTGCGTCGACTTCGATTTCGGGCGCGCGGGGACCCTCGGCGCCCAGCACCTCATCGATCTCGGTCACCGCGACATCGCATTGCTGGGAGCTCCCCCCGAGGTCCTCGAGCGCCACACCTCCTACGCCGAACGCATGAACTCGGCCTTCGCACAGGTGGCCGCGGCCGCGGATGTCGGCTATCGAGAGCTCTCGGTGCCGAGCTCGGTGACCGGCGCCCAGACGGCCGTGGCCGAGCTGCTCGGTCCCGCGGCCGGCGTGACGGGCGTTCTGGTGCACAACGAGATCGCCCTCCCCCACATCGTGGCGGGTCTCACGGCGGCCGGGCGCAGCATCCCCGACGACGTCTCGGTCATTGCGGTCGGACCGGAGAACGTCGCCTTGTCGCTCCCTCGACCGCTCACCAGCATCGACCTGCCGGCCGAGCGCATCGGCCGCATCGCGGTGGAGATGGTGATCGCCCAGCTCGACGACGGGGGCAAGTCGTCGGAGGTGCGACTTCTCGGGCCCGCCCTCACCGACCGCGGCACCACGGCCGCACCTCGCCCGGCCTGAGTCCGGCGGCCTGACTTGCCCCCGCACCATCCGCGCCCTACCATCAATCGAAGCGCTTCGACGTACGGTCCGCGCCGAAGGGGATGGGTGTGAAGTTCACCGACGGATTCTGGGTCATGCGGCCGGGCGTCGTGGCCGGCTACGCGCAAGAGGCCTACGACATCGATCAGCGCGGCGACGCGCTCGTCATCACGGCGCCCACCGCCCGGATCCGGGGCCGCGGCGACACGCTCAACCAGCCGCTGCTCACCGTGACGCTCGGCTCTCCGCTCGAAGGCGTGGTCCGGGTGCGGATCGAGCACCACACCGGCGGCCGTCCGTCGTCCGGGTTCCGCCTCCCCGGTGCTCGCGACGGCGTGGGCACGATCGCCTTCGCCGACGCCGCCGCGACGCCCGGCGGCGCTACCCTCACCACCGGGTCCCTCACCGCCCGTATCGTCGCCGGCGCGCCGTGGCGTCTCGACTTCGAACACGATGGCCGCCGCCTCACCGGCTCCGGCCACAAGTCCGTGGGCTACATCACGCTGGCCGGCGGCGCGTCGGTCAGCGCAGAGCCCGCCGGTGTCGCCGGCTATACGGGCACAGGACTCGCCCCCGCGACGCACTACGTGCACGAACAGCTCGACCTCGAGGTGGGAGAGACGATCTACGGCCTGGGCGAGCGCTTCGGCCCACTCGTGAAGAACGGGCAGTCCGTCGACATCTGGAACGCGGATGGCGGGACGAGCTCCGAGCTGTCGTACAAGAACATCCCGTTCTACCTCTCGAGCCGTGGCTACGGGGTGTTCGTCAACCATCCCGAGCACGTCTCGTTCGAGATCGGGTCGGAGGCGGTCGAGCGCGTGCAGTTCTCGACCGCCGGCGAGGCGCTCGAGTACTTCGTGATCGACGGGCCGACGCCGCAGGACGTGCTCGAGCGCTACACGGCGCTGACCGGGCGCCCACCCAGGGTGCCGGCGTGGTCGTTCGGCCTGTGGCTGTCGACGTCGTTCACCACCGACTATGACGAGGCCACCCTCACGACGTTCGTTGACGGCATGGCCGAGCGCGGCATCCCGCTCTCGGTGTTCCATTTCGACTGCTTCTGGATGCGCGAGTTCAATTGGACCGACGGCATCTGGGATGACCGGGTCTTTCCCCAGCCCGAGCAGATGCTCGCGCGTCTGCACGACAAGGGCCTTCGCGTCTCCGTCTGGCTGAACCCGTACATCGCCCAGCGCGGGGCGCTGTTCGACGAGGCAAGGAGGCAGGGCTTCCTGGTCGCGCGCGCCGACGGATCGGTGTGGCAGTGGGACTGGTGGCAGGCAGGCATGGCGCTGGTCGACTTCACGAACCCGGACGCACGACGCTGGTTTCAAGACCTCGTCCGTCGCCTGCTGCGGCAGGGCGTCGACGCTATCAAGACGGACTTCGGCGAGCGCATCCCCCTCGACGTGGTGTGGCACGACGGCTCCGCGCCCGAGACGATGCACAACCTCTACGCCCAGCTCTACAACGAGGCGGTGTTCGAGGTGCTTCGTGAGGAGCGCGGGGAGGGCGAGGCCGTGCTGTTCGCGCGCTCGGCGACCGCCGGCGGTCAGGCGATGCCCGTGCACTGGGGTGGCGACAACTACGCCTCGTTCCGCTCGATGGCCGAGAGCCTGCGCGGCGGCCTCTCGCTCGCAGCGTCGGGCTTCGGCTATTGGAGTCACGACATCGGGGGCTTCGAGGGGACTCCGGACCCGGCGGTGTTCAAGCGGTGGGTGGCCTTCGGGCTGCTGTCGTCCCATTCGAGACTGCACGGATCGACCTCCTACCGAGTGCCCTGGGAGTTCGACGACGAGGCGGTCGACGTCACTCGCCGTTTCACCGAGCTGAAGCTGTCGCTCATGCCCTATCTCTATGCGACCGCCGCCCGGACGTCCGATCGGGGCGTGCCGATGATGCGGCCGATGTTCCTCGCCTTCCCCGGCGACCCGGCGGTCGCCTACCTCGACCGTCAGTTCATGCTCGGAGAAGACATCCTGGTGGCGCCCGTCTTCACCGAGTCGGGAGAAGTGACCTTCTACCTCCCCGAGGGGACCTGGACGTCGTTGCTCAGCGACGAGCGGGTGCAGGGGGGACGGTGGGTCACCGAGACGCACGGGTTCGACAGCCTGCCGCTCTATGTGCGGCCCGGTGCCGTGATCCCGCGGGGCACGCGCGCCGACCGGGCGGACTACGACTTCCGGGCCGAGGTCGAGCTCCACGTCTATCCGGGTCGCGTGCGCGACGACGTCCTCCGCCTGACCGGGCCGGACGGCTCCTCCGAGCTCATCACCGTGACGACGGACACCTCCTCGGCTGCGGTGACCGCCACGCGCACCGACGGCACCCCGGTTCCCGTGCGGATGGTCTGAATCGCCGGGACGGAGGTGTAACGCTTCGGGGCGCCTTGGACATGAACCAGGTGTTCAGCCCAGGATGGAGCACCCATGAAGACCATGTCCGATGCCGATCTTCTCGACGCGCTGCGCACCGCGGATCCCGCGGGGACGATCGCGCTGACCGCCGCCGACGCGGCCGCGGCGACCCGACGCGCCCGCCCGTCCCGTCTGCCGCGACGCCGTTGGGGGATCTGGGCGACCGCGCTCACCGCGGTCGTCGTCGTGGGGGTGCCGGTCGCTGCCGTCGCCACCGGATTCGCCGCCCGCACAGGCTGGTTCGGGTCTCCGAACCCCGGGGACGACCGAGGGAGCTCTGTCAGCACCGAGTCGGACGACACGGAGTGGCTGGATCTCGGCGCCGACGATCTGCCGGAGGTCGTCGCCTCGCTCTACCCCGAATGGCTGCCCCTGGCACCGGGCGTCACCCGCGACACGCTCACCACGCGCGTCACCGACGTGATGGCGCAGACGGATGGACTCGCTCAGGAGACCCTCGTCCGCAAGACCTACGAGCTCGAGGCCTACCGCGACTGGATCGGCGCATGGATCACCGCCCACGACAACGGCGATGCGACCGGACAGGCGACGGCCGCGACGGTCCTCGATGACGCGGCGGACTGGCCCGCGACGGTCGACACGGACGGGGGTGGCGTCGCCGACGGCATACGCGCCTTCGCGCGGCGAATCGCCACGGGAGACGCCGACGCCGCCCAAGCCCTCGCGCAGATCGAGAACGCGCCGGGGTGGGACGGCATCGACCGATCCGAGTTGGCGACCGAGATCCTCCGCGAGGCTCTGGGAGCACAGGAGTGAGCCTCGGGAACGCCGTCACCGACGGCGTCTCCGCACCGGCCGCCAGCATCGCCGCCGCTCGGGACGCGCACACAGAAGGCGACGCCGACCGCGCTTTCGAGGCCGCGGTCGCTCCCCTCGTTCCGCTCCTCCTGCGCTACTTCGCTCGCAGAGTGACACCCAGCGACGACGCGGCGGACTGCACCTCCGAGACGCTCCTCGCACTGTGGCGCCACCGATCACGACTTCCGCACTCCGACGACGAGCGCCGCGCGTGGGCCTACGGCATCGCGCGCAGAGTCCTGGCCAATCACCGCCGGGGGCGCGCACGCCGTGCTGCCGCCGACGATGCTCTTCGCGCGGCCGCTGCGATCCCGATCGCGCCGATCCCCGACGAGGCGTTCACGGCCGCGGAGGCCCTCAAGCTCCTCTCCTCCCGCGACCAGGAGCTCATCCGTCTCGTCATCTGGGAACAGCTCTCCGTCGCCGCCGCAGCGCGATCCCTCGGCATCCGCCCGGGAACAGCAAGAACCCGCTACTCCCGCGCCCTCGCCCGGCTCCGCGGGACCTACGAGACGCTCGATCAGGCTTGAGGGTCACCGAGCCGCACGCGACGAACGACATAGGGGCCCCGCCCGACGGACTGCTCTGCACGGGGTTCCGGCCGCTGACCCGAAGGTCTCACAACCGCGACCGCCCCGCATCCGTGTCTCGCTTGTGCAGGTCGGTCGGGGTCTTCCGCTGCACAAGTGAGACATCGAGTCGAGGGCGCGGGCCGTTCCGGGGGTCGGTGTCTCACTTGAGCAGGGCTTCGGCGTGATCCGGATGCACAAGTGAGACACGCGACGGATGCAGCTGACCCGAAAGTCTCCCTCTCCGGTCCCTGAACGAGGAGCGAAGCTCGGTATCCGAAGGCGGGCGATCTCGGGGGGCTTCGCCATGTTCTCCGTGCCCCGTCAGGCACTCCGGGCGAGGAGAAGTCCGGCTCACCTGTCGCATCCGGTCGCCGAGACCGGCAGGATGCGACAGGTGAGCCGCCGAGAGTGTCAGGCCGGCTTCGCGAGAACCTGAGGATCCCCCTCGGGGACTTTCGGGGCCTTTCGCCTCAGTTCCCCTCCGCGACGCGCCAGCCACCGTCCATGATGATGCCGCCGAGGTCGACCGACACGGCCGTCTCGCTCACGGCTCCGCAGATGCAGCCTCCGGACGGCATGGCGTCCGGGCTCGTGACGAAGATGCCGAACAGAACGCCGCCGTGGTCCTGTCTCACCTGGATGCTGCTCGGCTCCAGCGGCACCTCGAGAAGGGCCGCGACGACGGACTGCTCAGTCGGCCGATTCACCCCACGGCTCTTCCCGGAGGCCTCAGTGCATCCGCATCCGTCGACGATTCTCGCCGCGCGCGAGCGTTCGGGCCAGCCCGACGATGGCGGTGACCGCCAACGCGGTGACGCTGGCGAAGAGCGCGACTCGCGCGAGGCGCAGATCCACGACGGTCGCGTGAAGAGCGAAGGCGACGCTCGCCGCAAGCAGAAGAGCCGCCACGGACAGGACGACCACGACGACGACGCCACGGGGGGAACGAATCATGAGGACTCCTATGTCCACGGTGATCCAGGAAAGAACGCTGGTTTCGTGAGCATAGCGCCCGTGGGCCGAGTGTCGAGCACGCCGCGCGAAAGAACCTCGGCCGCGCGTTCCCGCCGGTGGCTCGACGGCGCTCCGCACGGCGGGGAGAATCCCGGCGCCGCGGCTTGTCCCTCCACCTGCGTGGACGGGCTGAGACACTGATCCCATGACACCCCGCATCCGGGCCTACTCCGCCGCTCAGGTGCGCGCAGCCGAGAAGCCGCTGCTGGATGCAGGCGTCCCCCTCATGCGGCAGGCCTCTGCGGCACTGGCGACCGAGCTGCGCCGACGTCTCGAATCCCTCAGCGACGACGCGGGGCGTCCCGCACGTGTGCTGCTGCTGATCGGTGCCGGCGACAACGGCGGCGACGCGCTCTACGCCGGAGCGGAGCTCGCACGCGACGGCGCGGACGTACGGCTGCTGCAGGTCGGCAGCCGACGGCACGAGGCCGGTTGGGCGGCCGCTGTGGCGGCCGGCGCGCGCCCGGTGCCGGCTGTCGACGCGAACACGGAGGCAGTGCGCGCCGACGTGATCGTCGACGGCATCCTGGGCACCGGCACCTCATCCGACCCGGCGCTGCGCGGCACCGCGCGATCCGTGGTCGCCGCAATCCTGCCGGCGCTCGGACGACGTCCGCGACCGCTCGTGGTCGCCGTCGACCTGCCCAGCGGCATCGCGCCCGACGACGGCGGCGTGTCCGACCCGACCGTGCTGCCGGCAGACGTGACGGTGACGTTCGGCGCGCTCAAAGCAGGGCTGCTGCTCCCTCCCGCCGCCGAGCTCGCCGGCGACATCGTGCTCGTCGATCTCGGACTCTCGTTCGAGGGCGTCGATCCCCTCATCGATCGGGGCGACTCGGAGAGCGCCTGACGGCGCCGACGCCCACGCCTGCAGACACCTCGGGTCGGGGCGAGGAGCACGAGACCGAAGCCCTCGTCGAGGTCGCGCCGAGAGGGATGTCGCGCCGAGAGGAGATAGGTCGCACGTCCCGCGCAGGCCGGTCGCGCCGAGAGGAGGGGAATCGGCCGAGAGGAGGGCGATCGGCCCCGGCGAGTCCTCGTCTCAGCCGCGATTCACCTCACGTGACACGGAAGCCTCCCGCTTCCGGTCCCTGGACGAGGAGCGAAGCGACGAAGGGACGCGGCGCACCCGCCGACGCCGCGGGGCCCATCGAACGACGCGGCGCTGTCCGAATCCCGCTCCGCTCGGTGAACGATCGAGGGCCCCCGCTGCGCGAGGGCCCTCGATCGTTCGGTGGCAGGTGAGGGATTCGAACCCCCGAAGGCTAAGCCGGCTGATTTACAGTCAGATCCCTTTGGCCGCTTGGGTAACCTGCCAGGTGCGCACCCGCCCGGCTTTTCCAGTCGACCAAGGGCGCGATCTACGATGTTACCCGCTCCGGGCCGCGCGTCGAAATCCGTGCCACCGCACGGGTCGCGGCGGGATCAGGAGCCCGCGGGATCAACCTTCAGACCGGTCAGCGCGGACGGCAGCCGCAGCAGCGCGCCCTCGAACCGGCAGGTCGCCGCCGCCACCTCCATCGCCCGCTCGAGCAGCGTCGCCCAGGCCGCCTCCGTCGCCGGATGCTCCACGAGCAACGTCGACACCGCCGACGACAGCACCGCATCCCCCGCCCCCATCGTGTCGACGATCGGTGCGGGCGCCACCGCGATCGGGCGCGTCAGGGCGACGTCCGCGGTGGAGATGCCCGCGCCGCCCGCGCCGCGGGTGTGGAGCACGGCGGCCGCGCCGTCGGCGAGCAGCCGATCGCGGAGCCCGTCGAGCGAACCGCCGTACAAGAGCTCGGCGTCGTCCTCGCCGACCTTCACGAGATCGGCGCGGGACGCCAGGCGTTCGAACCCGCGCACGAACCGCTCTCGGTCGTGCATCGTCCCCTCCCGGGGGTTCGGGTCGATCGCGACGAGCCCCGCCGCATCCGCGAGGGCGTCGACGAGCTCCGCCGTCTGGGCCTCGTCGTCGAATGGGAAGCAGCTCACGACCGTGATCGCCGCGCCGACGATGGCCTCCCGCTCCTCGGCGCCGAAGCGGATGCGGCGCGCCCTGGCCGCCTCGTTGAACACGTAGACCGGCTCGCCGCCGGCGTCGCGGGTGCTCACCGCGCGCGACGATCCGAGCGCAGACTCCGTCTCGACCAGGTGCACCCCGAAGTCGTCGAGGTAGGAGCGGATGTGCTCACCCGCCTCGTCGTCGCCCACCATCGCGATCAGGGTCGTCGGAAACCCGAGCCTCGCGAGCCCCACCGCGACGTTCAGCGCCGCCCCGCCGACGAACTCGCGCACCCCGGTGTCGTCCCGCAGCTCATCGATGAGGGCATCGCCGATGACGACCACCCGTCCGGTCTCACCCATGCTCACTCCCCCTGCTCGCCGCGTACCCGGTCGACGAAGGCCTCGGCACGGTGCCTCGTCCCGTCGATGCGCCTGTCGACACTCGCGCGCACCTCGCTCGGCGCGAGCGGCGCCGCAAGCCTCACGTTCTCATGACACGACAGATCTGCACAGATGTACGTGCCGACGCTGTCGCCCTGCACGCCCGCATCCCCCGCCTTGCGCGCCGTGAAGAGCGACACCTGATCCGCGGGCTGCATCGTGTGGCAGACGTTGCACATCGCCGACCGCGCACGGCTCGTCGTCTCGGCCGCCCGCAGCACGACGCCGACCGGCCGTCCGGCCCGCTCGGTCACGAGGTACGCCCGCCCGCGGCTGCGCGGATCACGCCAGGCGAAGAAGTCGAGATGATCCCAGTCCGCCAGCACGAGATCGTGCGGCATGGTCGCCAGACGGCGCTCGTCGGCATCCGCGTTCACGAGAGCGGCGCGCAATTCATCCTCGGTCAGTGCCCGCATCCGCACATTCTATGAAGACCCGCGGGAACCGGCGACTCGGGATGCGGTCCCACACGCGCGCACTAGAATCTCGGCTATGGCTGACTCGAGTTTCGACATCGTCTCCAAGATCGACCAGCAGGAGGCGGACAACGCGCTGAACCAGGCCCGCAAGGAGGTCGAGCAGCGGTACGACTTCAAGGGAACCGACGCGTCGATCGAGTGGAGCGGCGAGTCCATCCTCATCAAGGCGGGCAGCGAGGAGCGCGCGAAGGCCGTGCTCGACGTGTTCCAGACGAAGCTCATCAAGCGCGGCATCTCGCTGAAGAGCCTGGAGTCGGGCGACCCGGTCGCCAGCGGCAAGGAGTACCGCATCACCTCCACGCTGAAGGAGGGCATCTCGCAGGAGAACGCGAAGAAGATCGGCAAGCTCCTTCGCGACGAGGGTCCCAAGTCGGTGAAGTCGCAGATCCAGGGCGACGAGGTGCGCGTGCAGTCGAAGAGCCGTGACGACCTGCAGGAGGCCCAGCGCCTGCTGAAGGCCGCCGACCTCGACGTCGACCTGCAGTTCGTCAACTACCGGTAGGACGCTCCTCCCCGCAGAGCGACGATGCGCCCGCCCCGCTCAGGTCAGCTGCAGCGACGTGAGGCAGGTGAGGTCGTCCGGACCGGTGGAGATGCCGATCTCGCCCGATCGCTCCCCGTCGCTCACCCGCAGCGTCGCGTCGATGTCGCTCGGAAGCCACAGTCCGACGTAGCCGTTGTCCTCGGCGATGACCGTCTCGTCGAACAGCACCGTGCCGTCGCTCGCCGTCACGGCGACCTCGAGGGTGCGACCGCCCAGCTCACCCCGACAGGTGGTCAGGCTGTGGAAGAAGCAGTCGTGCGTGCCGTCCACGTACGGGGCGACCGACAGGTGGAAGACCCCCGCCGGCATCGCCCGTTCCTCCTCCCCGTCGTCGTCGGCGAGCAGGAGACTGCCCGGGCGCACGGATGCGGTGAAGGCGGTCGGCTGCTCATCGACCGGGATGGCCTCGAGGGTGTCGACGATCTCGACGACCGACATCCCGTCCAGATCGGAGAGGGACCGGATGCTGCTCTGAGCGGCGGCGGTGTCCACCGGAGACGGGTCCGCGGCGGAGCACGCGACGAGACCGGGGGCGGCCAGCGCGACGAGCACGGCGCCGACCATCAGGAGACGGGAACGACGAGCCTTCATGTCGGCCATGCAAGCAGGACGGCGCAGACCTCGCACGGCGCGGAGCCGTGACTATTCGGTCGGGTACCCGTGTCCGTCGAGCGGCATCGCGCTCCCCCATCCGGTCCCGGGCGGATCCGTGCGCGTGCTGCTCCGCGTCCGGGCCGCGCCCACTGGAACACCGCGATGAGCGCGAGCGCGAGGCACACCGCGGTCGCCGCGAACGCGACACCCTACGCACCGGCGCACGGTCATGCCGACACATCCACCGGCCGAGCACGTCCAGGCGCACCCGCAGTACGCTCCCGATATGCCGTCCATCTGGGAGCTCCTCACCGACGCCGCCATCCCGGCGGTCGCGATCGTCGCGTCGACCTGGATCGCCGTTCGCCTGGCGCGGTCGGAGCGGCAGCAGGCCGCCGAGGCCCGGGCCGCGGAGCAGCGCGAGCTGACCGCCATGCGCGAGGCGGAGCGCCGCGCCGCGCAGACCGACCGGGAGAACGCGCGCCGCGACCGGATCATCGAGGAGCTCGTCGAGCTGTTCGCGATGCTCATCGCCGCTCCCCCGACCGCGGAGGATCTGCCGCCGACCATACGGGCCGTGCGCGCGAAGCTCCTGACCCTCGGCAGCGTCCCCTCGGCGAGCGCACTGGCCGACTGGGTCGGAGCCCGGACCCCGGATGCGGCGCCCGCCCGCGCGGCGGACGGCACGGAAACGGAAACGGACACACCCTCCGTCGCCGACTGGGCCGACGAGATGATCGGCACCATCACCGCATGGACACGGGGAGAGACCAGCGACGACGACCTCCGCGCGGGGGCCGCCGGCGAGCGCACGACGTAGCCCCCGGCTGACCCGAAAGTCCTCACGCTTCGTCTCGCTGCGCTCGCTCAGCGACCGGACTTTCGCACCCCACGGAGTGCCCCGTCAGGGGGCACGGAGAAGCTGATGCGAGAGTCTCGTCTTCGCGGTTCCTGAGCGAGGAGCGACGCTCCGAGACGAAGGGCAGCGATCGGGCTTTCGCACCCCACGGCGTCAGCGAAAGCGCGCCGTCGCCCAGTCGCGCATCACGGCGTAGGCATGGGCGCGCGGCTCCGGCGCCGAGAGGATCACGTCGTGGATCGCGCCGTCGATGCGCGCCACGGTGACGAGCGGGCCGATCCGCAGCGCGGCGCGGGCGATCTCGTCGACCACCAGCACCGAGTCAGTCTCGGTCATGCCCGGCAGCCACCGCACCGGCGGGGTCGATCGCGTCGAGAGCAGCACGAGCGCCGGGCACCCGACATCCGTCCCCGCGGCAATCTGCGCCTGCCCGGTCAGCACCGCGTGGAACCAGCCCGGATGCGTCGGGAAGCCCTGCGCCGGCCGCCAGTCCGGCCGGTACTCGGGCGTCGGGATCACCCCGAGCTCGGTCTGCGCACGCGTGTAGAACCCGAGGTCCACGACCGGGTGCTGTCCGAACGGCTGGAACCGTGCCCGTGCGCTGACCAGCGGCGCGATGGCCTGTCGGGCGAGCGCGCCGATCTGCAGCTCGAGCCACGGGCTGTTGAGGACGAGCGCGTCCGCGCGACCCGGATGCCGCGCCGTCCACAGTGTCAGCGTCAGCCCGCCCGTCGAATGGCCGAGGAGCACGAGGCGCCGGCCCGACCGCTCGAACGTGCGCATCGCGTCGAGGGCGAGCGCGATGTCCTCGTCGTACTCGTCGAGCGAGTCCGCGTAGCCGGGAGCCTCGCCCGGCCGCGTGCTGCGGCCGTACCGGTGCAGATCGAGCGCGTAGAACCGCGCGCCGAGACCGGTCCAGAACCGCGCAAGCTCGCGCTGGAAGAAGTAGTCCGACCATCCGTGCACGTAGAGCACGTCGACCTCGCGCAGCGGCCGCGTCCAGGCCACGACCGGACGCGGCAGGTGCCGCACGAGCGTCGCCACGAGGGGACTGTGCTCACCGGCGAGGGTGAGCGGCAGCGTGAGCTGCTCGAATCCCTCCCCCAGAAGATCAGGGACCCATCCGCCGCTCATGCGGTCAGCCTATTGCGGCACCCGTCCGAGAGCACGATCCCCGCTGTTGTGCACGGCCACGCGGCCGGATGCGGTCGTGCCCCGGGTTTGACCCTGCCCCCGGGGCAAGGTTGTTGACTGTGTCCATGACCCGCTCCCGACTCGTGCTCCCCCTCTATCTCGGCGCGGAGGGACTCTCGTTCCTCGGCAACGCGATGGTGGGGCTGCTGCTGCCGTGGCTCGTCATCGCCCGCACCGGCGATCCCGCGGCCGCCGCGCTCGTCGCCGCGGCCGCCGCGATCACGCAGGTCGCCGCCACCGCCGCCTCCGGACCGCTCATCGACCGCGTCGGCGCGAAGCCCCTGGCCGTGCTGGCGGACCTCGGCAGCACGGCCTCGGTCATCGCCCTCCTCGTGGTCGACCTGCTCTTCGGCCTGACGCTGCCGTGGATGCTGGCCCTCGCCGTGGCCGGCGCCGTCTTCGACGTGCCCGGGATGACCGCCCGCCAGACCCTGATGCCGCGCGTCGCCGAACGCTCGGGGGCGTCCCTCGACACCACCTCCGCGGCCCGCCAGAGCGTCTTCGGGCTGTCGTTCCTGCTCGGCCCCGCCGCCGCGGGGATGCTGCTGGCGGGACTCGGCACGGCCACGGCCCTGATGATCACGGGCGCGTGCACGCTGCTCGCCGCCGGGGCGACTCTCGCGATCCGGGTGCCGCGCATCGTCGCCGCCCCCGACGACCTCGGTCTCCGCGGGGTGTGGCGCACGATCCGCGGCACCCGGGTGATCGTGCGCCTGCTGGTGGTGGCGGCGATGTCGTCGTTCGTCACGGCGCCGCTGCTGAGCGTGCTGCTGCCCGCCCACTTCGCCGAGGCGGACCGCCCCGACCTGCTCGGCTACGTCTCCTCCGCGTTCGCGTTCGGCATCCTCGGCGGGTCGCTCCTCTACGCGGTCGTCACCAGGATCTCGCGCCGGTTCGCCTGGACCGTCGCGATCCTGCTGATGACCGCGGGACTCGGCACCCTCGGCTTCCTCGGACCGTTCGGGGCGCTCGCCACCGCCGCCGTGGTCGTCGGCGTCGGCAGCGGCCTGGTGAACCCGATGTTCGCGGTGGTCGTCGCCGAACGGGTCCCGCCGGGGCAGCTCGGCCGGGTGATGGCGCTCGCGAACGTCGCGGGCCTCGCCTCCGGACCCGCGGGCCTGGGACTCGCGGCGTTGATCCTGACCGGGGGATCCCTGCAGAGCCTCGCCTGGGCCATCACGATCGGCTGGGTCGCCGTCGCCGCGCTCAGCCTGTTCGGACCGAGTCTGCGCGATCTCGAGAGCCCTGGCGGCACCGGCACACCGCCCGTCGACAAGGCGCCCGCGCACCGCGCAGACTAGATCCCGTGCTCACGATCGGCCAGCTCGCCCGGTACGCCGGATGCACCGTGAAGGCCGTGCGCGTCTACCACGAGCGCGGCCTCCTCGCGGAGCCGAGGCGGGACGACGCCGGATACCGCCGCTACGACGCCCAGGCGGTCATCGACCTCGCCCGGATCGTCACGCTCGTCCGCGCCGGCGTCCCGCTGTCGCGCATCCCCACCATCCTCACCGCCGACGATCACGCGGCGGAGATCGCGCGCATCGACGCCGAGCTCGCCGACCGCATCTCGCAGCTGACCGAACGCCGGCGCCGTCTGGCGCACCTCGACGACCCCGACCGCCTCTGCCTCTCCCCCGCCGTGGTCGCGCACCTCGATCGCGTACGCGCGCTGGGCTTCTCCGAGCGCTACCTGCTGATCGAGCGCGACAGCTGGGTTCTCGGTGCGGCGATCGCGCCCGCCACGGTCGAACGCTACCTGCCCTCGCGCGTCGCGCTCATGGACGACGCGGAGTACGTGGAGATATCGCACGCCTTCGACGACGCCCTCGACTGGGGCCCGGACGATCCTCGCATCGAGTCGCTCGCCCGACGCACGGTCGCCGCCCTGGACAGGCTGGAAGGCGCCTTCCCGGAGCCGGATCCGGCCCTCGCACCGGCGGCCGAGTCCCTCCTCAACGACTTCCAGGGCGACGCGCCCGCCTGGGTCGCCATCCGCCGCCGCGTCGACGGGCTCCTCGACGGCCGAGCATGACCGCGTCGTTCGTCCACGTCCCGCCACGGTCCGGCGCGGCGGCGGTGCGGGCATCGGCCCGGCCGACACGACGGCGGGGATCCGGAACGACACACCGCATCCGGATGCAGCCGACCGGCGTGGCGGGCACGCTCCCCGCCGTCGTGCACGATCGAGCGACTACTCCCCGCGGGAGACGTTCACCATCTCGTCGCGCGGCACGACCTTGATGCGCGCCCGCTCGTGCGGCGCGCCGAGGGCGATCTCGTGCTCGTCGAGACGGTGCCAGCCGTCGAGGTCGGTCCAGCGGACACCGCGCTCGGCCAGCAGAGCGGGGATGGCATCCTCCGCCGGGTCCTCCGGCTGCCACCACGACCCCTGGTCGTTGATGACGTGACGCACGGTCTCCATCGCGTCGGACTTCGTGTGCCCGATGAGCCCCACGGGCCCGCGCTTGATCCAGCCGGTCGCGTAGACGCCCGGGACGATCTCGTTCGAGTCCGGCTGCAGCGCCTGGCCCTCGTGGTTCGGGATCACGCCGTGCCGCTCGTCGAAGGGCACGCCCGGCAGCGGCGAGCCGAAGTAGCCGACCGCACGGTACAGCTGCTGGATCGGCACCTCGCGAAGCTCCCCGGTGCCGACGACGCCCCCCTCGGCGTCGGGGCGCGTCCGCTCGTAGACGAGGGCCGCGACGCGGCCGTCGGCGTCCTTCTCGACCTCGACGGGCCTCGCCCAGAAGTGCAGATGCAGACGCCGCGACGCCTCGCCGCCGGCGTTGTTGACACCGGGGCGCTTGCGCCACGACTGCAGCACCCGGTCGATGACCATGATCTGCTTGTTGCTCGCGATCGCGTTCTGCGTCGCCTCGTCGTAGTCGAAGTCCTCGTCGTAGACGACCATGTCGACATCGCGCAGCTCGCCGAGCTCGCGCAGCTCGAGCGGCGTGAACTTCACCTGCGCGGGACCGCGGCGGCCGAACACGTGCACGTCGGTGATCCGCGACGCCTCGAGCCCGGCGTGCACGTTCTCCGGGATCTCGGTCGGGAGCAGGTCCACGGCGTGCTTGGCCAGCATCCGTGAGATGTCGAGGGCGACGTTGCCGTTGCCGATCACCGCCACCGACTCCGCGTCGAGCGGCCAGGTGCGCGGCACGTCGGGGTGGCCGTCGAACCAGCTGACGAAGTCGGCCGCGCCGTAGGACGACTCGGCGTCGATGCCGGGGATGTCGAGATCGGCGTCGCGGATCGCGCCGGTCGAGAAGATCACCGCGTTGTAGTGCCGCTTCAGGTCCTCGAGGGTGATGTCCTCGCCGAAGCGGACATTGCCGAAGAGGCGGATGTCGCCGCGGTCGAGCACGTCACGCAGCGCGGTGATGATGCCCTTGATGCGCGGATGATCGGGGGCGACGCCGTACCGCACCAGCCCGTAGGGGGCCGGGAGCTGCTCGAAGAGGTCGATCGACACGTCGAAGGCGCGCTCGGCCTTCAGCAGGATGTCGGCCGCGTAGATGCCCGCGGGCCCGGCGCCGACGATCGCCAGCCTCAGCTTGCTCATGGGTGTCCTTTCCTGGGTGCGGAGGGCGTGCGCGACGCCCGACCGCGACGGGGTGCGACTCAGCTGCTGCGGTCGGCGACCGCATCCGCGAATCGCGTCAGCGCCTCGCGCACGGGGCCGCGCGGCAGCGGCGCGAGCGCGGCGACCGCCTCGGCCGACCACCGATTCGCCAGACGCAGCGTCTCGTCGGTGGCGTCGTGCTCGCGGAGCTCGGCGAGGGGGCCGTCGAGCAATGCGGCGTCGGCACCGTCCGCGATCCGCGCCACGCCCTCGTCGATGCGGGCGAGCAGGTCGCGGGACGCCGCATCCGGCCGCACCGCGAGAAGCAGGTACGGCATGGTCGGGACGCCCGCGCGCAGATCGGTGCCGGGCACCTTGCCGGTCTCGGCGGGGTCGGCGGAGAGGTCGATGACGTCGTCGAGCAGCTGGAAGGCGACCCCGACCTTCTCGCCGAAGACCACCACCGGCTCGAGGTACTCCTCGGGGGCGTTCGAGAACAGCACCCCCGCCTGCGCGGCCGCCGCGATCAGCGAGCCGGTCTTGTCGGAGAGCACCTGCAGGTAGTACGCCACCGGGTCGGCGCCCTCGGGCGGGCCCACCGTCTCGTGCATCTGGCCGAGCACCAGCCGCTCGAACGTGTCGGCCTGCAGCCGGATCGCCCGCTCGCCGATGCGCGCCATGATCTGGCTGGCCCGGGAGAAGAGCAGGTCGCCGGTGAGGATGGCGATGTTGTTGCCCCACACCGAATGCGCGGCGGGCACTCCGCGGCGCTTGTCGGCGCCGTCCATCACGTCGTCGTGGTAGAGCGAGCCGAGGTGGGTGAGCTCGAGCGCCGAGGCACCGTCGACGACCTCGTCGGTGATGCCGTCGCCCAGCTGCGAGGTGAGGATCGTCAGCATCGGCCGCACGCGCTTGCCGCCGGCCTCGTACAGGTAGCGGCTGGCCGCATCCGCGACCCGGTCGGCGACGCGCAGCTCGTCGCCCAGCTGCGTCTCGACCCGGTCGAGTCCCTCCTCGACGGTCTTCCACAGACGACGCGAGGCGGGACCGGCGAAGACACGCTCGGTCAGGCCGAGTCTGCTCGCGAGGTGCGCACCAGGCGCGGAGGTACTCCGGGTCACGTACCCAGCCTACCCGCGGCAGCAACCGCCGGTTCCGGAGCGGGCCGGGGAACGACCGTGAACGAGCGGGCCCGGCGTGCGTCGAGGCGAGGCCCGTGGACGACAGGGCGAGGCCGTGGGCGCCGGGGCCGGATCGCGCGGACGCGACCGGAGCGATCCGCCCCTCCGGCCGCGCCCGCCCGCGATCAGGTGTACCAGGTCGGCTCCGGCACGTCGCCCAGGAGCGTGTGCCGGCCGATCTCGCGGAACTTGTACGCCACCGGGTCGTGCAGGCTGTGCGTGCGGAGGTTCCGCCAGTACAGGTCGAGCCCGACGCTGTTGGCGGTCGCGCGCGCTCCGGTCAGCTCGAAGATCTTCGAGGCGACCTCGAGCCCGTCCTCGACGATCCGCGCCTTCGCCGCGGCGATCCGCACCGCGACCTCGCCCCGGGCGCGCTCGGTCAGCTCCTCCCGCGGTGCGTGCAAGAGGGCGCCGATCTCGTCGCCGACGCGGTCGATGAGCGCCTCGTCGGCCCAGAGCGCGGATTGGAGCCGCCCGTACCCCTCGAGGATGTACCACTCGTCGGTCGCATGCTCCTTGTCGTCGCCGCCGTACGGCCAGGCCCGGGTCGTGTCACGCGTGTAGTGGGAGCCGCGCGTCAGCGCGCCCTGAGCGATGCCGAGGTAGAAGTTCGCGAAGACGAGCTGGATGGCAGGGACGTTCAGCGTGTTGTAGACCAGCGGCTGGTAGACCCGGTCGACGAATCCCGCAGCCGCCGACCAGGGCACCCGCACGTCGCGGATCTCGACCGAGCCGGACTCGGTGAGCCGCTGCCCGAGGCTGTCCCAGTCCCGCGCGAAGACGATGCCGTCCTGCGCCGTCGGCACGATCGCGAACACGTGGGTCTCGGTGCCGGCGAGCACTCCCTCCAGCACCGTCAGGTCGGAAACCACCCCGCCGGTCGAGAAGGACTTGCGGCCGGAGAAGACGAGCTCGTCGCCCTCCTCGCGGATTGTCAGATCGCTGTCGCGCGGATTGACCGCGCCGCCGAAGAGCAGGTCGTCGCGCGTGTACAGTTCCTCGACCGCCGCGATCTGGTCGTCGGTGCCGACCAGACGCACCGCCCACGCCCACAGGTAGTGGTAGCCCAGCAGCTGCCCGATCGAGCCGTCGCCGCGGGCGACCGCCCTGATCACGCGGTAGGCGGTCGGCCAGTCCTGGCCCGCTCCCCCGTGCTCGGTCGGCCCGAGCAGCGTCACCAGGCCCGCCGCCTTCAGAAGAGCCACCTCGCGTTCGGGTGCGGCACCCGCGCGGTCGCGCTCGAGCGCGTCCGCGGCGAGCACGTCGGCGACCTGCTCGGCGCGCGCGATCCATTGCTCGCTAGTCTGAGGTGGCGCTGCGTCCTGCCAGCGGTCCACAGCGGGATCGACGGTTGTCTGCGTCGTAAAGGACATGTCGTTCAACTCCGATCTTTTCTGTTGGGTGATATCGCCACCGGGTGCGGGGTCCAGCCGCATCCGGTCACGGTGAGAGAGCCTCAGACCGAGGCGGGGCGCAGCGCACCTTCGCGCTCGGCGCGGGCGTCCTCCTCCGCCTCGAGCTCGCGCACGAGCGGGATGACCGTCGTCCCGAACTCCTCGAGCTCCTCCTGGAAGTGCAGGAAGCCGAGCAGGAACAGATCCACGCCGCGGCGCTTGTACTCGATGATGCGCTCGGCGACCTGCTCGGGCGTGCCGATCAGCTGCGTGCGGAAGCCGTCGTTGTACTGCACGAGGTCCTCGAACGAGGAGTCGGCCCACATCCCCTTCCGGTCCGAGGTCGAGGGCCCGGCCTGCTGCACGGAGCGGCGGAACCCCTCGACCGAGGCGGCGTCGGCCTTGGCGATGATCTCCCGCAGCTGCTCCTGCGCCTCCTCGCGGCTGTCACGGACGATCGCGAAGCCGTTCAGGCCGAATCGCACGGTGCGACCGTGCTCGGCGGCGATGCCGGTGACCTCGTCGTACTGCTCGGTGAAGCCGTCGAAGTCCTTGCCGTTGGAGAAGTACCAGTCAGCGTGCGCGCCCCCGTTGAACCGGGCGGCCGTGGAGTTGCCGCCCTGGAAGATCTCCGGATGCGGACGCCCCTCGACCGGATACGGCCCCGGTCGCAGGGTGAAGTCGTTCACACGGTAGAAGTCGCCCGCGAACCGGAAGTCCTCCTGGGTCCACAGCCCGCGCAGCACCTCGATGAACTCCGCCGAGCGGCGGTAGCGCTCGTCGTGCTCGAGCCACGGGAGCCCGAGCTTCGTGTACTCGTCCTTGAACCATCCCGACACCACGTTCACGGCGGCGCGTCCGTGCGAGAACTGATCGGCCGTGAGGATGAACTTCGCGAGGACCGCCGGCTCCCAGAGCCCCGGGTGGACGGCGGCGATGACCTTGAGCCGCTCGGTCGCCAGCAGCAGCGCCAGGCTGGTCGAGGTCGACTCGTGCTGCTGCGCGGCGCCGTAGCTGGACAGGTAGCGCACCTGGCTGAGCGCGTACTCGAACCCGACGCGTTCGGCGGTCTGCGCCAGGCGGACGTTGTAGTCGTAGCTCCAATCGGTGCGCTGCTCGATGGTCGAGACGACGAGGCCCCCGCTGACGTTGGGGACCCAGTAGGCGAACTTCAGCGGTTCACGGCGGCCGATGTGCTGTTGCGTCACGATTCCTCCCGAGATGTACGTTGCGGCATACCGACCATGATGGGCGCCGTCCTCGCTCGGGCGAAGGATGTGTCGCACCGTGACCGATCCGGACGACGTGTGACGCGTACGATGGCCGCTGCGCCGGGGGAGTCGGGGCGCGGCGGCGGGCGCGACGTCGGGGACGCCGAACGGGAGAACCTTTTGCATGAGACGAGGTCGATCGGCCGGGACGAGGACCTCTATTCGGCGAGAGTCCTCGTCTCGGCCGATCCTCCTCGTCCCGTCGCTTCGCTCCTCGCTCAGGAACCGAAGAGGGGAGCGAGACGAAGCGTGAGGACTTTCGGGTCAGCTGCTCAGCGCCCCTGCGGGGCGCTCCGTGGGGTGGGGAAAGTCCAGGCAATGCGCCTGTTCAACCAGAACCGGGGCGGGGAGACTTTCGGGTCAGCGGCCGGGGTCGCTGACGACCGACGAAGGAAGCGAAATCTCCCCACTCCGGGGAGACTTTCGGGTCAGGACTGCGGGGCGCGGGCGCGGTGCAGGGCGACGATGCCGAAGCTCAGGTCGCGGAAGGCGACATCCGTCCAGCCCGCGTCGCGGATCCACGCGCTCAGCGTGCGCTGGTCGGGCCAGTCCTTGATCGACTCGTTCAGGTAGTCGTACGCCTCGGCGTTCGAGCTCACGCCCTTCGCCACGATCGGCAGGACCCGATCGTTGTAGAACCGGTAGAGACCGGCGAACAGCGGATGCTGCGGATGCGAGAACTCGCAGACGACCAGGCGTCCGCCGGGCTTGGTCACCCGGCGCATCTCGGCGAGCGCGGCGCGGGGGTCGTTGACGTTGCGCAGGCCGAACGAGATCGTGACGGCGTCGAACTCGGCGTCGGCGAAGGGGAGGGCGGTGGCGTCCGCCTCGACGAACGAGAGCCCCGGCACGCCGCCGTGGCGACGGGCGCCCTCCGCGATCATCCCCGGCGAGAAGTCCGCGGCGACGACCTCGGCGCCGCTGCGGGCGAGGGCGACCGAGCTCGCCCCGGTGCCCGCGGCGAGGTCGAGGATCCGCTGCCCTGGCCGCGGCGCGACCGCGCGCGTCGTCGCGATGCGCCAGAGCCGGTCGTTGCCGAGGCTCAGCACGGTGTTGGTGCGGTCGTAGTTCTGCGCGACCTGGTCGAACATGCCGCTCACCCGCTGCGGGTCCTTGCCGAGGTCGGCGCGATTGTGCTGTTCGCTCACCCGCCCAGCCTAAGCCCGGTCCGTGCGCACGACTCATGACATCCGATGGCGGCGCCCGGACGCGACCACAGGATGTCGGGCCGGGACCGCGGTCGCCGCCGGAGATGTCCTGAGACACGTAGGCGTCGACGACTCCGATCCGAGGTCAGCGGCCCCCGGTCCGCGGCCCGGGTCGGAGGCCTGCCCCGGGTCGGCAGGCGGCGAGGCGGACGGTCAGAGGGAGGCGAGACGGGCGAGCCAGCGCTCGGCGGTCGCGTCGTCGAACGGGGGCTGCGCGGCGCCCACCCGGCGTTCGAGCTCGAGGGCGAGGTCCTCGAGCCGCACGACGATGTCGCGCGGGTAGCCGTAGCGCACGCGGTGCTCGTCCCACTCGTCGCGGTCGTCGATGTAGAGGCCCCGTTCGTCGAGCGCGCGCACCACGTCGAGGTCCATGTCGATGCCCTCGATCGCGTAGGCGGGCACCGGCCGCCCGCCATCCGGAAGGACCCGGAGATCCCGCCCAGGGATCGTCGGGTCGGGCTCGGCCTCGGTCTCCGACCACCGCACGTCCCACGCGATGTCGATGTAGATCCGGATGCGGGGATGCGTCCCGTTGATCGTGCACGCATAGGCGCCGCCCGGCGGCACGAGCGTGACGTTCGGGCCGTCGGCGACCACGTCGCGGCCCGGTCGCGCGGAGCGCCATCCGTCCTGCTGGCCGACCCAGTCGCCCCACTCGTCGCTGCCGAGGTAGACGCTCTCGTGCACCCAGTGCGGCGAGCCGTCCCACTTGCGCCATCGGAAGGAGACGGGGGTCCCCACGGGCGGACGGAAGGATGCGGACGACACCTCGGACACGCCACCGAGTCTAGGCTTGTGTGGTGACCCGATCCGCTCCCGCGAGGCTTCTCGTCGAGACCCGCGAGATCGACCCGGTCGAGGACCTGCTCGCCTACACCGACCCGTCGCATCCGCTCGTGTGGCAGCGGCGCGGCGACGGTATGGCGGGGATCGGCGCCCCCGTCACGCTCGTCGGCGGCGGGCACGACGAGACGCTCGGCGAGCGCTGGCGCGCGATCGCCGAGCGCGCCGAGATCGACGACCCGCTCCGCATCCCCGGCACCGGCCTCGTGGGCTTCGGAGCCCTGACGTTCGATCGAGAGTCGTCGCACGCGAGCACGATCGTCGTCCCGGGCGTCGTCGTCGGCCGCCGGCACGGCCGCTCGTGGATCACCACGGCCCGCACCGCGGACGCCCCCGCCCCGGGCCCCCGCGCGATCGGCTACGGCCCGCACTGGTCGGCAACGCTCGGCCCCGGCTCGCTGAGCGCCGACGGCTACATGTCCGCCGTCCGCGACGGCCTCGCCGCGATCGCGGCGAGCGAGGTCAGCAAGGTCGTGCTCGCCCGCGACCTCGCCGGCACCGTGCCCGCCGGAGCCGATCTGCGGCGTCTCGTGCGCTCCCTCGCCTCGGGCTACCCCGACACGTGGGCGTTCGCGGTCGACGGGCTGATCGGCGCGAGCCCGGAGACCCTCGTGACCGTCGAGGAGGGCACCGTCACCGCGCGCGTGCTCGCCGGCACCGCCGCGCGCGGGGCGGATCCGGATGCGGACACCGCCGCGTCCCTCGCGCTCGCCACGAGCACGAAGGACCAGGACGAGCACCAGTTCGCGGTGCGCAGCGTGCTCGAGGCGCTCGGCGCGCACACGAGCGCCCTGCGCGCGAGCGAGCAGCCGTTCACGCTCAAGCTGCCGAACGTCTGGCACCTCGCGACCGACGTCGAGGGACGCCTGTCGGGCGCCGCATCCGCCCTGGACCTGGTGGCGGCTCTGCATCCGACCGCCGCCGTCGCAGGCACCCCGACGCCCCGCGCGATCGAGGTGATCCGCCGGCTCGAGCCGTTCGACCGCGGCCGGTACGCCGGGCCCGTGGGCTGGATCGACGCCGCCGGGTCCGGCGAGTGGGCGATCGCGCTGCGCTGCGCGCAGTTCGACCCGGGAGAGGCGGGCGAGCCCATTCCGCTCACGGCATACGCCGGTGCCGGGATCGTCGCGGGCAGCGACCCCGAGTCCGAGCTGCTCGAGACCCGGGTGAAGTTTCGCCCGATCGTCGACGCCCTCGCCTGAGCGCCGCCGCTGCGCCGGCTCATGGCCGCACCTCACCGACCCGCGAGACTGCACGCGAGCGCCGAGACCGTGGGGTTACCCCGCAGTCTCGGCGCGCCAGTGCAGTCTCGCGGCCCCTGGCCCCGGGGCCTTGCGACTCACAGCACGGGCGGGTCACACCACGGCACGGGCGGGTAAGGAGATGCCACGCGTCAGCGCGGGAGCGGGACCTCGATCAGCTGGCGGCCGCCGGCGGGAGCGGTGAGCGCCTGGTCGAGCGCGACACGGGTCGTGACGCGCTGGTACTCCCACCCGTAGGCGAGGGCGAGCTGCTCGAACCGGGCGGACTGGGGCGTGTACAGCACCCGCTCCATGGCATCGGCTCCGGCGACGCCCGCGACCTCGAGCCCATCGAAGATCGTGCCGCCTCCGTCGTTGCCGACGATGACCTGGATACGGGGCTCATCCTCGGCGCTCGGCAGCAGCAGCGCACCCACGTCGTGCAGCAGCGTCAGGTCGCCCAGCAGCACCCGGGTCAGGCCCGGGCGTCCGCCGGTCTGGCTCGCGATCGCCACGCCGAGGGCAGTGGCGATCGTTCCGTCGATGCCGGCGAGACCACGATTGGCGTGCACCGGCACCTTCTTGCCGCCGAGCACGCGGTCGGCGGTGCGCACGAGCCGCGACGACCCGAACACGAGCCGGTCGTGCGGCCACGTCGCCCGCCACACCGCATCGACGAGCGCCGCACGGTCGAGCGGGGCGCGGATCACCCGGAGCTCGGCCGAGATCGCGCCGAGACGCTGACCGGGCACGGCCGATGTCAGACCGTCGGCGTCGGGGGCGGGCGGGGTGAGATCGACGGATGCGGCGCGCGAGGCACGCATCCACGCCCCCAGCCACTCGCGGTCGACGGCGCCGGCGGCTACCGCGATCTCGTCGACCGCGGTCGTCGTGCCGTTCAGGTTCAGCGGCTCGCCGGGTCCGCGCAGCGCCACCACGTCGACGTCCTCGCGCGACAGCACGGCGGTGACCTCGCGGCTGAGCGTCGGATGGCCGAGCACCACCGCGCGTTCCACCCGCCCGCCGAGCCCGGGGTCGGCGAGCAGCTCGCGGTATCCGTGCACGAGGTGCCGGCCGAATCGCGCGCCGCTGACGATCTCGGCGACCAGCGGCCACCCGCCCTCGTGCGCGATGCGCTCGGCGTCGGCACCGGCATCCGCTCCGGCGATCACGATCGTGCGCGGCCCGCGGGCGAGCACGGTCGGGTCCTCGTCGGACTCGGCGGGCACATCGGACTCGCCGATGCCGCCGCCGCCCTGATAGAGCGCACCGGAAGCCGCCGGCTCGTCCGCATCCGCGGCCCCTGGTCGATGACCATCCGGGACGATGCGGAGGTTCCCGCCGAGGCCCGCAGCGTCCGCCTCAGCGGCCGGAACGGCATCGGCGACCACGGGCACGGCCGCCCACGGCGGCAGCTCGCCCGCGAGCGGCTCGCGGTACGGCAGGTTCAGGTGCGCGGGACCGGACGACCTCGTGCCCGATCCGAGCGCCGCATCGAACGCCTCGTCGGCGAGCACGCGCAGCATCGCGGTCTGCGGCGCCGTGCCGTCGGGATCGATCTCGTCGGGCACCGGAACGTCCGCCTCGAACCGCGTCGCCACGGTGAAGAGCCCCAGCTGCCGGGTGGTCTGGTTCGCGCCGACGCCGCGCAGCTCGGGCGGACGGTCGGCGGTCAGCAGCAGCATCGGCACCCCGGAGTGATGCGCCTCGAGCGCCGCCGGAAGCAGGTTCGCGACCGCCGTGCCGGAGGTGCAGACGACGATCGCGGGGATCCGCGACTCGCGGCCGATGCCGAGGGCGGTGAACCCCGCCACCCGCTCGTCGATGCGCACGTGGATGCGCACCGCGCCCCGGCGCTCGAACTCGGCCGCGACGAGCGCGAGCGCCTGCGAGCGCGAGCCCGGGCTCAGCACGATCTCGGTCGCACCCCGCTCGACCAGGCGCTGCAGCAGCGCGGCAGCGCCATCCGTCGCCGGTGCGCGACCGGCGGTGTCGGATCCGCTCATCTCAGCCGGTGCGGGTGTCGTCGTCGTCCGCGGGGCGGTGCGGCGCCGGCGGGTTCGGGTCGTCGTCCTCGGCGTCGAGCTGGGCGAGCTCCTCTTCGAGGCGGCGGATGCGCTCGTCCTGATCGCTGATCGAGCCGATCGTGCTGAGGAACTGCGGGTCGTCGTCGGGGGCGCGCCGTGCGGCGGCGGACGCCTTGCGGCCGCGGCCGACCACCAGCCACAGGATGCCGCCGACCACCGGGAGCAGCAGCACGATCACGATCCAGGCGCCCTTGCTGACACCGCGGTGCCTCGTCGGCGGCTGCAGCGCACAGTCGACGACGCTGTAGACCCAGAAGACGACGGCCACCAGCACCAGAATGAGCAGGAGCCTAGCCATGGACCCATCCTAGGCCGCGTGCCTGGGAGCCGGTCGGGCACCCGGGGGCCGCGGGGCGCGCACGTAGGATGAGGGGGTGAAGGCCCGTCCCGCGATCGTCTACTCGGTGCTGCGCGTCCTCGTGTTCCTCGTGCCGTTCGTCGTGCTGATGCTGTTCCCGGTGTTCCAGGAGCTCTACTGGCTCGCCGCGATCTTCGCGGCGTTGATCGGCCTCAGCCTGTCGCTGCTGTTCCTGCGCCGCCCGCTCGCCGAGGCGACGTCGGGACTCGGCCGCCCCCGCGAGCCCCGCGCCACGGCCGGGCAGGCGGATGCGGAGGCCGAGGACGCGGCCGCCGATGTCGCATCCGACCCGACGACCGACGATCCGCGCTGACCCGGAAGTCTCCCCGCCCCGGTTCTGTTGAACAGGCGCATTGCCTGGACTCTCCCCACCCCACGGCTGGACTTTCCCCACCCCACGG
>NZ_CACSKB010000004.1 GCF_902706225.1 Microbacterium sp. 18062
GGGATGGGGGGAATAGAAAGACTCTCCGCGAACCCGGCAGAGCCCGGTTACCCTTGCTACGTTTCCGTCCTGGGGGAATTGGCCTGGATGCCGCCTCGCGGAGAGCTGAGACGAGTCTAAACCCCGGGGCGGCTCTCGGCGAATCCCCGGGACCCGCCGCCCGGCCGAGGATACGATCGGAGGGGTTCGCCTCCCCGCCGCCTACCCGGAAGGCCCCTGGCATGACCGAGACCCCACCGACCCCCGCGCACGCCGACGTGCCCGTGACGGCGGAGTCGTTCGCCCGGATCACCGAGACCATCGCCGAGAGCGTGTCGACCGTCATCGACGGAAAGCCCGCCGCCGTGCGCGGCGCGCTCGTCGCGCTCCTCGCGGAGGGGCATCTGCTCATCGAGGACGTTCCGGGCGTCGGCAAGACGATGCTGGCCCGGGCGCTCGCCGCCACGATCGACGGCACGGTCCGGCGCATCCAGTTCACCCCGGATCTGCTCCCGGGAGACGTGACCGGCGTCTCGGTGTTCGACCCGGTCGCGCGCGAGTTCGAGTTCAAGCCGGGCGCGGTCTTCGCGCATGTCGTGATCGCCGACGAGATCAACCGTTCGTCGCCCAAGACCCAGTCGGCGCTCCTCGAGGCGATGGAGGAACGCCAGGTCACCGTCGACGGCCGCACCCACGAGCTGCCGAAGCCGTTCCTCGTCGTCGCGACACAGAATCCGCTCGACATGGAGGGCACCTATGCCCTCCCCGAGGCGCAGCGCGACCGGTTCATGATGCGCATCTCGATGGGCTACCCGGACGCCGCCGCCGAAGTCCTCATGCTGCGCCAGCGCGAGACCGAGAACCCGCTCGAGAAGATCACCCCCGTGCTGTCGTCCGAGCGGGTGCTCGACCTCATCGGGTGGGCTCGCCGCATCCACGTCTCCCCCGCCGTCGAGGAGTACGCGGTGGGACTCGCGCACGCCACCCGCGTGCACCCCGACCTGCGCCTCGGCGCGAGCCCGCGCGCGACCCTGCAGCTCGTGCGCGCCGCGAAGGTGTGGGCGGCGCTCGACGGGCGGTCCTTCGTGATCCCCGACGACGTCGCGTCCCTGGTGGTCCCGGTCTTCGCCCACCGCCTCATCCCCACCCGGGTCAGCGGCGCCCGCGCGGATGCGCACAGCATCCCGGCCATCCTGGAACGGATCATCGGCACGGTGCGCGTTCCCCTGGCCGCACGGTCCTGAGCGGATGCGGCGCATCTGGCCCCTCACGGCGCGGGGCACCGGTGCGCTCGCCCTCGCTTTCGTCTGCTTCGCCGTCGCGAACCAGTTCGGGCTCGTGGAACTGGTCTGGTTCGGCGTGCTGCTTCTCGCGCTCGTCGGTGCATCGCTCATCGCCGTCGTCGTCGGGCGGGGACGAGCGGACGTCACCCGTGTCGTGACCCCCGTCGTGCCGATGGCGGGCACCGACGTCGGCGTCGAGGCGCACGTGGCGCTGCGCAGCACCCTGCCGGCGACCGGCGGACGATGGCGTGACGACCTTCCGGACGGCCTCCGCGGTGCGGCGACCGGGGTGTTCCCGGCCGTCGCGTCGGGCTTCAGCCGCGGCGATCGCACCGCCGAGCTGGCCTATCGAGCGACCGTCGGCCGTCGGGGGATCCACTGGCTCGGACCGTTGCGGCTGACCTCGACGGATCCGTTCGGCGTCGCCCGCCGCTCCGTGTCGCTCGGCGACCTCACCCGCCTGGTGGTGACGCCCGCTCTCGTCGACCTGCCGAAGCTGCCCGGGATGACCGGTCGGTCCGGCGGCTCCATCCCCTCCCCCGCCAATCGCCTCGGCCAGGGTGCCGACGACATCGTCGCCCGCCCCTGGGCCCCGGGCGACTCGATGCGCCGCATCCACTGGCGGGCGACGGCCCACCGCGGCGAGCTCATGGTGCGCCAGGAGGAGCAGGAGACCTCGCCCGAGGCGACCATCGTGCTCGAGCGGGGTGTCGCACGCTGGACGCCGGAGGCGATGGAGCGTCCCGGTGCCGACGCCGCGTTCGAGAGCGCGGTGAGCCTGTGCGCGTCGGTGCTGCGACGACTCGTCCAGGACGGGTACGCCGTCGAGCTCCTCGACTCGGACGGCGCCGAGCTGTGCGGCCGCGTGGAGCCCGCTGACGCACTCGCCCTCGAGAACGCGATGCTGGCCCTCGCGACCATCACCGCTCGCGCCGAGGATCGCCTGCACGCTCTCGTGGGAGTGTTCGCGGGGGTGACGACCGGGCCGCTCGTGGTCGTGACGGGGCGCTTCGACGCAGCGGATGCGGCCGCCCTCGCGACCGTCGGCCACCACAGCTCCTTCCCCGTTCTCGTGGCGGCTGCCCCCGACGCCGACGCGCTGACGGCGACCACGGGCTGGGCGTTCGCGGCGCTCGGCGACGACCCGGCCGAGGCATGGCGCGCGGCGGGCGCGGGGAGGAGCGCCGATGGCCCGGTCTGAGCGCATCCGCCGTCGTGGCACCGTGGCGCTGGCCATCGGCATCCTGACCGCGCTCGTGGCGACGATCATGCCGGTGACGCGCGTGATCGCCCCGGGATGGTGGGTGGCGGGCGGCATCGCCCTCGCCGCGGTGACGCTGACCGTCGGGGTGGTGCTGCGGCGGCTGCGGGTACCCTCGCTCGGTGCGACGCTGGGCGAGGGCGTCGCCTGGGTGGTGCTGCTGACAGTGCTCTTCTTCCGAGACACCGCGTGGTTCGGGATCGTCCCCTCTCCCGGGACCCTGCGCCTCGTGCCGGAGATGCTCTCCAGCGCGATCCAGCAGATCACCGTGGGTGCGGCGCCGCTCGCGCCGTCGGTCCCGCTGTCGTTCTTCGTCGTCGCGGCGGTCGGCGCGCTCGCGATCGTGCTGGACCACGTCGTGGTCACGACCAGGATGCCGCTGCTGGGGGCCGTGGCGCTCGTCGCGGTCGCGCTCGTGCCGACGATCGCGGTGCCGGCCCCGATGGATGTCGGCGCGTTCGTGCTGCTCGGTGTCAGCATCCTGTTCCTGCTGCGGACGGACACGCGCACGCGACAGGGTGCGGCGGCACGGCGGCCGTCCGCCGCGTCGGCGACGGCCCTCGCCATCGGCGCCGTCTCCGTGGTCGTCGCGGTCGTGCTGACCCCGTTGCTGCCCGCGCCCGACAATCGTGCGGGACCGATCGGCGAGGCCGGCAGCTCGGGGATCAACCCGACGCTGCGACTCGGCGACGACCTGCGCCGCCCGAACCCCGTCGAGGTGCTGCGCCTGCACACGTCGGGCTCGCGGGCGCCGTACCTTCGCGCGGTGACGCTCTCGACGTTCGCCGGCGAGGTGTGGCGGCCCGACGAGGCCGAGCCCGAGCCGATCGGCACCGGCGCGGGGTTCGGCGCGGTTCCCACATCGTCCGATGTGCCGCTCGAGCAGGAGGAGACGCACATCGAGGTGGAGCGGCTCAGCACCTCGTTCCTCCCCGTCCCGTTCCCGGCGACGGCGATCGGCGGGCTCACCGGCGACTGGGGCGTGGTGTCCGAGAACCGCACGGTGATCGGCATCGGGACCGACTCGGCGGGGCAGAACTACGAGGTGCTCACGGAAGCGCCGCGCCCCTCGCTCGAGCAGATCCGCGGCGCGCCGTCGCGGGGCGCTGACCTCTCACCGGGCTACACGGAGATCCCGGAGGACACGCCGCAGCTCATCACCGACCTGGCGCTCGAGGTGACCGCGGGCGCCGGATCGGACTACGACGCGGCCGCGGCTCTGCAGCGGTGGTTCCGCTCGTCGGAGTTCCGCTACTCGCTCGAGGCCCCGGTCGAGGCGGGCTTCGACGGCGCGGGGGTCGACGCGATCGAGCAGTTCCTCATCGAGCGCGAGGGGTACTGCGTGCACTTCGCCTCCGCGTTCGCCGTGATGACCCGCTCGCTCGGCATGCCGACACGTGTCGTGATCGGATACCTCCCGGGCATCGGCACAGCCGATGCGGTCGACGATCGGATGGTCTACTCCGTGACGAGCGATCTGCTGCATGCCTGGCCTGAGGTGTACTTCGAGGGCATCGGCTGGGTCGGGTTCGAGCCGACCAACAGCCTCGGCGCTCCGCCGACGTTCTCGAGCGCGGGCGGCACGGCGGCCGACCGGCTCGACGACGAGCCCGAGGAGGCCGCGCCCGAGCCGATCGAGACCACGGCGCCGACCGATCGCCCGGACACCCCTGACAGCCCGGATGCGGGCGCCGCCCCGGGGGCGGACGGTTCGGGCGGGGCGGTGTCGGCGACGCTGATCGTGCTCGTGGCGCTGCTCGTGCTGGCGGCTCCCGGGCTCGTCCGCGGGTTCTGGCGGCGCCGCCAGCTCGCCGCAGCGCGGTCGGGCCAGGAGCGCGCCGCGTGGGCGGTGGTGCAGGACACCGCGATCGATCTCGGCATCCTCGCCCCGGCGAGCGAGTCACCGCGTGCGTTCGGGGCGAGGCTGATCGCGCAGCACGCGGCGCCGCCCGAGGCGGTGCAGGCGCTCGTCGCGGCGGTCGAGCACGCGAGCTACGCACCGGCCGATTCGATCGCGCCGGGCAGGATGCGCGGCGATCGGGGACTTGCCGACGCGGCGGCCGCCGTTCGCGCCGCCCTCCTCGCGTCGGCGGCGCCGGCGGGGCGGATGCTGGCCGCCTTCGTGCCGCGGTCGTTGGTGATCCGTCCGGGGAGCGCCGCGGCGGGTTCGGGCGATCGCCTTCACGCAAGGTAGGATGGTCCGCGGCCCTTCGGGGCCGAGGAGGATTCGCCTAGTGGCCTATGGCGCACGCTTGGAAAGCGTGTTGAGTGAAAGCTCTCAGGGGTTCGAATCCCCTATCCTCCGCAGGACGACGATGGACCGTGCCCGAAGGGTGCGGTCCATCGTCGTTCCCCGGGCAGAGCATTCGAGCCCCTGGGTGGGCCCACGCCGCCGAGGCTCCGCGCGCCGCGCAGCGGCGTGTGGAGAAGCGGTGGGGACGAATCCCCTATCCTCCGCAGGACGACGATGGACCGTGCCCGAAGGGTGCGGTCCATCGTCGTTCCCCGGGCAGAGCATGAACGGGCCACTTTCAAGTCAGGGGAGGGCAATCGGCCGAGACGAGGAAGAATCCGCTCCGAAAGCCCTCGTCCGGACCGATTCCCCTCGTCTCGGCGGTCCCGGAGGCGCTCCTCGGGGAGGGAACTCCGGTCGCTGCCCTCCGTCTCGGAGCGTCGCTCCAGACGCAGGGACCGAAGACGGGAGAGATCCGGGTCGGATCGGTCGCGAGATATGCCACCCGCCCTCACCTGCTTGAAAAGGGGTGTCCTGCGCGAATGCCGGTCGCACCGCATGCGCCCGGTCGCCTACCTTGGGTACAGGAGCGCGCAGCGAGCGCACCACGCTCCGACGAAAGGACCCCCATGAAGGTCGTCTCATCATCCGACTGGCGGGATGCCCTTCCCTTCGAGACCCCGCTTCTCGTGGCCGACGTCGCCCCCGGCGAGCCGACCCGCTGCGCCACGTGCGGCACGTCGGCCGACCCGATACCCCGCGAGCGGCTCTGGGCGGTCAAGCACCGCCATCCCAACAACCACACCGGCTACCTCCGGTTCTACTGCGCCGATCACGTTCCCGCGGCGAAGGTGCCGGAGCCCCCGGCGCCCACGCGCCGCACGATCGCGCAGCGAGAGCGGAGCGCGGCGACCCCGACCCGGCGGGCAGAGCCCGTCGTAGAGAAGCCTCGCGCGGTCTGCCCCGACTGCTTCATCGAGGTCTCCGCGACCGGGCGGTGCGGCATGTGCGGCGCCCTGATCGCCTGATCGCCCGGACGCAGGTCCGACCGACCGGGCGAGAGGAGCCGAGCATGTCACGACCCCGGGCGGTCATCGCCGGCGCGAGCGGCTTCGTGGGCCGAGCCCTCGTCGAGGCCTTCGAGCAGGACGGCTACGACATCCGCACGATCCGACGGACCGGACCGCTCACCTGGTCGGAGCCCGACCGCATCCGCGCGAGCATCGACGGCGCGGAGGTCCTGCTGAACCTGGCCGGCATGTCGGTCAACCGCCGGTACAACGACCGCAACCGCGATGAGATCCTGCGCTCGCGGATCGAGACGACGCGGATGCTGCGCCAGGCCGTGGCATCGGCGGCATCCCCGCCCCGTCTCTGGCTGAACGCCTCGACGGCGACGATCTACCGCCACTCCACGGACCGCCCGAACACCGAGGCGACGGGCGAGCTCGGCACGGGATTCTCCGTGGACGTCGCCCGCGCGTGGGAGCACGAGCTCTTCGCCGGCGACCTGCCCGCGATGCGACGGGTGGCGCTCCGGATGACGATCGTCCTCGGCGACGGCCCCGCCACCGGCCTGCTCCTGCGCCTGGCGCGGCTCGGACTCGGCGGACCGCAGATCGACGGATGGTGGCCGCTGCCCCACCGCCGCTACCGGGGCATCGGTCCGCATCCGACCGGCGACGGCCGCGCGTCCGGGCACCGGACACGGGGACGGCAGAGATTCAGCTGGATCCATATCGACGACGTCGTCGGCGCCGTCCGCTTCCTCCGCGAGGACGACGCCATCGACGGCCCCGTGAACCTCTCGAGCCCGAACCCGACCGACAACCGCACGCTCATGTCGACGCTCCGACGGGTGGTCGGCATGCCGATCGGCCTGCCGGCATGGCGCTGGATGCTGGAGCCGGCGATGTGGGCGCTGCGCACGCAGCCCTGGTCGTCCCCGGAGACGGCGTGGTACAGTTGAGTCGTCTCTCAAGTGGGGACAGGCTGCTTCGGAGTTCGATTCCTCGTTGTGGAGTCATCGATCCGAATCACGCGTCACCGCCTCACCATCGGTACACGCCCGATATCTTCCGCGCTTCTGCGCGTCACCGACGTTCCGACGTCTTCTGGAAAGCACTCTTCTTGTCCTTCAGCACCGACCCCCTCCCTCCTCTTCCGTCCCTCGACTGGCGCCGAGCCGACCCCGATGTCTTCGTCGCGACGGCGCACGGAGAATACGCTGGCTTCGTCAGCGTCACGACGTCCGGCTTCACCGCCCACGGCCCGCTCGGCGAAGACCTGGGCCTGCATGCATCCGCCGATCTGGCCCGATGCGCCGTCGACGCCCACCACACCTTTGTCCCGCACGTCCCCTCGGGGGCGCGGCACCTCGCACGTCCGCACCGCACACGTCGGCGCGGCACCACCGGTCGCATTCGCGGCCCGAAAAGTAGAAGGAAAGACACGATGGCCACTGGCACCGTGAAATGGTTCAACTCCGAGAAGGGCTACGGCTTCATCGCCCCCGACGACGGCTCCGCCGACCTGTTCGCGCACTACAGCGCGATCACCGGCAACGGCTTCAAGGAGCTCCGCGAGGAGCAGAAGGTCGAATACGACGCCGAGCGCGGCCCCAAGGGCATGCAGGCAGCGAACATTCGCCCGCTCTGAATTTTCCTCAGCCGGGGCGGAGCCCGCTCCGCCCCGGCTGACGACTCCCTGAGAGAAGCGACGTATTCCCCTTCGCGGATGTGCACCCCCGTACGCTGAGCCTTAGCGATGGGCGCCCGCCTCTGGCTTCACGGCCGCAGCGGTCACCGATCGAAGAGGTGTCGAAATCTCCTCCACCACCCTCGAGCCGAGGCTCGGCCCCATCCGCCAGACCTACGCCGGGACGGCGGACTTCCCCCCGATGACCCGCGCGTACACCGAGGTGTCACAGGTGGTGCGCGAGAGCGGCCTCCTGCACCGCGCCCACACGTTCTACGCGATGATCGGACTCGCCGTCGCGCTCGGCTTCGCCGGCTGCATCACCGGGTTCGTCCTGTTCGGCAACAGCTGGTTCCAGCTGCTCATCGCCGCGGCCCTCGGCATCCTCTTCACGCAGGTCGCGTTCCTCGGGCACGAGGCCGCACATCGACAGATCCTCGCCTCGGGACCCGCCAACGACCGCCTCGCCCGCATCCTCGCCAACGGCGTCGTGGGCATGAGCTACTCGTGGTGGTCGACCAAGCACACGCGCCACCACGCCAACCCGAACCGCGTGGGCAAGGATCCCGACATCGAGGTCGACACGATCTCGTTCCTCGAAGAGGATGCGGCCGAAGCCCGCGGCATCCGGCGCCTGATCACCCGCAAGCAGGGCTGGTTCTTCTTCCCGCTCCTGATGCTCGAGGGACTCAACCTCCACTTCATCTCGTTCCGGCACCTCTTCAGCCGCGAGCCCGTCAAGGGCCGCTACCTCGAGCTCGGCCTTCTCGTGGCCCGCTTCGCGATCGTGCTGACCCCCCTCTTCCTCTTCCTGCCGCTCGGCATGGCGTTCGCCTTCCTCGGGGTGCAGCTCGCCGTCTTCGGCGTGTACATGGGCGCCTCGTTCGCTCCGAACCACAAGGGCATGCCGGTCATCGCGAAGGACGCGAAGCTCGACTTCTTCAGCAAGCAGGTGCGCACCTCTCGCAACGTCCGCGGAGGATGGTGGGCCACCTGGCTCATGGGCGGACTGAACTACCAGATCGAGCACCACCTCTTCCCGAACATGCCGCGACCGCACCTGTCGCGCGCGCGGGAGATCGTGCGGGAGCACTGCCGCACCCTCGACGTCCCGTACACCGAGACGTCTCTCCTGCGTTCCTACGCGATCGTCATCGACTACCTGAACCGCGTGGGCCTGGCCGCACGCGACCCGTTCGACTGCCCGATGGCCGCGACCTACCGCCGGGTCTGACCCGCGCTTCCCACTCCCGGCGCTCCTTCGCCGGTCAGGCCCCGCGGGTCGGATGACGCGCCCCGCCGGACGCGCCGGAGAGCGCGCGTCATCTCCATTTCCTCCCTCCCCGGCAGCTTTCACCCTGTGCAGGACCCGGATCGTCCTGCATAATTAGTGGTATGACCACTGCTACGTACAGCGCGATCTCCAGCTACTCCCGGGTGCAGATCCTCCACACGTTGCAGAAGCGCGGACAGCGCACGATCACCGATCTCCGCGAGGCGACCGGCCTGCACGCGAACACGGTGCGCGAACACGTCCAGCGTCTGATCGACATCGGCTACATCGTCGCGGAGACCGAGCATCGCACCACCCGGGGACGCCCGCGCGTGCTCTACAGCGCCGCATCCGGCACCCGCACGGCGAGCCCGATCGCGGTGCGCAAGGCCCGCGAGGCCGCGGAGCGCGGCGACCTGATGCGTCGCATCATGCCGTGGACGGACACCACGGACGCCGCTCTGCCGACCGACGCCGTGCACCAGATCGACGCACTCGTCGAAGACCTCGTGGACGCAGGCTTCGATCCCGCCATCGACGAGAGCACCCTCACGGTGGACATCAGCCCGTGCCCGCACGCGGAGGCCGCCCCCGAGCACCGCGACACGCTCTGCGCCGTGCACCTCATGCTCATGGACGCCGTGCTCAGCCAGGCAGGCGGTCCCCTGCGCGTCGACGCGATGGCCGCGTCCTGCGACCCGAGGCAGTGCGTCGTGCGGCTGATGCTGGCGCAACGCGACGCGGCGGCCCCGGCCCCGACGCTCGCCGCCACCCGCTGACGGTCAAGTCAGGTCAAGTCAGGTCAGGATGCGGTCGGCCCGCGCGTAGACGTTCATCGTCGGCGGCCGCAGGAACCCGACGAGCGTGAGCCCGGAGGCGACGGCGAGCTCGACCGCGAGCGACGACGGGGCCGAGACCGCGGTGAGCATCGGGACGCCCGCCATGACGGCCTTCTGCACGAGCTCGAAGCTCGTGCGACCGGATACCTGCAGCACGGTTCCGCGCAGGGGCAGCCGGTCGTTCAGCACCGCCCAGCCGACGACCTTGTCGACGGCGTTGTGCCGTCCGACGTCCTCGCGGAGCACGAGCAGCTCGCCGGTCGCCGCGTCGAAGAGCGCTGCGGCATGCAGTCCGCCGGTCTTCGCGAAAACCGCCTGCTCGGCGCGCAGCCGGTCGGGGAATGTCGCGAGCAGTTCGGCCTCCAGAGTCGCCTCGTCATCCGCGACGTCGTAGCGCGACACCGTCTCGACCGCGTCGATCGACGCCTTGCCGCAGAGCCCGCACGAGCTCGTGGTGAAGAAGTTGCGCGTCACCTCGGGCGCGGGCGGCGCCACCCCCGGGGCGAGCGTGACGTCGAGCACGTTGTAGGTGTTCGACGCCCCGCCGGTGCCCGGTCCACCGCAGTGGATCGCCCCGAGGAACTCGTCGCCGCGGCCGATCACAGCCTCGGAGACGAGGAATCCCGCGGCGAGCTCGACATCGTTGCCGGGCGTGCGCATCGTGACGGCGAGGGATCGCCCGCCGACCCGGATCTCGAGCGGCTCCTCCGCGGCGAGCACATCGGCCCGCCGGTGGGGTTCGTGCCCGAGGGTGATCTTCACGACCGGGCGCCGCGTGGTGATGCGTCCCACCCTCAGCCTCCGATCGCGTTCATGCCGCGCGCCGGCTGCAGGAAGGACGGGTCGTCGATCGCGTGGCCGGCGAGCTTGCCGTGAACGCACGCGTGCAGCATCCGGTCGACGTCGTCGTCGGTCCCGCCGCCGCGGAGGACGGGCACGAGGTCGTACTCGGTCGTCGAGAACAGGCAGTTGCGCAGCTGACCGTCGGCGGTGAGCCGCAGCCGGTCGCAGTCCCCGCAGAACGGCGCGGTCACAGAGGCGATCACGCCGACGGTCTCGGGGCCGCCGTCGATCATCCAGCGCTCGGCGGGTGCGCCGCCACGACCGGGCACCGGCGCGAGCTCCCACCGTGCGGCGAGCGCGGCGAGGATCTCGTCGCGCGTGACCATCTGCGTCCGGTCCCAGGTGTGGCCGGCGTCGAGGGGCATCTGCTCGATGAAGCGCATCTGGGCGCCGTGCTCGATCGCGAACGCCACCAGGTCGACGAGCTCGTCGTCGTTGACGCCCCGCATCGCGACGGCGTTGAGCTTCAGGGGGCGCAGGCCCGATGCGGCGGCCGCAGCGATCCCCTCGAGCACGTCATCCAGCCGATCGCGGCGGGTGAGCGCGGCGAACCGTTCGCGATCGAGGGTGTCGATCGAGATGTTCAGGCGGCCGAGGCCCGCATCGACGAGATCCGGCAGCACCTCGGGGAGACGGATGCCGTTCGTCGTCATCGCGATCTCGACAGGCCCGTGGGGAGTGCGGATCGCGGCGAGTCGGCGGACGACCTCGACGATGTCACGGCGCAGGAGCGGCTCGCCGCCGGTGAGCCGGAACGTCGTGATGCCGGCCGTCGCCGCCACCCGCGCGACCCGCTCGATCTCGTCGAGGCTCAGGATGCTCTCGCGGGCGAGCCACTCGTTGCCCTGCTCGGGCATGCAATAGGTGCAGCGCAACGAGCACCTGTCGGTGAGCGAGACACGGAGGTCCCGGTGCACCCGGCCGAAGGTGTCGGCGAGGGGGGCTCCCGCCGATGCGTCGCCCGCCGCACGCCGCACGCCGTGCTCGGCCCGCGGTCGCCGCCGCCCGATCGCGACCGGAACGGCGGTCACGGACGCGCCCGTTCCGTCGCCGCTGTCGTCATGGTTCGAGGGTACGCGGCGGCGGGCACCCCGAGGGCCGATTATTCACGGCCCGTCTCCGGGGCGATCCTGGGCATCCTCTGGGAAGCTTGCCGGGAATCGCGTCGACCTGTCGGCCATAGGTCGGCGCCCGTCGGCGCGACGCAGAAGGGGACCTCCATGGAATTTCTGGACCCGCTCGCGCTCGCACGCTGGCAGTTCGGTCTCACCACGCTGTACCACTACCTGTTCGTGCCGCTCACGCTCGGCATGGGGCTCGTGGTCGCGATCTTCCAGTCCGCGTGGGTGCGCACCGGCAATACGAAGTGGCTGCAGCTGACGCGGCTGTTCGGAAAGATCTTCCTCATCAACTTCGCCATGGGCGTCGTCACCGGCATCGTGCAGGAGTTCCAGTTCGGCATGAACTGGTCGGCCTATTCCCGCTTCGTCGGCGATGTGTTCGGGGCGCCGCTCGCCTTCGAGGGGCTGCTCGCCTTCTTCTTCGAGGCGACCTTCATCGGCCTCTGGATCTTCGGCTGGGACCGCCTGTCGAAGAAGCTGCACCTCGCCACGATCTGGATGGCGTGGATCGGCGCGGTGCTCTCGGCGTACTTCATCCTCGCGGCGAACTCCTTCATGCAGAACCCGGTCGGCTACCAGATGGCCGAGGACGGCGGGCGGGCCGAGCTCATCGACATCGGCGCCGTGCTGACCAACCGGGTCGTCCTCGCGACGTTCCCGCACACGATGTTCGCGGCGCTCATGTTCGCCGCCGCGGTCGTGATCGCGATCGCCGCATGGCACCTCGCCCGCAATCAGCACTTCGACACCATGCGCCCCGCTCTGCGGTTCGGCATGTGGATGATGCTCCTCTCCTTCGTGGGCGTCGCGATCTCGGGCGACCAGCTGGGTCTCCAGATGGTCGCCACCCAGCCGATGAAGATGGCGGCCGCGGAGGCGCTGTACGACACCGCCTGCGGGGCGGATGCGTCCTTCTCCCTCTTCTCGCTCGGCACGCCCGACGGCACGAGCGAGATCTGGTCGCTGCGCGTGCCGTATCTCTTGGCGTTCCTCTCCGAGCACGATCTCAACGCCTGCGTGCAGGGCATCAACGACCTCAACGCCGAGTACACCCAGAACTGGCCGGCCTTCGCCGATCAGCTCGGCGGCGAGCTGCCGTTCGCCCCGGTCATCTGGGTCACCTACTGGTCGTTCCGCTGGATGATGGGCTTCGGCGCGGCAGCGGCCCTCGTCTCGGTCGTGGGCCTGTGGATCACCCGCAAGAAGGCCAAGCGCGCCGTGCCGCAGTGGGCCTGGCGTGTCGCGATCTGGTCGGCGCCGCTCCCTCTCCTCGGGAGCCTCGTCGGCTGGGTGTTCACCGAGATGGGGCGCCAGCCCTGGATCGTGTTCGGGCTGATGCTCACCGAGGACGGCGTCTCACCGAGCGTGCCCGGATGGAACGTGCTGATCTCGCTGGTCGCCTTCACGCTCATCTACGCGGTGCTCGCGGTGGTGGAGTTCGGCCTCATCCTGAAGGCGGCGCGCAAGGGTCCCGACCCGATCCCGCCGGAGCCCGGAGAGGGCGAGGATCCCGAATCCGCCGACATGCACGTCCCGACGACGGTCTACTAGGAGCGCGCCATGGATCTCGCCTACCTCTGGTTCTTCATCGTCGGCGTGCTGTTCGTCGGCTACTTCGTGCTCGACGGCTTCGACTTCGGCGTCGGCATGTCCCTGCCCTTCCTCGGAAAGGACGACGTCGGCCGTCGCCAGATCATCAACACGATCGGCCCGGTCTGGGATCTCAACGAGACGTGGGTCATCGTCGCCGGGGCCTGCCTGTTCGCGGCGTTCCCGGAGTGGTACGCGACGCTGTTCAGCGGGTTCTACCTGGCGCTGCTCCTGATCCTGCTCGCTCTCATCGCCCGCGGCGTCTCGTTCGAGTACCGCCATCAGCGCGACGGCCTGCGGTGGAAGAAGGGCTTCGACACGATGATCGTCATCGGATCCGCGCTGCCCGCGTTCCTCTGGGGCGTCGCGGTCGCGAACATCGTGCAAGGAGTGCCGCTGGACGCCGACCACGAGTTCACCGGATCGCTGCTGACGCTCCTGAACCCCTACGGGCTGCTCGGCGGTCTGACGACACTGCTGCTGTTCTTCACCCACGGCGTGTACTTCGTCGCGTTGAAGACCGATGGACAGGTGCGCCGGGATGCTCGGCGCCTGGCGATCAGGTCGGGGCTGATCACGGTCGTGGTCGCTGCGACGTTCCTGATCTGGACGGTCGTCAACGCCGGAGCCGCGGGAGCGCCCGCTCTGGTGCTCGTCATCGTCTGCGCGGCGCTCGCGGCCGTGCTGCTCATCGCCTCGGTCGTGACGAACGCGACCGACCGCGAGGGATGGGCGTTCGGATTCGGCGCCGCGACGGTCGCGTTCGCGGTGCTGACCCTGTGGCTCGCGCTCTTCCCCAACGTCATGCCGTCCACGACCGATCCGGCCGGCACGCTCACGATCGAGAACGCCTCGAGCACGGACTACACGCTGACGATCATGACGTGGGCGGCGGTCATCTTCCTCCCGCTCGTACTGCTCTATCAGGGCTGGACCTACTGGATCTTCCGCAAGCGCGTCACGCGTTCGCGTATCGAGCGGGCGGCGGCGAGCGCACACTGATCTCCTCCGCGCGGCTCCCTCCCCTTCGGCGCCGCGCGGAGGTTCCCGCCCGCGGGGCTCCTCGCGGGCACGGCGGGCACCGATGAGGCAGGATCGTAGAGTGACCACCGATGCCGCTCCCGCGCCGCCGCGCGAGAGCAGTCGACCGGTCGACCCCCGGCTGCTGCGCTACAGCAGCGCCTCACGCGGGTTCCTGGTCGTCACCGCGGCGATCGTGCTCGCCCAGACCGGCGTGATCGTCGGCTTCGCGTGGCTGCTCACGCGCGCGCTCGTCGGCGCGATCGAGGGCGAGCCGGTCGGACAGATCCTGCCCCTCCTCGCCGGCGCCGCCGGGCTGGCGCTGCTGCGCGGCATCCTCGTCTTCGCCTCCGAACGCACCTCCGCGATCGGTGCCGCGCGGGCGTCGCTGCAACTGCGAGACCAGCTGGTGCGCGCGGTCGAGAGGCTCGGCCCGGGGTGGCTCGCGCAGCGCAACAGCACATCGCTCGCCGTGACGGCGGGCCACGGCCTCGAGGCGCTCGACGCCTACTTCGGCCGGTATCTGCCGCAGCTGGTCGCGACCGCGATCACGATGCCGATCCTCATCCTCGCGATGCTCATCGCCGATCCGATCTCGGGCGTCACCGTCATCGTCACGATCCCCCTCATCCCGATCTTCATGGTGCTGATCGGTCTCGCGACCCGGACCGTGCAGAACCGCCAGTACGCGACGCTGCACCGGCTCGCGACGCGGTTCTCCGACACCGTCGCCGGGCTCGGCACCCTCAAGGTCTTCGGTCGCCAGCACCGTGCGGCGCACAGCATCGAGACCGTCACCCGCGACTACAAGACCGAGACCATGTCGGTGCTGCGGGTGTCCTTCCTCTCCGGCTTCGCGCTCGAGTTCCTCGCGTCGATCTCGGTGGCGCTGATCGCCGTGACCATCGGCTTCCGGCTGATCGACGGCGAGCTGTCGCTGCTCGTCGGCTTGTTCGTGCTGCTCCTCGCACCAGAGGCGTACCTTCCGCTGCGACAGGTCGGCGTGCAGTTCCACGCCGCCGCCGAGGGCGTCGCCGCGACCGACGAGATCTTCCACGTGCTGGATGCCGCATCCGCCCTCCGCCCCGCCACCGTCTCGGCCCCGCTCCATCCGCCCCGGACTCACACCGAGAACGATGAGAGCACCGGGACGCGCGAATCCGGGGCGCGCGAGCCGTTGATCTCGGCGCGGCGGCTCGGGGTGCAGCGGGGCGAGCGTGCCATCGGGCCGATCGACCTCGACGTCTCGGTCGGCGAGATCGTGCTGCTGGAGGGCCCCAGCGGCGCGGGCAAGTCCAGCGTCCTCGCCGCGCTCCTCGGTTTCGTACCGTTCACGGGCGGGCTGCTGGTCGGCGGGCGGGATGCGGACCCGGATGCGGCGGCGCGCGGCATCCTGTCGTGGGCCGGTCAGCGGCCCGGCCTGATGTCGGGCACCGTGGCGGAGAACGTGGCGCTCGGCGCCGAGACGGCCGACGCCGCGCTCGTCGAGCGCTGTCTGGCCGACGCCCACGCGGACGTCCCCGGCACGCTGCGACTCGGAGCGACGGGATCGGGCATCTCGGGCGGACAGGCGCAGCGCGTCGCCGTCGCCCGTGCGCTCTATCGCCTCCGCAGCGGTCGCGCCCGCGTGCTCGCCCTCGACGAGCCCTCTAGTGCGCTGGACTCCGTGACCGAGGCGGCCCTGTGGGCCTCCCTCCGCCGGGTCGCCGACGCCGAGGCGGCCGGCGTCCTGCTCGTCTCCCACCGCCCGTCCGCTCGTGCGATCGCCGACCGCACCGTGCGTCTGGGCGTTCCCGGCCCCGTCCCCCCGACGCCGGACGACGGCGTCCCGGACGCGACCGCGAGCGTCTCGCCGGACGCGGGAGGGAGATCCGGATGAGCGCCTCCGACGTCCTGCGGACGGCCCAGCCGCCGCTTCGCCGCTTCTGGTGGGCCCTCGCCGCAGGGCTCGGCACCGCGATCAGCGCCATCGCGCTGTTCGCGGCGAGCGCATGGCTCATCACCCGCTCGGCTGAGCAGCCCGCCGTCATGTACATCACCGCGGTGGTCGTCGCCGTCCGCGCCTTCGCGCTCGGACGCGGTGTCTTCCGGTACCTCGAACGCCTCACCGGCCACGATGCGGCCCTCGGGCAGCTCGCCACGGTGCGGGCCTCGCTCGTGCGAGGCATCGTGCCCCTCGCGCCCGACGGGCTCGGCGGCACGCGGCGCGGAGCCCTCCTCTCGAGACTCGTCGACGACGTCGACGAACTGCAGAACCTGCCGCTGCGCGTCGTCATGCCCCTCGGCGTCGCCGGTCTCGCCTCCGTGACGAGCGTCGTGTTCGTCGCCTTCCTCTCCCCCGCCGCCGCGATCGCCCTCGCCCTCTGTCTCGCGATCGCGTTCGCGCTGGCGGTGGGGGTCGGCTGGCTGGCGGGGGCGCGCGCCGAGCGGCAGGTCGCGCCCCTGCGCTCCCGGCTCGCCGACGCCCTGGTCGACGAGCTGACCTCGCTCGACGTGCTCACGGCGTTCGGAGCGACGGATGCGGCCCACGCCCGCGTGCGCGCCGCCGACGAGACACTGCGCAGAGCCACGGTCCGCCGCGCCGGGGCGCAGGGACTGACCTCGGGAGCGGTGTCGCTGCTGGCCGGCATCGCGTCGCTCGCGACCCTGTTCGTCGCCGCGCCCCTCCTCGGCGAGGGCGGGTTCACCGGCCCGGCGCTCGCGGTGGTCGTGCTGCTGCCGATGGCCGTGTTCGAGGTGTTCGGTCCCGTTCCGCTCGCCCTCGCCTCCTGGCGTCAGGTGCGTACGGCCGCGGACCGCATCGCGCGCACCGTGCCGGACGAGACGCCCGTCGGCATCCCGCACGACGAGCCGGCGGCGACCGGCGATGCACCCGCGCTCGGAACCGGCATCTCCCTGCGCGGCGTCAGCGCCCGCTGGCCCGACCGGGCCTCGGGCCGGTCGACGGATGCCGACGTCACCGTCGACGCGGACGCCGCCGCATCCGTCGACGACGCCGGGCGCCTCACCGACCTCGACCTTCACGTCGCCCCCGGCGAGCGCGTGCTCGTCACAGGGCCGAGCGGGGCGGGGAAGACGACGCTCGCCCATGTGCTCGTGCGGTTCCTCGACTACGCCGGCTCATACCGGATCGGCGATGCCGAGGCGCGGGAGCTCAGCGGCGACGATCTTCGGCGCACGATCGGGCTGTGCGAGCAGTCGCCCTACCTGTTCGACGAGTCGCTGCGTCAGAACCTGCTGTTCGCCCGGGACACCGCCGACGACGCGCAGCTCTGGAACGCCCTCGATCGGGTGGGCCTCGCGGGCTGGGCGCGCGAGCGCGGCGGCCTCGACGCGGCCCTCGGCGAACGCGGGGCGCTCGTGTCGGGCGGTCAGGCGCAGCGCATCGCTCTCGCCCGTGCGCTGCTCGCGGACTTCCCCGTGCTGGTGCTCGACGAGCCGACCGCGGGCGTCGACCCGGCCGCGTCGGACGCCCTGCTCACCGACCTGCTGACGGCGGTCGACGCCGACCGCGCGGTCGTGCTGATCTCGCACGTGGAGGTGCCGGGCGGCCTCGTCGACCGCGAGGTGCGCCTGGAGTCCGGCCGCATCGTCTGAGCGGGCGGCATCCCGACTCCCGGCCTTCCAGCCCCGGACGCTCGCACACGACGGCGCGGATGCCCTCCGACACCCCGTGCCGGAGCCGGGGAGCCCGGCGCGTCTCGCAGGATCCCCGCCGTCGTGCCGCGGGGCGAGGGCCGGAACGGTCAGAGCGCCATCCCGAAAGCCTGCACCCCGCGGGACGAGGGGATGCGGGCGAAGCCCAGCCGGTCGTAGAAGCGCAGCGCGCCGTGGTTGTCGGCGGACGCCACCAGGTGCAGGCCGCTGACCCGCCGCTCGCGGAGGGCGTCGACGACGGCACCGATCAGGCGCCGCCCCCAGCCCTGCCCCTGCGCCTCGGGCAGCAGGTCGATGTGCAGATGGGCGGGATAGGTGTCGCCGTAGGGCTCGTGGCCCGCCCGGCGCGCGTCGGCATAGGCGAGGGTCCCGACCTCCCGCGGGTTTCCGCCCGGCCGGGCGAAGTGCGCACCATGCTCGGGCCACCACTCGTCGTGGAACCAGTCCTCGAAGCTGCGCGTGTCGGGCGCTGCGACGGCGTAGCCGAGCACGCGGGCATCGCGCTCGACGACGAAGGCGAGCTCCGGATGCCGCGCGACATACGGCAGCACGAAGACCTCCGCCCAGATGCGGTCGTCCGTGAGGACGCCGCTCGCGTCGGCGCCCGCATCCGCCGTCCTCAGGCAGATCTCCGCGAGGTCGCCCTCGTCGCCGGGGCGGAACGCGCGGATGCCGGTCATGCCCCGAGCCTACGACCGTCGTCCCTCCCGGCGCCCCTTGTCGCCCCGGCCTCTCCCCGGCGCTCGTGGGTCGAGCGCCCCCGGACGCCGGTCACGCGGGCAGCAGTCGCACGGCGGATGCCGCCACCGACAGCTCCACCGTCACGCCGGGGCGGAGCCCCTGCTCGACCACCGCGTCGGTGGCGACGTCGATCCCGACGGCCGGATCGTCCGTGTGCACCCGCACACCGCCCACCGTCTGCTCGAGACGGACGACGACCGTCCGCCACGTGTTCACCTCGGATGCGGGCACGACGGTCGCCGACTCCGCACCGATGCGCACCTCGCCCGGGCGGAACACGGCGGCCACCGGCTGCCCGTCAGGCACGCGCGCGCCGCGATCGCCCGCGAGCGCGAGCACGCCGTCGACGCGGCATCGTCCGCCCTCGGCCACGCCCACGACCCGGTTGAGCCCGGCGAGCGAGGCCACGAAGTCGGTGGCGGGCGCGCGCAGCACGTCGCGCACCGGCCCCGTCTGCGTCACGAGTCCGTCCTCGATCACCACGACGCGGTCGGCGAGGGCGACCGCGTCCACCGTGTCGTGCGTCACGACGATGCAGGTGCGCCCCGCGAGCTGCTCGCCGAGCATCGTGCGGATGCCGTCGGCGGTCACCGGGTCGAGCGAGGTCAGCGGCTCGTCCAGCAGCACGAGGCGGGGAGAGGCAGCCAGTGCGCGGGCGATCGCGACGCGCTGCTGCTGACCGCCGGAGAGGTCCGCAGGTCGACGCTCCCCCGCATCCGCGAGACCGACGCGGGCGAGCCACTCGTCGGCCTCCCGTCGGGCCCGGGTCGCCGGCATCCCGGCCGCCCGCGGCCCGAACGCGACGTTCTCGCGCGCAGTGAGGTGCGGGAACAGCCGCGGATCCTGTCTGAGCAGCACCGTGCTGCGTCGCGCGGTCTCGACCTGCCGGTCGGGGGCGGAGAGCACATCGCCGTCGAGCGACACATGACCGGCGTCGAGCGCAGCGAATCCCGCCAACGCGCCGAGCAGCGTCGACTTGCCCGCGCCGCTCGGCCCCATCACGGCCACCGTGTGCCCGGGTGCCGCCGTGAGCCGCGCGGCCAGCCGGAACGCGCCGCGCTCCACCGTCACGTCGGCCTCGAGCACGGCCGCCGCATCCGGGCCCGTCGAGCGGGACTCCGCGCGCCGGAGCACGCCGCTCATCGCACCGCCTCCGGCCGCCAGGCGCGCACGAGCACGAGCACGAGCACGGCCGTGACCAGCAGCAGCACCGCCAGCGCGACGGCCGTGCCCTGCGTCACGCCCGCGCCGTTGAACGCGGTGTAGATCGCCAGCGGCATGGTGCGGGTGACTCCCGGCGCGTTGCCGGCGAACAGGGCGGTCGCCCCGAACTCCCCGATCGCGCGGGCGAAGCACAGCACGGTGCCGGCGACGAGTCCGGGGGCGGCCAATGGCAGGGTCACCCGCCGCAGGATCGTCCATCGTCCCGCCCCCAGTCCCGCGGCGGCCTGCTCGAAACCGGTGCCGATCGCGCGCAGCGATCCCTCGAGCGCGAGCACGAGGAAGGGCAGGGCGACGAACGTCTGCGCGAGCACGACGGCGGCGGTCGAGAACGGCAGGCGGATGCCGACGACCTCGAGCACGTCGCCGAGCCAGCCGTTGCGGCCGAAGAGGAACAGCAGGGCGACACCGCCGACCATGGGCGGCAGCACGAGCGGGATGGTCACGATCGCGCGGAGGAACGCGGCCGCACGGGGGCCGGTCCGGGCGATCGTCAGCGCGAGCGGCACGCCCGCGAGGACGCACAGCGCGGTCGCGGCCAGACCCGTGCCGAGCGACAGTCCGAGCGCCGAGAGCGCCTCGGGGGAGGTCACATCGCCCCAGAGCGTCGACCACTCGACGCGGGCGATCAACGCCGACAGCGGCAGCACCAGGAACGCGAGTCCGATCACGGCCGGCACCGCGAGGGTGCGCGGCACGAACCCGCGGGGCCTGCCGCTGCGGGTCACGGGGCCCCGAAGCCGAGCTCGGCGAGGATCGCCTGCCCGTGCTCGCCGAGCACGTACGCGACGAACGCCGCGGCGACCGCCGCATCCGGCGCGTCCTCGAGAGCGACGATCGGGTAGCGGTTGACGACCTCGTCCGCGCCCTCGGGCACGATCGCCTCGACGTCGTCGTTGCCGATGACATCGGTCGCGTAGACGAGCCCGGCGTCGGCCTCGCCCGCCGCGACCTTGGTCAGCACGGCGGTGACGTTCTGCTCGGAGCTCGCCGGCGTGACCGTCACGCCCGCGTTCTCGAGGAGGGTCTGGGATGCGGCGCCGCACGGCACCTCGGGCGCGCACAGCACGACCGTGGCATCGGGATCCGCGAGGTCCGCGAGGGTCTCGATGCCGGCGGGGTTGCCGGCGGGCACGGCGATGACGAGCGTGTTCGTCGCGAACAGCTCGGGGCCTGTGGCCAGCCCCTCGTCGACGACCTTCTGCATGTTCGCCTCGTCGGCCGAGGCGAAGACGTCGACCGAGGCGCCGCCGATGATCTGCGTCGCCAGGGTCGACGAGCCGTCGTACGAGATCGGCTGCACGTCGACCCCCGGGTTCTCCTCCTCGAACGCGGCGGCGATCTCGTCGAACGCCGTGCCGAGGGAGGCCGCGGCGTAGATCGTGAGCGTGCCGGTCAGCTCGCTCTCGCTCGCCGTGGGGCTCGAGCTGGTGGCGAGAGAGTCCTGCACCGAACAGCCGACGGCGAGAAGCGCGGTGACGGCGAGGAGGGCGGGGAGGGCGGTGCGACGGCGCATGGTCAGTCCTTCGGGGTCTCGACGATGACGGTGGTGGCTTTGACGACGGCGACGGCGAGCGATCCGGGCTCGAGCGCGAGTTCGCGCGCGGATTCGGCCGACATGAGGGAGACGACGCGGTGCGGACCCGACTGGATGTCGACCTGCGCCATGACGCCGTCGATCTGGACGCGCGTGACCAGGCCGACGAACCTGTTGCGGGCGCTCGAGAGGACGTCGGTCGGGTCGTCGACGGCGTTCGCGACCGCGACCGCCCGCTCGGCGAGGGCGTCGCCGGGGATCTCCGCCGGGCTGGCGTCGGTGACCGGCAGCAGTCCCTGATCGATCCAGCGCCGCACGGTGTCGTCGCTGACGCCGAGCAGCCGGGCTGCCTGGGAGACCTTGAAGCTCTGCATCCCCTCACCCTATATCCCCGCATCCGCGGTCCATATCCTCCGATTCCCCCGTATCCACGGATGCCGGTGACCCCCGAGCCCGTCTCATCCCCGCCGGGCCTTCGTGTCTCACTTGTGCATCATCAGGGCGGATGAGGGATGCACAAGCGAGACACGGAGGACGACCGAAGCCGCACGGGTGCGGCGGACCCGGACGGATGCGGCGGGCATACCCTGGAGGCATGCCGTTTCCGCCGCTGGTCGAGCCCGTCGCCGCGCTCTCTCCCGCCGAGCGGGACCGCACCGCCCGGCACGCCGCCCTCGCCGGCTTCGGCGAGCTCGCGCAGCGCCGGCTCGCTGCTGCCCGCGTGGCGATCGTCGGCGCGGGAGGACTCGGCTCCCCCGCAGTCCTCGCCCTGGCGGCCGCGGGCATCGGCGAGCTCGTCGTCATCGACGACGACGACGTCGAGCGCTCGAACCTGCACCGGCAGATCCTGCACCGCCACTCAGACCTCGGCGCCCCCAAGGCCGACAGCGCCACACGCGCGGCGGCCGACCTCGCTCCCGAGACGGTCGTGCACGCCGTGCGCGAACGCCTCACACCCGCCAACGCCGAGCGGATCCTACGCGGCGCGCACGTCGTCATCGATGGCACCGACACATTCGAGACCCGCGCCGCCGTCGCCGCGGCGACCGAGGCGCTCGGCATCCCGCTCGTGTGGGGAGCCCTCCAGGAGTTCGACGCCCAGGTGACCGTGTTCTGGTCGGCTCCGCCCGCGGGACGCGCACCCGTCGTCCTCACCGACCTGTACCCGCCCGACAGCGTCGGCGAGGTCCCCACGTGTGCGCAGGTCGGCGTGCTCGGCGCGTTGTGCGTCCAGGTCGGCGGGCTCCTGGCCATCGAGGCGGTCAAGCTCATCGCCGGCATCGGCGAGCCATTGTTCGGCCGCGTGCTGCTCATCGACGGCCTCCGCGCGCGACAGCAGGAGATCCCGCTGCGTCCGGCCACCGCCGCGGCCCGCACGGAGCCGACGATCGATGCGCGCGCCGACGCAGCCTCCGAGGCCGGCATCGTCGCGGAGACGCTCCCGACAGGATCCGCTTCCGACGTACCCCCGGCGGATGCCGCACCCGTCCCGGCGGATGCGGCATCCGCGGCCGCGCCGCCGCTCCAGATCTCCCCCGCGCTGCTCGACGACAGCCGGGCCGCCGGAGCCGTGGTGCTCGACGTGCGCGAGCCGCACGAGACCGACCGCGGCACGATCGCGGGAGCCGTGCTCCTGCCCCTCGCCGAGGTGCTCGCCGATCCCGCCGCCGCCGGCCCCGGGCCCTTCGTCGTCGTGTGTCAGGCCGGCGTCCGCGCCCGGCGCGCGGCCGTGGCGCTGCAGCGCGCCGGGGCGACCGCATCCGTCCTCGCCGGCGGCATGGACGCCTGGCAGAGCACCGGGCACCGGGGAACCGCGTGACCCGCGCCCCGAAGAGCCACCGCACGACCCCGCACCGGGAGGAGCACGTATGAGCAGCGCGATGCGCACCGTCGAGGAGCAGCTCGCCCACGTGCTCGCACACGTCGTCGCGACCCCCGCCGAGGACCTGCCGCTCGCCGACGCCCGAGGCCGCACGCTGCACGCGGCGATCCTCGCGGCCGTCGACATCCCCGTGTTCGACAACTCCGCGATGGACGGCTTCGCCGTGCGCCATGCCGACGTCGCCGATGCGTCCCCCGACGCTCCCGCCCGCCTCCGGGTCGTCGCCGACCTGCCTGCCGGCACCGACCTCGATCCGACGCTCGCGGCAGGCGAAGCCGCCCGCATCATGACCGGGTCGCCGGTGCCGGCGAGCGCCGATGCGATCGTGCCGTTCGAGGACACCGAGGGGGGCCTCGCCGACTCGCTCGACGAGATCGCCGTGCTCCGCGCCCCGGCCGCACCCGGCGCGCACATCCGGCGGCGCGCGGCGGACGCCGCCGTCGGCGCGGAGGTCGTGCCCGCGGGCGCTCTCCTCGGCCCGCTGCAGCTCGCCGCCGCGGCCGCCGCCGGAGTCGCCCGTGCCCGCGTCGCGCGCCACCCGCGCGTCGCGGTGGTCTCCACCGGAACCGAGCTCGTCGCCCCCGGCGAGCCCCTGCGCCGCGGCCAGATCCCGGAGTCCAACGGCCTCCTTCTCGCCGCCCTCGCGGCCGAGGCGGGCGCCGAGATCGTGCTGCGCACGAGCGTCGACGACACGGATGCGGCGTTCCTCGCGACCCTCGACCGGGCCGCCGCGGCCGGCGCCGAGATCGTCATCACCTCCGGCGGGGTCAGCGCCGGAGCCTTCGAGGTCGTGAAGAACGTGCTGCAGGGCAGCGACGTCGCCTTCACCAAGGTCGCCATGCAGCCGGGCAAGCCGCAGGCCTTCGGCCGCCTCGCGCACGGCGGTCTGCTCTTCGGCCTTCCCGGCAACCCGGTCAGCTCGGCGGTCTCGTTCGAGGTGTTCGTGCGCCCGGCGCTCCTCCGGATGCAGGGGCGCACCGGCATCCATCGCCCGATCCTGCGACTGCCGGCCGCATCCGGATGGCGCACCCCGCCGGGACGACGCCAGTACCTGCCCGCTGCGATCGATCGGAGCGACCCGGCCCGCTGGAGCGTCGGTCCCGCCACCGCGGGGGGCTCGGGCTCGCATCTCGCGGGCGGCCTCGCCCGCGCCGAGGCGTACGCGATCGTCCCCGCCGAGACGGTCGCGGTGGAGCCCGGCGACCTCGTCGATGTCATGCTGATCCCATGAGCTTCACGCACCTGGATGCGGCCGGCCACGCCCGCATGGTCGATGTCACCGCCAAGCAGCCGACCGTCCGCGCCGCGACCGCACGGGGCTTCGTGCGGTGCGCCGCCCACGTCGTCGCGGCCCTCCGGGACGGCGGCGTCCCGAAGGGCGACGTGCTCGCGGTCGCACGCATCGCCGGCATCCAGGCGGCCAAGCACACCCCCGCGCTCCTCCCCCTCGCGCACGTCATCGGGGTGCACGGCGCGGTCGTCGACCTCACGATCGTCGACGACGGGATCGAGATCGAGGCGACCGTCCGCACCGCCGATCGCACCGGCGTCGAGATGGAGGCGCTGACCGCCGTGTCGGTCGCCGCGCTCACCGTCGTCGACATGGTGAAGGCGCTCGACAAGGGCACCTCGATCGACGACGTGCGGATCGTCCGCAAAGAGGGCGGCAAGTCCGGCACCTGGACCCGCCCCGGCGAGGAATGACCCCCTCGCTCGGCGCGATCCTGCTCGCCGGCGGACGCGCCACCCGGCTCGACGGCACGGCGAAGCCGCTGCTCGTCCTCGGCGGATCCTCGATCCTCGCCCGCACCCTGGCGGCCGTGCGCGCGGCGGGCGCCGCATCCGTCGTCGTCGCGGGCCCTCCGGCAGCCGGTCACGACGACCTGACCTGGGTGCGCGAGGACCCGCCGTTCTCCGGCCCCGCCGCGGCCGTCGTCGCGGCGCTCGGCGCGACCGCCCCTGCCGCCGACCCCGACTGGACGCTCGTGCTCGCCTGCGACCTCGTGCGCCCGGATGCGGCCGTGCCGCGACTCGTCGCCGACCTGTTGCTGCTTCCCGCAGACACCGAGGGTCTGTGCCTCGCGGACGAGACCTCGAGGCCGCAGTGGCTGACCGGCGTCTACCGCACCGCCGCCCTCCGCCGCGCGGCCGGCGCGCTCGCGCACGGCGGCCGCGACGCCCCGGTCCGTGCGCTCCTGGACGACCTGTCGATCGCCGTGGTGCGCGTCCCCGACGACGTCGTCCGCGACATCGATACGTGGGAGGATCTGGAGGACGCCCGACGCCGGGTCGAGCCCGGCGCCGACGGCATCGCGAAGGAGGGTTCCCCGTGACCGAGCACCTGCCCCCGGAGGCACTGGACGAGTGGGCCGACGCCGTGCGGGAGCGTCTCGGCCTCGGCCCCGACGATCTGCCGATCCCGCTCGTGCTCGACCTCGCCGGAGACGTCGCCCGGGGCGTCGCCCGGCCCGCGGCCCCGCTCAGCGCGTTCGCGGCGGGACTCGCCGCCGGTCGCGCCGGCGGCACCCCGGAACAGGTGCGGGAGGCGGTCGACCGGATCACCAGGCTCGCCGCCGGATGGAGGCCCTGATGGCCCGCGTGCGCTACTTCGCCGCCGCGGAGGAGATGGCGGGCGTCGCCGAGGAGACCCGCGCGGAACGCACCCTCGGCGATCTGCGCCACGCCCTGGCCGCCGAACGCCCCGGGCTCGGCGGCATCCTGCCCCGATGCGCGGTTCTCGTCGCCGGTGCGCGGACGGACGACGACGCGACCCTCGCCGACGACACGCTCGTCGACGTGCTCCCGCCCTTCGCCGGCGGCTGAGCAGACCCGCACTGCAGGTGGGAGTGCACGCGCCGCATCGTCCGCTGCGGCGACCCGGCGTCCTGAGCACCAAGGTCACCCCCACTCTCGCGATGACCCGCACGCACGACAACCTGCGGGTCGCGACGCCCGCGACGGTGTGGGCGATGCCGGCGGGAGAGAGCCGGGCGCCCGCGGGGCATCAGCGAGTTCGTCCATGCGATCTCCACACCGCGCGACACCGACTCGCGAGCATCGAGCGGGAACCGTCGGGGAGGGATCAGCCGCCGAGGCCCTTCCAGGCGGTGGTGCCGTCGGACTCGATCTGACGCTTCCACACCGGCAGCTCGCGCTTGATGTCCTCGATCACCGCACGGCAGACGCGGAACGCCTCGTCCCGATGCCCCGACGCGACGACGATCACGACGGCCGCGTCGCCCACCTCGAGCCGTCCGATGCGGTGGCTCACCGCGACGATCGCACCGGCGTCGCCGATCGCGCGCTCGGCGAGCGACCTCAGGATCCGTTCGGCGTCGGGATGCGCGGAGTACTCCAGCGCCACGACCGGGGTCGCCGCATCCGGATCGTTGTCGCGCACGCGTCCGAGGAAGGTCGTCACCGCACCGGAGGCGTCGTCGTCGACCGCGCGCAGATGGGCGTCGAGGTCGAGGGGCTCGGCGCTGACGCGGGCGAGGGCGACGGGCATCAGTGGTCCCCTCCCGCGAGCTGGTCGATCACGTGCGCCGCGACCGACAGCACGACCGGGATCCCGGATGCGACGGCCGCCGGCTTCCCCGGGAGGTTCACGATGAGCGCGCCCCGGGCGACCCCCGCGAGGCCACGCGTCAGCATCCCGGCGGGCTTCTCCGCGGCCCCGCGGCGGCGGAGCTCCTCGGCGAGTCCCGGGATCTCGCGCTCGATGACGCGCGCGGCACCCTCCGGGGTCTGATCGCGCGGAGAGACGCCGGTGCCGCCGGTCGTGACGACGAGGTCGGCGCCGGCGTCGATCGCGGCGCGGAGTGCCCGCTCGACGCTGTCGGCGCCGTCGGGCACGACGGTCGCGTCCGGGCATTCCCACCCCGCGTCGCGGAGGAGGCCGACGCCCACCGGCCCGGAAGCGTCGTCGCGCACGCCCGCCGCCGACCGGTCGGACACCGTGATCACCGCCGCGCGCCGCATCTGTCCAGCCTATGCCCGGGCGTCCCCCGTGCCCTCCTCGGCGGTGAGCGTGATGCGGGTGGCCATCCCCGGGAAGACCAGCGCGTGGAAGGGCAGCACGAGCAGCCAGTAGAGGCGGCCGGCCAGGCCCCGCGGAAAGAAGATCGCCCGCTGCTCGTACCGCGCACCGTCGCCGTCGGGCACGGCGCCGAGCTCGAGCCAGGCGAGGCCGGGCACCTTCATCTCGGCGCGCAGGCGCAGCATCCGCCCGGGCTCGATCGCCTCGACGCGCCAGAAGTCGATCGCGTCGCCGACGACCGCCGAGGTCCGGCTGCGCCGGCCGCGGCGCAGCCCCACACCGCCGACGATCCGGTCCATCCAACCGCGCAGCGCCCACAGTCGCGGCGTCGAGTACCACCCGTTCTCGCCGCCGATGCCGATGATGACCCGCCAGAGCGCCGACGCCGAGGCGGGGGTCGTGACGGTACGCGTGTCGGTGTAGACCGTCCGCCCCGCCCAGTCGGGGTCGCTCGGCAGCGGGTCGCTCGGCAGGCCCGAGAGCTCCGCATCCTGCCAGCTCGTCTCGATCGCGTCCGCGTCCACCCGGCCGATCGCCAGCTGCACCGCCCGCCGGTACGACGTGAGCCCGCCGTCGGGGCGCGGAATGAGCTCGTCGACGCTCCGGTCCCTCACGACGCACTCGTTCTCGAGCGAGGCGATGAGCGGGCGCGCGATCGACCGCGGCACGGGCGTCACGACGTTGACCCAGTGCGAGGCGAGGCCGGGGGTCAGCACCGGCAGCGCGGCGATGGGCCGCTGCGGCAGGCCGGCCTCGACCGCGTAGCCGTTCATCATCTGCCCGTAGCGCGGCGCGTCGGGGCCGCCGACGTCGACCGCACGGTTCACCGGCGCGTCCACCCGGGCGGCACCGAGCAGGTAGTGCAGCACATCGCGCACCGCGATCGGCTGCACCCGGTTGCGCACCCACTTGGGCGCCGGCATGTAGGGCAGCACCTCGGTGAGGTGCCGGATCATCTCGAACGACGCCGACCCCGATCCGATCACGACACCCGCCTGCAGCACGAGCGTCGGCACACCGCTGCCCAGGAACACCTCCCCGACCTCGACCCGCGAACGCAGGTGCGGCGAGAGCCTCACCCCCGACGGATGCAGCGCCCCGAGGTACACGATCCGTACGACGGATGCGGCCTGCGCCGCGGCGGCGACGGTCCGCGCGGCCGCGAGATCGGCCTCCTCGAACCCCTTTCCCGCACCCATCGAGTGGATGAGGTAGAACAGCACGTCGATGTCGGCCACCGCCGCGGCGACCGCATCCGCGTCGTCGGCGGATCCCTCGGCGATCTCGACCTCGCTCCCCCACGGAAAGGCCGTCACCCGGGCCGCGTCGCGGGCGAGCACGCGCACCCGGTACCCCGCGGCGATCAGGCGCGGGGTGAGACGCCCGCCGATGTACCCGGTGGCCCCGAGCACGAGGGCGCGGGGAGCCTGCCCATCGGCTCGCCGCCGGGCGCGCAGGGCGGGTTCTCGGCCGGTGGGCGTCGTCAGCTCCGTCATGCGGGCGACGTTACGCGCCCGTGCCGGTGCCGGGCGGGGGCTTGCGCCGCAGCCCGCCCCCGCCCGCACTCACCGTGACTCCGCCGGCCCCGTCCGGGCCGCCCGAGCCGCGAGACTGCAGCGGGGTGCCGAGACAGTGGGGTTTCCCCGCTGTCTCGGCGCTAGGGTGCAGTCTCGCGGTCCGAGGCTCCCTGGACGGGGAGCGGATGCGGAGCGGGGCGCGCCGACGCTACGCGAGCGACGCGACGCGGGGCTCAAGGCGCACGAGCACGGACTTCGACGTCGGCGTGCCGCTGACGTCGGCGACCGAGTCGAGCGGCACGAGCACGTTCGTCTCCGGGTAGTACGCCGCGGCGTTCCCCCGCGGGGTCGCGTAGCCGACGATGCGGAAGGCCTCGGCCCGGCGCTCCTGCAGCACCCCGTCCGGACCCGTCCACTCCGACACGAGATCGACCACCTGTCCGTCGGCGAAGCCGAGCTCGGCGATGTCGTCCGCGTTCACCATCACGACGCGGCGTCCGTCGTGGATGCCCCGGTAGCGGTCGTCCTTGCCGTAGATCGTGGTGTTGTACTGGTCGTGCGAGCGGAGGGTCTGCAGCAGCAGGCGACCGGCCGGGATGCGCGGGTACTCCAGCGGGTTCGCAGTGAAGTGCGCCTTGCCGTCGCTCGTCGCGAAGCGGCGATCGTCGCGCGGGCCGTTCGGCAGGAAGAACGTGCGTCCCCTCGCGATGCGCTGCTCGTAGTCCTCGAAGCCCGGCACGACGTTCTGGATGTGGGTGCGGACGAGCGCGTAGTCGTGCTCGAGCGCCGCCCAGTCGGCGTGCGGCACGTTCGCCGGATGCGCCACCTCGGTGCGTCCGGACCAGTCGGCGTGCTCGGCGCGGGGGCGCTCGGCCTGGTCGCGATCGACGTCGCCGGAGTGGGATGCGGATGCCACGGGCCGCGGCGTCGCCTCGCCGCCGAAGAGCAGGTCGCACAGGCGGGCGACGATGGCGACCTCGCTCAGCAGGTCGTCCGCGGGCGGGGAGAGCCTGCCGCGGGAGGAGTGCACCGCGCCCATGGAGTCCTCGACCGAGACGCGCTGCTCGCCCCCGCCGCGGCGGTCGCGATCGGTGCGTCCGAGAGTCGGCAGGATGATCGCGCGGCGCCCGGTGACCACGTGCGAACGGTTGAGCTTGGTCGACACGTGGACGGTGAGATCGAGCTTCGCCATCGCCCGCTCGACGATCTCGGTGTCGGGGGTCGCGCTGACGAAGTTGCCGCCCATGCCCATGAAGAACCGGGCCCGGCCCGCGTCCATCGCCCGGATCGCCGCGACGGTGTCGTGCCCGTGTGCCCTCGGCGAGGCGAAGTCGAACTCGGTGTCGAGGGCGTCGAGGAACGCGTCCGACGGCTTCTCGTAGATGCCCATGGTGCGGTCGCCCTGCACGTTCGAGTGCCCCCGCACGGGGCACACGCCGGCGCCGGGACGGCCGATGTTGCCCTGCAGCAGCAGGACGTTCACCACCTCGCGGAGCGTCGGCACCGAGTGCTTGTGCTGGGTGAGGCCCATCGCCCAGCACACGATCGTGGCGGGCGAGGTGCGCACCGCCTCGGCGATCTCCCGGAGCGCCGGCTCGTCGAGGCCGGTGGCGGACTCGAGCTCGGCCCAGTCCGCATCCGCCATCGCCGCCGCGTACGCGGCGAGCCCGCTCGTGTACGCCTCGACGAAGGCGTGGTCCACGACCCCGCCGGAGCGCTCCTCGACCTCGAGCAGGTGCTTGCCGATCGCCTGGAACAACGCCTGGTCGCCCCCCACGCGGATCTGCACGAACCGGTCGGCGATGGCTGTTCCGCCCAGCAGCACGCCCCGCGCGGTCTGCGGGTTCTCGAACCGGAGCAGCCCCGCCTCCGGCAGCGGGTTCACCGCGATGATCGTCGCCCCGTTCTGCTTCGCCTTCTCGAGGGCGCTCAGCATCCGGGGATGGTTGGTGCCGGGGTTCTGACCGGCGACGATCAGCAGCTTCGCGTTGTGGACGTCTTCGAGCGAGACCGTGCCCTTGCCGATGCCGATCGTCTCGGTGAGCGCGGAGCCGGACGACTCGTGGCACATGTTGGAGCAGTCGGGGAGGTTGTTGGTGCCGACGCCGCGCACCAGCAGCTGGTAGAGGAACGCCGCCTCGTTCGAGGTGCGGCCCGACGTGTAGAAGATCGACTCGTCGGGATCGTCGAGCGTCCGCAGCTGATCGGCGATCGCCCGCAGCGCGTCGTCCCACGCGATGGGCCGGTAATGCGTCGCGCCCTCGTCGAGGATCATCGGATGCGTCAGCCGCCCCTGCTGGCCGAGCCACCAGTCGTCGTGCTCGCGCAAGTCCTCGAGCGAGTGCTCCGCGAAGAACTCCGGCCCCACCCGCCGCACGGTCGCCTCCTCGGCGACCGCCTTCGCTCCGTTCTCGCAGAACTCGGCGACGTGACGGTGATCGGGGTCGGGCCACGCGCACCCGGGGCAGTCGAAGCCGTCCTTCTGGTTGACCCGCAGGAGGGTGCGCGCCGACCGCACGGAGCCCATCTGCTCCCACGACATCTGCAGCGCGTGCAGCACCGCCGGGACTCCGACCGCAACCTTCTTGGGCCGGGAGACGGACAGCTCGGACTCGTCGATGTCGGTCTTCGGAGGCTTCGTCACCATGGTTCGATGCTATGCCCGATAGGGCGTCGTGTCTTCGCCCGCCGGCACCGGACCGGCACCGGTCAGAGGGGAATCGGCCGGGCGGAGGGCTTTCGTCGCGACATCGTCCTCATCCCGGCCGATTCTCCTCGCGGCTCGTGTGTCCCGGCCGCACCGCACGCTCACGGTCGATCCGATCGCGCAGGAACGCCGCGCAGACGAGCGCGACGCCGACCCCGACGAGCATGCCGCCGAGCGTGTCGCTCAGCCAGTGCGCATGCAGATAGGTGCGGCTGAAGACCATGATCAGAACCCATGCCGAGGCCACGACGGCGGTCCACGCCCGCGGCAGCAGCACCACCAGCACGGCCGCGAGGGTCGCGGCGTTCGCGACATGACCCGACGGGTACGAGCCGTAGTCGCTGACGACGAGGATCTGCTCGGGCCGAGCACGGCCGAACAGGTGCTTCAGGATCTGCACGACGAACGCGCTCAGCGCCACGGCCAAGACGAAGTAGCCGGCCGACCACGGGCGGCGAAGGGACAGCAGCACGACGATGCCCGCAGCGGGCACCACGATCGTGCTCACCCACACGCCGCCGGCGACGTTCGTGAAACGCGAGACGACGTCGAACGGCGCCCAGTCGGCCTGGACGAGCAGGAGGTTCCACGCCGAGTCGATCGCGAAGGGCTCGTTGCCCCGGGCGAGGATCCACGCGCCGAGCGCGGCGGACAGCACGAGGAGCGTCGCCCCGATCGTCCCCCGCACGAGGGCCGAGGGGCCGGATGCGGTCGATTCGGTCATCGCCTCATTGTGGCGCCGGAGCGGGCCGGGCCGCCGGAACGACGCGACGCTTGCGTCCGGCCGCCGCCTGTGCGAGCGGGTCCGGACACCGGCGGCGTCACGGCGTCAGCTGCGCCACCGAGCGCGGTCGCACGAGCAACCACAGCGAGAGCACGGCGACCACGCCGCATCCGACCATGACGGAGGCCATCGTCGTCGCGGTGATCCCGGCGTCGTGCGAGAGCCAGCCCACGAGCGGGGAGACGATGCCGGCCACACCGAAGTTCGTGGCGCCGATGATGGACTGCGCGGTGCCCGCGGCGTTGCCGTGCCGGTCGAGGGCCAGCACCTGCACGCAGGGGAACGTGAAGCCGCACGCCGTCATGAAGAAGAAGAGCGGGACGATCGTGCCCCACAGCCCTGCCCCGAGCTGGTCGGCGACGACGATCACGGCGGCCGTGACGACGAGCGCCGCCGTCGAGAAGGCCATGACCCACTGCGGGCCGAAGCGCGCGGCCAGTCGCGAGGCCGCCTGCACGCCGACGACCACGCCGATGGAGTTCACGGCGAACAGCACGCCGTACTCCTGCGCGTTGAAGCCGAAGCTCTGCTGGAAGAGGAACGACGATGCCGAGAGGTACGAGAAGAGCCCGCTGAAGGTCATGCCGCCGATGACCAGCACGCCGAGGAAGACCCGGTCGCCGAGCACGCTGCGATACCGCTGCCACACCGTGGTGGCGCCGCGCTCGCGGCGACGGGCCGGCGGCAGCGTCTCGGGGATGAAGACGGCTGCAGCGATCAGCATGACGACGCCGTAGACCGCGAGGACGACGAACAGCCCCCGCCACGGCATGACGCCGAGCAGCCAGGAGCCGACCAGCGGCGCCAGCACGGGCGCGACACCCGACACGAGCGCGAGCCGCGACAGCATGACGACCAGGCGCCGCCCGCCGAAGAGGTCCCGGACGATGGCAGCCGCGACGACGCCGCCGGCTGCGGCGCCGGCGCCCATCAGCACCCGGGTCACGCTGAGCGTCACCAGGTCGGGAGCGAAGGCCGCGGCGGCGCTCGCGACCACGTGGAGCGCAGTGACCGCGAGAAGCGGGATGCGGCGACCGACCTTGTCGCTGAGGGGGCCGACGATCAGCTGCCCCAGGGCGAAGCCGATCATGGTGCCGGTCAGTGTCAGCTGGATCATCGCGGCGGTGGTGTCGAAGTCGGCCTCGAGCACGGGGAACGCCGGCAGGTAGAGATCGATCGTGAACGGGCCGAGCGCGGTCAGGGCGCCGAGCAGCACGATGTAGAGGACGCGCCGCCACGTCGGCATCGCATCGCCGGGGTGCAGCACGATCGGGGCGGTCTGCGGGTTGGCGCCGAGCGTGCGGATGGCGCCCGTCGTGCTGCGCGGCGTGCGCACCGAGCCGGTCGGTGTCCGCTCTTCGGCGGAGGCTGCCCCGGATGCGGGGACGACGGGAACGGGGGACGTATCGAGCACAGTGCGGACCACTTCGGTGAGGGAGAGGGGCGGCGCGCACGCCATCGGGCGCGGGTCGCGGGGAGCAGCCGGATCGAAACGATTCGACCGGGCATGTCCATCGTACCGGATCGCCCGGACGACGCCTCCGCGGAATCCCGGCCCGGACGCACCTTCGGCGCTCTCCCAGCCGTATGCCCTATGCGCTCGAATAGGCTCGGAGTCTGGCCCGTACACAGCTCTCCCCGGGCCGCACTCCCCGCACGGCAGTCCGCGGCACCCGTCCGCACCGAACCGAGGACCCGACATCGCATGAGCACGACGCCCGACAAGCGCCAGAGCGGCAACCCCGCCACGCAGGCCAAGATCTCCCAGACCGCCAAGCAGGAACGCGAGCAGCGCCGCCAGGAGAAGCTCGCCGAATACCAGCGACAGCTCGCACGACGCAAGCGGAGCAAGCTCGTCTGGTGGGTCGTGGGGTCCACCGCCGCGGTCGCCGTCGTCGCGATCGTCGTCGCATCCCTCGTCTTCACGCCGCGGCCCGCGACCTACGGCGCCCAGGACTCCACCGGTGCGCAGATCGAGGGCGTCGAGCTCTTCGACAACGTCACGACCCATGTCGAGGGCACGGTCGACTACCCGCAGTCCCCGCCCGCCGGCGGCGAGCACAACTCGGTCTGGCTCAACTGCGGCATCTACACCGAGCCCGTGCCGAACGAGAACGCCGTGCATTCCATGGAGCACGGCGCCGTGTGGGTCACCTACGACGCGGACCGGGTCGGCGACGACGAGCTGGCGACCCTTCGCTCGCATTTCCCGGCCACCTACACGCTGCTCTCCCCCTACGAGGGCCTGGACTCCCCGATCGTCCTCAGCGCGTGGAACGCCCAGCTGAAGATCGACGACGCGAGCGACAGCCGGATCCCGGAGTTCTTCGAGGAGTACTGGCGCAGCCAGAACGCCCCCGAGCCGAACGCGGTGTGCAGCGGCGGTGTCGACGCGCCCGGCCGGCAGTGACCCGATGAGCGCCTACGCCGCCCGCCCGCGACGCTGGCCGTTCATCGCGCTGGCCGTCGTGGGCGCGGCGGCGCTGGCGTTCGCCATCGGTCGCTTCACGCTCTTCTCGAACGTCCCGGCCGCCCCGAACGCCGCCGACGTCGGCTTCGCCCGCGACATGCAGGTGCACCACGCGCAGGCGGTCGAGATGGCGATGACGATCTACCGCGACACCGAGGACGAGCAGATCCGCGCGCTGTCATACGACATCGCCACCGGGCAGGCCGCGCAGCGCGGCGAGATGTTCGACTGGCTCGTGCAGTGGAACCTGCCCCAGGCCGGCGACCTCATGTCGTGGGTGTCCGCATCCGACGACCACGCGCACGCGGATGCCGAGGGCGCGAACGACGAAGAGCTCATGACCGAGATGGGGATGGCGAGCGCCGCCGAGCTCGCCGAGCTCGAGTCGGCGACCGGCACGGCGGCCGACTGCCTCTTCCTCGAGCTCATGATCCGGCACCACGAGGGTGCCCTGTCGATGACGGATGCGGTCATCGACCTCGGCAGCATCCCCCGCGTCCTGCAGGTCGCGCAGACCATGAAGACGCACCAGGGCGCCGAGATCGATGCGATGACCTCGGCCCAGGCGCGGCTGGGCTGCACGGGCTGAACCGGAGTCGCCGACCCGGGCCCCGACCTCGGTCCCCAGCGAGGAGCAAGGCTCCGAGACGAAGGGGCGCGGTGCCTCCGCTCCGCCGGGGTCGCCGACGCGTCCCACCGCTAAGGTGGTCGCGTGCACGCATCCGCCCCGCGCCGCCCGATCGTGGTCCTCCTCGCGGTCATCCTCGTCGCACTGAACGGCGCGTTGAACACGGCGCTCGGCGTCCTCCTCCTGCTGAGCCGCTACGACGTCGCGGCGGACGACGTGCTGCCGGTCTCGCTGGTCGGGATCGGGATCATCCTGTTCGGGCTGCTGACCCTCGCGATCGCCAGCGGGATCGCCCGCGGCAGCCGGCTCTCGCGGCTGCTGCTGACCGTCTACCTGGCGATCCAGCTCGTGCTGCACGGCATCACGATCGCGACGAGCGACGCGTGGGATGCGGCCTCGATCGTCCAGATCGTCCTGCAAGTGGCGCTGGTCGTGGTCGTGTGGGCCCCGCCGGGCTCACGGTACTTCGCCTCCCGTGCCCCGGCGCCCGATCCCTACCTGCCCTGAGCACCGCTGCCGCCGCGCACCGAGCGGCGCACGAACCGGACGTGGAAGACCCGGACGATCTCGATCGCCCCGATGGCCCCCATCGTGAAGAGGGTCACGGCGTACGCGGCCTCGCGGCCCGGATCGACCAGCTGGAAGAACTCGATCGACAGCGGCACCGTGAAGATCACCGTCAGCGCGATGAACATCGCCCCCACGACCAGGACCTTGAACCGGTTCAGCGGACGGGACAGGATCGACAGCACCCAGATGCCGACGATCGCGAGGATGATCGTCGACCCCGTCCGCAGCTGGTCCTCGTCCACGCCGAGCGAGCTGGCCACCAGCTTGTAGCCCGTCAGCGTCAGGGCGACCACGACGCCGGCCGGGACGGCGAACGACAGCGACCGCCTGAGGAAGCCCGGGATGTAGCGGCGGGCGTTCGGCATGAGCGCGAGGAAGAACGCCGGGATGCCGATCGTCAGGCCGTCCGTGATCGACAGCTGGCGGGGCAGGAACGGGAACTCGAGCACGAGGATGCCGAACAACAGCGCGAGACCCGTCGCATACACGGTCTTCGTGAGGAACAGCATCGAGACCCGCTCGATGTTCGCGATGACCTGGCGCCCCTCGGCGACGACGTCGGGAAGGTGGGAGAACCTGCCGTCCAGGAGCACGATCCGGGCCACCGCCTTGGTGGCGGCGGCCCCGGAGTTCATCGCGATGCCCATGTCGGCGGTCTTGATCGCCAGGGCGTCGTTGACGCCGTCGCCGGTCATCGCCACCGTGTGGCCGCGGCTCTGCAGCGCGACGACCATGTCCTTCTTCTGCTCCGGGGTGACGCGGCCGAACACGGTGTGGGTCTCCAGTACCTCGGCGAGGGCGTCGTCGTCGGTCGGGAGCGTGCGCGCGTCGTACCCTTCGGGGACGTCGAGTCCCACCTCGCGGGCGATCGCGGCGACCGTCCGGGGGTTGTCGCCGGAGATGATGCGGACACCGACCCCCTGCTCCCGGAAGTAGGCGAGCGTCTGCGCCGCATCCGGCCGCACCCGTTCGCCGAACGTCACGACCACGGCGGGGCGAAGATCCGCGGGCAGGCGCTCGGCCTCCACGTCCGCCTCGGTCAGCGCGGTGGGCGCGTACCCCAGCACGAGGGTGCGCAGACCGCTCGAGGCGAGTCGGGTGACCACCGATCCGAGCGGAGACGCCGCATCCGTCGCCGGGTCGCCGAACACCATCTCAGGTGCGCCCAGCACCCACGTCGGACCGTGCTCGAAGGCCACCGCGCTCCACTTGCGCGCCGAAGAGAACGGGATCGTCGCGGCGGGGGTGCGCGACGCCGCGACGGGGTACGGCTCTTGCAGACAGCGCGCCGTCGCGTTCGCGTCAGGTGCTGCGCCGTACCAGGCGAGCGCGTCCTCCCATCCGTCGGCGGCGTCCGGCAGCGGGTGGACGCCGTCGAAGGTGATCTCCCCCGCCGTGAGCGTTCCGGTCTTGTCGAGGCAGATCATGTCGACGCGAGCGAGCCCCTCGACCGCCGGCAGCTCGTTGACGAGCACGTTCTTGCCAGCGAGCTTCGCCGCCCCGACCGCGAAGGCGATCGAGGTCATCAGCACGAGGCCGAGCGGGATCATCGCGGTCAGCGAGGCGATCGTGTTCACGACCGCCTGGACCCAGCGCCCCTCGTCGAAGATCGTGGCCCACCCGCCGGCGACCATCACCTGCGCATTGAGCACGAGCAGGCCGATCGGGCCGATCCCCCAGCTCACCCACTTCAGGACGCGGTTGACGCTGGAGCGCAGCTCGCTGGAGACGAGCGAGAATCGCTTCGCCTCGACCTGGAAGCGGTTCGCGTAGGAGTCCGCACCGACCCGGTTCACCTGGGCGGCGCCCTCGCCACCCACGACGACCGACCCCGACAGGGCCTCGTCGTCCGGCCGCTTGTCGACCGCATCCGACTCCCCGGTCAGCATCGACTCGTCGATCTGCAGACCGCGGGAGGACACGACGACCGCGTCGGCGGCCACCTGGTCGCCCGCGCGGAGCACGAGGATGTCGTCCTGCACGACCTCCGTCGGGACGATCTCGCTCTCCTCTCCGTCGCGGCGCACGCGCGCCCGAGGCGCGTTCAGCAGCGCGAGACGATCGAGCGCCGCCTTCGCGCGGAACTCCTGCACGGTGCCGATGATGGCGTTCGCGAAGGCTGCGAGCCCGAAGAGGGCGTCCTGCCAGCGGCCGACGAGCAGGAGCACCAGGAAGCACGCGCCGACGATGCCGTTGAAAAGCGTGAAGACGTTCGCGCGGACGATGTTCCAGACGCTGCGGCTGGAGTCCGCCTCGTAGGCGTTGACCCGACCGTCGCGGACGCGGTCCGCCACCTCCGCGGCGCGCAGGCCCACCTCCTCGGGGGTCGGAACCGGTTCCCGCGCACCCTCGACGATGACATCCCCCGCGTCCATGCGCTCACCTTAGCCGGATGGCGGTCCGACGCACCTTCGCGGGGCGCACCGTTCCGGTGACCCCCGCGGGAGTGCGTACGCGATCAGCCCTTGGTCGAGCCCGCCAGCAGTCCGCGGACGAAGTACCGCTGCAGGGCGAAGAACACGATCAACGGAACGATGATCGCGACGAACGCGCCTGCGGTGAGGAGCTGCCAGTCATTGCCCCGGCTTCCGGTGATCTCGGCGAGGAGCTTCGTGATCGGTGCCACCGCACCGTCGGCGAAGATCAGCGCCACCAGAAGATCGTTCCAGACCCACAGGAACTGGAAGATGCCGAACGAGGCGATCGCAGGCATCGTCAGCGGCAGCACGATGCGGAAGAAGATCTGCCCGCGCGAGGCGCCGTCGACCCTCGCCGCCTCGATGATGTCGGCCGGGATCTCCGCCATGAAGTTGTACAGGAGATAGATGGCCAGCGGCAGCGCGAACATCGAGTGGGCGATCCACACCTGCGCGTATCCGCCCGCGACGCCCAGCGGCTCGGTGATCTGCAGCCCCCACAGGTTGATGCCCTGCGAGAACGAGCGCAGCAGCGGGATGAGCGCCATCTGGATGGGCACGATCTGCAGCGCGAACACGAAGATGAACAGGACGTTGCGGCCCTTGAAGTCGATCCACGCGAACGCGTACGCCGCGAGACAGGCGATGGCGAGCGGGATGACGGTGCCCGGGATGGTGATCGCGATCGAGTTGACGAACGCGCTCGCCATCGTGACCTGGGAGTTGCCGGCCTGCAGGACCTGCGTGTAGTTCTCCAGCGTCACCTGCGGGTCGGCGAAGAAGGTCCACCATCCGGTGGTCTTGATCTGCTGCTCGGGGCGGAGCGACGAGACGAACAGGCCGAATGTGGGGATCGTCCACAGTGCCGCGATGATGATCGCGAAGACCGACGCCCACGGCTTCGTGAGCTTCTTCCGCGCCCGGCCGGCGGAGCCCTCCATCCGGCGTTCCCCGCGCTTCAACTGCCTCTGCGTCGCCTTGTCGACGGGAAGGTCGATCGGCATGACGTCGCTCATAGGATCGCCCCCTTCGGGCGATCTGCGCGCTCACGCGCACAGGACGCGTACCGCGTGCTCATAGGACCGCCCCCCTCGGACGATCTGCGCGCTCACGCGCACAGGACGCGTACCGCGTGCTCATAGGACCGCCCCCCTCGGACGATCTGCGCGCCGACGCGCGCAAGACGCATACCGCGTGCTCATCGGATCTCCCTCTGCTTCGCGATCTGCCGGGCGTTGTAGACCACGATCGGCAGGACGAGGATGAACAGGACGACGGCGAAGGCGGCGCTCCGGCCGGCCTCGAACTTGGTGAACTGCGTGTACATCTCGTTCGCGATGACCGAGGTGCCGTACGAGCCCGCGGTCATGGTGCGGACGATGTCGAAGACCTTCAGCGACGCGATGGAGATCGTCGTGAGGACGACGATGATGGAGGGCCGGATCGAGGGGACGGTCACGCTCCAGAACCTCTGCCAGGCATTGGTGCCGTCGAGCTCGGCGGCCTCCAACTGCTCGATCGGGACCCCCTTGATGGCCGCCGACAGCACGACCATCGCGAAACCGGTCTGCACCCAGATCAGCACGACGATGAGGAACAGCGTGTTCCACGGCTCGCCGAGCAGCCACTGCTGCGGAGTGCCGCCGAGCCAGACGATGATCTGGTTGAGCAGACCGATCTGCTCGTACTCCGCGGAGCGGTACTCGTAGACGAATCGCCAGATGATCGACGCGCCCACGAACGAGATGGCCATCGGCATGAAGACGAGCACCTTGTAGACCTTCTCGCCGCGGGTCTTGTCGATGAAGACCGCGTAGGCGAGGCCGATGGCCGTCGAGAAGGTCGGCGCGAGCAGCACCCAGACGATGGTGTTGACGACCGTGCGCACGCCGTCGGGTTGCGTGAAGATCCAGGCGAAGTTGTCGAACCCGACGAACGCGTTGCCCGCTGCGTTCTGGAAGGCGCCGATGAACGTCTGGATCGACGGCAGGATGAGGCCGACCAGAAGAAGGAGCATGGCGGGCGCGAGGAACGCCAGCAACTGCACGAGATACCCGGTGCCCGACCGGGCGCGGAAGTCGAGGAGGAACAGACCCGCTCCGAAGACGGCGGCGACGGCGGCCGCCCACCAGACGGAGTTGAACGCGATGAAGACGCCCGCCGGGATCAACACGCACATGGCGAATCGGATCCAGGTGTACACCGTTCCCTTGCGAGGGGCGATGTCGACGAGGAAGAGGATCGCGGCGACGACGGCGAGGAACGCCACGACCACCACGACAGCCTGGAGCAGCGGATGCAGCTGCCCGATCCAGTTGAAGAAAGCGGTCACGAGGCTCCTTTCGAGCGCGGCATCGGACCCGATGCATGGAATCTAGCGAAGATCACGAGCGGGAGTCGAGGGGTCGCCCCGGTGGAGCGACCCCTCGATCGTCATCGCCGCTAGCTCGAGGGCCAGGCGGACTGGATCTGGGTCAGCACCTCGTCGGTCGGGGTGCCGCCGATCCAGGAGACCATCCCCTTCCAGAAGGAGCCCGCACCCACGACGCTCGGCATGAGGTCCGAGGCGTCGAAGCGGAACGTGGTGTTCGGGTCCTGCAGGATCTCGATGGCCTGCGTCAGGATGCCGCTGGAGGCGTTGTCCGGGTCGAGACCCTTGTTGGCGGAGATGACGCCGCCGAGCTCGACACGGGTGTTCGCCCACTCGGGACTGGACAGGTAGGTGAGGAACTTCTGCACGGCCGGCTTGTCGCTGAACGCGCCGACGATCTCGCCGCCGCCGGTGACCTCGGTGCTGCCCGCCTCGACGCCCGGGGTGACGAAGGCCCACACGTCGCCGTCCTCGGCCACGGTGCCGCCCGCATCGGTGATGAAGCCGTCGAAGAAGGACGCCTGGTGGGTCAGCGCGCACGTGCCGTCCGCGATCGGGGCGGCCACGTCGCCGAAGGCCGTCGAGTTGATCGACTGGACGTCACCGAAGCCTGCGTTGACCAGGGTCGGGTCGAGCAGGATCTCGCCGACCGAGTCGAAGGCCGCCGCGATCTGGGGATCGGTGAACTCGACCTCGCCGGAGACCCACTCGTCGTAGACATCGGAGCCGGCCTCGCGAAGCACGAGGTCCTCGACCCAGTCCGTTCCCGGCCAGCCGGTCGCGTCTCCGGAGCCGAAGCCCGCGCACCACGGAGCGGCACCGGTCTTCTCCTGGATGGTGCGGGTGAGCGTGAGCAGCTCGTCCCAGGTCTCCGGCACCTCCACGCCCCACTCGGCGAACTTCGCCGGCTGATACCAGACGAAGCCCTTGACGCTGGCCATGAGAGGCGCGCCGTAGAGGGTGTCGTCCACCGTGCCGTACTTGGCCCAGTCCTCCGACCAGTACTCCTCCACGTTCGCCTGCACATCGGCGGGCGCCGCCTTCAGGTAGCCGCGCTTCGCGAGGTCGGCCAAGAGCCCCGGCTGCGGGAAGATCGCGACATCGGGCGGGTTCCCGCCCTGCGCGCGGATGCCGATCTGCGACTCGAACTCCTTGCTCGACTCGTACTTGACCGTGATGTCGTTCTCCTCGGCCCAATCGGCCCAGGACTGCTCGAGCAGTTCCGCCTCGGTGTCGGCGATCGTGCCGTACACCGTGACCGTGTTGTCGCCCGTGGACGTCCCGCCGCCGCCGCCGGCGCAGCCGGCGAGCGCGAGCCCGGCGACTCCCACCAGAGCGATCGGGGCGACCAGGCGGCGCCGCTGCGATCTGATCATGTGATTCCTCCTCTTTGAGTGCGCAGGTGCTTCATGCACTACGCATCAGGTCCACTCAGGAACCGATTCCAGGCCACCGTATGCCACATCCCTGGATCAGCACAACAGCGAGGGATCACAACTCGGTAAAGCTCCATGGGAGCGCTCCCCCGCTTTTGTCGCGGACATGGGAGCGCTCCCTCGGCGAAGGAGCCGCGTGGAACCGGTTCCATATTTCCTCGCTCCGTCGACTACGATGTGGAGGTTCCCTCCGCCCATCGAAGAGGAAGGGTCGCGACATGAGCGGGATCGCGGATGTGGCGCGCCTGGCAGGCGTGTCGAAGTCGACGGCGAGCCGGGCGCTCAGCGGCGCGGGGTACGTCTCCGCGTCGACCCGCGAGCGGGTGGTGTCCGCGGCCGCATCCCTCGGCTACGTGCCCTCGACGAACGCGCAGAGCCTGTCGACGGGGCGCACGCAGAGCATCGGCGTCGTCATGCCGTACATCAACCGCTGGTTCTTCGCCGAGGTGCTCGAGGGCATCCAGCAGGCGCTGCTCGCGCGCGGGCTCGACCTCATGCTCTACGACGCCAAACCGGGCAGCGACAGCCGACGACGCATCTTCGAGGACTTCCTGGCACGCAAACGCTTCGACGGACTGATCGCGGTGGGCCTCGAGCCTCAGCAGGACGAGCTCGAGAGCATGCTGTCGCTCGGCAGACCGGTGGTGAGCGTCATCGGCGATCAGGACCGCACGAGCGTCGTGACCCTCGACGACCGCCACACCGCCCACCGTGCGACCGAGCACCTGATCGCACTCGGCCACCGGCGCATCGCCTTCCTCGGCGCAGGGTCCAGCACCCGCTGGCCTCACGTCGAGTCGGCGCGTGTCTCCGGCTACGAGGAGACCATGACCGAGGCGGGTCTCGGCGCGTTCATCGCGCACGCGCCCTCCGTCCTGTCGATGCCGGCCGGATACGCCGCGGCCGTCGACCTGCTGAGCGACTCCGGCACGCGTCCGACGGGGATCGTCGCCGCGTGCGACGAGGTGGCGATCGGCGCGATCATCGCCGCGCGTCGCCTGGGCATCCAGGTGCCCTCGGCCCTCAGCGTCGTCGGGATCGACGACCACGAGCACGCCGAGATGTTCGCGCTGACGACGCTGCAGCAGAACCCGCGCGAGCAGGGAGTCACCGCGGTCGATCTGCTCCTGCGTCACATCGACGACCCGGATGCGGAGCCCGTCGCCGTGCGGCTGAAACCGCGCCTCGTCGTCCGCAACTCGACCGCCCCGGCCGATCCGGCGGCGGCGGCCGTCGTCGTCGACGGCGGCATCGCCCCGGTCGGCTGACGCGGAACGGGGCCTCGGCGATCAGCCGGGCCCCGTTCGCCCGTTCCGGTTCAGCTTCTCAGGGCCCCTGCGGGGCACTCCGTGGGGGCACGAAAGCCCGGTCGCTGAGCGAGCGCAGCGAGACGAAGCGTGAGGACTTTCGGGTCAGGCGCGGCGGCGGATGGCGACCATCCGGGCCGTGATGCCGAACCCCACCAGCAGTGCGCCGAGGAGCGCAGCTCCGGCGACACCGTCGTACTGTCCGCCCGTCGTGGCGAGCGCCCCGCTGCGGGCGGCGATCGTCACCTCCTGCCATCCGATGACGTTGCCGTCTGCGTCGAGGACGACGATACGGTGCGTGCCCGTCACGCCGTCCGGCAGGGTCACGGTGATGTTGCCCACCGCGTCGACGATGTGCCATCCGAGGAACACCGGGTCGGAGTGCAGCCACGCGCTGACCCACTGCCCGGCGTACGCCGTGCCGACGTGCACCACGAGCTGGCTGCCGGGCACGAGGTCGCCGGAGAGCACGCGGATGACGTTCTCGAGCGCCGCGGTCAGCTCTCCTTCCGCCGCGGGGGACGGAGCGGTCGTCGGCGGCGTCCACCCGGTGCCGGGCAGACCCGGCTCCCCCGGCTCCCCCGGCTCCCCCGGCTCGACGGCGCCGTCCGTCACCGTGAGCGGGACACGGATCTCGGAACCGCTCTCGGGAGCGGTCAGCACGAGCACGCTGTCTGCCGCAGCATCCTCAGGAACGGTCAGCTCGACCGTCACGGCGCCGTCCGTCACCGTGAACGGCGGGAACACCGTGTCCCCGATGCTCGCCTCCAGCGTCGTGATCTCCGGCGCGCCCAGCGAGGTCAGGTTCAGACCCGACACTCCGATCGTGAGCGTCTCGCCTTCGCCGATCGTCTCCGGGACACCGGTCGCCTCGACACCGCGAGTCGAGAAGTCCGGCGACAGCGGCGAGTTCGCCGTGATGTACGCGATCCACGCGTCACGGTCGACCAGACCCGAGTCACGGGTGTCGGTGCCTCCCGCGAGCGCGGTGAACGCGTCGCCACCGGTCAACAGGAAGTTGAACGACCCGATCCGGTACGAGCCCTCCGGATCGATCGGCTCGCCGTCGATCCAGATGCCCGTGATCCGCTCGCCCAGCGGCGCCGATGCATCGAAGGTGTACGACACGTTCGACGACAACCCCAGCTGCAGGTAGCTCTGGCCATCCGCACGCCACTGCTGCTCCAACGCCTCCGTGAACTGCGCCCCGGTCAGGGTCGTCGTCCACAGGTTGTTCAGGAACGGCAGCACACCGTTAGCCTCCGCGTACGTGATCACGCCGTCCGGCGCATGGAACAGCTCCGCGCGCAGACCGCCCGAGTTGACCACACCGATCTCCGCACCACCGCGCGCCTCGTCGGACAGGCTCTCGCGCAGCGCCTCGGCCACCAGGTTGCCCAACGCCGACTGCGCCGCCCGGTTGTCGCGCGTGCCGCCGGTGTAGACGCCGTCCACGTACGAGCCGCCGGAGAACGCGGTCGTGATGTCCGCCGTCACCGACCCGACCGGCTGGTCGCCGATCACGGCCGCCTCGGCGATGGCCGTGTCCACGATCGACTTCACCTCGGCCACCCGCGGGTACTCCGCGACCAGCTCATCGTCCGCCGCCGTCGTGCGTGCGACGTTCTCCGCCTCGTAGCCGAGCACCTTGCCCGTGATCGCATCGAGCTCCAGCGCGATCCGGCCGACGTTCGCCCCGTAGCTGCCGGTCTGCAGCACGGGCCGCGTCCCCTCGCCTCCCGGAATCGGCGCATCCCACTCGTACGTCGCGTGCGTGTGCCCCGTGAAGATCGCATCGACGCTCGCATCGGTCTCGGTCACGATCTTCGCGAACACATCGCTCGATGCGACCGCGGCCTCCAGCGATGCCGACGCCGGCGCGCCCTCGTGGTACTCCGCGATGATCACGTCCGCCTCGCCGTTGGACGGATCTCCGTCCGACAGCTGCGCCGCCACCCGGTTCACCGCATCCACAGGGTCGCCGAACTCCAGGCCCTCGACGCCCAACGGCGACACCACCGTCGGCGTGTCCTCGGTCACCGTGCCGATCACCGCGACCGTCAGCCCGTCGACCGTGAACGTCGCGTACTCGTCGAGCACCGGCTCCCCCGTCTCCGCGTCGTAGACGTTCGCACCGAGATAGGGGAAGTCGCTCGCCGGGGTCACCCGGTCGATCAGATCGTCGAAGCCCTGATCGAACTCGTGGTTGCCCACCGTCGACGCGGCCAGATCCAGCGCGTTCAGCACATCCAGCGTGGGAATGTCGCCCTGGCTCGACGAGGCGAACACCGACGCACCGATGTTGTCGCCCGCCGACAGGAACAGCGTGTTCTCCTCGCCGTACTCCGCCCGCAACTGCTCGATCGTCCCGGCGAACTTCACCGTGTTCGCATCTATCCGACCGTGGAAGTCGTTGATGTTCAGCAGGTTCAGCTCCACCGGCTCCGGCGCGGTGACGGTGAGCGGAACACGCACCTCGGTCCCGCTGTCGGTCGCCGTCAGCACCAGCACGCTGTCACCCACGGCCTCCGCCGGGACGGTCAGCTCTACCGTGGCTGCGCCGTCGACGACGGCGAACGGAGCGAACACCGTGCCTCCGATGGCCGCCTCCAGCGTGGAGTTCGCGGGGCTGCCGAGCGAGGTCAGGTTCAGCCCCGACACCTCGATCGACAGCGTCTGGCCCGCATCGATGGACTCCGGCACGCCCGTGACCTGGGCGCTGCGGCTCGCGAAGCTCGGCGACAGCCCGGGATTCTCCTGCAGGTACGCGATCCACGCGTCGCGGTCGATCAGACCCGAGTCGCGCGTGTCCGTCCCCTCGGCGAGGGTGCGGAAGTTGTCACCGCCCTCGAGCAGGAAGCTGAACGAGCCCACGCGATACTCGCCGGCCGGATCGATCGGCTCCCCGTCGACCCGGATCCCGGTGATGTGCTCGCCCTGCGCGGCCGATGCGTCGTAGGTGTACGACACGTTCTCCGACAGCCCCAGCTGCAGGTAGGGACGCGATGGCACGTTGCCGTCCGCATCGATCTGCCACTGCTCCTCGAGCACCGCCTTGAACTGTGTTCCCGTCAGGGTCGTGGTCCCCAGGTTGTTCACGAACGGCAGCACCGCGTTGGCCTCCGCGTACGTGATCACCCCGTCCTCGCCGTACAGCAGCTCCGCGCGCAGACCGCCGGGGTTCACCACCGCGATCTCGGCGCCACCGCGTGTCTGATCGGCGAGGCTCTCGACGATCGAGTCGGCCACCAGATTGCCCAGCGCCGACTGCGACGCGCGATCGTCGCGCGTGCCGCCGGTCCACACGCCGTCGACGTACGCCCCGCCCGCATGCGCCGTCGTGATGTCGGCGGTCACCGACCCGACCGGCACGCCACCGGTCACGGCCGCCTCGGCCAGCGCGGCGTCGACGATCGTCTTCACCTCGGCCACCCGCGGATACGCTGCGACGAGATCCGCATCCGCCGTCGTGGTGCGCTTGACGTTCTCGGCGGTGTAGGACTCGACGTCACCGGTCTCGGCATCGAGCGTGAGCACGACCTGGCCGAGGTTCTCGCCGTAGCTGCCCGTCTGGAGCACCGGACGCGTCGCATCCGATCCGGGCACCGGGCCGTTCCAGACGTATTCCTTGTGCGTGTGACCGGTGAAGATCACGTTCACCGCCGCCGAGGTCTCGGTCACCAGCTTCGCGAAGGCACCGCCGTACGCGATCTCCTCCTCCAACGTCGCACCATCCGACGTGCCCGCGGAAGCACCCTCGTGGTACTGGGCGATGATCACATCCGCCTCACCGTTCGACTCGTCGCCATCGGTCAGCACGGCCGCGACACGGTTCACCGCGTCCACCGGGTCCCCGAAGTCCAGATCCGCGATCCCTCCGGGCGAGACCAGGGTCGGAGTCTCCTCCGTGACCGCGCCGACGACGGCCACAGTGAGTCCCTCGACCTCGAACGTCGCGTACTCGGGCAGCACCGGGTCGGTCGTGCCCTTCGCATACACGTTCGCGCCCAGATACGTGAAGTCGGTCGCCTCGGCCACCCGGCCCACGAGGTCGTCGAAGCCCTGATCGAACTCGTGGTTGCCCACCGCGCTGGCATCGAGTCCCAGGGCGTTGAGCACGTCGAGCGTCGGGATGTCGCCCTGACTCGATGAGGCGAACAGGGAGGCCCCGATGTTGTCGCCGTTCGAGACGAACAGCGTGTTCTCCTCGCCATACTCCGCACGCAACTGCTCCACCGTGCCCGCGAACTTCACCGTGTTCGCATCGATCCGACCGTGGAAGTCGTTGATGTCCAGCAGGTTCAGCTCGACCGTCGGATCGAGGCCGATCCCGACCACGATCGGATCGTGGTCGCTCGAACGGTACGGCGACTCGTCGTAGAAGTTCGTCGCGTTGTAGTTGTAGCGGCTGTACTCCAGCGCGATCGACTCGGCCGCGTTGATGTTCCAGATGTCTACCCCGGTCACCAGCTCGTCGGCGGACGAGGAGGCGAGGATGTGGTCGAGCGAACCGCTCGCTCCATCGTACGAATAGGTGTACTTGCCGGTCTTGGCGCCCTGGTCGACGTATCCGGCGTCGTAGAAGACCTGCATCGGGTCTTCCTGCGTGTAGGCGTTGAAGTCGCCGAGCAGGAAGACGAGGTCGGTGTCGAGATCGGTCTTGAGCTCGTCGGCGAAGGCGACGAGAGCGGTCGCCTGTGCGACACGGGAGGCGTTCGACGCTCCCTGGCCGTCGCCCTGGTCGGCATCCACGCCGCTGCCCGAGCCCTTCGACTTGAAGTGGTTGACGATCGCGAGGAACGTCTCGTCGCCGTCGACCGGCGCGAACGCCTGGGCGAGCGGGTAGCGTGCGTTGCCGAACGCCGTGTCGTCGTCGATCACGCTGTCGCCGACCGGCTCGACGGCGCCCCTCTTGTAGATGAACGCGGTGCGGATGACGTCCTCGCCCGCCGGCACGGCCGACGGAGACGGCACATACGCCCACTGGTCGGAGCCGAGCGCGGCGTTGAGCGCGTCGACCAGCTCGGCGACCGCCTCATCCCGGTTCTTGCCTGCGATCGACGAGTTCTCGATCTCCTCGAGGGAGACGACCTCGGCATCCAGCGCGTTGATGGCTGCGACGATCTTCGCCTGCTGGCGGGCGAGGTTCTCCTCGTTCGCGGCACCGCGCACGGACGGTGAGGTGCAGGTGTTCACCGTGATCGGGTTGCCCGCGCGGTCGCCGTAGTAGGTGCATGAGGCACCCGCCTCGACCGCGTCGGCACCGGTGGTCGTGAAGTAGTTGAGCACGTTGAAGCTGGCGAGCTGGATGTCGCCGCCGACATCCGCCGGGGAGTCCGTGCGCGTGTTCTCGAACGTCGCCGGCTGCACGTCCGCGGCATTGTCGACGGTGAGCTGCTGGGTCGGCTGGAACGTCCACAAGCCGTTGCGGTAGTCGAGGACCACCGGGGCGGTGAAGGTCACCGCGGCGCCGACGCGCACCGGGTCCGTCGTCGACAGATACGGCAGCGGGATGCCCTTGTTGGCCGTCGAGTTGAAGTTGACCGACGCGCCGTCGTCGAGGGTGACCGCTCTGGCTGCGTTGTCCGCGACGGCGGCGGCGTACTCGGCGGTGCCGGGGCGTGCGATCTCGGTGGCCGTCACCAGCGGACTCGTGCCCGATGCGAGGCCGATGGATGCGTAGTAGTTGGTGTCGTACGTGTCGCTGACCGTGTAGTCGCCCTGCGGCGCGAGCAGCATCCCCTCGAGCGTCTCGCGCGCCTCGTCGGTCTCCGGCCACGTGACAGCTGCCGGCGCCACCGCGGCGGCGGCGTCGTCGTCGTCGTCGTCGGAGAGGATCGTGACCGTGCCCGTCCGGACGTCGACCTGGGTGAGTGTGTTGAACTCGCCGGCGACGCCGGTGATCTCGACATGGTCGCCGATCTGCACCTGCGCCGCGACGGCGGCACCGGCCGCGCCGGTGCCGCCCCAGACGAAGACCGCCTCGGAGGCGGTGTGGGCCGCGAGATCGAGCACTCCCCCGGTGCCGGGGGTCTGGATGTAGAAGCCGTTGTAGCCGCCCGCGGGGTACGCGGCGGTCACCACACCGCGGGCGGTGACCGTCTGGCCGAGCAGCGGGCTGGCGTCGCCCGTGCCCTGGATCTCGGCGATCGGGGTGATCGTCGGGTCGGCCGTCTCGGTCGGCTCAGGCGATGCCGTCTCCGTGGGCTCGGGAGAGGCCGTCTCGGTGGGCTCCGGCGAGGGCTCGCCGCCGGCGCCCGCGGACGCCTGGGGGGTGACGGTGGCGGACACCGTGAAGTCTGCGCCGTTGTCATCGGTGTCGACGAAGCCCGTGCGCACGAGCGAGTTCGGAACGCCGTTGCCCTGGCCGTCGGGGCCCACCGTGGTCTCGAAGGTGTTCGACGTGCCGTAGCCGAGCAGATCGACGACGCCGTCCGCGTCCACGATCGAGCCGACCGGCAGCGTGAGCGCGGTGGAGGTCTCGGCGAGCCAGACGGTGCCGTGCTGACCACCCGGGTTGAACGACGTGGCGAGGTCCGGCGTCGGAAGCGCCTCCCCGTTCGAGGCGTTGTTCGTCGCCCCTGCGACGAGGAAGTGGTCACCCGCCTCGATCGTCCCCGACAGTGCGACCACGCTCGTCGCGGCGGCGGTCCCGGGCGCGTTGCGGTACTGCAGCGACCATCCGTCGAGGCTCTGTGCGGTGTCGCCGGCGTTGTACAGCTCGATGAACTTGTTCGCGTAGGGTGCGCCCGCACTGCCGCCCTTGAGATAGGCCTCGTTGATGATGACGTCGGCGCCTTCGGCCGCCATCGCGGGGAGCGGAACGAGCGCTCCTGCGGCCAAGGCCATCCCGATGCCTACGGAGATGAGGGTGGGGCGGCGCCGTCCCTGAGAAACGAACATGAGTCTCCTGATGATTCCATCAACACGAATGCTCCGAGGCTAGGAGTGAAAGTTCGCTCCTCTCTTGCCTGCAGATGACGGTCGTGTAAACAGACCGGGACACGCTCGTCGCGACCTCACCCTCGACACTGCATGTCGCCCGTCGTCGGATGCAGTTTCACATCACCGGCCCGGGGACGCACGAAGACCCCGGATGCCGAGGCATCCGGGGTCTTCGTGAAGGGAAGGGGCTTACTTGAGGGTGACGGTGGCGCCGGCCTCTTCGAGAGCGGCCTTGGCCTTCTCGGCGGCCTCCTTGTTCGCGCCCTCGAGGACGGCCTTGGGGGCACCGTCGACGACGGCCTTGGCCTCGCCGAGGCCCAGCGAGGTGAGCTCGCGGACCGTCTTGATGACCTGGATCTTCTTGTCGCCGGCAGCCTCGAGGATGACGTCGAACGAGTCCTTCTCCTCCTCTGCAGCGGCCTCGCCGCCCGCACCGGCGGCACCGGCGACGGCGACGGGAGCGGCAGCGGTGACGTCGAACTTCTCCTCGAACGCCTTGACGAACTCGCTGAGCTCGACGAGGGTGAGCCCTGCGAACTGCTCGAGCAGCTCCTCAGTGGTGAGCTTAGCCATGATGTATCTCCTAGTTTGATGGGGTTTGTGAGAACGAGAACGCCGGTCGCTTACGCGGCTTCAGCGGTCTCCAGCTTTTCGCGAAGCGCGTCGATGGTCGCGGCAGCCTTGCCCATCGTCGCCTTCATCATGCCCGCAGCCTTCGCCAGCAGAACCTCACGGCTCTCGAGCGAGGCGTACTTGTCGACCTCGTCGGCGGTGAGGGAGTTGCCCTCGAACACGCCGCCCTTGATCACGAGAAGCGGGTTGGCCTTGGCGAAGTCACGCAGAGCTTTTGCAGTGGCGACGAAGTCACCGTGCACGAAAGCGACGGCGGACGGCCCCTTGAGGTCGTCGTCCAGCGCAGTGATCCCCGCGTTGTTCGCGGCGATCTTGGTCAGCGTGTTCTTCACCACGGCGTACTCGGCGTCCTGACGGATGCTGTTGCGCAGCTCCTTGAGCTGGGCGACCGTCAGACCGCGGTACTCGGTCAGCAGGACGGCGTTCGAGCTCTCGAATGACTTCGTGAGCTCGGAGACCGTTGCATCCTTCTGCGCCATGGTCACTCCTTGGTGGGTACGAGGCGCCCCACGGTGGTGAGGCGCCGGCCTCGGACCCGCCCGGCAAAAACAGAAGAGCTCCGGCGCAAGCGCACGGAGCTCGATTCGAGGAGAATCTTTCGTGACACCTGCGCGGGCCCCTGCATTCGCAGTGCTTCGGTCATCATGCACTCGCGTGCACGACGATGACCAGCGGTCTTCGGCTTCCTCCATGATGCCACACCCGTCCCCCCGCTCCAAACTCCCGCTTCCTTCTTGCCCGGATGCGGAGCCCACGCGACACGCGCACGCCAGGCGGGGAGCGTCCGCGACGGCGCGTACGCTCGAGGGGTGACCCCCGAGCTCGCCGCCCGCATCGTCGCGGACTCCCGCGACCGGGTCGCGTGGATCCGGGCACGCTCGCGCGGCATCACGGCGACGGATGTGGCCGCGCTCACGAGCGAGCGAGCGATCGCGAAGGCCGCCGACCAGAAGCTCGGCGGCTCGCGCTTCTCGGGCAACGCCTACACCGACCACGGCCGTCGTCGCGAACCCGAGATCGCCGCATGGGTCGCCGCGACGCACGGCATCCGACCCTCGAGCGCCCTGTTCCACGCCGTCGTCGAGAAGCGCCATCTCGCCACCCCCGACGGCATCGCGGTCGACGCCGATGGCCGGGTCACCCTCGCCGAGATCAAGACCACCAACAAGGCGTGGCGATCGATCCCGCGCGGCTACCTGCGGCAGATCTGGTGGCAGCAGCACGTGATCGGCGCGGAGCGCACCCTCGTCGCCTGGGAGCAGCACGACGGCTTCGTGCCTATCGACGACGAGCCCCGCTGCGCCTGGATCGACCGCGACGACGCCGAGATCGCGAAGCTCGTGCGGCTCGCGACCGCCCTGATCGACGAGCTCCACTTCCGCACGACCGGCGGCCGGCGGCATCCGGGCACGATCCCCGGGCCTCCGGCAGCGGATGCGGCATCCCCCGTCTCCGCGCGCACCTCCGCGCGCTCCGGGTACCGCGCACTCGCACTCGCCGACTGAACCGTCACCCGAACCCCGCGGGCCCGGTGGGGCAGGCCGACACGCACGGGGTCGCGCAGGCGTCCCCCTGGACGGCCGGGCACGGCCGGTCGGCATGCCGGAGAACACACCTCGCGGAACGGGAATAGTTGACGCGACTCAACCATTGCTCATATAGTTGACTTGGTTCAACCGTTGATCTAGATCAACTTTCGCGCCATCGTCGCCGCGCCTCTCCCTCACCCCACGCGAAGGATCTTCCATGACCGCGCCCGCCGCGCCCGCCGAACAGGCAGCATCCGCTCAGATGAGCCGGCGCCGAGTGCTCGAGGCCCTGTCCGGCCTGCTGCTCGGCATGTTCGTCTCCATGCTCGCCTCGACCGTCGTCTCGACGTCGCTCCCGGTGATCATCCACGACCTCGAAGGCGACCAGAGCTCGTTCACCTGGGTCGTCACCGCGACGCTGCTGACCACGGCGATCTCCACCCCGATCTGGGGCAAGCTCGCCGATCTGTTCAACCGCAAGCTCCTCTTCCAGATCGCCATCGCGATCTTCGTGCTCGCCACCGCAGCCGCCGGGTTCTCGCAGGACCCGTCGATGCTGATCGCCTTCCGCGCGGTGCAGGGCCTCGGCGCCGGCGGCCTCGCCGCGCTCAGCCAGGTCATCATGGCCGACATCATCAGCCCCCGCGAACGCGGTCGCTACATGGGCCTGTTCGGTGCGGTCATGGCCGTCGCCACCGTCGGCGGACCGCTCCTGGGCGGCGTGATCACCGACGCACTCGGATGGCGCTGGAACTTCTTCGTCGCACTCCCCTTCGCCATCGCCGCGCTCATCATCGTGCAGCGCACCCTCCACCTGTCGGTCCGCGCGAAGCGCAAGGTGTCGATCGACTACCTGGGCATCGTGCTCCTGTCGGTCGCGGTCTCGCTCCTGCTCATCTGGGTCACCCTGGCCGGCGACTCGTTCGAGTGGATGAGCGTCGAGACCCTGCTCATGGTCGGCGGTGCGCTCGTCGCCACGGTTCTGTTCATCGTCGTGGAGTTCCGCTCGAAGGAGCCCCTCGTCCCGCTGACGCTCTTCCGCAACCGCACCTTCACCCTCGCCGTGATCGCCTCGATCGCCACCGGCATCGCGATGTTCGGCGCGTCGGTCTACCTCAGCCAGTACATGCAGCTCGCCCGGGGCGCGACGCCGACCGAAGCGGGGCTCATGACGATCCCGATGATCGGCGGCCTGCTGGTCGCATCGATGGGCGTGGGAGCGCTCATCACCCGGTTCGGTCGCTGGAAGCCGTACCTGCTGGTCGGCGGCGTCTTCCTCATCGCCGGCTCGTTCCTGCTCTCGACGATCCACTACGACACGAACTTCGCGCTCGTCTCGCTCTACATGTTCCTGCTCGGCGCGGGCGTCGGCATGACCATGCAGAACCTCGTGCTCGTGGTGCAGAACACCTCGAAGCCGACCGAGATCGGCGTCGCCAGCTCGGGCGTCACCTTCTTCCGCAGCCTCGGCGGCACCATCGGCGTCTCGATCATGGGCGCCGCCCTGTCGAGCCGTGTGACCGAGCTGGTGGCCGACCGCAAGGACGACATCGCCGCGGCCCTGGCCACACTCGGCGACCAGGCGCAGACATGGGCCGCTCAGCTGCAGACCGGCACCCTTCCCCAGGTCTCGGCCATGCCCGAGGCGCTCCGGGTCGTGTTCGAGGACATCTACGCGAACGGCATCTCGCACTCGTTCCTGATCGCCGTGCCATTCGCCGTCCTGAGCCTCATCGCCATCGTGTTCCTGCCCAACAAGCCGCTGACCACGATGACCACCAGCGAGCGCATCGCCGCCAGCGAGGCCGATCTCGCGACGGTGTCCGTGCCCGAGGCAATGGAGACGTTGACCGCGACCGGTGCGGTACGCACGGCGGCGCCGGATGCGGCGGACGATGCCTCCGACGCACGCCGATAGGGTGAGACGGTGATGGCGGACCGGTCGACACGAGAGGCGCGCACCGCTGCGGTGCGCGCCCTCGAGTCGGAGTTCGGCGAGCTCATCAACCACTTCCGACGCATCATCACCGACAACGCCAACCGGGTGAGTCCGGGCATGCTCCCCGGGGCATACAAGGTGTTCACCACGATCGTGCGCCACGAATCGGTCACCCAGTCGGCGCTCGCCGACGCGCTCCTCCTGGACAAGGGGCAGCTCAGCCGGACGGTGCGCGAGCTCGAGCAGCTCGGCCTCGTCGAGCGGTCCCCCGATCCCTCGGACGGCCGGTCGAGCCTGCTGTCGCCGACCGCGTTCGGCGTGGAGCGTCTCGCCATCGCCCGTGAACCGCAGGAGGACGCCCTGCTCGGCGCTCTCGCCGACTGGCCGGTCGACGACATCGAGAACCTCAGCCGTCTCCTGCACGCGCTCACCGCCGGCGTCACTCCCTGAACAGGCGCATTGCCTGGACTTTCCCCACCCCACGGAGTGCCCCGCAGGGGCGCGGAGAAGCTGAAGCGAGAGTCTCCCGACGACGGTCGTCCCGGATCCGTGTCTCGCTTGTGCAGGTCGGTCGGGGTTTCCGGCTGCACAAGTGAGACACGGGATCGAGGGTGTGGGTGGTTCCGGGGGTCGGTGTCTCACTTGTGCAGGGCTTCGGCGTGATCCGGATGCTTGAGCGAGACACGCGACGGATGCGGCTGACCCGAAAATCCTCACGCTTCGTCTCGCTGCGCTCGCTCAGCGACCGGACTTTCGTGCCCCTACGGAGCGCCCCGCAGGGGCGGGGAGAAGCTGACCCGAAAGTCTCCGCTCCCGGTCCCTGAGCGAGGAGCGACGCACCGAGACGAAGGGCAGCGGCCGAGCTTCCGCACCCACGGAGTGCCCCGCCAGCGACGCGGAGAAGCTTGGGCGCCGCGCCGCGCCGATCGAGCCGGACCCGAGGCGGCACGCCGCCGCGGCAGGCACGTCGTTTCCACCGTTAGCGCCGACGTAACACGATCGAGACAATCTCGGGCTTGACTGGGGATCGTTCCAACGGCACGCGTTGCCGACGTCGCCACGCACGGGAAGGAGCGACCGATGAGATTCCGGCCGCTGCGACCGAACGCCACCTCGGCCCCCGAGGCCGCCGACACACCCGCACCGCCGGAGCTGATGCGCGCGGCGGTGATCGATGCCGTCGGCGACGCCGACGCCCTGCACATCGCCGAGATCCCGGCGCCGCGGCCCGTCGTCAGCGAGTTGCTCGTCCGCGTCGTCGCCGCGGGCGTCAACCCGATCGACGCGAAGACCCGCGCGGGCAGGGGCGTCGCTGCGGCGATCCCCGCCTTCCCGTCGACGCTCGGATTCGACTTCAGCGGCGTCGTCGTCTCCTCGCCGTACGAGGCGCATCCGCTGCCCCCGGGCACGGAGGTGTACGGGATGGTCCCCTTCCCCCGCACGGGCGGGTCGTACGCAGAGTACGTGGTCGTCCCGTCGCAGTCCGTCGCGCGGAAGCCCTCGAGTCTCTCGCACGTGGAGGCGGCGGGCGTGCCGCTCGCCGCGCTCACCGCGTGGGGGCTCGTCGTCGAGACCGCGCACGCCCATGAGGGACAACGGATGCTGATCCACGCCGGAAGCGGTGGCGTCGGGCATTTCGCCGTGCAGCTGGCGGCATACTTCGGCGCCCACGTCACGGTGACCGCCTCCGACCGGAACGCCGACTGGCTTCACGAGCTCGGCGCGGCCGTCGTGCTCGACTACGCGACGACCCGCTTCGAGGAGCACGTGCGCGACGCCGACGTGGTCATCGACCTCGTCGGGAACACGGCGGACGACATCGGCACCCGGTCGCTGCAGGTGCTGCGGCCCGGCGGCCTCTACATCATGGTCCCCACCGGAGGCTTTCCCGGCTACGCCGAGGCCGCGGAGGCGGCCGGCGTCCGCGCGACGAGCTACAAGGTCGTCCCCGACGGCGACGTGCTGGCGACGCTCGGCAGGCTGCTCGACTCGAGCGCCGTGCAGGTCTACGTCGACACCGTCTACGACCTCGACGACGCCTCCGCCGCCCACACCGCCCTGGAACACGGGCACACCCGAGGCAAGACGGTGCTGCGGATCACCGACGGCTGAGCGGCGCGCGCAGCACCCGTCCCGCCTCACGGGCGACCGCGTCCACCGTCGCGGCGAGCAGTGGCGACTCGATGTTCCACTGCTGCCAGTACAGGGGCACGTCGATCGCGGCGCCGCCCAGCCGCTCGAGCCGCCCGCTCCCGGACGCGGCCGCCGACTGCACCTCCGGCAGCATCCCCCATCCGAGTCCGGCCTCCACGGCGAGGGCGAAGTCGTGCGACCCCGGCACGTAGTGACGCGGCGGCCGCGCCGGATCGACCCCTCTCCCCCGCAGCCACCTCGACTGCAGGTCGTCGCGGCGGTCGAAGTCCACGACGGGGACGGATGCCGCGTCCACCCGCATCCGCTCGGCCAGATCCGGCGTCGCCACCGCCTGATAGCGCATGGTGCCGAGCGGAGTCACCCGGCATCCGGCGACGGGCTCGGACCGGGATGTCACCGCGGCCACGACCTCGCCCGATTCGAGCAGGTCGGCGGTGAAATCCTGGTCGTCGCGGTGCAGGTCGAACGCCGCACCGTGCGTGCGCGCGACCTCGGCGAGCGGCCGGAGGAACCAGGTCGCCATGGAGTCCGCGTTCACTGCGAGGGGAAGGCTCACCGTGCGACCGTCATGCCCCCCTCCCCCCTCGGCGCCGAGCTCGACGAGCGCGTCGTGTTCCAGCAGCGTGTACTGACGGGCCAGACGCACGACGCGGGCTCCGGCCTCGGTGGTGCGCGCCGGCTTGGAGCGGACGAGCAGCACCCGTCCGAGGCGGTCCTCGAGGGTCCGGATGCGCTGGCTGACCGCCGAGGGTGTGATGTGCAGCCGGCGGGCGGCGGCGTCCATCGTCCCGGTGTCGACGACGGCCGCGAGCGTCTCGGCCAGTTCGATGGGAAGTCCGTTCATGAGCTGAGCTTATGTCGCCTGAGAAATAGTAGCTGGGCTTCACCTCGAGGGCGGCCTACGGTCGAGACATGACCACCGCGCTGCTCTCCGGATTCGTGTTGGGCCTGTCGCTCATCGTCGCGATCGGCGCGCAGAACCTCTTCGTGCTCCGCCAGGGGATCCGGCGCGAGAACATCCTGATCGTCGCGACCGTCTGCATCGTCTCGGACGCCCTGCTGATCCTGCTCGGGGTGTCGGGGATCGGTGCGCTGCTGCACTCGGTGCCGTGGCTGATCACCGTGGTGCGCTGGGCGGGGGCGGCGTTCCTCCTCGCCTACGCGTTCCTCGCCGCGCGACGAGCGTTCCGGCCGGGCGGCGAGGCTCTCCGGGTCGAGACGGCGGACGTCGCCGCATCCGCTCGATCGGCCGCTGACACCCCGGCCGCTGCCGCGGCGTCCGTGGCGGCCCGCACGGTGTTCTCACCGACGCCGACGGCCGCCTCGACGCCCGTCGGCCCGCGTTCGGCGCCGATCCCGGTTCTCCTGGCCTGTCTCGCGCTGACCTGGCTGAACCCGCACGTGTACCTGGACACCGTGTTCCTGCTCGGCTCGATCGCCGCGTCCCACGGCGACGTGCGCTGGTGGTTCGCCGTTGGAGCGGTCGCCGCGAGCACGGCCTGGTTCGTCTCACTCGCCTACGGGGCACGGCTCCTCGGCCGCTGGCTCGCGACGCCCCGGGCGTGGCGGATCCTCGACAGCGGCATCGCGGTCGTGATGACAGTGCTCGCCGTCGGCCTCGTGACCGCCGCCTGAAGCGAAAGTCTCCCCAGAGTGGGGAGATTTCGCTTCCTTCGTCGGTCGTCAGCGACCCCGGCCGCTGACCCGAAAGTCTCCCCGCCCCGGTCCTGTTGAACAAGCGCATTGCCTGGACTTTCCCCACCCCACGGAGCGCCCCCAGAGGCACGGAGAAGCTGATCCGGGGCACGATGGAGGCATGACCCGCGACATCCACGTCATCGTCCACGGCCGCGTCCAGGGCGTCGGCTACCGGTATGCCGCGCGTGCCGCCGCACTCCGCCTCGGCATCGCCGGATGGGTGCGGAATCGTGCGGATGGCACCGTGGAGGCGGAGTTGCGTGGCACGCTCACCGCCGTCGACGCGATGCTCGACTGGATGGCGACGGGCCCGCCGGGCGCGGGCGTCGCCCGGCTCGACATCTCGGACGCCGCGGCCTCCGCCGCATCCGGCTTCGACATCCGCCCGTCCGACTAGCCGCGCCCACGAGCCTCGCGAGAAACCACATCCGTCGCCATACTCGCCGCGATGCGTGGTGTCTCGGCGGCGATGTGGTTTCTCGCGGGGAGTGGGGGCCGCAACCGCGGAACGACGAAGGGCCCCGTCCGAAGACGGGGCCCTTCGCGCTGTCCGGCGTCAGGACAGCGAGTTGACGTCCAGCGGGATGCCGGGGCCGAACGTGGTCGACACGGCGCCCTTCTGGATATAGCGGCCCTTGGAGCTCGAGGGCTTGAGGCGGACGACCTCGTCGATCGCGGCCTGGATGTTCTCGTCGAGCTGCTCGGCCGAGAACGAGGCCTTGCCCACGACGAAGTGCACGTTGGCGTGCTTGTCGACGCGGAACTCGATCTTTCCGCCCTTGATCTCCTCGACGGCCTTGGCGGCGTTCGGGGTCACGGTGCCGGTCTTCGGGTTCGGCATCAGGCCGCGGGGGCCCAGCACCTTGCCGAGACGACCGACCTGGCCCATGAGCTCGGGCGTGGCGACGGCCGCGTCGAACGCGGTCCATCCGCCGGCGACCTTCTCGATGAGCTCGGTGCCGCCGACCTCGTCCGCGCCCGCGGCGATGGCGGCCTCGGCCGCCGGGCCCGTCGCGAAGACGATGACGCGGGCGGTCTTGCCCGTGCCGTGGGGCAGGATGACGGTGCCGCGCACCATCTGGTCGGCCTTGCGGGGGTCGACCGACAGCTTCAGCGCGACCTCGACGGTCGAGTCGAACTTCTTCGACCCGGTCTCCTTCGCCAGAGCGACGGCCTCACCGGGCGAGTAGAACTTGCCGGCCTCGATCTTCTCGGCGGCGGCGTGGTAAGCCTTGGACTTCGTAGCCATGTTCGTCTCTCCCTCAGTCCTCGACCGTGATGCCCATGGAACGGGCGGTGCCGGCGATGATCTTCGAGGCGGCCTCGATGTCGTTCGCGTTCAGGTCGGGCTGCTTCGCCTCGGCGATCTCGCGCACCTGCTCCTTGGTGAGCTTGGCAACCTTGGTCGTGTGCGGGGTCGGCGAGCCCTTGGCGACGCCGGCGGCCTTCTTGATGAGCTCGGCGGCCGGCGGGGTCTTCAGGATGAAGGTGAAGCTGCGGTCCTCGTAGACGGTGATCTCCACGGGGATGACGTTGCCGCGCTGCGACTCGGTCGCGGCGTTGTACGCCTTGCAGAACTCCATGATGTTGACGCCGTGCTGACCGAGCGCGGGCCCGATCGGCGGCGCCGGGTTGGCGGCGCCGGCCTTGATCTGAAGCTTGATCAGGCCGGTCACCTTCTTCTTGGGTGCCATTATTCTTTTCCTCTCGTCGAATCGGATGCGGCTGCATCCGGTTCTCCCGCGCGCCCGGCGGATCCGGGGCGCGGTGGCCTGTGGTGACGCCGGAGCGTCAGATCATCTTGGAGACCTGGTCGAACGACAGCTCGACCGGGGTCTCGCGCTCGAACAGCGACACGAGCACCGTGAGCTTGCCGCTCTCGGGCTTGATCTCACTGATCGATCCGGGAAGACCCGCGAACGAGCCCTCCTTGATCGTGATCGTCTCGCCGATCTCGTAGTCGACCTCGGCGGGGATGACGCGGGTCGCGGCCGGCGCGCCCTTCGCGGCGCCGCCCTTCGCGGGAGCGGTCTCCTTCACCTCGACGAGGGACTTCAGCATGTTGAAGGCCTCTTCGAAACGGAGCGGGGTCGGGTTGTGAGCATTTCCGACGAAGCCGGTCACACCGGGGGTGTGCCGCACGACCGACCAGGTGTCCTCGTTCAGCTCCATGCGCACGAGCACGTAGCCGGGGATCCGGACGCGCGTGACCATCTTGCGCTGCCCGTTCTTGATCTCGACGACGTCCTCCATGGGGACCTCGACCTGGTAGATGTCCTCTTCGACCTCGAGCGTGGACTTGCGCTGCTCGATGTTGGCCTTCACCTTGCGCTCGAAACCGGCGTAGGAGTGGATGACGTACCACTTGCCGGGGAGCGCGCGCAGTTCGGTGCGGAACGCCTCGTACGGGTCGTCGTCCTCGTCCTCGTCGTCGTCCGCGTCCTCGGCGGCGTCGACGACGGATGCGGCGGCATCCACGTCGGCGACGAGCTCGGGGTCGAGCACGGGGGCGTCGGGCTCACCGTTGATGTCGGGACCGTCGTAGGGTGTGACCTCGTCGGCCTCGCCGGCCTCGCGCTCCGCCTCTTCGTCGGCGAGCGACTCGGTGAGCACCTCGGCGGCGGCTTCGGCCTCGGCGGCCTGGTCGATCTCGAGTGCGTCGTTCACGATGGCGTCGGCCTCCGGGTCTTCGATGTCGATGTCTTCGAGTCCGGCGTCGTCCTCGTCATCCGAGTCGGGGTTCTCGATGTGGAGCGCGACGTGCTCGGCGGGCGCCACGGAACGCTCCTCGGCGGCGAGCACGTCGCCCTCCTGCGCCTCGTCGTCCTCACTGGACTGCTCGGCAGCGGTCGCCCAGTCGGCGTCGTCGGTGTATTTCTCAGACACTTACGTACTCTCTCGTTCGTGGGGCGGATCGATATCCGCGCGCGCGATCTCAGACGGCCGGAACGCCGAATACGACGGTCGTCAGCCAGACGAACAGCACGTCGAGGCCATACACCACCGCCATCATCACGACGACGAATCCCAGGACCACGCCGGTGAACTTCAGCAGTTCCCTGCGGGTCGGGGTGACGACCTTGCGGAGCTCTGCGAAGACCTGACGGATGAACACGACGATGCGCACGAAGAAGTTCGGCTTCTTCTCGCGCGTGGCGCCGCTTGCGGCGACGACCTCGCCCTTCGGTTCGTCCTGGACCATGCACCCACCTGAATCACTTGATGTGTGCCAGCATGCGCTGGCGCGCAGGGCGGACAGGAATCGAACCTGCAACCTGCGGTTTTGGAGACCGCTGCTCTGCCAATTGAGCTACCGCCCTAAAGACCCTGAGGTCTCGTGCCCGCACTCCTGCCGTGTCCGATCAGAGGGGATCGCCCGAAGCCGGGCACGGCGAAAGAATGCAGACTTCAACTGCACGACCAAGTGTACGGCATGGTCAGGACGCTCGCGAATGCCGGGGTGGCGCCGACGGCGGCGAGCCCAGCGGCCCGAGCACGGCGGCGGGGGCGTGGGCGATACGCCGGGCTGATGAGGCTGGGCCGGGGTGCCGGGCGGCATCGTGGTCGTCGTGCACGGGATCGTCGCGAGCGGGCGGCGTCCGTCACGACGGGAGGCAGGGGGTGAAGACCGCGATCACGAGCGCGGGACCGTCGGCCGTGAGCGCCACCACCACGTCGTCCTCCGAGATCCAGGCGTCCTGCTCCGCCGCGGCGGAGAGGATCGTCGTCCACTCCTCCGGGTCGAGCGTGTCGCCCAGGGAGTCGCGGATGCGGCGCGTCTCGCCGTCGTCCGCGGTGATCGACAGGGTGCCGGTGGCCGTGAACGCCGTCTGGGAACGATCGTCCTCGCCGGTGCACGCCTGCTCCGCGGCCTCCCCCGCCTCCAGGGTGCGGAGCACCGCGGGGTCGGTCTCGGCGGCCTGCTCCACGAGACCGTCGAACACCGCCCGGGCCTTCTCGGTCACCAGCTCGGGGTCGGGACCCGCGCATCCGGCCAGAAGCAGCACCGCCGACAGCGCGGCGACGGCGAGACCGCGTGCGGCCCTCACGGCCGCACCACCTCGCTGACCTCGTAGTCCTCGGACGCCGGCTCGGTCACCGGCACCCCGAGCGCGGCGAGGTGGTCGAGCAGCCAGCCGTCGTACCAGCCCTCGATCGAGCAGGGCGCGGACGTGTTCGCATACTGAGACGCAGGGATCCCGTACAGGTGCACCGCGCGACAGCTCGCGTCGGCCTCGAGCTCGGTGCCGTACGCGTCGCCGGAGACCCCGACCCGCTCGGCCGCGATGAACGCGGCGTAGTAGGTGTGGTATTGGTACCAGTGCATCACCTCGTGCACGAAGATCGCCCACACCCCCTGCTCGGTCCCCGGCTCCCAGGCGAGGAACACCGAGTTCGGGAACCTCGTGTCGAAGCATCCGCCGAGCACGAGCGTGTAGGGCCCGTCGTCGGCCGCCTGATAGCCGCAGTTGTCGACCCCGGCATCCAGCACCAGTTGCACCTGCGACGCTCCGATCGAGTCGAGGAACGCCCGCCCGGACGGATCGGCGCCCGGCATCGCCCCTCCGCCGGGATTGCCCGCCGAGACGCTCGGGGTCGCCGTGCCCGCCCGCCACTCGGCGGCCTGGGCCTGCTCGGAGTCCCAGGCCGATCGCGCCTCCCGGTAGGCCGCCCCCTGCTCCTCGATGCGCTGCGACACGTCGGCGAGACCGGAGAGCTCCGCCTCGATCACGTCCTGCTGCACGCCGCTCACGGTCCGCGCCGCCAGTGCCCGCTCGTGCGCGTCGACGAGCGCCCACGTCGTGGCGGCCGCGGCGCCGCCGAGCAGCAGGACCCCCGTGATCACCGAGAGGGCGATCCACAGCGCCCGGCGCGAGCGCCGCGGCGGCGGGAGCAGTTCGTCGGATGCGGCGTCTCCGGCGGTCGCGTCGGGCGACGCCGGGGAGACGAAGTCCGGCCCGTGTGCGGGCGTGAGCGTGGTCTGCGGCACGGGCGGGACGGCCGGAGTCGCGGGAGCGGTCGGGACAGGAGGGGTCGCCCCAGAGAGAGCCGGAGCCGCGGGCGCCTCGGGGAGAGGAGGAACCGCGGGCGCCTCGGGGAGAGGAGGAACCGCGGGCGCAGTCACCGGAAGCGGAGGAACGGCCGCATCCGGAGCGGGCACGGCATCGCCCCGCGGTCGGCGGCCGTCGGCGTCGCTCGGTTCACGCTCCTGCATCCGCCCATCATCTCCTGGAAACTCCGCCGGGAGCACCCGCGGCACGGTTCCCCCGTCACGGGCCGCGAGACTGCACGTGGGCGCCGAGAGAGCGGGGTAACCCCACGGTCTCGGCGCCCCGCTGCAGTCTCGCGGTCGAGGAAGGAGTCAGCCGGCCGTACGGACCAGCTTCTTGTTCACGAACTCGTCGGCCGCGAGCAGGCCCATCTCACGCGAGGTGCCCGAGCGCTTCACGCCGCCGAAGGGCAGCTCGGGCGAGTCGGCGAGCACGCAGTTGACGTAGACCATGCCCGCCTCGATGGCGTCCGCGAGCCGCTCGGCCTGCGCGGGGTCGGTCGTGAAGACGTACGACCCCAGACCGAAGGCGGTGTCGTTCGCGAGCCGCACGGCCTCGTCCTCGCCCGCGACGCGATAGACGACGCCGGCCGGCCCGAAGAGCTCCTCGCGGTACACGTCCATCTCCGGCGTGACGTCCGTGAGCACGGTGGGCGCGTAGAACGCGCCGTCGCGGGTGCCCCCGGCGACGAGACGGGCGCCCTGCGCCACGGCCCGGTCGACCTGCTGCTCGAGGCGCTTCGCCGCGGTGAGCGACGAGAGCGGCCCGAGCACGGTGTCGTCTGCGAACGGGTCGCCGACCTTCGCCGCGGTCATCGCTGCGGTGAACTTCTCGAGGAAGGGCTCGTACAACTCGTCCGCCACGATGAAGCGCTTCGGCGCGTTGCAGGACTGGCCGTTGTTGTCGAGCCGCGCCTCGACCGCCGCGGAGACCGTGGCGTCGAGGTCGGGCGTCGAGAGCACGATGAACGGGTCGGAGCCGCCGAGCTCCAGCGCCACCTTCTTCAGGTGCCGGCCGGCCAGTTCCGCCACCGCAGCGCCGGCGCGCTCGGAGCCGGTCACCGAGACGCCCTGCACCCGCGGGTCGGCGATGACGGTCGCCGCCTGGTCGTTGGTCGCGTAGAGATTGACGTACGCGCCCTCGGGGAAGCCGGCGTCCGCGTAGATCCGCTCGATCGCGGCCGACGACTCCGGGCACTGCGGGGCGTGCTTGAGAAGGATGGTGTTGCCCAGCACGAGGTTGGGAGCGGCGAAGCGCGCCACCTGGTAGTACGGGAAGTTCCAGGGCATGATCCCGAGGAGCACGCCGATCGGGGCCTTGCGCACGACCGCGGTGCCGTCTCCGAGGATGTCGAGCGGCTGGTCGGCCGTGATCGTCTCCGCATTGTCGGCGTAGAACTCGGTGATGTCGGCGGCGAAGTCGACCTCGCCTAGGGCCGCCTCGGTGGTCTTGCCCATCTCCCGGACGATGATCTCGGCGAGCTCCTCGCGACGCTCGCGGTGCAGCCCGGCGGCGCGGCGGACCAGCTCGGCACGCTCGGCGACCGGGGTCTGCCGCCACGTGCGGAACGCCGCATCCGCCACCGCGATCTTCTTCTCCACCTCGTCGTCGCCGAGGGTTGGGTAGGTGGCGAGGGTCTCGCCCGTCGCCGGGTTGACGACCGCGTAGTCGCTCATGCGTCCTCCTTGTGTGGGGTGTTCTCGCGCCGGGCTCGGCGCAGACTCGGGGGTGCGTCCAACGACAGCGTCTCACCCCGGAAGAAGGCGGGACTCCTCACGGCCTGCCAGATCATGATGACGACGCCGACGAGGATGACGGTGACCCCGAGGACGAAGACGAGTCCGACGCCGGCGATGTTGGAGCCGCTCCCGTAGCCGGGGTCCATGCTGTCGATGAGGGTGCGGACGAACAGCACCGCGAGGATGACGCCGCCCACGAGAGGGAACAGCAGCGTGAAGAAGACGTTCCGCGCCGAGTCGAACCACTGCCGGCGGAAGTACCAGACGCAGGCGAACGCGGTGAGCCCGTAGTAGAAGCAGATCATCATGCCGAGCGCGGTGATCGTGTCCCAGAGCACGTTCTCGCTGATGAACCGCATGACGGCGTAGAAGGCGGACGCCACGACCGCCGAGACGATCGTCGCGACGCCCGGCGTGAAGAACCGCGGGTGGACCTTCGCCAGGGCGGGCGGCAGCGCGCCGTAGTGTCCCATGGCGAGCAGGGTACGCGCCGGGGAGACGAAGGTCGACTGCAGCGAGGAGGCGGAGCTGGTGAGCACGGCGAGCGAGACCAGGAACGCGAGCGGCCCGAGGATGGGGCCGGACAGCGCGAAGAACACGTTGCTCTGGATGTCCTCGTTGCCGAGGCCGTACTCCCCCGTGCCGACGCCCGCGTACATGATCAGCGAGACGGCGAGGAGCAGATACAGCGCGACGATGATGATCACCGTCAGCGTCGCCGCCCGCCCCGGCGTCTTGTCGGGGTCCCTGGTCTCCTCGTTCATCGTGAGGGTGACGTCCCAGCCCCAGAAGATGAAGATCGAGAGCGAGAGCCCGGCCACGAGAGCGGTGACCGACGACACCGCGAACGGGTCGAACCAGGAGATGTCGAACGGCGTGGCGTCGAAGGCGCTGCCGTTCAGGGTCGCCACGATCGCGGCGCCGGCGAAGAAGACGAGCACCAGCACCTGGAAACCGACCAGGAAGTACTGCAGCTTCTGGGTGGTCTGCATGTCGCGGTACGACACGAGGGTCGCACCCAGCATGAAGAGGAGACACACCGCGACGTTGATGAGCGGTTCGAACGCGAGGTCCGCGATCGCCGGGATGTTCGTGATCTGCGCGATCAGCAGGAACAGGAACTCGACCGCGATGCCGGCGAGGTTCGAGAGCACGAGGATGGTGGCCGCGATCAGCCCCCAGCCCGCCATCCAGCCGATCCACGGGCCGAACGCGCGCGTCGCCCAGGTGAACGACGTGCCCGAGTCCGGCATCCGGTTGTTCAGCTCGCGGTACCCGAAGGCGACGAGCAGCATCGGGATGAAGCCGACGAGCATGATCGCAGGAACCTGCACCCCGACCTCGGAGACGGTGGGGCCGAGCGCCGCGGTGAGGGTGTAGGCGGGTGCGATGCAGGAGATGCCGATGACGATCGCGCCGATGAGCCCCACCGTGCCGGCGCTCAGCCCCTTCCTGGAGAGCCCCCCGGTCTCGGTGGACGACGCGGCGGCCTGCCGTTCGGGTGCGCTCATGATCGAGCTCCTTCCACGCCGCGCGTGCGCGGGACGACGACCATGGGGACGGGCAGGACGTGCAGCATCTTCGCGGCGGTCGAGCCGAGGAAGAGCCGTCTGGGCTGCGCGAGCCGGCTGGATCCGACCATCGCCAGCTCGGTGGGCTGCCAGTCGATCTGCTGCACCGCTTCCTCGATGTCGGCGCCGGACGCGGTGACGACCTCCGCCTCGACGCCGGCCGGGAGCGCGGCACGCGCCTGGGCGAGCACGGCCTCGGCGTGGGAGTCGCCCATCAGCCGGATCACGCCCGTGTCGACGCCAGCGGGAAGATCGACCGTCGCGAGCGACAGCAGACGCAGCGGGGCGGCGGTGGCCACCGCGAGCGCGACGGCCTCCGCCAGCAGCACGTCGCCGCCGGGGCGGGTGCCGATCGCCGCGGTGATCCGCCGCACCCCGGCGGATGCCGCGATCTTCCGCGCGCCCTCCGGGGCGAGCACGACCGGGACGTCGGAGTAGTGCATGAGCTCGTTCGCGACCGTCCCGAGCCGGTGCCGCCCGCGCAGGCCCCCGTTCGCCGCGCCGACGACGATGTGCGAGGCGTCCGACTCGTCGGCCACCGCCACGAGCCCCTCGGCGAACGACTCGGCGTACCGCACGTGCCGGCGGTGCTCGAGATCGCCCGGGACGGTCTCGGCGGCGCGGTCGAGCCATCCTCTCGCCGTCTCGCTCAGGTGACGGTCGTAGCCCGCGTCGGGCGGGGTGATGACCGAGCGCTCGTCGCTCGGCAGCACCATGACGAGATCGAGCGCCGCACCGGCGGCGAGGGCCAGCCGCACGCCGAGCGCGAGCGCGTCCGAGCCCGCCTCGGTGGCGGTGTAGCCGACGACGACGGGGCCGGTCATGTCCGCAGCTCCGTCACGATGGTCTCGGCGACGAGGCGCCCCATCCGGATCGCGCCGTCGACGTGCTGGTACCCGGCGCCCGCCAGATCGCTGCACGCGAGGTGGACGGGACCGACGGGCGTGCGCAGGTCCGCGCCGTAGCGGTGCAGGCCCCCGAGGTCGAAGCTCGCCGCGTATGCGCCGCGCGTCCACTCCTCGCTGCCCCAGTCGCTCTCGTAGTAGACCAGGGGGTCCTTCGCCTCGGGGCCGTAGTAGTGCGACAGCGACTCGAGGATGCGTTCCTTGCGCTCCTCGGCGGAGAGGCGGAACACGTCGTCGGCGTGCCGGTCGGACACGAAGCCGACGAGCGTGCCCCTCTCGTCGCCGTGGTTGGTGTTGTCGTAGGCCTCGTGCGACAGCTCGTACGGGCTGAACGCCGTGCCCGACAGCCCCTGCTCGCGCCAGAACGGCCGGTCGTAGACGGCGTGCACCTTGATCACGAAGCCCATCGAGATGTGCTGATGCATCTGCTGCTGCAGACGCGGCAGCGCGGGCACGAACGAGATCCGCTCGTAGAGCACGGGGGCGAGGGCCAGGACGGCGCGGCGCGCGTGCACCGTCACCCCGTCCGCGACCGCGGTGACGCCGTCCGCGGTCCACTCGAGCGTGCGCACCGGCTGATCCAGGAACACGTCGTCGCCCAGGCGCTCCGCCAGCAGGATCGGCACCTGCTGGAGGCCGCCCACCACGCGCTTGTCGAGGATGAAGTCGGCGTCGACCAGGTTCGAGAAGCTGCCCGCGCTCGCGGCCATCAGCAGCGCCTGCAGGGCGGAGAAGGCGTGCGGGGGCTTGGTCAGCATCGCACCCGCGATGAACAGGGCGATGTTGTCGATCGCCTCGCGGTCGTCGGTCTGCTGCTCAAGCCAGGCCTGGAACGAGATCTCGTCGAGGGCCCGCGCGTCGGGGGTCTCCCACGGCCGGTCGGGGTCGACCCGGGCGACCAGCGCATCGAGCCGCTCGATGAGCGAGGTCATGACCTGCTCGGTCTCCGGCGCGACGGGGAAGATCTCGCCGGTGAACCGGGTGAGCGTGCCCTCGGCGTCGATGTAGACGCTGTCGCCCTCGCGGTAGCGGCTGTACGTCTCGAGTCCGAGGTCGGCGAGCGTGTCGATCAGCGCGTCCTGGTCGGGCGAGACCCACTGGCCGCCGATCTCGAGCACGGCGCCGTCGACGACGTCGGTCCACAGGCGCCCGCCCACGCGGTCCCGTGCCTCGAGCACCGCGACCGAGAGTCCGGCCCTCTTCAGCTCGTTCGCTGCGGTGAGACCGGCGGCGCCGGCCCCGATGACGACGACGTCCCGCCTCAGCGCCCCAGGGTCGCCGACGCGGGACAGACCCGAGATCTCCTCCGAGGATTCTCGTGTCGCTTCGGTCGAACTCATGTCACTCCTTCGTGTTGCCGCATCCGCACCCGCGAATGCGCGATCCTTCGCCGAGCGCACCGCGTCGGCCGGAGCCGACATCGTGCATCCGGCGCCGCGTCGTCGGTCCGACGCCGCTCACTGTGCCGCGTTCAGGGCAGCGGCCACCACGTCCAACCCCTCGTTCAGCAGGTCGTCGCCGATCGACAGCGGCGGCAGGAAGCGGATGACGTTGCCGTAGGTGCCGCAGGTGAGCACGATCACGCCCTCGGCGATGGACGCCCTGGCGACGGATGCGGCCAGCGCCGCGTCCGGCTCGCCGGTTCCGGGCACCACGAACTCCGCGGCGATCATCGCGCCCCTGCCGCGCACGTCGCCGATCCGCGGGTCGGCGACCTGGAGCGCCCGCAGCCGGCGGGTGAGGACGGCGCCGACCTCGCGGGCGCGCTCGATGAGCCCGTCGTTCTCGAACACATCGATCGCGGCGAGCGCGGCCGCGCAGGCGATCGGGTTGCCGCCGTAGGTGCCGCCGAGGCCCCCGGCGTGGGAGGCGTCCATGATCTCGGCGCGCCCCGTGACGGCCGCGAGCGGCAGGCCCGCGGCGATGCCCTTGGCGGTGGTGAGGAGATCCGGCACGATGCCGAAGACGTCGCTCGCGAACATCTCGCCCGTGCGGGCGAACCCGGTCTGCACCTCGTCGGCGATGAAGACGACGCCGTTCTCGCGACACCACCGCACGAGCTCCTCGAGGAAGCCCTCGGCGGGGACGATGAAGCCGCCCTCGCCCTGGATCGGCTCGATGACGACGGCGGCGAGGTTGTCGGCGCCCACCTGCTTCTCGATCACCGAGATCGTCCGGCGGGCGGCCTCGGGCCCGGTCAGACCGTCGCGATAGGGGTACGAGAGGGGCGCGCGGTACACGTCGGCGGCGAACGGCCCGAAGCCGCTCTTGTACGGCATGGCCTTGGCGGTGAGCGCCATCGTCAGGTTCGTGCGTCCGTGGTAGGCGTGGTCGAACGCGACGACCGCGCTCCTGCGGGTGTGCTTGCGGGCGATCTTCACCGCGTTCTCGACCGCCTCGGCGCCGGAGTTGAACAGAGCCGTCTTCTTCGCGTGGTCGCCGGGGGTCAGCCGGTTGAGGGACTCGGCGACCGCCACGTACGACTCGTAGGGAGAGATCATGAAGCAGGTGTGGGTGAACTGCGCCACCTGCGCCCGCACGGCCTCGACGACCTTCGGGTGCGCGTTGCCGACGGTCGTGACCGCGATGCCCGAGCCGAGGTCGATCAGCGAGTTGCCGTCGGCGTCGACCACGACGCCGCCGCCCGCCGCGACCGCGTGGACCGGGACGGTGTGCCCGACGCCCGATGGCACCGCATCGGCCTTGCGCTCCAGCAGCTCCTGCGAGCGGGGGCCGGGGATCGCGGTGACGAGGCGGCGCTCCTGCGCGAGCGAGGGGCCGCCCACGGGCACGGTGGTGACGTCGGTGAGACTCATGGCCGCGAGCGTACGACCGCCGCTCCGAGCGCCGCACTCGCCTGGACGTACATGGAGACCCAGGGATGCGCCACGATGTATATCGAGGGTGTGCCGCCGGGCACACCGAGGAGATCCACATGACCGCGCCCCCCGCCGACTCCCCCACCCTCGGCGCCCTGCTCGCGCGCCGCGACCTGCACCTGCGCCTCGACGGCGCGGGCGATCCGCAGACCCTCGCGCGCCGCATCCGCGGGGTGCACAGCTCGGACCTGCCCGATCCGACCCCGTTCCTCGCCGAGGACCTCGCCCTGCTCACCACCGGCACGCAGTTCCTCGGCGTCAGCGACGACCGCCCCTACGACGACTATGTGCAGCGTCTGCGCACCCGCGGCATCGCGGCACTCGGGTTCGGCACGGAGGTCGTGCGCGACGGCGTGCCGGCCGGCCTCGCCGCCGCGTGCCGCGCGCACGGACTGCCCCTGTTCGAGGTGCCGTACCGCACGCCCTTCATCGCCGTGGCCCGCGCCAACGCCGAGGCGATCGCGGCGGAGCAGTACGCTCGGCGCAGCTGGGCGCTCTCGGCGCAGCGCGCGCTCTCGCTCGCGGCGCTGCGCACCGACGGGCTGCGCGCCACCCTCGAGGAGCTCTCCCGCCAGCTCGGCACCTGGGTGGGGCTCTTCGACGCGGCCGGAAGCCTCGCGCAGGAGCATCCGACCGGTCGGATCGACCCCGCCGTCGCCGCCGAGCTGCGCGAGGAGGTGGGCACGGTGCTGCGGCGCGGCGCGCGCGCGGGCTCGGCGCTGCGGATCGGCGACGTGCCCTTCAGTCTGCAGACGCTCGGCCGGGGCGGCCATCTGCGCGGGGCGATCGCCGTCGCCGCGGACGACCTCGACCAGGAGGCACGGGGGATCGTCGTCACCGTCGTCGCGATGGCGGGGCTCGCCCTCGAGCAGCAGCAGAGCCTGACCCACGCCCGCACGGCGCTGCGCGCGGGGCTCGCCGCATCCCTCTCCGCCGACGAGCCGGCGCTCGCGCGGCGCATCTCCCGGGCGGTGTGGGGCGGGTTCCCGAGCGCGCCCGTCGTCATCGGGCTCACCTCCGCCGCGGCGACGCGGCGCGACGACGCGCTCGAATGGCTCGAGTCGACCGCCGGCGAGAGCTCCGGTGCGCTCTTCTTCGGACGCCTCGACGACGGGCTGCTGCTGCTCGTTCCGGCCGACCGCATCGGAGTGCTCGAAGAGCTCGCCGGGCGCTTCGGCATCGCCGTCGGCACGTCGAACGCCGCGGGGCTCGACGGCGTCTCCGCGGCGCTGGCGCAGGCTCGCGTCGCCCGCGACCGCGGCGGCGACGGGTTGAACGGGTTCGACTCGGTGCGCGGGGGCATCCTCACCCTGCTGGACGCCGAGCAGGCGCGGGCGATCGCGGCCGCCGAGCTCGCACCGCTCCTCGGGCACGACGCCGCCGAGGGCACGCGACTGGTCGAGACGCTGCGCACCTGGCTCGACAACGACGCGTCGCACGAGTCGGCCGCCCGCGCCCTCGGCGTGCACCGGCACACGGTGCGCGCTCGGCTCGCGCTCGTCGAGCGGGTGCTCGGTCGCGACCTGACCGCGTTCTCGACCCGCGCCGAGCTCTGGCTCTCCCTGCAGTCTCTCCTCTGGCCCCGTGAGGTCGCCCCCGCTCCAGGGTGTCCGCGATGATGGAGAGATGTCGTGGTGGTGGCGGGATCTCGGCGGGGCGCCGGCGGCACGGGCGGGGCTCGACGGCGACCTCGACGCGGACGTCTGCATCGTCGGGGGCGGGTACACGGGGCTCTGGAGCGCCTACTACCTCGCACGGATGCAGCCGAGCCTGCGGATCGTGGTGCTCGAGGAGCGCTTCGCGGGCTTCGGCGCCTCCGGGCGCAACGGCGGGTGGCTGACCAACTCCGTCACCGGCGGGCGCGAGCGGTACGCGCGCACGCACGGCCGGCACGCCGCGATCGCGCAGCAGCGCGCGCTGAACGACGCGGTCGACGAGGTCCTCGGAGTCTGCGCACGGGAGGGGATCGACGCGGACGCGCGAAAGGACGGCGAGTTGACCGTCGCGCGCTCGGCGGCACAGCTCGCCCGGATGCGGGACTTCGCCGCATCCGAGTCCCGCTGGCCGGGCGCCGACGTGACCGTGCTCGACGCCGCCGAGACCGCGGAGCGCGTGCGAGTCGCCGGCACGGCCGGGGCGATGTGGCATCCGCACTGCGCCCGCATCCATCCGGCCAAGCTCGTGCGCGGGCTCGCCGCGGCCGTCGAGCGGCTCGGGGTGACGATCCACGAGGGCACGCGTGTCGACGAGATCCTCCCCGGGGTCGCCCGCACCGCGCGCGGCACCGTGCGCGCGACCCACGTCATCCGGGCGACCGAGGGCTTCACACCGACGCTGCGCGGCGAGCACCGCACGTGGCTGCCGATGAACTCGTCGATGATCGTGACCGAACCGCTGCCGGCCGCCGCCTGGGACGAGATCGGATGGCGCGACGCCCCCACGCTCGGCGACTTCGCCCACGTCTACATGTACGCGCAGCGCACCGCCGACGGCCGCATCGCGTTCGGCGGACGAGGCGTTCCGTACCGCTACGGTTCCCGGGTGGATGGCGAGGGCACGACGCCGGAGCGCACGGTCGAGTCCCTCACGGACCTGCTGCGACGGTTCTTCCCCGCGGCAGCCGGGGTGCCGATCGCCCACGCGTGGTCGGGCGTGCTCGGCGTGCCGCGGGACTGGGCGGCGACGGTGGGGCTCGACCGCGCGACCGGCCTCGGGTGGGCGGGCGGCTACGTGGGCACCGGCGTCACCGCGACGAACCTCGCCGGCCACACGCTCGCCGACCTCGTGCTCGGCCACGACGCCGAGCGCACCCGGCTCCCCTGGGTCGGCCACCGCGCCCGCCGCTGGGAGCCCGAGCCGCTGCGATGGCTCGCCGTGCGGGGCGTCTACGGCGCATACCGGCGCGCGGACCGCGCGGAATCCGCATCCGCCTCGCCGCGCACGTCCCCCCTCGCGCACCTCGCCGATCTGATCTCCGGGCACTGACCCGAAAGTCTCCCCGGAGTGGGGAGATTTCGCTTCCTTCGTTGGTCGTCAGCGACCCCGGCCGCTGAAGCGAAAGTCCCCGCTCGCGGTCCCGGAGCGAGGGAGCAACGCTCCGAGACGAACGGCGGCGAACGGCGCTCACGCCGGGGCGTGACCGGCCAGGAACTCGTAGACCTCGGTCGTGTCGACGCCGGGGAACGCCCCCGTCGGCAGCGTCGCCAGCAGCGTACGCGGGGTCCGGACGTTCGGCCAGGAGTTCTCTCGCCACGCGGCCTCCAGCTCCGCCGGGGCCCGCCGGCAGCACACCTCGACCGAGTGCTTCGACATCCCCCGGTTCGGGGTGTCGCGGCCGAGGAACCACTTGGTGTCGTCGAACCGCACGCCCACGCTCACCGAGTGCTGCCCCTCGCTGGAGTTCTCCACCCGCGCGGTGCACCAGTACGTGCCGTTGCCGGTGTCGGTGTACTGGTAGTACGGGTTGAAGCGGTCGTCGACGTCGAACACCACGCGGCTCGTCCACCGCCGGCAGCACATCTGCCCCTCGATCGCGCCGAGCCGGTCGGCCGGGAAGTTCACGTCGTCGTTCTCGTACGCCTTCGTGATCGTGCCCGACTCGTGCACCTTCAGGAAGTGCACCGGGATGCCCAGATGCACCGACGCCAGATTCGTGAAGCGGTGCGCGGCCGTCTCGTACGACACCGAGTACCGGTCGCGGAGATCCTCGATCGAGATCGCGCGGTCGGACTTCGCCGCCTGCAGGAACGGTACGACGTGGGACTCGGGGATCAGCAGAGCCCCGGTGAGATAGTTCGTCTCCACGCGCTGGCGCAGGAACTCGGCGTAGCTCGTGGGCTCGCGATGCCCCAGGATGCGGCTCGACAGCGCCTGCAGCACGGCCGTGCGCGGGTCCCCCTTCTGCGTCAGCTTGCTCGAGAGGTACAGCCTGCCGTGCTTGAGGTCGGCGACGCTCCGGGTGGTCTGCGGCAGATCGGGCACGTAGTGCAGCGTGAATCCCAGGTGGGCGGCGATATCGCTGGCAGTGCGCTGCGTGAGCGGTCCGCCCGGGTGGCCGACGGCGTCCAGGAGTCTGCGCGCCTGCTCCTCGAGGTCGGCGAAGTAGTTGTTCTGGTCGCGCATGAGGTGGCGGAGGTCGACGTTGGCCCGCCGCGCCTCCTCCGGCGTCGCGGACCGCTCGTCGCGCAGCCGCTCGATCTCGCCCTGCAGCGCGAGCATCGCGCGGAGGGCGTCGTCGGGCACGGTCTTGCCGATCCGGAACGGCGCGATGCCGAGCGCCTGGAACGTCTGGCCGCGCATCGCCCGCTCGATCGAGATCTCGAGCGCGGCGCGCTCGTCGAGCGGCTCCGCCTCGAGCAGGGCGTCGATCGTCGTGCCGAGGGCCTTCGCTATCGCGCGCAGCAGTGTGAGCTTCGGCTCCCGCTTGCCGTTCTCGATCATCGAAAGCTGGCTCGGCGCGCGCTCGACGGCGGCGGCGAGCTCGTCGAGGGTCATCCGGCGCTCGGTGCGGAACTGACGGATGCGGCGGCCGATGGTCAGCGCATCGGCTTCGGCGTCGTCGCCGAGCTGATCTTCCGTGATCGTCATGGATGGGATTGTGTCACGTGAGCAGAATAATGGCAAAACTTCTCCTCAAGAACTTCTGTTTAGACCATCGAACTTCACACATAGTGGATCCACAACCCGCCGGGACATCGATCGTCCCGGCATCCGATCACAGGAGACCGACATGACGATCCACGCCACCCCCGGCCAGCCGCCGCTTCGTGCGGGCGATCAGACGGAGACCCCGGCGGAGCTCCAGGAGATCTGGGACACCGACCCGCGCTGGGACGGCGTCTCCCGCACCTACACCGCGGAGGACGTCGTGCGCCTGCGCGGCTCGGTCCGCGAGGAGAACACCCTCGCCCGTCGCGGCGCCGAGAACCTCTGGAACCTGCTGCACACCGAGGAGTACATCCGGGCGCTGGGCGCCTACACCGGAGGCCAGGCCGTGCAGCAGGTGCGCGCGGGGCTCAAGGCCATCTACCTCTCCGGCTGGCAGGTCGCGGCCGACGGAAACCTCGCCGGCCAGACCTACCCCGATCAGAGCCTCTACCCGGCCAACTCGGTGCCGGCCGTCGTCCGCCGCATCAACAACGCGTTGATCCGGCAGGACCAGATCGAGCACGCCGAGGGCGAGATCACCCAGGATTGGCTGGCGCCCATCGTCGCCGATGCCGAGGCCGGCTTCGGCGGCCCGCTGAACGCCTACGAGCTCGCGCACTCCCTCATCCAGGCCGGTGCCGCCGGCATCCACTGGGAGGACCAGCTGGCGAGCGAGAAGAAGTGCGGCCACCTCGGCGGCAAGGTGCTCGTGCCCACGCAGCAGCATATCCGCACGCTGGGCGCCGCCCGGCTCGCCGCCGACGTCGCGGGCGTTCCGACGGTCATCATCGCCCGCACCGACGCACTCGCGGCCGACCTGCTCACGAGCGACGTGGATCCGCGCGACCAGGAGTTCGCCACCGGCGAGCGCACCGAGGAGGGCTTCTACCGGGTGCGCCCGGGGCTCGACGCGGTCATCGGCCGCGGCCTCGCCTTCGCCCCGTACGCCGACCTCATCTGGGTCGAGACGGGCGAGCCCGACATCGAGCTGGCCCGCGCGTTCGCGAGTGCCATCCACGCCGAGTACCCGGGCAAGATGCTCGCGTACAACTGCTCACCGAGCTTCAACTGGAAGCGGCACCTCGACGACGACCAGATCGCCTCGTTCCAGGCGGAGCTGGCGGAGCTCGGCTACAAGTTCCAGTTCATCACGCTGGCCGGGTTCCACGCGCTGAACTACTCCATGTTCGATCTCGCCTCCGGCTACGCCGAGCGCGCCATGAGCGCCTACGTCGAACTGCAGGAGGCCGAGTTCGCCGCCGAGTCCCGCGGCTACACCGCGACCCGGCACCAGCGCGAGGCGGGGACGGGCTACTTCGATCACGTCTCGAGCGCACTCAACCCCGACAGCGCCACCCTGGCCCTCGCGGGCTCCACCGAGACCGCGCAGTTCCACTGACCATCGGGATGCCGCGGCCCGCCATACCACCCGGCCCACCGCGTCTCCCCACCGGTTCACCTGTCGCGATCCGTCGCCACGACCGACGGTACGCGACAGGTGAACCGCATCCCTCTCGGCTCAGCTGTCGCGATCCGTCGCCGAAAACCGGCGGAATGCGACGGGTGAGCGTCGCCTTCGGGCGCAGACCAGAAAGCGAAGGATCATGACAATCACCGACACGGGCTCCCCGCCTCTCACGCACACGTCCCCCATCCCCGCCCAGACGCACCGCCCGACGATCGAGATCCTCGGGCCCCTGCGCGACCGCTACGACGAGATCCTCACGCCCGACGCGATCGTGTTCCTCGCCCAGCTGCACCACCGCTTCTCCGGCCGCCGCCACGACCGGCTCGCCGAGCGGATGCGGCGCCGCTACGAGATCGGCAACGGCCACGACCCGCGGTTCCGCGACGACACGGCCGGCATCCGCAACGACCCGGACTGGACCGTCGCCGGCGCCGGTCCCGGCCTCGAAGACCGCCGCGTCGAGATCACCGGTCCCACCGACCCGAAGATGACGATCAACGCGCTGAACTCGGGCGCGAAGGTCTGGCTCGCCGACCAGGAGGATGCCACGAGCCCCACCTGGAGGAACGTGGTCGAGGGGCAGCTGTCGCTGCGCGACGCGATCCGCGGCGAGCTGTCGTTCACGAGCGCCGAGGGCAAGCAGTACGCGGTCACCGCGACCGAGACGCCCACGATCGTGATGCGCCCGCGCGGCTGGCACCTGCCCGAGCAGCACCTGCGCTTCATCGACCGCGCCGGACGGGGCCTGTCCGCATCCGGATCGCTCGTCGACTTCGGGCTGTACTTCTTCCACAACGCCGCACAGCTGATCGCGAACGGCCGTGGTCCGTACTTCTACATCGCCAAGCTCGAGTCGAGCGAGGAGGCGAAGCTCTGGGACGACGTCTTCACCTTCAGCGAGCAGTACCTGGGTCTGGATCACGGCACCATCCGCGCGACGGTGCTGATCGAGACCCTGCCGGCGGCGTTCGAGATGGAGGAGATCCTGTACGAGCTGCGCGACCACTGCGCGGGGCTGAACGCCGGCCGCTGGGACTACATCTTCTCGATGATCAAGAACTACCGTGGCCGCGGCGCCCGCTTCTCGCTGCCGGACCGCAGCCAGGTGACGATGACCGTGCCGTTCATGCGCGCGTACACCGAGCTGCTCGTGAAGACGTGCCACAAGCGCGGGGCCTTCGCGATCGGCGGCATGAGCGCCTTCATCCCGAACCGGCGCGACCCCGAGGTCACGCGGCAGGCGTTCGAGAAGGTCGCGGCCGACAAGAAGCGCGAGGCCGGCGACGGCTTCGACGGCACGTGGGTGGCTCATCCCGACCTGATCCCGGTGGCACGCGCCGAGTTCGACGCGGTGCTCGGCGACCGGCCGAACCAGGTCGACCGCCGGCGCGACGACGTCGAGGTGGGTGCCGCCGATCTCATCGACGTGCACATCGGCCGTCCGATCACCGAGGCGGGCGTGCACGGCAATGTGTCGGTCGCCATCCGGTACATCGAGGCGTGGCTGCGGGGCCTGGGCGCCGTCGCCATCGACAACCTGATGGAGGATGCGGCCACCGCCGAGATCAGCCGCTCCCAGGTGTGGCAGTGGATCCACCAGGACCAGCGCACCGAGAACGGCACCCCGATCACCCGCGAGTACATCGAGGGACTGATCGATCAGGTGCTCGGGGAGGTCACCCGGTTCGACGGCGACCGGTTCGAGGACGCCGCCGAGGTGTTCCGCGACGTGGCGCTGCACGAGGAGTTCCCGACGTTCCTGACGCTCGGCGCCTACTCCCGCCACCTGGTCGACGCCGGGTAGCCCGCGCCGATCGATCGACGGATAAACCGCGAGACTGCATCTGCGCGCCGAGACAGTGGGGTTACCCCGCTGTCTCGGCGCGCACGTGCCGTCTCGCGGTCCTGTCGGCGGAGGGGGCGGGAGCGGGGGACGCGACCGGTGTCACCGCTGGTCGCGACGCAGCGGATGACCCTCCGGGATCTGCACCAGATGGATGAGGACACCATCCGGATCGGCGATGTGCGCCTCGATCAGCCCCCAGGGCTCGACTCGCGGCTCACGCCGCGACACCGCGCCGGCGGACACGACACGGGCGTACTCGACCGCCACGTCGCGAACCTGCATCCACAGGGCCAGCGACGTCGACGCCGCGGCGTCCGCGCGCCCCGACACCTCGAGAAGGCCGTTGCCCACGAAGAACACCGTCCCCGGCGCCTCCGCCGGACCGAACTCGCGGTAGACGCCGAGGCCCAGCACGTCCCGGTAGAAGGCGCGGGTGCGCTCCAGATCGGTCGGCCGCAGCAGGATGCGGCTGCTCAACACGTCCATCGCGCCATCGTCGCATGCCGGACGCTCTCCGGCACCCTGCGCGTCGAACTCCCCTCCCGCCTCTCCACGCGCGTTGCGCGACCCGCGGCGTGCGTCACGGGGCGAGAAGCGGGAGGAGGGCGTCGGGAGCGGCGAGCCACAGATCGGACACCACCTACCCGATCGTCGTGCACGCGCCGAGCCACCGGGCGTCGTCCGGCTCGGCGAGCGCCCGCAGGAGCGGGTCGAGATCTCCCTCGAATCGCGTGACGAGCGCGCCCGACCAGATCCCGGCGTCGTCCTCGGTCGTCTGCAGCGGATCACAGCGGTAGAACGCGACCGGATCGAACCCCGCGGGGACCGCGCCCGCCGCGGGGCGCTCGGCGGAGCCGTCGAGCGGATCGGCGCAGGTCAGCTCCGCGGTCGGCGTGGCATCCGGTCGCGGCTGCGCACCGACGCCCAGGATCACCCCGCATCCGGAGAGCAGTCCGATCCCGAGAACCGCGGCCACACCCGCTCCGCCGCGCCACGCCGCCATGGAGGAACCCCCTGTTCGTCACCTCCGACGCTAAGCGATCGACGCCGCGCCGGTGCAACGGGGCGATAACGATCGGCGTCGTGGACGATGCGGGCCCGGCGCATCAGCGGCCCGGGCACGTGCAGAGCCTCCGTGGTGGCGAGCGTGCCATCGACGCCGCTGCCCTTCGTCTCGGAGCTGCACTCCTCGCTCAGGGACCGCAGGGTCGGCACAGCCGTCGGAGAAGGATCGTCGGGTGGGTGCGTCCGCCCCGCTGGGGGGAGAACGGGACGGACGCACCGGTCACTGCGCGTTCTGAGCGGGCTGGTCGTCGATCTGCTCGAGGCCTCCCACGCTGACGGTTCCGCCGCCACCACCGGACCCGCCGCCGAAGCCGCCGCCGAAGCCGAAGCCCCCGCCGCCGCCGAAGCCACCGCCGCCACCGGGCACGGGCTCGGGCTCACCGACGTTCACCTCGCCGTCGGGCTCGGCCACCGGCTCGGGCTCCCCCACCGTCACGGTGCCGGCCGGGGCCGGCACCCAGTCGATGATCACCGGAATGCCGTCCGGCCCGACCTCCCAGACCGGGACGTCAGCGGTCCGGTCCTCGGAGTGGATGCGATCGCAGGCGATGTCTCCGACGAGGCCGGTCAGGCATCCGCCGGCTCCGACGTCCACAGGATCCGGCTGCGGCACCGGATCCGGCTGCGGCACCGGCACGGGGTCCGGCTGGGGCGTCTCGTACTGGTACAGGTCGCCGCAGTCCGCCGAGTTGCGGTACTCGGGCACGCCATCCACACCGATCACGCGCTCGATGCCGCCGTTGGCGCACTGCGGCTGGGCCGATGCGGCGGTGGCTCCGCCCAGCACGAGTGCACCGGCGCTGAGACAGCCGGCAGCCAGAACGGCCAGGTATCGCTTCTTGCTCATGTGTTCTCCTCGGTCGATCAGGTGATCGGCGACCGCCGGGGCATGCCGCCGCGTGGCACATGGGAGAAGACTCTATTCAGACCCGCGCCCGCACGCCGGAAGTTGTCCACAGGCCCGGAAGCACGCGGACCTGCGTCAGGCCAGGGGCGGGGCGGGCTCCTGGCCCTCACGGCCGGCGGCGAAACCCGCGGTGTACGCCTCGTCGGTGCCGAGACGGAACATGTCCGCCGCTCCGGTGCGCACGAGCGTGCGGGCGCCGGGCACGTCGACGGCGGCCGTCACGAGGCGCCCGATCCCCCGCACGACGGCGACCGGAGTCCCCGCCGCCTTGCCCTTGACCAGGTCGGTCGCCCCCGCCAGCTCGTCCGCCACGACCGGCACCGTCACGGCCAGGGGCCGACCCTGCGTGTCGGTGGCGCCCCGCAGGTCGTCCACGACGTGCACCCCGGCCGCCCCGATGGCGACGTCCGTCTGCCCCAGCCGCCACGCACGACCGAGGGTGTCGCTGACGATCACGCCGAGCCGTACCCCGAACCGCTCGCGCAGCGCCGCGCACAGCCGACGCGCCGAGGCATCCGGATCCTCCGGCAGCAGCAGCACCGTGCCCTCCGCCGTGTTCGACGCATCCACCCCGGCTGCGGCCCCCACGATCCCGAGCCGGTTCTCGACGATGCGGGTCGCGCCTCGCGTCGCGACGACGCGGATCGTCTCCGCCGTGATGGCGTCCTCGCGATCGGATGCGGCGACGACGCGCCCCTCGGCCTTCGAGACGATCTTGCTGGTCACGACGAGGATGTCGCCGTCGCGGCATCCGTCCGGATCCTCGGCGAGCGCGTCGCCGATCAGCCGGACGAGATCGTCGCCCGGCGTCACCTCGGGGATCCCGTCCAGCGCCCAGATCCGTAGCCCGCGACCGTCCATCGGTTCATCGTTCCACACGGATCGGGGGCGGGGCCGGGGCGCTGTCCTGGGAACACGTCCAGCGCTGCGGCGACGACAGGGACGACGACAGGGATCGGGCCGATACGCTCGTATCGTGACCGAACGCGCTCCTGTCTCCCGCAAGCTCTCCGCCATCGCCGAGTCGGCGACCCTGAAGGTCGACGCGAAGGCCAAGGCGCTGCAGGCCGCCGGACGCCCTGTGATCTCCTACGCGGCGGGCGAGCCGGACTTCGCGACGCCCTCGTTCATCGTCGATGCCGCCGCTGAGGCGCTGCGGGTCCCGGCGAACTTCCGCTACACGCCCGCGGCCGGGCTCCCGGTGCTCCGCGAGGCGATCGCGGCGAAGACCCTGCGCGACTCGGGTCTCGAGGTCGACCCGAGCCGGATCGTCGTCACCAACGGCGGCAAGCAGGCGGTCTACCAGGCGTTCCAGGCCGTCGTGAACCCGGGCGACGAGGTGCTGCTGCCCGCGCCGTACTGGACCACCTACCCCGAGGCGATCCGCCTGGCCGACGGCACCCCGGTCGAGGTGTTCGCCGGCGCCGACCAGGAGTACAAGGTCACCGTCGCGCAGCTCGAGGCGGCCCGCAACGACCGCACCACCGTGCTGGTGTTCGTCTCGCCCTCGAACCCGACCGGCGCCGTCTACACGCCGGAGGAGACCCGCGCCATCGGCGAGTGGGCGCTCGCCCACGGCATCTGGGTGATCACCGACGAGATCTACCAGAACCTCGTCTACGAAGGCGCCCGCGCGGTGTCGATCGTCGAGGCCGTGCCCGAGCTCGCCGAGCAGACGATCCTCGTCAACGGCGTCGCGAAGACCTACGCCATGACCGGATGGCGCGTCGGCTGGATGGTCGGGCCGAAGGACGCCATCAAGCTCGCGGCGAACCTGCAGTCGCACCTGTCGAGCAACGTCAACAACATCGCCCAGCGCGCAGCGCTCGCGGCGTTGTCGGGCCCGCAGACCGAGGCCGAGCAGATGCGTCTGGCGTTCGACCGCCGCCGCCGACTGATCGTGGGCGAGCTCGCGAAGGTCCCCGGCGTGACGGTGCCGAACCCGCTCGGCGCGTTCTACGTCTACCCCGACGTGCAGGGCCTGCTCGGCCGGGAGTGGGAGGGCACGACACCGACCACGACCCTCGAGCTCGCCGACCTCATCCTGGACAGGGCCGAGGTGGCGGTCGTCCCGGGCGAGGCCTTCGGCCCGTCGGGCTACCTGCGTCTGTCGTACGCTCTCGGCGACGACGCGCTGCTCGAGGGCATCCAGCGCCTGCAGCGCCTCTTCGCCTGAGCCCGCCCGATCCCGAGCGGCAAGAGCGGCTCGGCGTGCACGCCGGGGGCGGAACGCGGGGGCTACTCCACGAGCTTGCCCGCGACGCTCACCTCGCGCATGAGCGCGGCGATGTCGGCGGAGATCTCGGGCAGCTCCTCGAACTCGAGCCGTCCGGGCCCCGACCACACGAAGTTCCCGCGCAGCCCCGGGTCGGTCTCGGGGAAGTCGCTCCGGTTGTGGCAGCCGCGGGTCTCGCGCCGGGCGCGGGCGGCCTCGAGCGTCGCCCGCGCCGCCAGGCTCGACGCTCGGAGGTCGAACGCGTGCGCGAGGTCCTGGAACCCCGCGATGTCGGGGTGCACCCCGATGCGCACCGCGCGCTCGTCGACCGCGTCCAGCTCGGCGAGGCCCCGGTCGAGACCCGCCTCGGTTCGCACCACCCCGCCGTGCTCGGTCATGAGGTTCCGGATGCCGCGCTGCAGCGCGCGGACGTTCTCCGGGCCGTCGGCCGCGAGCAGCGCGTCGACCTCGGCCGCCGCGTCCCGCTCCGCGCCGGCGCTCCGCCGCTGCGCGGGAAGTGCCGCGGAGTAGTCGGCCGCGGCCTCGCCGACGATCCGCCCGTAGACGAGGAGCTCGATGAGCGAGTTCCCGCCGAGGCGGTTCGCCCCGTGCAGCCCGCTCGAGGCCTCACCGATCGCGTACAGGCCGTCGACGCCGGTGCCGTGGTCCCCTGGGCGTACCCAGACACCGCCCATCGAGTAGTGCGCGGTGGGCGCGATCTCGATCGGGGTGGTCGTGATGTCGAGCATCTGCAGTTCGAGCATGGTCTGGTAGACCCGCGGCAGCCGCGTCATGATCGTCTCGCGCGGCAGGTGCGACACGTCCAGCAGCACACCGCCACCGGGCGTGCCCCGGCCCTCGGCGATCTCGGTGTACGCGGCGAGCGCGACGCGGTCGCGGGTGGACAGCTCCATCCGCGCGGGATCGTAGCGATCCATGAACCGCTCGCCGAGACCGTTGCGGAGGATCCCGCCCTCGCCGCGCGCCGCCTCCGAGATGAGGGTTCCCGCGGCGCTCTCGGGCTCGATGATCCCGGACGGATGGAACTGCACGAGCTCGGGGTCGCGCAGGCGTCCGCCCGCCTCGACCGCCAGCCGGAACGAGTCGCCCGTGTTCTCGTCGCGGCGGGAGGAGGTGCGCCGCCAGATGCGGTTGTGTCCGCCGGCGGCGAGGATCACCGCATCCGCGTGGATCAGATACCGCGTCCCGTCGACGAGATCGAACCCGTACGCTCCGAAGACGACCCCGTCATCGACGAGGATGCGGGTGATGTAGATGCTGTCGAGCACCGGCACCGCGAGCTGGCGCACGCGGTTCACGAGGGTCCGCTGGATCTCGAGCCCGGTGTAGTCGCCGCTGAACGCGGTGCGGCGGTAGGTGTGCGCGCCGAAGAATCGCAGGCTGATGCGCCCGTCGTCCTCCCGCGCGAACGGCATCCCGTACCGCTCGAGGTCCTCGATGCCGCGGGCGGCTCCCCGCGTGACGGTCTCGACCGTCCGCGGGTCGCCGAGCAGGTATCCCTCGAGCAGCGTGTCGGCCGCATGCTGCTGCCACGAGTCGTCGGGGTCGATCGTCGCGAGCGCGGCGTTGATCCCGCCTGCGGCGAGCGAGGTGTGCGCGTCGGCGACGGGGCGCTTGCCGACCGCGATGACGTCGACGCCCTTCTCCGCGAGCTCGATCGCGGCGCGCAGACCCGACCCGCCGGTGCCCACCACGAGCACCGTCGTGGCCAATCGTCGGGTGTGCAGTCGAACGGATGCAACGGGCGCGGGCATGGAAGACCTCCGTGTCTTTCAGGGACGACCGGTGATCCCGGCCGAGACGTCACGCGGCGCGCAGCTGCGCCTGCGCCATCCGCACGATGTGGGGCGACGTGCGCGGACCGAGCCACACCGTGCAGGGCGTGGTCTCGTCGTCGACGACCCACTCGGCGCACCAGGCGTAGATGCCGACGGCAAGACGCTCGCCGCGGCCGCGCACGGCGCACGGCGAGGAGTCGCAGCCGCGCCGCTCACGGATCAGCCAGGTCACGGCGACGTTCTCCGGGACCCGCACACGGTGGCGCTGAATGGTCGTGAACGATTCGATCAGGATGCTGGCCGTGACCTCGGGCGACAGCCGGCGGGCGATGGCCACCATCGTGGGGACGTCGTGCGCATCGCCGGCGAGCAGCACCGCGCCTTCGATGCTCTCCCAATCGGGCTCGGAACGAGACGGGCTGGCCAACTCCATGCCAGAAGCTTAGGTAAGCCTTACCTATAGCACAAGCCTTGATCTCGCGTCTTGTCGCTCAGCACCCCGCGAGCGCAGCGCGAGCCCGGTCGCCGAGCGAGCGTAGCGAGACGAAGCGCCCCCGCGGAACGACGGCACCGCGTCCCTTCGTCTCGGAGCTGCGCTCCTCGCTCAGGGACCGAGATCGGGAGACCTCCGCGTCAGCTGCCCCGGGCTCCTCGCTCAGTCCCCGAAGAGCGGGGGCTTTTCGGGGCGGCACCCCGGTCGATGACCATCCGGGAGGACCCGGGGATCCCTCCCGGGGGTTCTCTGGTCAGAGCTCGACGCCGACGAGCACCGGCTCGGGCTGCAGGATCAGCCCGAACTCCTGCTGCACCCGCTGCTGGATGAACCGGGCGAGCTCAGCGAGCTCGGCGGCCGACGCCCCACCCTGATTCGTGAGGGCGAGCGCGTGCTTGGACGACACGGCGGCACGCGAGCGCGGCAGCCGGAACCCCTTGCCGATGCCCGCGTGCTCGATGAGCCATGCCGCACTCACCTTGACGTCGACGGCGTGCGCGACCGGAGCCGGCACCCAGCCGTCGAAGCGATCGAGCGGGATGACCCGCACCGGCTCGATCGTCGGCTGCAAGGGCCAGCGCGGGCACTCCGGCGGCAGCGAGCGGGCGAACTGCTCCGACACGATCGCGTTCTGGAAGAACGAGCCGGCCGACGCGGTGTCCGCATCCGCCTCGTCGAGCACCATGCCCTTGCGACGCCGGGTGCTGAGCACGTGATCGCGCACCCAGCCGAGGGAGACCGACGAGCCGGGCTCGAGGCCGAGAGCCTGCCGCAGCTGCTCGCCGCGGACGGGATGATCGCCGTGTCCGACCTCGAGCAGATCGAGCGTCACCGAGAGGATGACCGCGCGGCGCGCGGGCACGGAGCCGTAGTGGTGCTTCAGCACGGAGGTGCGGAAGCCGAGGCCGAGATCCGCCGCGGGCACCACCGATACCTCGCCGCTCGCCTCGTCGACGAGCTCGACCTCGACGAGGGTCTGTGCGATGTCCTGCCCGTAGGCGCCGACGTTCTGCACGGGTGCCGCGCCGACGGTGCCCGGGATGCCCGACATCGCCTCGATGCCGGCCAGCCCCTCGGCCACGGTGTATGCGACGAGGGCGTCCCAGTCGTGGCCGGCCTCGACCCGCACGCGCGCCGTTCCCGCGCTCGCGCCGGGCAGACGCTCGATCCCCTGCGTGAGCACGCGCACGACGGTGCCGTCGAACGGCTCGTCGCCGACGAACAGGTTCGACCCGCCGCCCAGCACGAACCACTCGTCGCGGTCGGCCCAGATCTCGTGCAGCGCGTCGAGCAGCTCGGCCCGGGTGCGCGCCTCGCGCATCCGCTCGGGCGCCGCGCCCGTCCGCAGGGTGGTGAACCGCGCGAGCGGCAGGGAGTCGACCTCGGCCATGGGCACTCAGGCCACCCGGATCCGCACCTGCGCCTTGCCGAGCACCGTGGTGTCGGCGTGGGTCACGGTGAGGTCCACCCGGGCGGTCTCGGCGTCGACGGCTCCGATCGTGGCGACGACCTGCACGTCGGCGCCGTTCTCGGGGTCGACGACCACCGGGCGGGTGAACCGCACGCCGTACTCGAGGATGCGGCCGGCATCGCCGAGCCACGGGACCAGGGTCTCGACGGCCAGACCCATCGTCAGCATCCCGTGCGCGAGCACGCCCGGAAGACCCACGCGCTCGGCGACGTCGTCACGGTAGTGGATGGGGTTGAAGTCCCCGGATGCGCCGGCGTAGCGCACGAGCGAGTCCCGGGTGAGGTGCACCTCGCGCTCGGCGACGACGTGTCCGACCTCGAGCGCTCGGCCCACGCGCCCCGAGGCTCCAGGCGACGCGCCAGCGGCGTCTGGAGTGGGCGTGACTGGGCCCACGCGCCCCGAGGCTCCAGGCGACGCGCCAGCGGCGTCTGGAGTGGGCGCGGGGATCATTCCTCTCCCCCGATCAGCAGCACGGAGGTGGCGGTCACGACGTGGGCGCCGCCCGCATCCGTGATCTCCGCCTCGCTCGTGACCATCGCACCCTTGCCGATCGCGCGCACGCCCGTGACCCTCAGCCGCCCGACGAGCTCGTCGCCGGCGACGATCGGGCGCGAGTAGCGGAAGCGCTGCTCGGCGTGGATGGCGCGCTCGAGGGCGATGCCGGAGTCGGGCTCGGAGAGCAGCTGCTGCAGGGTGAGGTCCTGCACGACCATGGCGAAGGTGGGCGGCGCCACGACGTCGGCGTAGCCGAGAGCCGAGGCCGCGGCGACATCGGTGTGCTGCGGATCGGTCGCGAAAACGGCGCGGGCGAACTCGCGCACCTTCTCGCGGCCGACGAGGTACGGCGGTGTCGGCGCGAAGGCGCGACCGACCAGCTCGGGATTCACGGGCATGCCCTCATCCTACCGAGCGCGACCGACGACCCTCGGGGCACGACCGTGCCAAATGCGCCCGGGGCGGACAGGGGCGACGCTCAGCGAGTGCGTCCGCGCACCGCCTTGATCGCCATCTGCACGCCGATGAACACGAGGAACGCGGCGAAGAGGATGTTGCCGAGCAGCGGATCGATGAGCGTCGCGATCCAGGCGCCGAGGGCGGTGGTCGTGCACGCCGCCACGCCGACGCAGACGGCCGCCACGAGGTCGACGTTCCTGCGACGGACGTTGCCGATGGTCCCCGACACGGCGGTCGGGATCATGAACAGGAGCGACGTGCCCTTGGCCTCGAGGTCGCTCGCGCCGAACAGCAGCATGAGGATCGGCACGACGATCACGCCGCCGCCGACCCCGATGAGACCAGCCATGACGCCCGTGAACACGCCGACCACGACGAGCGCGATGCCCGCCCAGACCGAGAGCTCGATCTGTGCGTCGCGCGAGGGGATCACGATGAACAGGCTCACGACGACGACGGCCACGAACGCCACGAAACCCCAGCGCAGCGCCGTCTGCGAGATGCGCGGCAGGAGCCAGGTGCCGATCTGCGCGCCGATCACGGCTCCGACGGCGAGGAGGATCGCGGGCACCCAGGCGACGGATCCGTGCACGGCGTAGGAGACGACGCCCACCGCGGCGGTCGGCACGATCGCGGCGAGCGAGGTGCCGGCCGCCAGGCGCTGGTCGAACTTCAGGAACAGCACGAGCAGCGGCACGATGACGGTTCCCCCGCCGACGCCGAAGAGGCCGGAGAGGAGGCCGGCCAGCAGGCCCGTGCCGATGCAGACGAGGAAGAAGGCGGGCGTACGCGCCGGGAGGGTGCGTTCGGGGGCGTCGGTCACGCCTGCGAGCCTACCGCCGGGCGGCCAGCGGTCCGTTCCGCACGATCACCGCGCCGCATGCGCCGGATCGAGCCGAACGGATCGCTGGCCGTGCGGATCGCTACTGGACGGACCAGCCGCCGTCGGAGGCGAGGATCGCGCCGTTCACGTTCACGCCGTCGTCCGACAGCAGGAACGTGATGGAGGCCGCGAGCTGCTCGGCCGTCGCCAGTGTCGGGATCCCGGACTGGAAGGGCTGCAGACGCGCCTGCCCCGCCGCCGAGACGTTCGGCGGGAACGGGATGCCGGTGGCCACACCGCCGGGGGCGACCGCGTTCACGCGGATGCCGGCCGGACCGTACATGAAGGCGGCCGACTTCGTGAGACCCACGACGGCGTGCTTGGAGACCGTGTAGGCGTTGCCCGACGCGTTTCCGCGCAGCGCCGCCTCGGAGGCGGTGTTAACGATCGAGCCCCGGCCCGCCTCGATCATCGAGGGGAGCACGGCCCGCGCGAGCTTGAACGACCCGGTGAGGTTCACCGCGATCACGCGCTCCCACGTGGCGTCGCTCGTCTCGTGCAGCGGCGAGAAGTCGTCGTTGATGCCGGCGATGTTCGCCAGGGCGTCGATGCGGTCGCCCGCGGCGGCGACGATCTCGTCGATCGAGGCCTGCGCGGTGATGTCGCCGGCAACCGTGACGATGTCCGCATCCGGCAGCGAGGCCGCGAACTCCGCCAGGCGCTCGGCCGAGACGTCGACGGCGACCACGCGGCCGCCCTCGCGCGCGACGCGGGACGCCGTCGCGCGGCCGATCCCGGATGCCGCACCCGTGACGATCACGGTCTTCCCCGCGAAGCGGCCGGGCGTCGTACGCTCGACCCATCCGGAGGACTCCGTCTCCTCGGGGATGACCCCGCCGTTCGCCGCGCGGACGAGATCGTCGACGACCGACTGCGGCATCTTCCCCTGGCTCAGCGCGACGAGCTGCTGCAGCGGCAGACCCGAGACCGGCGCGAGCGAGTCCTCGGTCGCACCGGTCTGCGCGAGCAGTCCGCGGACGAGCTCGCCCCCCAGCGGGTGGGCCAGCCATTCCCCGATCGTGCTCTGCGCGGTGAGGGCGTTGCTCTCACTCATTGTCGTTCCTCTCATTGCTCTGCCGCTGGTTCGTGATCGGCCTCCGGGCGGCAGCATCCGGCGGTCGTCGTGCCGGCCTACGGCCGGCGGGGTGGTCTCAGTGCCGGAGCGACGCGAGGACGTCGGCGGTGGCGCCGGTCTGCGCGAGAGCGGGAAGCACCCCGGTCAGCGTGTGGTCGTGGGAGGCCTCCGACCTGTCGCCGACGGCATCCGTCACGACCGCCACCGAGTATCCGAGGTCGTAGGCGCCGCGCGCCGTGGACTCGACGCCGAAGCTCGTGGCGAGCCCCACCACGACCACCTGCGTCACTCCGAGATCCCGGAGCCGCTCGTGCAGCGGACCGCCGGCGAAGGCGCTCCACGTGGTCCGTTCCACGACGATGTCGCCGTCCGCCACCGGGAAGTCCTCGAGCGGATCGTTCCAGCCCTCCGGCAGCGGGCGCGCCCCGCCGTAGTCGGTGCGCCCCGGCGGCACGCCGGTGGCGCTCGCCCGCACGACGGGGAGCCCGGCCGCACGGAAGGCATCGGCGAGACTGCGGGCGTTGCGGACGATCGTGTCGGCGGGCGGCGTCACCGGGCCGGAGACGGTCCCGCGCTGCAGGTCGACGACGACGAGCGCGACGGCGGGATCGAGGGCGTCGATCATCGCTCGCCGCCCTCGAACGTCACGACGACCTTGTCGGCGGCGCCGGGGGTCGTGCCGAGCCGCAACGCCTCGGGGGCGTCGGCGAACGGGATGCGATGACTGATGATGTGGGCGTACTTGTCCGCGTGCTCGATGATCGAGTCTGTCACCTCGAAGATCTCGGTCGGGTACCCCATCGAGAGCCTGATGTCGGGCTCGAGGGTCAGCAGGTCCTGCAGATCGAGCTCGACCGGCTTCTTGTGGACGGCCACGATCGTGAGCACGCCGCGGTGACGGAGCGCCTTGAGCGCGGTGTCGATCACCGCAGGCGCGCCCGCGGCGTCCAGGTAGACGTCCGTCGCGGCGCGCGAGGGGCGCCCCATGAAGCCGGGGACCTCTCCGTGCAGCTCCTTGAGCCGGGCGACGACGTCCTCCCGCGACGAGTCGATGACCGCGTCCGCGCCGACGAGGAGCGCCTTCTCGAGGCGATCGGGCACGACGTCGACGACGACGACGTGGGCGGCACCCTTGCTCTTGAAGCCGATCGCGGCCCCGAGCCCGACGGGACCCGCGCCGAAGACGACGACCTTCGAGCCCTCGCCCGCTCCGGACCGGTTCACCCCGTGGTAGGCGACGGCCATGGGCTCGTTGAGCGCGGCGACCTCCCACGGCAGGTCATCCGGGATCACCCGGAAGTGCACGCCCGGCTTCGCGGCGAACAGCACGATCTCCGGCGTGATCGCGCCCTGCGCGCCACCGCTGCCGATGATCCCGTCGCGCGCGGCCATCGGGTTCACGACGACGTGGTCGCCGACTCGCGCACCCTCGACCTCGGCACCGACGGCGATGACCTCGCCTGCGGGCTCGTGGCCGAGCGGCGTGCTGCCCTGGCGGGGCGGGATGCCGCCGAGCCGCGTGTAGAGCCCGTCCGAGCCGCAGATGCCGCAGGCGCGCACGGCCACGACGACGTCGGCCGGTCCCGCGGCGGGGCGCTCCACCTCGACGAGTTCGGCGACGCCCGGTCCGGTGACCACCAGAGACTTCATCGGTTCTCCCTCTTTCCGTCCACGATGACTTATTCCCGTACGGGAAATACTACGCTCGGCAGGAGAAGGAATCCAGGAGACGGACGATGGATCGGCAACCGGGGGAACAGGCCCCACCCGCACGACGCGGTCGCGGCGAACGGGCCGGTCTCGACCGCGCGACGATCATCGCCGCGGCCCGGCGGATCGACCCCGGGACCCTCACGATGCAGTCCCTCGCCGACGACCTGGGCGTGGACCGCAAGGCGCTGCACCACCACGTCAACGGCCGCGACGCTCTGCTGGAGATGGTCGCCGAGCACGTGTTCCTCGAGCGGATGAGCGCGACCGCCATCCCGCCCGACGCGGACTGGCGGGACGCCTGCCGGGTGTTCGCGGCGGGCATGCGACGCAGCCTCGTAGACTCGGGCGTGCTCGCCCCGCACTTCCGCTCCACCCCGGTCATGACGCTCAGCGCGATCCGCCCGGCCGAGATCGTGCTCGAGCGGATGCTCGCCGCGGGCTTCTCCGAGGAGAACGCCGGCCGGGCGCTGCTGCTCCTGACGACGGTGGGCATCGGGTTCGCCCGCGAGGAGGTCGCCGACGCGCGGAACGGCGGCCATCCGCAGATCGGCCCGTTCCGCGATCTGCTCGCGCGGACGCCGCCGGCCGATCTGGGCGTGCTCCGCCGCCTCGACGCGAGCGGCTTCGACGCCTACGGCGATGCGCAGTTCACGTTCGACATCGACGCGGTCGTCGCCGGGCTGGAGGCCGCCCTGCCTCCGCCTGCTGCACATGCGTCCGACGGCGGAGCGGGAACGGTCAGCGAAGGGTGCGGCGCGAGCTGATCTGACCGGTGTCGAACCCCATGAGGTGAAGGCCGCCGTGGAACCGCGCGTGCTCGATCTTGATGCAGCGGTCCATCACGACGGTGAGACCCTTCTCCTCGCCGTAGCGGGCCGCATCCTCGTTCCAGATGCCGAGCTGCACCCACACGGTCGGAGCCCCCACCGCGACGGCGTCGTCGATGACCGCGGGGATGTCGCCGGGCTTGCGGAAGACGTCGACGATGTCGGGCGCCTCGGGCAGCGACGCCAGGTCGGGATAGGCCTTCTCCCCCAGGATGCGGTCGGCGTTCGGGTTGACGAAGTACACCCGGAAGTCGCTCGACTGCTGCAGATACGTGCCGACGAAGTAGCTCGAACGCGCCGGGTTCGCCGAGGCGCCGACGATCGCGATGCTCTTCGCGGCGCGCAGGATCTTCAGGCGCTCCTTCGCCGACGGGCCCTCCCAGGTGCGCTGCGACCTCAACAGCCTCGCCAGCGGCGAGCTCGCGGGCAGCTCGCACGTGAGGCCGTTGGCGAGGCGGGTGGAGACGAGCTCCTCGGTCAGGTCGGTCATCATGGCCTCCTATGCCTCCTGCGCGGCGGCGAGCGCCTGGTCGAGGTCGTACAGGATGTCGTCGACGTCCTCGATGCCCACGCTGATGCGGACGAGGCCGGGGAGGACGCCCCCGTCGACGAGCTGCTGCTCGCTGAGCTGGGCGTGCGTGGTGGACGCGGGGTGGATCACGAGCGTCTTCGCGTCGCCGATGTTGGCGAGGTGGCTGGCGAGATCGACCGATTCGATGAACGTGCGCCCCGCGCGGCGGCCGCCCTTCACACCGAAGCTGAAGACCGCGCCGGGGCCCTCCGGGAGGTACTTGCGCGCACGATCGTGGTGCGGATGCTGCGGCAGCCCCGCCCAGTTGACGAACTCCACGCGCGGGTCGGCGTCGAGCCACTCGGCGACGATGCGGGCGTTCTCCACGTGCGCCTTCATCCGGAACGGAAGGGTCTCGACGCCCTGGGCGAGCAGGAACGCCGAGTGCGGCGCGAGCGCGGGCCCGATGTCGCGCAATTGCTCGGCGCGCAGGCGGGTGAGGAAGGCGTACTCGCCGAAGTTGCCGGACCACTCGAGGCCGCCGTAGCTCGGCACCGGCTGCGTGAACAGCGGGAACCGCTCGCTGTGCCAGTCGAACCGCCCGGCCTCGACGACGACGCCGCCGAGCGTGGTGCCGTGGCCGCCGAGGAACTTGGTCGCCGAGTGCACGACGATGTCGGCGCCCCATTCGATCGGGCGGGTGAGATACGGGGTCGCGACGGTCGAGTCGATGATGAGTGGCACGCCGGCGGCGCGGGCGACGTCGGCGAGCCCCTCGAGGTCGGCGATCTCGCCCGAGGGGTTCGCGATCGTCTCGGCGAAGATCGCCTTCGTCCTCTCGGTGACGGCGGCGGCGTAGTCGGCCGGTTCCGCGGAGGCGACGAACGTCGTCTCGACGCCGAACCGGCGCAGCGTCACGTCGAGCTGGGTGATCGATCCGCCGTAGAGGTTCGCGCTGGCGACGATGTGATCGCCCGCGCCTGCGAGCGAGGCGAAGGTGAGGAACTGGGCGGACAGCCCGCTCGAGGTGGCGACGGCCCCGAGTCCCCCTTCGAGCGACGCGATGCGCTCCTCGAACGACGCGATCGTGGGGTTGGCGAGGCGGCTGTAGATGTTGCCGTACTTCTGCAGTGCGAAGCGGGCGGCCGCGTCATCCGTGTCGTCGAAGACGAAGGACGCCGACTGGTAGATCGGCAGCGCCCGAGCGCCGGTGACGGCGTCCGGGATGTTGCCGGCGTGGATGGCGCGCGTGCGGAAGCCGTACTCGCGGTCTGCCATGGTGCGACCCTTCGGGTGGTGAGGTCTGGGGGCTCCCCGAGCCTATCCGCCCGCGACGCCTCGGGAGCGGCACGCGGCATCGCCGTGTAACAGTCCGGGCTTGCCGGGGCCGCGCCGGACCACTCGGTCCAGCGGCTCGCCGAGCCCGGCGGCTCAGACCGGATCCGCGTCGGCGCCCGGGATGACCGCCTCCGAGAGCACGAGGACGCGGGCGGATGATGCGTGCGCCCGGTGGTCCGGACCCCCGTCGAGCAGCGCCACGGCCTGACGCGGCACCTCGACGCCGTCCAGGCGCACATCGCCCTGGAGCGCCAGGAGCACTCGGGTGCCCGTCGGCAGATCCGCCGAGCCGTCGATCTCCTGGAAGGAGAACATGGGCGGCACGGCGACCGCCGCGAAGGTGAGCACGAGCACCATGCTGGCGCCGGTGACGCGCAGCCGCGGACGCTGGAACGAGAGGGTCGACGAACGCAGCAGCACGGCGCGGTCCCGGCGGAGGACCGCATGGTGATCGAACGCCCCGACGGCGACCTGGGGACCGGAGAGCCCGACGATCCGCTGATGGGTTCCCGCCGGAGCGAGGAGGGATCCGCCGGGCCCCTTCAGCTCGACCAGCTGCAGGTGCCAGCGCAGGTCCAGCCCCGGGTCGGTCTCGGTCCAGATCCCGCGAACGGTGCCCCGTCCCTCCTGCAGCGGCTGACGAGGCAGGTCGCGGAATCGGATGAGGCCTGCCGGTCCGCCCCCGGGAGCGGGAGCGTCCGGGTCGGTGTCGTGATCGGTCATGACTGTACAGCGGGTTCCTGGTCGGTGGACGGCCGGGCTGGACGGCGCGAGTCGGCCGCCCGGCAGATGGTCTGAGCAGATCAGGCCTTGGCGTCGGCGGCGGGCTCCGAGCCGTTGTCGAACCGTCCCGCGCCGAGGAGGGCGAACGCCGCCGCGATCGAAAGGAAAGCGGTGTTACCTTGATCCATCTCGGAAAGGCCTCTCTGCAGGACGCAGGGCGTAGCGTCGGATGGCCACAGCTTGTCGCCCGGTCGTTTCACGGCGCGGGTGATTGTGTTTCGGACGTGTTTCGAGAGCGCCCCCGCGCGTAAACAACGGGTGACGTGAACGGTGGGATGCGGACCGGGGTCACTGCGACGGACGGAAGTCCTGTCGCATGAGGGCCTTGCCGCTCGGCCGCGAATGCTCGCGGGTCAAGGGGGGGTCAAGGGAGGTGGGGTGGGCTCAGACGGGCTCGGGGAGCATCCGCAGCCCGCCGGAGCCGTTCGCCGCCGCGGCCAGCGCGAGAAGCCAGCGCTTGTTGAGCGTGCGGCCGCGCGGGCCGTCGAAGCGGAAGAACAGCGCGGAGCTCTGCGAGATCCAGATCGTGCCCGGGCGCAACTCACCCGCATCGCCGCCGACATCCGGCTCGTCGTCCCAGCTGAAGCTGAAGCTCTCGTTGCGCCGGAGCTTCGTGATGATCACGGCCTGCAGATGCTCCAGAGCCTTGTCGTCGATCTCCACGGCGGGTGCCACCCCGTAGATCAGCTGCCCCATCGTCGTTCCCGGTCCTCCCTCGTTCCGAGCAGAAGACGCGCTTCCGGGAACGGCATATCTTTTTCTATCACCCCGCATGGCGGGCGCCCGCATCTGCCGTGTCAAGCGCCCCGGGCTCATGCACGCGCATGCCACAATGGCAGGCGTATCAGGGCCGGATACCGATCGGCGTGCAGCGCACCCACGGACACCCCTCCCGACCCCCATGTACGGACGCTCGCCCGGGCCACCCGAACAGGCCCGCAGAGAAGACGCAGTGCCGAAGGAGAAACCATGCCGAGTGTCAACCGCCTCACGGTCGATGGACGCGACTACTTCCTCCCCGACCCCGTGACGGAGCTGCGGGAGAGGATCCTCGAGGCGATCCGGGCCGGAGGCGGGTACGTGAACATCCCGCCTCTGCGCTCGGGCCCCGGTATCGACATCCTGTTCTCGCCGGGCATGCCCGTCACCTGGACACGCATCGACGTCGGCGGCGACGAGCCGGCCGCCGCGGCGACGACATCGGGCGACTTCGACGACATCTGAACCCGCGCCGTCAGGACGCGGCCGACAGCGTGAGCCCCCGCCGTGCGCACGGCGATTCACGCCGACAGGAGCTCCTCGATCCACGTGGCGGGCATCGGGTTTCCGAGCAGATAGCCCTGTGCGCGATCGCACCCCACGTCGCGCGCGAAGTCCAGCTGGTCGACGCTCTCGATGCCCTCCGCCACGACCCGCAGCTCGCGATCGTGGGCGAACGCGACGACGTTCGCGATCTCATCGGCGGGCGAGGACGCGTAGCTCTGGATCAACGAACGATCGAGCTTGACCTCGGTCACGGGGAGCCTGTCGATCTGCGCGATCGATGCGTGACCCGTGCCGTAGTCGTCGAGCGAGATGCCGATCCCGACCTCTCGCAGCGCCGCGAGCCGCGGCACGCTGGCCTCGAGATCGGTGACCGGCAACGACTCGGTGATCTCCAGCGTGAGCGCATCGTCGGGCAGCTCGCATCGACGCCATCGATCGCGCAGCTCGTCGGCGAAGCGGGCGGTCAGCTGCAGGGGGGAGACGTTGACGGACACCCCTATCCGCGCGGCCACCGAGCTCCATCGGTCGGCAGCGGCGATGCACTCGTCGATCATGAACCGCCCGATCCCGTGGATCGCGCCCGTCGACTCGGCGAGCGGGATGAACTCGTCCGGCGCGATCGGCCCATGACGCGGGTGCACCCATCGGCACAGGCCTTCGACGGCGACGATCCGTCCCGACCCCAGATCGATCTGGGGTTGGAAGACAGCGGCGAGCTGCCCGTCGCGCACGGCGACATCGAGGTCCTCGGCGAGATCGGGAAACTGCACCACACCAGCAGTCAGACGCATCCGGCCTCCATGATCAATCCCTCCGCACGAGATGAAGCAATGCAGTACAGTCCCCTGCTCTGCGGAACGTCGCCTCGCGTCGGCTACGATCCAGATGCAGGTCAGTCAACTCGCCTCGCGACTCTGGGAGCAACTCTTGAGGCTGACGCACGGATCCCTCCGCCGCAACAACGTGGTTGTCTCGGGCGCCCCCGAGGGACGCACCATGGTCTTCGCGCACGGGTTCGGATGCAGCCAGGAGGCATGGCGGCTCGTCGCGCCGCGGTTCGAGGACGACTACCGGGTGGTGCTGTTCGACCACGTGGGAGCCGGCGGCTCGGATCTGTCCGCGTACGACCCCGGCCGATACGACTCGCTGCACGGCTATGCGGACGACGTGATCGACATCCTCGAGGCTCTGGACGCCCACGACGTCGTGTTCGTGGGCCACTCCGTGAGCGCCATGATCGGCGTGCTCGCGGCGAACCGCGACCCGTCCCGATTCGGGCGGCTCGTACTCGTCGGGCCGTCCCCGCGGTACGTGAACGACGACGACTACCACGGTGGCTTCGAACAGGCCGACATCGACGGGCTGCTCGACGCGCTCGAGGCGAACTACCTGGGATGGGCGGAGTCGTTCGCGCCGGTGATCATGGGCACACCCGACCGCCCGGAGCTCGGCGAGGGACTCGCCGAGGCCTTCTGCCGCATCGATCCGGCGATCGCCACGCAGTTCGCCCGCGTCACCTTCCTCTCGGACAACCGGCGTGATCTGGCGAACGTGTCGATTCCGACGCATGTGATCCAGAACAGCGAGGACGTCATCGCGCCGCTCGCGGTCGGCCGGTACGTCCACGACGCCATCCGCGGCAGCAGACTGACCGTGCTCGCGTCGTCGGGGCATCTGCCGATCCTGTCGGGTGCGGAAGAGCTGGTGGAGGCGATACACCGTGACCTCCACTGACGCCTCCGACATCGAACGCCGATACCACCGGTCTCCGTGCGGGCTGCTCGCCACCACCCCGGCCGGTGTGATCGTCGAGGCCAACGAGACCTTCGCCGTGTGGGCCGGCCGCCCGGTCGACGACCTGATCGGGATGCGGTTCACCTCGTTCCTCGATCCGAGCAGCCGGATCTTCTACGAGACGCGGCATGCCCAGGTGGTGCACCTCGAGGGACGCGCGACCGAGGTCGCACTGTCGATGCGCCACGCGGACGGCACCTCCCTTCCGGTTCTCATCAACTCGGTGGTGGACCGGACTCCCCGGTCCACGGTGATACGCACCGCCGTCTTCAACGCCACGGGCCGGATCGCGTACGAGCGCGACCTCCTGCGGGCACGACGCAAAGCGGAGTCCTCCGAGGCCCGCGTCCGCATCCTGCAGGACGTCTCCGGCGCCTTCGGCGTCAGCGCGAACGTGCAGGAGGTCGCGGACTCGTTCGTGAAGGCGGCGCGCGAGGCGTTCGTCGCGCCGGAGGCGTCCGTCCTGCTCTTCGACGACGCCGGCGACCTGCAGCTGGTCGCCGGGACGAATCCGCTCTGGGGAGTCGTGGACCCGATCGAGTCGCTGCGCCACACGATGGAGGAGGTCGTCCTGTCGGTCGATGACGTGCAGACCTCCCTTCCGCAGCTCGCGCAGGGGCTGCGCGCGGCCCGCTACGAGGCGCTCAGCATCACCCCGCTCATCGGTGAGGGCGAGAGGCTGGGCGTGCTCGTCTGCTTCTTCGGGCGTGCCCGCGACTTCGACGACGACTTCCTCGACCTGCAGCGGGCGCTCGGACGCCAGGCGTCGCAGACCCTCGTGCGCGTACGGCTGCAGCGCAAGCTGGAGCATCTCGCACTCCACGACCCCCTCACGGACATCCCCAACCGGCAGTTCGTCGAACAGTGCCTGTCGGACGCCATCCGCGATGCCGGCGATGCCGGGCATCCCCTGGCGATCGTGTTCCTCGACGTCGACGAGTTCAAATCGGTGAACGACACGTACGGGCATGCCGCGGGCGACGCCGTGCTGCGCACGCTCGCACAGCGGCTGCGCGGCGCAGTGCGCGTCGACGACATCGTGGGACGCATCGGCGGCGACGAGTTCGTCGCCATCTGCGCGAACGCCGACGCAGAGGGCGCCTGGACGATCGCGGAGCGCATCCGCAAGCACAGCGGTGAGCCCGTCACGACGCACGCCCTGTCGGTCGAGGTGTCGGTGAGCGTCGGTCTGGCGATCTACGACCCCGCAGTCGACGATCCGCCGACCCCCGACCAGCTGCTCCGCCGCGCGGACGGCGCCATGTACGTCTCCAAGGAGGCCGGCAAGGACCGCATCAGCCTCGAGCCGCGCGGTGACTAGGCTTCAGCCCGTCCCGGAGGCCGTGCGGGCACGGTGCCGGCGCACGGCGGCCCGGTTCGCGCAACGCACGGAACAGTACCGCTGCCGGCCGTTGCGGGTCACATCGACCACGACCGCTCGACACGGGTCGCCTGGCGCCTCACCGGCGGCGCAGCGACGCAAGCGGTGCATGCCGCGGGTCGAGAGATGCAGAGCCGTCCCGACGGGGATGACAGCGGACAGAACGTGTGCGAGCGACTGATCGAGGTCACGGTAGTGGAGGTGCCATCCCTCTCCGTCGTGATCGGTCATCCGCGGGTACGCAGCGGCCTCGGCCATCTGCATGTTGAGGATCTCGGCCCGCTCGACGGGAGATGAGGCATCGACCACGCGGAGCCACGAATCGATCACGTCTCGCGTGCGGGAGTGGTCGTCCCGGCTCGACGTGAAGTCCATCGTCATGCCGAAGGTGCGGGTTCGAGCCTCGATGCCGTCGCGGCTCTCGGGCCACTCGTTGGCCAGGGATGCGGCGAGCAGGACCGCGTACTCACCGTAAGGGTTGAGATGCATAAGACCATGACAGCACAGTTGATCGTATGACGTCATCTCTCCTGGGCCCCTCCCCCGACATGCTCACCACCTCGGAGCACGAGCACGCCTGGCGCACCGAATCGGCACACACCACGAGCGAGGGGCGCGTGCTGTACGTCGAGTGCGTCGCCTGCGGTACCCGTCGGGTCGATCTGCAACCCCACACCGGACTCCCGCCGACCGCGCTGAGCACGATGGTCGCGCCGACCCGCTCCGGGCGATGACTCGGGCCCGTGCCGACTTCAGGCATCGAGGCTGTCGACGAGGTGACGGTTGCGCTGCTCGATGAGACGCCGCAGGTACGGAACGAGGATCGTCCGCTCGACGAGCCGCCCGAGGATCGGAGAGGCGAGCGTGATCCGATCGGTCATGACCGTTCCCTCATCCCCCTCGTCGAAGACGTGCTCGTGATGGAACGAGCGGAACGGGCCGGACACCTGCTCGTCGACGAATCGTCGGGACTGCTCGAGCTCGACGATCCGGGACGTCATCGTGAACCACACCCCGAAGTGACGTGCCCGCCACGTCACCGTCTGACCGAGCCCGATCCGCCCCGATGTCACTCCGGCGACCGCCCACTCACCGGATCGCGCCATGGAGCCGATGTGCGCGTCGATGCTCAGCGACACGTCGAACAGGCGCGCGGCCGGATGACGCGTGCGCGTCACGACGGTGAACTCGCTCGCCATGACGGGATCATCCCACCCCGGGACGCGATGCGGCGCGATGCCCTCGGAGGACGCGTCCGGCGGGTCGAGCGGCACGCGCGGTTCAGAGTGAGTCACGGGGTCGGATCCGGCCTCGGGAACGATGCGGTCCCGTATGGTGGTGGTCACCAGCGGGCTCTCCCTGCCCTCCCCCTGAATGGCACGCCCGCCGGCTTCGACGATGAGCATCCATGGAGTTCCCCACGTCCCGACGGGACTCGTCGACCGGGCTCGACTGACGACACGGCTCGACGGCCCCGCCGCGCTGGTCGTGGTCCATGCGCCGGCCGGCTACGGCAAGACGGTGGCACTCACCCAGTGGGCCGCGGCCTCGAGACGAGACGGGCTGTGGGTCCGCGTGCGCGAAGGGCTGGGCGAGCCCGCGTCGTTCGCCGAGCAGCTCGCCTCCGAGCTCGACGATGCGGGACTCCTCGACGAGAGCAACCCGCTGCGCATGGCGGCCGAGACGCTGGCGGTCCAGCAGGATCCCTGGACCCTGGTCCTGCGCGGACTGCGCCGCCTTCCCGGCGAGCTCACCCTGGTGCTGGACGAGGGCGAGCACCTGGACGACGCGACCATCGCCGGGATCCTGCAGCTCGTCGCCGACGCCCCCCGGCTCACCGTCCGGGTCGCGACACGGCGGAGCAACAGGTTCACCGAGCCCGGCCTCGCGCTGTCCTTCGACGTGCAGCTCGTCTCCGCCGACGAGCTGGCGCTCACCGGCGACGAGGCCACCCGCGTGCTGGGCGGACACGCATCGGCGGATGCGGTCGCACACGTTCTCGAGAACGGCGCGAGTCCGGCGCTGGCCCGGATCGTCGTGCTCGCCGGCACGCTGTCGCCGAGCTCCGACGACGACGCGATCGAGGCGGCGGTCGATTCGCTCCTGCGCCTGCGCGCGCCGAAGTGGGACGAGCGCTTCGTCTCGTTCTTCGAGCGCATCTCGCTGACCGAGACGATCGACGCTCGTCTCGCGGCGGAGCTCACCGGCGAACCCGATGCGGGTCTCCTGCTGGATCGCGCCGAGGCGGAGGGCCTCGGCTACTGGAGCACTCCCGGTGGGGGCGCGGCGGAGCACGCGCTCTTCGTGATCGCGCCGGTGTTCCGCCGCATCGCCGAGCGCTCCGCACGGCGGCACCTCACCGACGACGAGGGGCGGGAGCTGGACCTGCGCATCGCACGCTGGCACCTGGCCGCGCGACGTGCGCTCCCCGCCCTGCAGGGGGCGGTGCGGATCCGAGACTGGGACCTCGTGAACGACGTCGTGCGCATGCACTGGCCCGACCTGATCCGCAGTTCGGCACAGGTGAGAGAGCTGTTCCGGCGCGTGCCGCCGTTGACGCTCCGCACCCGCCCCCTGCCCAGCATGCTGCTGGCGATCCTCTGGAACGCCCATGGCTCGCACCGTCTGCGCGCACTCGAGTACCTCGCGCTCGCGTCCTACGGCGCCAGAATGCAGCGTGGCCGCAGCCGACCCGCGGACCGGGCCATGCTGCTCATGGTCGAGTCCACGGCTCAGCGCATCTCGGGACGCCACGGCCAGGCGACGCGCACGGCCCTCGCATGCTACGACGTGATGCTCGGGATGCGACCTGAGGAGCGATCCCGCCTCGGAAGCAACGCGACGACGATCTACAACCACATCGGGCTGTCGATGTTCTACGGCGGTCACCTCGGCGAGGCGCTGGACTGCTTCCGCCGGTCCGAGGCGAGCAGCGAGGAGAAGGGTCGGCTCGCGGGTCTCCAGGGGCTCGCGCAGAACGCGGGTGCGCTGAGCATCGAGGGCGACATCCCGGAGGCAGAGGCCGCCGTCGCCCGGGCGACGGCACGACGTTGGCCGGACGCCTGGCGCGACGGCTATCCCGGCAGCCTCTTCCAGCTCGCACGTACCCTGCTGGCCCTCGAAGAGGGAGATCTCGACGAGGCGGACGCGGCGCTGTCCATCCTGGACGCGCACCGGGCGACCATCGAGCACTGGGGGTGGCTCGAACACGCTGACGCCCTCATCCGCGTGCTCCGCGGCGACGCGGAGGGCGCAAGCCTCCGTCTCGAGCGTGTGGAGGCGGATCAGCGGCACCGGCAGTCGCTCAGCGCCGTCAACGCCGCGCAGCTGCACACGACGTGGACGCTGGTGGAGCTCGCACGAGGCGACCTCGTCGCCGCGGAGAGGTTCGCGGCGCGTCTGCCGCCGGGACCCGCGCGGGATGTCGCCCGGGCACGGGTGTGGCTCGCGCAGGGTGACACGGACCGGGTGGTGCGTGCGCTGGCCGTCGACACCGCCGCCCGCGCCGGATCCCGGATCCGCGCGGAACGGCTGGCTCTGGTCGCCGCCGCGCTCGCCCTCGACGAGAAGGATGCCGGCAACGACGAGGTCACGGCGGCGCTTCTCCGGCTGCAAGCGCTCCTGCTCGACCGGAAGCTCCGGCTCCCGGTCGTCCTCCTGCCGGGACGCGCGCTCGACGCGATGCGGCGGCGGGTGTCGGCAGGAGGGTTCGACGCCTCGTTCGTCCAGCTGCTCGATCACGCGCGCGCCCGGACCGTGATCGATGCGCAGCAGGCGGGTCCGCGGCTCACCCGGCGTGAGCTGACCGTCGCTCGAGAGCTCACTGCATCCGACACCGTCACCGAGATCGCGGCTGCGCTGTCGGTGTCGCCGAACACGATCAAATCCCAGCTGCGGGCGGTGTACCGCAAGCTCGGCGTGAGCAACCGGGAGGACGCTCTCCGGGCGCTCGCCGCGCGAGGTCTGACGGACAACAGCGCCGGGACGAGATGAGCCCTCGCGCGCAGGCACCGGCAGCATGCGCGCGTCCGCTGCCCAGGGGCCCGCGGAGGGCCCCCGCGGGGTGGGAGCCCTTCATCTCGTTGCCGCACCCCTCGCTCAGGGACCGAACGGAAGGGCTTTCGCGTCGGCCGTCTCGCGCTCCGTCGGCGTGGCCGCCCGGCGAAGGGCCGGGATCACGCCGATGCTCAGCAATGCGACGAGGCAGGCGCCCAGCGAGAGCGCGGCGTAGTTGTCGGGCGAGCCCGACACGGGGTCGCCCGCGCCGACGGTCAGGAGGGCGGCGGCCGCGACCGGCGCGAACACCTGCGGGAGGGTCTCCGACCCGTTCAGTATCCCGAGGTAGGCACCGAACCTTCCCTCCGGCACGGTGCGCATCGCCAGCGCGAAGTTCACGGTCAGGTAGGTGCCCACCGCAAGGCCGCCGATGACCGCGGCGGTCCAGAGGGCGATGGGCGCCGCCACGATCGAACGAAGGCCAGCGGCGGCCGCGAGGCCGAGAGCGGCGCAGACCAGGAACGGCAGGTACCCGCCGCGCCGTGACGCCCATGCACCGGCGACCGTCGCGCCGATCACGACCCCGGCGCCTCCCAGGAGCGTGTTCACCGTGGCGATGGGGGTGGCGGCAGTCGGGTCCGACGCCATCCGGTCGACGATGAGATACAGCGTGAAGGCCGTCGTCAGCGAGAACGCTGACTGCATGGCGAGACGCTGCAGCCACACCGCGACGAAGGCCACGGGCAGTCGCACCCGCGGCTTCTCCCCGGAGCGCCGAGGGACGCTGCGGACGGCCGGAGAGTCCGGAAGCGTCATCGCGAGGCCCACCACGACGAGTGCGGCCACCGGCATCACGAATGAGATCGCGCCGACGTGCGCGGGCAGGAGCGTCGCCAGCGCCAGCGGCGGCAGCGCGCCGAGGAACGCGGCTGCGGTGAACACTCCGGATGCGGCGGCACGGCGGGGCTCCGGCACGGAATCAGCCAGAAGCGCCGCCGCCGAGGCGAAGGTCGCGTTGTAGGCGGTCTGGACCACGATCCAGCTGACGGCGATCGAGAGGATGGACTCCGCCGTGGTGAGCAGGACCATCCCGCCAAGGCCTGCGAGAACGCCTCCGAGCATCCACGGACGACGACGGCCCAGCGGTCCGCGCGTGCGATCCGACAGCGCACCGAAGACCGGATTCGCGACGAGTGCGGTGAGCCCGCCGAGGGCGAGCACGGTCGCGAGCGCGGACGCTCTCTGCTCGATCGGCACGGCGGCCACGACCTTCACCGGGATCCCCGCCACCACGGGCGCCGTGAGCGAGCCGAGCGCGACGAGATTGACGGCGGCGAGCAGGAAGACGCCGCGCCCCAGGCGGGTCCGCGACGTGTGCGTCGGTATCATCCTCGTCGCCTTCCGGGTGTCCTGGGTGCGGATGCCGCCACGAGGCCGCTGATCGCGCGACCATCACGACCGTACCGGTTCCCGCCGGGGTCCGGGTCTGCCGCGGCCTGCACTGGCCGCGCGGCGGCGGGGGTGGCGGGGGTGCGACCTCTCGGAGGTGCGGCCCCTCAGGGGTGCGGCCCCTCGGGCGGCGGCCTCTCGAGGGTGCGGCCCCTCGGGGTGCGCTGGGGCCGTGAGACTGCATGTGGGCGCCGAGACTGTGGGGTTACCCCGCTGTCTCGGCGCGAAGATGCAGTCTCGGTGCCCGGCGGGAGCCGCGCCGGCGGGCTGGAGGGGCCGACGCGCTGCTGCACACCGTACGTGGCGATCTGGAGGCGAAGACCCTCACCGAGTTCCTCACGGAGTGGCGCTCGTCACCGGATGACCCCCTACTGAGCCCTATGACATCGTTCGGAGCGCCCGCGTCAACCCCTCGGGCATGCGGCTGTAGGGGTGTGGGCTGGTGCGATGAGTACCGCAGATCCGCATCCCGCTCCGAACGACCCGACGCTTCCTCCCCTGAACGACCCCGTGGAGGAGGAGGACGAGAAGAACACGCACGGCACGCCCGGCGACGACGAGGAGGCGGACACCGCCTCCGGCGGATCTCCGGACTGAGTCGATTCCCCCAGGCGACCTCCCGTGCACTGGTGAGGACGCCACTGATCTGAGTTGCCCTGCGTCACGAAACGTCCCCCGCGCCCGGAAGCGGCATGATGGGTCTCAGCGTGACGGAGGGGGCCGCGGTGACGACACATCATCACTCCTCCGACGGGCTCTCCGAGCTCACGGAGCTGATGCGCCACGAGGAGGAGCTCCCCAGCCGCCGCGCCTCTCGTCAGGTGGATCCGCAGATTCGCCGCGCCCGTCGTCGGCGACGCCTCATCGTCGCGGCGATCGTGACCGCGGTCGTGCTGGCCACGACGGGTGGCTACGTCGGCTGGGCGCTGAACGCTCCGGTCCGTTCACCTGTCGTCACCTCGCAGACGCCGCAGGTCTCGGCGCCGGCCGCGGCCACGATCGCGCTCCCCTCCGACGGGGCCTTCGCGATCAGCATCTCGGGTGCCGACGACTACCTCGGCACGACGGCAAGCGGCATCTGGGCGTCCAGCGGGACGGATGAACCCCGCTCGATCGCGAGCATCACGAAGCTGATCACCGCGCTCGTCGTCCTCGACGCGAAGCCGCTCGCGGACGCAGACGACGCCGGGCCCACGATCACCTTCGACAAAGCAGATCACGACCTGTACGACAAGTACTACGTGCTGGGCGCGACGATCGCCGCGATGCCCACCGGCAGCTCCATGTCGCAGCACGACGCCCTCGCCACGATGCTCATCCCGTCGGCGAGCAACTACGCCGAAGCCGTGTCGACCTGGGCGTTCGGATCGCAGTGGGCGTTCCTGAACGCGACGCGGGGATGGCTGGACACCCACGGTCTCACCGGCACCACCATCGTCGAGCCCACCGGCATCGACCCGCGCAACACGAGCACCCCCGGCGACCTCATCGCTATCGGGAAGCTCGCCGCCGCCGACCCGACGATCGCGCGGCTCGCCGCGACCCCGTCGCTCTCGCTGCCCGGCGTCGGCGCGATGTCGAACACCAATGACCTGCTGGGCAGCGCCGGGATCGACGGACTCAAGACGGGCAACCTCGGCGAGAACAGCTACAACCTGCTGTACACCGCATCGCTGGATGTGGGAGCCGCCGGACCACTCGAGATAACCGGGGTGCTGCTCGGCGGATTCTCGCGTCAGTCCGCGGATCACAGCGTTCTCACGCTGCTGGGCAGCATCCGCGACGGGTTCCATCAGGTGCCGCTGGCCGACGCCGGCCAGGACATCGGCGCGTACTCGACGCTCTGGGGAGACACCGCCCGGATGGTGATCGGCGAGAGCGCATCGATCCTCACCTGGTCGGACACCCCGATCACCGTCACGATGGAGACGACGACGCCCGCGATCTACGCCGACGGCGAGGTGCTCGGGAGTATCACGTGGACCGCCGGACCGAACACGGAGACGGCTGTCATCGAGATCGAGGGCAGCATCGAGCCGCCGACCGCGTGGTGGCGCCTCACCCATCCGTTCGAGCTCGGGGACAGCTAGGACGGGTCCCTCCGACAGGTGAGCGCGTCGGACGACGACCGCGAGACGCCAGCCCCTCGAGAGGAGCCGACGTGCCGGATCGCGGTCACTGCCTCCCCTGGTCCACCCAGCGTGTGTGGGCCTTGAGCGCGCTGAGCACCGCCCAACGGATCACGAGAGCCGCGATGACGATCACAACGACGACGACGAGGGCGTAGCCGAGGATGATCAGGATGTGCCAGCCCGCGAGTCCACTGAACATCCCGACACCCTACCGTCGGTGAGCCCGAGGGGGATAGCGATGGAGAACCCGGCCGTCCCCGGTGACCCGCAGAGCGCGGCTACGCGGAACCGTTCCGGTTCGCTCTCAGGAGACCCGATTTCCGCTGGGAGAGCGACGGCGCCATGCTCCTCCGCCGGTACAAGAGGAGATGCGTCGACCGTGAGCCCACGCCGCCCGTCTCGGTCATCGGCGAGCGGCTGACAGAGCTGCTCGGTCGCTGAGCAAGCTGCGTGAGACGAAGCGTGGGAACCTTCCCCTCGCGGAGAACGCCGGGCACCTCAGCGAGCCACTCGGGTCGCAGGCTCCCAGACGGCCGTGAGGATGTGGCGTCCGTGGATCGTCCATCGTCCGGCGAACCGATCGATGACGCGGTCACCGACGCGTGGTCCGGAAACGAGCAGCTGCCCGGCGAACGTCCCGGCGGGGTCGATGGTCAGCTCGCACTCGGTGAAGTCGAGCCAGGCACGGGCGAGCGGGAACCAGGCCTTGTAGATGCTCTCCTTCGCGCTGAACAGCACCCGGTCCCACGCGATGCCGGGCTCGGCGGCACCCAATCGCGCGAGCAGCCGCGGCTCGTCACCGACGGTGACCAGCTCGGCGACCCCGTCGGGCAGGGGCTCATGCGTCTCGGCGTCGATGCCCAGGGTCAGGATGTCGCGTGTCCGGGCGAGCGCTGCGGCGCGGTAGCCATCGCAGTGGGTGAGGCTGCCGACGATCCCCGCCGGCCACTGCGGCTCGCGGTTCGGTCCGGGGAGGATCGGCGCGGGCGCGTGGCCGAGGCGTCCGAGGGCACGGCGGGCGCAGCCGCGCACGGCCGCGAACTCGGCGCGACGCTTGGGTACGGCGCCGGCGACGGCGGCGAGCTCCTGGGGGAAGAGCGCGATGTCCGGGACGTCGACCGTCGTCTGCTCGACCTCGACCGCAGCGGGCAGCAGCGTCGGCAATCCGGTCGTCATGCCCCGCCCCCGTCGCCGAGCACTCGCACCACCCGCCGCGGCAGAGCTCCGGGCGCATCCCACTCGTGCGGATATCCGAGCGAGACCTCATGGTGCGGGATGCCGTCGATCCGGGCGGTGACCGGGATGTGCAGGTGCCCGTACACGACCGCCTCGGCACGGTAGCGCACCGGCCAGTCGACGGTGTGCTCGGTGCCGCACCACAGGGCGAACTCCGGGTACCGCAGCCGCCGGGTGGGCTCGCGCACGAGCGGGAAGTGGTTCACCAGCACGGTGCGAGCGTCGGCCGGCAAGGCATCGAGGCGTGCCCGGGTGTGCTCGAGCCGCGCCGCGCACCACGCCTCGCGCGTCGGATAGGGGTCGGGATGCAGCAGCACCTCGTCGGTGCACAGCACGCCCGCCGCCTCGGCGACCGCGAGCGCATCGGACTTCGAGCGCGTCTCCGCAGGCCGAAACGTGTAGTCGTACAGCAGGAACAGCGGGGCGACGACGACCGGGCCGTGTTCGCCGTCCCAGACCCGATAGGCGTCCTCGGGGGTGGTCACACCGATGTCCCTCAGGGCTCTCACGAGCCGGAGGTAGCGCGCGACCCCGCGCAGACCCAGCGGGTCACCGGGCAGGGTCCAGAGCTCGTGGTTGCCCGGCACCCAGACGACCGTGTCGAAGCGGTCGCGAAGTGTACGCATCGTGGCGACGATCTGGTCGAAGCGGTCGGCGACGTCGCCGGCGACGATCAGCCAGTCGCCCGCGCTGCGGGGACGGATGTCCTCGACGAATGGCGCATTGTCCGCGTAGCCGACGTGGAGGTCGCTGACGGCCAGCAGATTCGGCATCCGCTCCCCCTTCCGGATCGGTGGCGACTTCGGCCCCTGTGACGACGCATGTCGGGTCCGGGGACGTTTCCGTCCCGTTCCTCGACATCGCACGCATTAACACTTAGGCTAGCCTAGGCTAATCATCCGATCGGGGCATAGATGCCCAGATCAGCACTTCTTTCGGGTCCAGTCCGAACGAGCGCGGGAGCAGAACACCGATGAGATCGTGCATGGCGACCGTGTCCATCGGGGGCACTCTCGAGGAGAAGATCGACGCGATCGCGCGGGCCGGCTTCGACGGCATCGAACTGCTCGACGACGACCTCCGCCGCTCCGGCATGTCCGCGGAGGAATGCGCGAGCCGCTGCGCGGACCGAGGGCTGGCCATCGAGCTCTACCAGCCGTTCCGCCGCGCCGAGGGCGTGCCCCGGCGCGAGTTCGGCGAGGTGCTCTCCCGGCTGCGGCGGGAGATCGAGGTGATGCGACGCCTCGGTGCCGACTCGATCCTGGTCGTCTCCAACACCGATCCCGACGCGGTGGGCAGCCGCGATCTGTCGGCGGCACAGTTGTCGGCGCTGGGAACGATGGCGAGCGAGTACGGGATCGCCGTGATGTTCGAGGCACTGGCGTGGGGAACCCGCATCAGCCGGGTCGCCGACGCGCGGGATGTGCTCCGGCGAGCGGACCATCCGAACCTCTCCCTCGTCGTCGACACCTTCCATCTGCTCGCCGGCGGCGAGGACGCCGGCGGGCTGGAGGACCTCTCCCACGACGCCGTGGGGTTCATCCAGTTGGCCGACGCCCCGCGCCTGCCCATGGACCTCTTGCCGTGGAGCCGCAACCACCGGTGCTTCCCCGGCGAGGGGGATCTCGACCTCGTCGGCGCGACGGCCGCGGCGCTGTCGTCGGGCTACGACGGCCCGCTCTCGCTCGAGATCTTCAACCCCGCGTACCGGGAACGTCCTCCGCGGGAGGTCGCGCGGCGCGGTTTCGAGGCGCTCCGGCGGCTCATCGACCAGGTGGAGGATGCCGTGGCCTCCGGCGCGGCGGACCGCATCGGCGGCGCCCGGTCCGCGCGGCCCGTGCGGATCGGGGCATCCCGCTGAGGTCACGTCCTGCCCGGCTCAGCGGGGCCGCTCCTCCGCGAGGAAGTCCAGCACGAGCCGGTTGACCAGCTCGGGCTGCTCCAGGTAGCCGTAGTGGCCCACGTCGGCGACCTCGGCGTAGCGCGCGGTCGGGACGGCGTCGGACACCTCGCGGGCGAGGTACGACGGGATCATCAGGTCGTCGGCGAACCCGATCGCCAGCAGGGGTCGGTCGATCTCCCGGTACGCGTGGGTGCGGTCGCCGAGCCGTTCGGTGGCGCCGAGCTGGCCGCGCTCCCCCGACGAGATCGGCGCGGCCGTGTACTCCAGGATGTCGAGCCAGTCGCGGGCCTTGGCCCGGTCGCGCAGGGTGGCCGGCGACAGGTTCTGCAGCGCGTCGACGGCCGCCCGGTACGCCGGGGGCAGCGTCACCGAGCGGTCGAACAGCTCCTGCTCGCCGCGGGTCAGCACGTGGGCGGCGTCATCCATGCGCGTGTGCGCGCCCATCGCCACGGCACACCGCACGAGGTCGGGGCGGGCGAGCGCCAGCTCCTGCACGATCCGGGCGCCGAGCGAAGTGCCCACCACGTGCGCGGGGCCGCCCAGGTGCTCGATGAGACCGGCCAGGTCGTCGACCAGCTCGGGCACCTCGATCTGCGGACAGTGCCGGTCGGTCTGGCCGGGCACCGGGCTGATGCCGCGGTTGTCATAGGTCACCACGCGGTACCCGGCGCCCACGAAGTCGGGCACCTGATGCGAGCGCCAGACGCTCCCGGGCGCGCCGGTTCCCATCACCAGCACGACCAGCGGGGCGCCGGGGGCGCCGTACTCGTCGTAGCTCAGGGCGATGCCGTTGATCGGCAGTGTGGGCATCGTGGCCTCCGTCGTGGGAAGGGGAAGGAATGGCATGCGGGACGCCGCAGATCAGCGCAGCACGCGAACGGTGGTGCCCCATCCGATCGTCTCGGTACGTTCGACCTCGCGACCGGCAGCGGCGATCACGACGTCGAGCTCGGCGTCGGTGCGCAGTCCCGTGCCGTCGCGGGTGAGAGCGATGAGGTCGGCCTCGCCATCGTGCTCGTCGAGCTGCTCGGTGTCGAAGGTCTGCTCGACGAGCAACAGGCGTCCGCCGACTGCGAGATTCTCGGCCGTTCGCCGCAGCGCGTGGGCGGCGTCGGCATCCGGCAATGCCGCCAGCGACTGCGACACGAGCACCGCGTCGGCGGCGGGCGAGGGCTCGAAGATCGACTGCTCGACGATCTCGATCCGGTCGCGGTGCGCCTGGTCGGGAACCGACCGGGCAAGATCGCGCCGCAGCCAGTCGGCCTGGGCCGGGAGGGCGCAGATGGTGACGCGCAACTGCGGGTGCAATGCCGTGACCTCGCGGGCGATCACCGACGCGGTATCGGCGTGGATCACGAGATGCTCGACGCGCTCGAGCGCCGGAGAGGCCGCCAGAGGCGCGGCGACATAGGTGGCGAAACGCGTGGCGGCGTCGAGGTGCTTGTCCTCGTACCATTGCTCTCGCCTGAGATCGGCGAACTCGCGGCCAGTGACCGAGGCGTACACGGAGGTGCCGGTGCGCACCGATTCGAGCAGCGCGAACAGGCCTGCGCTCTGCCAGCCGTTGGCTCCCTCCGGGTCGAGATAGTCGGCCCAGAACTCGTAGGTGAGGAACTCGCCCAACTCGGTCAGCCCGTATTTGCCTGGGGCCGTCTCGGTCAGCAGGTCGATGGCGTGCAGATAGCGCAGCAGTTTGCCGAGGGCGCGCGGATCGCTCGCGCTGGCGCCAGCGAGCGCATCGACCGAGGTCACTCCGCGCGAGATGAGGTCGCCGATGCCGAGCCCGACGGCGGCGCGGATCGCGATCGGCGGCACGAGATCCGCGAGGTCGTGGAACTCCTCGAACGCGGCGGTGTTCTTCTCGGGGTCGGGCAACGCGGCATCCTCTTCGAGCGCGACGACCTCGCTGCGCTTCCAGTAGCCGACGAACTCGATGTCCTCCTTCGCGACGCCGCGGTCGTCCACCAGGTGACGGCGGATGTCGCGCACCGCCGCCTGCTCACCGGCGACCCATGCGAACGCGGTGCCCTCCCACCAATCGGCACCGCGCACCGCGTCGAGCAGCAGGGGCGTCGTGCCGGCCTCGGCGCCGTGGCGCGGCAGCCAGGTGACGGTCACGCCCGGCAGCTCGCGCAGAGTCTGGCGGTGCGCGTCTTCGGCGATCTCGATGAACACCTGAGCCCGAAGATGCCCGGGAGCCTCGTCGAGCAGGCGACCGATGGCGGGCAGGGCAGTATCGTCGCCCGCGACGAGCAGCCAGTCGGCCTGCGCGGGGAAGGCACGGGATGCTGCCGGACCGCCGATGTGCAGCCGGTCGCCGGGCGCAGCGCGGTATGCCCAGGTGGTGGCGGCACCGGTGCCGTGCTTGACGAAGTCGAGGTCGAGCTCACGGGCCACCGGATCGTAGCGGCGCACCGTGTAGACCCGGTTGATCGGTCGGAGATCCTTCGGATAGATCGTGCTGTGCTCGCCCTGGACAGGCAGCACGGGCTCGGACTCGCCCGGGTAGGGGAAGAAGAGGCGCACGTCGTCATCGAACGCGGGGCTGCGGAACTCGCGCATCGGGAAGCCTGTGGATGAGGTGAACGCACCGAGCTGGTCGCCGGTGAGCGTCACTCGGCGCATACCGGGGGTGACGTCGTGGATGCGGAGCACCTCGAGCTGTCGCAGCACGACGGGGTGGACGGTGATCGCTCGGGACGACTTGGGCACGGGGACTCCTCACTGCGCGCCGCGGCTTCCGACTGCGGCGCGCTCGGTCTGGTGGGTCAGGGACGGATGCTAGCGGCCCTCATGCCGCGGGCGCGCCTTCGTCCTGCAGGGACTCCAGAACGTCGAGCCACCGAGAGAGACGCTGATCTTCGGCGAGCACGATGTAGTCGATTCTCGCGACCCCCGCGCGACGCCACTTCTCGACGAGCTCCATGATGCGCACGGAGTCCATGCCCTGGTCGCGCAGATCGGACTCGTGGTCGAGTTCGGTCGCCTCGATGTACAGCACGTCGGCGACGTCCATCTCTGCCTGCTCAACTCTCAACGTCATGCGTCCTCGTCTCCTTCCGCTCGCCGCGCGAGCAGTCGTGTCAAGTGGGCTCCCCATCGCGGAAGCCCTGCTCCCGGCCGGATGACCGAGCGATGGTCCTCATCGGGCAGGCGGATCACGGATGCACCAGGGAGAAAGTCCTCCCAGACACTCACATCGGCGGGCCGCTGCGGGTCGTGCAAACGACGCGCCTCGATGAAGAGGGCTTCGGTGACGAGGCGTCCGCGTGTCGGACGCGACATCAGCCGCGCGCAGCGCACCCCCGAGATCGCGAATGCGCCCAGCTCCCTCTCGTCGGCGAAACCGTCTGCTCCCAGCATCTCGAGAAGCTCCTCCCGGTGCGCCTCGATGAACTCCCGCTGGGCATCGCGATCGGCAGAGATGGGAGCACGGGGAAGCGCCGACAGCATTGCGCCGAACGGCTGGTCCTCCACGGGGTCTGTGTCGATGATCGTGACCGAGGCAACAGACTCGCCACGCGATACGAGCTCGCGGCCGACAGCGAACATGATGTGCCCGCCGAACGACCAGCCGAGGAGGTCGAACGGGCCCTCTGACTGGACGCATTGGATGGCGTTGGCGTAGGTAACCGCGAGATCGTCGAGATCCTGGAAGTCGATCTCGGTTCCCGCGTGCGAGGGATCCTGCAGGCCGACGATCCCGATGTCCTGCGGAACATAGGGCGCGAAGTCAGCGTACAGCGACGCGTAGCCGTACCCGGCGTGGGCACAGAAGAGGTATCGCTCGCCGGTTGATGACCTCAGCGGGAGGAGGATCGACTCCGCCATATTCGTGTGTTCGGCATCTCCGGCGGCACGACGCTCGGCGGCCGCCGCGATCCGCCCGATGCTTCCGGCCTCCAGCACGTCCTTGAGAAGGAGGGATGAGCCGGTGCGCTCGTTCACCTGCGACACCAGCCGGATGGCGAGCAGCGAGTGCCCGCCGAGCCGGAAGAAATCGTCGTCAATGCCCAACGCCGTCTCCGCCGGGAGTCGGAGGACGCCGCGGAACACGTCCGCGACGATCCGTTCCCCGTCCGTCGCAGGTCCGGGGCCTCCCATGACAGCCGACGCCAGATCGGGTGTGGGCAGTGCACGGCGATCCAGCTTGCCGTTGAGCGTCAGGGGAAACGCGTCGACCCGGGTGACCGTGGTCGGCACCATGTACTCGGGTAGGAACGTCGCAACGTGGTGACGCAGCGTCTCGACGATGTCGGCTTCCCCTGTGCCAGGATCATTGGACGTGACTACATACGCCGCAAGGAATCTCCCGCCCGCAGGATGATCGTGCGGGAGCACCACCGCCGCCGAGACCGCGGGGTGCTCCTCGAGGGCGCTGCGCACCTCGTCGACCTCGACCCGGAAGCCCCGGATCTTGACCTGGTCGTCCGACCTCCCCAGGTACTCCAGCTCGCCGTCCCGGTTCCACCGCACGAGATCGCCCGTACGGTAGAGCCGCTCGCCCGACGCCGTGGACGGGTCGGCGACGAAGCGCTCGGCCGTCAGCGCCTGGCGTCCGTCGTAACCGTGCGCGATCTGGGCGCCGCCGAGATAGAGCTCGCCCGTGCCTCCGACGGGCACAGGGCGCAGCCAGGAGTCCAGCACGCGGACGACGCTGTTGTCGATCGGGCGTCCGATCGGCACCACGGCCGAACCGTCCGAGTGGTCCCCGCGCACCTCGTGGACGGTGACCTCTCCGGCCTCCGTCGGGCCATACACGTTCACGAGAGCGCCGGACGCCGACTCGCCGAATCTTTCGGCGAGCGCCGCGGGCAGCGCCTCCCCCGCCAGCATGGTCACCGACAGCGCATCGAGCCGCTCGTCGGACTGCTGCAGGAACACATCCGCCATCGACGGCACGAAGTTGACCCGGGAGACGCCGTGTCCGTTGATCCGCTGCCGCAAATACTGCGGGTCCTTGTGCATGCCGTCGGCCGCGACGACGAGACGTCCGCCGAAGGCGAGCGGCGCGAACATCTCCGGCAGCGAGACGTCGAAGACGGCGGGCGTCTTCGCGAGCACGGTCTCCCCCAGGCCGAGCGGGTAGGTCCGCTGACCCCACTCCAGCCGGTTGACGACAGCCGCATGGGGGATCACGACGCCCTTGGGGCGTCCCGTCGTTCCCGACGTGAAGATCACATACGCCACGTCCTGCGCGCCGAGCGGACGCGACAGGCTCGGGGCCTCCGGCTCTCCCCGCTCCAGCCGCGAACGGACTGCCTCGTCGTCGACCGCCAGAAGTCGGGCGCCGTACGCGCCGAGGACGTCGGCATGCGTCTCGGCCGCCGCGCGCTCGGCGATGACCACACCGGCGCGCGCCTGGTCCAGGATCTGGCCGATGCGCTCGCCCGGGTACGCGGGATCGACGGGGACACTCGCCGCTCCCGCCCGGATGACACCGGCCAGCACCGCGACGAGGTCAGCGGAGCGCGGCAGCATGACCGCGACGCGATCGCCGACCTCCACGCCCCGCTCCGTCAGCAGGCGAGCGACGGCGTTCACCCTCGCGTCGAACGCCGCGAAGGACCATTCGCGGCCGTCGGCGTCGTCGTGGACGGCGATCGCGTCGGGGGTGCACGCCGGCTGTGCACGCAGCAGGGCGTCCACCGTCGACGCGCGCGGCGCGATATGCGCGCCTGCGGACCATGACGCGTCGGCCGCCGAGTCGCCCTCGGCGAGCGCGTCCAGCGTCCCGAGCGGCCGGTGCGGATCCTCCGCGAGCACTGCGAGCAGGCGCAGGAAGGACGTGACCAGCCGATCCGCCTCGTCGGGGCCGAACAGATCGGGCCGGTACGACAGTCTCAACCAGGTCTCCGCCCCGGCCCGTGCGGCGAGCGTGAGCGGGTAGTGCGTGGACTCGTGCCCCGTCACGGCGCGGAGGCCGAGGCCGGACGAGACGCTGACCTGGTCGAGCGTGTCCTTGTCGAACGGGTAGTTCTCGTAGACGAACAGGGTGTCGAACAGGGGGCGATGCCCCGTGAGACGGTGCAGGTCGGGCAGCGACACGTGATGGTGCTCGAGCAGCGCCGCATTCCGGTCCTGAACACGTCTCACCGTCTCGACCAGGCTTGCTCCGCGGTCGAGCGGGACCGCGACGGGGAGGGTGTTGATGAACAGTCCCACGGCCTCCTCGACGCCCTCGACCTCGGGAGGACGTCCCGATACGGTGGCGCCGAAGACCACCGTCTCCTGACCCGTCATCGCGTTCAGGAACACCGCCCATATCGTCTGCAGCAGGTTGCTCATCGTGGAACCAGCGGCACGCGCCACTTCTTTTAGTTCCGCAGTCTGGCGCGCATCCAGAGTGATCACGACATCCTCGGGGAAGACCGACGCTCCGCCCGCGCCGGGCGCCACAAGCGTCGGCTCCTCCACGACGGCGAGAGCCTCGGCCCACCGTTCGAGGGACACCCGCTGGTCGCGGGAGATCAGCCACGAGAGGAAACGGGCGAAGCCCGGGTCGGGCTCGACCGCGGAGTCCGGCCGTCCGTATCCCTCCCACAACGTCTGCAGCAGGCGCGGCGTCGACCAGCCGTCGACGAGCACATGGTGGATCGTCAGGATGAGCGCGTGCCCGCCGCGATGCCGCACGAGCGCCGCACGGATGAGGGGCGCGATCGAGAAGTCGAAGGGTGTGACACGATCGCGTTCCTCGATTTCCTCGATGGACGACTCGACGTCCGCCTCGTCATCGAGATCGACCACGGAGAAGAGAGGATCCACCGTACGGGGTATGACCGCGACTGACTCTCCGCCGGCGGTCGCGGCGATCGCGGCCCTGAGGTTGGGGAAACGCGCGAGCAGGTGGACGAGGGATCCCCGGAAGCGATCCGGATCGCCGTCGCCGTCGATGCGGTAGGTGCTCTGGGTCGCGTAGACGTCGACGCCCGCGGTGCCTGCACCTGCCAGAGACTCGAAGACGATCCCCTGCTGCAGCGGAGTCAGCGGATGCACGTCGGAGAGCTCGCCGTAACGTCGCTCCCAGGAGTCGATGTCGACCTGCGTCAAGCCGGGGGCCGTCATGTCCGACGGCGAGCGTCGCACCGTCGCCGTCGTCGCCGGGTAGGCGGCGAGAGAGCCCAGCGCCTGCTCCCACAGCTCTGCGAGCTCCCTCACATCGACGTCTTCCAGGACGCCGGACGCATAGGCGATCTCCCCGCGCAGGGCCCATCCCGCGCCGTCCGGAACGGCGGCGACGTTGATGTCGATCGCGGTGCCGAGCGGAAGCTCGCCAGACGCGTAGGCCCCGATCCCCGGTCGCTCCGGAGCAGGGGCCCATCCGCCACCGCTGTCGCCTCCGCCGAACTGACCAAGGTAGTTGAAGCCGATCTGGGGACCCCGTCCCTCGGTCAGCGCATCACGGGCGTCAGGGGCGAGCTCGCGCAGCAGACCGTAGCCGATGCCCCTCCCCGGAACGGCGGCGAGCTGCTCCTTGATCCGCAGCACCACGTCGGAGGACGCCCTCGGATCGACGACCGCGCCTGAGGGATCGACGTCTTCCGTGTCGAGCGCGACGGGGAACCACGTCGTGAACCATCCGACCGTACGGGACAGGTCAGCACCGAGAACGAGGCTCTCCTCGCGTCCGTGGCCCTCCAGGCCGACGAGCACCCGGCGATCCGCCAGCCCGCGTCGCGCCCGCCATGCCCCCACGGCGATGGCGAGCGATCCCAGAAGCACGTCGTTCACCTGCGCCGAGAGAACGCGCGGCACGTCGACGAGCAGGGCCGACGCCACCTCGGCCGGGATGTGCACGGGCACCGCAGCCGCCGTGGCACGCGTGTCTCGTAGCGGATCAAGCTCCCGGGAGCCCAGCAGGGGCTCGTCCGTCGACACGCTCGACCAATGATCGGTCTGCGCGACGATGTCGGCGTCTGTCGCACGCGCCGAGAGAGCGCGCGACCATGCGGCGAGTCCCGTGCCGACCGTGAGCAGCGCGTCCGACGTCGTGCCGTCCTCGAGCTTGGCTGCATCCGCCAGGTCGTCCCCGATGATGCGCCATGAAACCCCGTCTACGACGAGGTGGTGGACGACGAGCAGCAGACGTCCGTCGGGCTCGGCGTCGCTCGTCACCCAGTGCGCCCCCCACAGCCGTCCGGCTTCGGGGTCGAGCGACTCGGCCAGCTCCGCCGCGGCATCGGCCACCCGATCGGACCACCGGGGATCCGACCATGCCCACGATGTCGTCTCCCGTGACAGACACTCCTCCGCGGCCGCCGAGGAGGCGGGAGGGATCTCGAACTGCCAGTCGCCGTCATCCTGGCGGACGAGCCGGCCGCGCAGTTCGGGATGATGATCGACGACCCGCGTGAGCACGCGCGCGACGAGGTCGGCGGCCGCGCCGATCGGTGTCGTGAACACCGCCGACTGGACGAACGTCCGGAATCCGGGCAGGCCCACCGCCGACGCGGCGATCGGCCACAACCCGGACGAGAGCGCCTCGGGAGTCTGTGCACGCTGCTCCTCCCCCGCACGCGCGTCGGCTAGCCGGGCGAGCGCAGCGATCGTCCGCGCGGAGAAGACCTCGGCAGCGGAGATCGCGACGCCGGCGCGCCGAGCTCGTGAGACCACCTGAATCGAGAGGATGCTGTCTCCACCGAGCCGGAAGAAATCGTCGTCGATGGAGAAGACGGCATCCTCACCGAGCCGGAGCACCTCGCGGAAGACGTGTGCCAGCGTCCGCTCGGTGTCGGTCTCCGCGGAACGCCCCGGACCCGTCGCCTCCGTGAGGTCAGGGGCAGGCAGAGCGCGCCGATCCAGCTTTCCGGTCGGAGTGAGCGGGAAGGCCTCGACGCACGTGAACGTCGTCGGCACCATGTATTCGGGGAGACGTTCCTCGGCGTGGATCCTCAGCGCTTCGCGCAGATCATCCCATCCGTCGATGTCCATCGCCACGACGTACGCGGCGAGGAAGACGCCGCCGCCCGGGTGGTCGGCCGCGATCACCGCGGCGCTCGTCACCCCCGCGTGGCTCTCGAGCACGGCACGGATCTCATCCGGCTCGATGCGGTACCCGCGGATCTTCACCTGCTCGTCGATGCGTCCGAGGTAGTCGATGCGCCCCTCAGCGTTCCAGCGGGCGAGGTCGCCGGTCCGGTACATCCGGTGCCCCGGCTCCCAGGGGCAGGCGACGAAGCGCTCCGCTGTCAGCGCATGCTGGCCCCAGTATCCGCGTGCGGTGCCGGCACCCGCGAGATAGAGCTCTCCCGCGACGCCCGGGAGGACCGGGTGGAGGTTCTCGTCGAGGACGTACGCCCTCGTGTCGAAGATCGGGGCGCCGACGCTCGGCGTGGCGCTGTCGGCGAGGTCGGCGCCGAGCGCGTTGATCGTGTACTCCGTGGGCCCGTAGAGGTTGTACGCCTCGACGCCCGGCGCGTCGCGCAGCTGCTGCCAGAGCCGTTCTGGCACCGCTTCACCGCCGAGCGACACGAAGACGACACCGGGGGCCTCTGCCGACACCGAGCGCCCTGCGGGCCTGGCGCGTTCCAGCAGTCCTTCGTCCACGAGCACCTGGCCGTATGAAGGAGTGACGTCGAAGCCGTCTACCCGGGTGCGGTCGTAGTAGTCGAGCAGGCGGTGCGGATCCCGCCTCAGCTCCTCGTCGATGACGTGCACCTCGTGGCCGTTGAGCAGCCAGAACAGCTGTTCCCAGGAGGCGTCGAACGAGAACGAGGTCGTGTGCGCGATCTTCATCCGTCGGCCGCCCTGGTGCGCGACCACTCGATCGAAGATCCTCTCGACATGGTTGACGTACATGTTCGTCAACCCCCTGTACCCGACAGCCACACCCTTGGGGCGCCCTGTCGTGCCGGAGGTGAAGATGATGTAGGCGAGATGATCGAGGGAGAGCCCGCCTCCGCGTTCGGCGGTGGTGATCGGTCCCGACTCGAACGCGGCGATCCGTTCGCGAACCGCCCTCCCATCGAGATCGACCGCGACACCGGCCGCCAGTCCAAGCCGATCCGCATCGCGACTCGTCACGAGTGTGACCGTCGGGCGGGCGGTATGGAGCATGTAGTCGATGCGCTCGTCCGGGAGTTCGGTGTCGACGGGCACGTATGCGGCACCGACGGCGAAGACGGCGAACATGGCGACGACCATCCGTTCGTCACGCGGCAGCAGCAACGCCACCCGGTGCTCGGGCCGCACACCGTGTGCGAGCAGCAGCCGGGCGTAGCGGTTCACCTCGGCGGAGAACTCCGCGAACGTGAAGCTCCGGTCCCCGGCCACCAGCGCCGTCGCATCCGGCGATCGCCCCACCTGAGCGTCGAGCAGCTCGGCGACTGTGAGCTCCTCGACGATGAGAGGCGAGCTCTGATCGGGCCCGGCCGGGAGCCCTTCCTCGTCCGCCAGGAGCGCGGACAGCTGCCCGACGGGGACGTCGAGGCGTCGGACGAGTGCGAGCAGCACCTGCACGTAGCGCTCGAGGACCTGCCCGGCGGCATCCGCGTCGAACGCATCACGACGATAGGACAGCCGGACGTGGATGAAGGACGTCCCTTCGCTCTGCCACGGGTTGACCGCGAACGTGACCGGGTAGTGCGTGGCATCGTCGACGTCTCCGCCCACCACACGGAGACCCGCGATGTCACCCTCCGCGCGAATCCGGAACGGATGGTTCTGCACCACGAAGAGGGTGTCGAACAGCGCCCCCAGACCGGCGCTCGCCTGGATCCTCGTCAACGACGCGTACGGGTAGTCGATGACGCTCAGCTGTTCGGTCTGCACGCGCGCCAGAAGATCGCGAACAGCGTCGAAGGGCGAGAAGCCCATGCGCATGGGGACGGTGTTGAACAGCAGACCGATGATCCGTTCCCCGTCGGGAAGCTCCGGCGGCCGTCCGGAGACGGTGTTGCCGAAGACGACGTCACCGCTCCCCACCAGGCGTCCGAGGGTGATGCCCCACGCGGCCTGGAGCACTGTCCCGATCGTGACCCCCGCGCTCTGCGCAGCCTCGTGGACGGCGGCGGCCTCGGAAGCGGAGAGATCCCGGTGGATCTCTCCCGTCTCGACCTGATGATCGCCGAGATCCCCTCCTTCCGGCCACAGCAGTGTCGGGCCGGAGAGATCCGCGAGATAGCGGTCCCACGCGCCGTGGGCCGCAGCGAGGTCCTGCTCGTCGAGCCAATCGAGATAGGAACGGAACGACGCGGGCCGCACGCGGGCTGCGTACCCGGGGTCCTCGTAGACGGCGAAGACCTCCTCGAGCACGGCGTTCATCGACCAGCCGTCCAGGAGGATGTGCGCGAAGGTCATCACCAACGTCCAAGCCTCGGCCGAGCGCTGGAGGAGCGTGAACCGTATCAGCGGAGGCGCCTCGAAGTCGAACGGCTCCTGCCGCTCTGCCGCGAGGAACGCCGTCACATCGTCGTCCGACGGCATCCCGTCTGCCGACGTGACGATGCGGAACGGAAGGTCGATCTTCGCCGGCACGACCTGCGCCTCCCCGGAGGACAGGAAGGACGCCCGGAGGTTGGGATGACGGTCGATGACGATGCGAGCGGCATCGCGCAGGCGCTCGGGATCGACCCGACCGTCGAGCTCCCTCGTCGCCTGTGACACGTAGGCGTTGTGATCGTCCGACTCGCGGGCGCGCACCATGTGATAAAGGAGCCCCTGCTGGAGGGGCGAGAGCGGGAGGAGCTCGGCATCGTCCCCGTGGCGGGCTCGGACGCCCTTCTCCTCGTCGAGCGAGAGCGACAGCCGATCGGCCCGACGCACGCGGAGGCTCTCCGCCCTGCCCGGAACGGAGACGCCGCTCCGCGCAAGGTCATCCGCGACCGCCTGGGCGAGGGCCGGAGCATCGACCCGCACGCCGGCCGCCGTCTCGACCTCGACGCGGACGGCGCGCTGCGCCTCGTCGGTCCTCGAGCCGATGAGGACGCGGACGACGACCGGCACCCGTCCGACGACGAGGTCCTCGTCGCCGGGGGAGACGGTCCGCGCCTCGGTCTCGAAGACGTCGACGCGCACCTGCGGCTCAGGCAGATCGTCGAAGAACGCGCCGAACCGCGGGTGCCGCGAGAGCGCGCCATACTCCTCCGCGTGCCGCCGGATGGGCTCCACGAGCGTCTCCACATGCGCGGCGCCCGCCTCGTCCGACAGCTCGTCGACGAGCTTGCCGGGAACGACGACGGGGAGGCGGAGCACGGTCTGGCCTGGGAGGGCGTCAGTGATCTCCACCACCGCATCTCCATCGAGTCCACCGTCGTCGCGAAGCACCCGTATGACGGCGCTCAGGACCCTCGACCGCGTCGATGCCGCCGTCGTCTCAGGATGGTCGGGGACTGACGCGACGGCATGCTCTCGCGCCGCGCCCACGGTGTCGTCACCCGCGAGCGCTTCCGGGTCGGATTCGGCGAGCTCCTCGACCCACTCCTCCCAGAACGGATCGCGGAGGGCCTCGGCGCACTCCTCGTCGGTGCGCGAGGCCGCACTGACGGCGGCCGGCTGCACGTCCATCGCCGTCCGGGAACGATACCCGGTGACGAGCTGGCTCAACACGATTCGTGCGGCATCGAGGACCTCGGGATTCTCCGTGCGGCCGATCAGCTCTCCGCCGCCCTGATCCCCCACGCCCAGTCTGAGACGCGGGCCGCCCGCGAGAGCGAGGTGATCGATCGCCGCGCGCCACAAGGAGTCGTCCCGGATGTCGAACGAGGGCAGCACGAGCCGGAACTCAGCTCCGTCCTGATCCTCCGAGACGGAAGGGGACGTCGACGCGGCGCGCACGAGCTGGGAGAGGTGCCTCACCGGCAGCGCCGGATGCCGGGCGCCCAGCGCGAGGAACAGCCGCACGCTCTCGATCAGGCGGGATCTCGTCGAGGCCGAGAACAGCTCGCGCGCAGCGTTCAGATGAAGCGCGAGACGGCCTTCGGAATCACGCCTGATGGACGACACGAGGTCGAACAGCGCGGGGGTCGCCTGCGCGTCCTCATCCGTCATCGCAGGGGGCCGGTGCGGCACGAGGACTGCTTCGTCATCCGACTCGGGCGTGTCGAGGTAGGCGGCCATCACCTGGAAGAGCGGGCTGACGCCGGGGAGCCGGGGCGGATTGCTCGCCTCGACCACGCTCTCGAAGGGGACGAGCTTGTGCTCGGCCGCGCCGATCACACGGTCGCGCACATGGCGCACGGCGGCTGCGAAACCGGCGTCCTCGTCGATGTCCGCACGTACGACGACCGTGTTGACGAAGTATCCGATCAGCTCGCTCAGCGCCGGATCGTCGCGCAGGCTCACGGGAGTGCCGACCGGTATGGCGACGCCGGCCCCTTCCCGCCACAGCGTGAGCGAGAGCGCGGCGATCAGCGCCTGCAGCGGTGTCGCACGTTCGTCGCTCAGCAGGTCGTCCACCATCGCGCTCTCGTCCAGCGACAGCTCTGCTTCAGCCGGTCCGACGGTTCGCCCACCGGCCTCCACGCGAGGGCGATCCAGTGGCAACGGGGTCTCGGGGGGAAGGCCGGACAGGACGTCGACCCAGTAGTCGAGATCGCTGCGGTACCGGGAATCGCGCCGCACAGGGTCGCCGAGCTCCTCCCGCTGCCAGAGCGCGAAGTCCGCGTACTGCACGGGGAGCTCCTCGAGCTCCCCGTGATCGCCGCCGAGCTCTGCGAGGTACAGCGCGTTCAGGTCACGGGCGAAGGGCGCAGAGGACTGCTCGTCCGTCACGATGTGATGCCCATGGGCGACGAGGACGTCGTCCTGCCCACACCGCAGAAGCCGGTACCTCAGCCCGAGATCACTCGCAAGATCCAGAGGTTCCGCGATCAGCTCCGCGATACGCGCATCGACCTCGCCCGGGCGCGCATCCTCGACCGCCAGGAGACGCCCATCGAGGCCCGGCGCCTCGTGGACGGCCTGCAGCAGGGACGACGACGCGTCGTCGAACACGAAGGCGGTGCGAAGGATCTCGTGCCGCCCGACGAGACGGTGGATGGCCCGAGACAGCGCGTCGACGTCCGCCGCTTCCCGGAAGCGCAAGACGATCGCCGTTCGATAGATCGCCCGATCCGCGACCTGCTCGGTGATCCAGAGCGACTGCTGCCCGTAGGACGCCGTCAGCTTGTCCGGGCGCGGAGCCCTCCTCGTGTGCAGCGTCGACACGGCGGCGCCCGTCGCCGCGTCGGCCGCCGCAGCCAGTCCCGCGATGGTGGGATGGTCGAACACGTCCCGGAGCGTGAGCGACGAGCGTCGCAGCGCGTTGACGCGAGCGACCACCCGGGCTGCAAGCAGGGAATGCCCGCCGAGGCGGAAGAGGTCGTCGTCGGCCGAGAGCGTCATGTCCCCGTCGAGGCGGAGGACATCGCGGAACACGGTGGCGAGAGCGATCTCGGTGTCGGTCTCAGGAGCCCTGCCGTCGGCACCGGAGGCCACGAGGACGTCCGGGGCGGGCAGGGCTCGCCGGTCGACCTTCCCGTTCACGGTAAGCGGGAAGGATTCCAGGACGGTGATCGTGGTGGGGACCATGTACTCGGGCAGGTGCGCGGTCGTGTGCGCCCGCAGCTCCTCACCGGTCGCGGTCTGACCGGTGCGCATGGTGACGTATGCGGCGAGGTGCTTCCCCCCTGCGGGGTGATCGAGCGCGACCACGACAGCCCCGGCGACGGCGGGGTGGGTCTCCAGGGCGTGGCGGATCTCGTCGGGTTCGATCCGGTATCCGCGGATCTTGACCTGGTCGTCCGACCGGCCGAGGTACTCCAGCCTCCCGTCCTCCCCCCACCGGACCACGTCCCCGGTCCGGTAGAGCCGGTCTCCCGTGGCGCTGAACAGGTCGGCGACGAACCGCTCCGCTGTGAGCGCCTGACGACCCGCGTATCCGTCCGCGAGCTGCGCCCCTCCCAGATACAGCTCGCCCACGGCGCCCGGGCCCACCGGACGCAGCCATCCGTCCAGCACGCGCACCGTGGTGTTCGTCACCGGACGCCCGATCGGGACGCGGTGGGCGACATCGGCGTCCTCGACGGAGACCGCCGTCCGAGCGCCGTCGCCGGTGACCTCTGTGGATCCGTAGAAGTTCTGCAGCACCGCACCCGGCGCGGCCTGCGCGATGGCTCCCACGGTGCCCGGTGTCAGCGCCTCTCCGGAACAGACCCACGACCGCACCGACCGGAACGCGTCTGCCGCGTCCGCGACGCCCGCGAGCGCGTCGGCCAGGCTCGGCACCGTCAGCAGATGCGTCACGCCCCGGCGGCGCACCGCGCCGGCCAGAGCCTCCGGGTCACGGGCGACCCGGTCGGCGACGACCACCACGCTCGCGCCCGCCGTCAGCGGACCGAACAACTCCGTCGACGCATCCACGAACCCCACGCCGCTCTTGATCAGCCCCGCATCGCCGGGGCCGAAACCCAGCTCCCGGTTTCCCCAGGTCAGCCGGTTCACCACCGAGCCATGCGGAACCACCACTCCCTTCGGACGTCCCGTCGTGCCGGACGTGAAGATCACCGCTGCGGCATCGGACGAGGCCAGAGCACGCGACAGCACCGGCGCGTCGGGCGCTCCCGCATCGAGCAGCGCCCGCGCATCCACGTCGTCGATCGACAGGACACTCACGCCCGCCGCTGCGAGCACGCCTGCGTGCGCGCCAGCCGTCGCGGTGTCGGTCACGACCGTACCCGCCCGGGCGTCCTCGAGGATCTGCCCCACCCGCTCAGTCGGATACCCCGGATCGAGCGGGACATAGGCCGCACCCGCCCGGACCACGCCGGCCAACGTCGCCACGAGGTCGCCCGAACGCGGCAGCAGCACCCCGACCCGGTCGCCGACCGACACTCCTCGCCTCATCAGAAGCACGGCCAGAGCGTTCGCGCGGGCATCCAGCCCTGTGAACGTGAGCTCTCCGCCGGTCACGTCGTCGATCACAGCCACCGCATCCAGAGACGCCGCCGCACGCTCCCGCATGAGATCATCGAGAGTGGTCACGGGTGCTTCCCCTCCGGGACCCGTCGACCACGATGCAATGGCGCTCCGATCACCCGCTGACACGAGCTCGAGGTCCGCGACACGCGCGCTCGGGGCCGTGGCGATCATCTCCAGGACATGTTTGAGCACCCCGAGGAAACGATCGATCGTGCCCCGGTCGAACAGGTCTGTGGCATAGCTGAGGAACCCGGTCAGACTGTCCGAGGCGTCGGTGAGGTAGAGATCGAGATCGGCCTTCACCGCACCCAGCGGCGCGGGCTCGTGGGCAGCGGCGGCCGGCCCGAACCGGTACGAGACGTCCTGCTCGCGCACCTGGTGGGTGAGCATGATCTGGAACAGCGGGTTCCGGCCCGCCGCACGGTCCGCGCCGACCGCGGAAGAGATGTGCGCGAAGGGGGCGACCTGATGGGCGAACCCGTCCAGCACCGTCCGTCGCACCCGGCTCAGGATGTCGGCGAGGGTGTCGCCGGGGCGGAGCCGGTGGCGCAGGGGGAGGGTGTTGACGAAGTACCCCACCAGGTCCTCGACGCCGTCGGTGGTGCGCCCGCCGACGGGCGAGCCGATCACGACGTCGTCGGCCCCGCTCAGCGCGGACACCGCCACCGCGGTCGCGGTCTGGGCGACCATGAACATCGACACCCCGTGCCGGTCGGCGGCCTCCCGCAGACGGGCGGTGGTGTCACCGTCGACGGCGAACGCGATGTCCTCACCGCGATGGGTGGGCTCGGCCGGCCGGGCCCGGTCAGGGCTGATCGTGGACTCCTCCGGCGCGTCCGCGAGCACCGTACGCCAGTACTCCAGGTGCTTCCCGAGCTCGGATCCGGCATCGTCCGCATCACCGAGAACCTCCCGCTGCCAGAGCGCGTAGTCCGCGTACTGCACCGGCAACGGCGCCCACCCCGGAGCGTGACCCTCCGCGCGCGCGGCGTAGGCGGTCGCCAGATCGCCCAGCAGGACGGGGAAGGACCACTCGTCGATCGCATGATGATGCACCGCGAGGACGAGCGCCCGCTCCGACGCCCCGGTGCGCAGCAGGCCCACGCGGATCGGGATGTCGACGGCGAGGTCGAACCCCGCCCGCACCAGATCCGCGACCCACGCGTCCACCACATCGTCGGCCGCCCCGATGAGGTCCTTCGCCGCCACCATCAGACGCCCCACGGCTTCCTCGGCGGGCACGATGACCTGCTGCAGCGTTCCGTCGACCTCGACGATCCGGGTGCGGAGGATCTCGTGCCGGGTGACGACGTCCCGCACCGCACCGCCGAGCGCGTCCTCGTCGATCTCCCCCGACAGGCGCAGCACGACCGGCACCACGTACCGTCCGCCGGGGCCGCCGAGCCGGTCGATGAGCCACAGCGCCTCCTGTCCGTACGACACCGGCAGAACGTCGGGCCGCTCGATGTCCCCCACGCGCGTCGCCGTCTCAGCAATGAGCCCGACGCCGTCGACGACGCGCGCCAGACCCGCCACGGTCGGATGGTCGAACACGTCCCGGAGCGTCAGAGCCGTCTTGCAGTCGGAGTTCACCCTCGCGACCACCCTCGTCGCCAGCAGCGAGTGCCCGCCGAGGTGGAAGAAGTCGTCGTCCGCGCTCACAGTCATGTCGTCGGTGAGGTGGAGGACGTCGTGGAAGATCGTGGCGAGGGTCTTCTCGGTGTCGGTCTCGGGCTGTCTTCCCTCGCCGCCGC